>NZ_JRJG01000031.1 GCF_000759435.1 Hoeflea sp. BAL378
CCCCCGCCGCATCGTCTCGCCGCCGAGCGGCGGGCTGTCGGCGGAAGTGGTGCGCTGCGAGCTCGCGGCCAACCAGAAGATCTCCTATGCGGCGCCGTCGGTGCCGGGGCACGAGCACCATCTGGTGCTGCTCGACGGCATCCTGGCCGTGACCATTTCCGACGAGACGAGGGTGCTGGAGGCGGGCGACTGCCTGCGCTACCAGCTCTTCGGGCCGTCGCGCTTCCAGACCGGGGATCAGCCGGCATCCTACCTGATCGTTCTCGTGTGAGGCCGAAATGACCGCGATCGCCATTCATGCCCTGGGTGCGGACGAGCTGGACACCCATGCCGAAGTCCTGGCCGGGATCATGGCCGAGACCGTCAGCGAAGGCGCTGCGATCGGCTACATGCAGCCGTTCACGCGGGCCGACGGGCTCAGGTTCTTTGAGGAGCAGGTGTTCCCCGAGGTGCGCGCCGGGCGGCGCAGGCTGCTCCTGGCCACGCTCAACGGCGTCCCGGCCGGCTCGGTGCAGCTCATCCTGTCGCTTCCGCCCAACCAGCCGCACCGTTGCGAGGTGGCCAAGATGATGGTGGCGCCCGCCGCAAGGCGCAAGGGCGTCGGACGCGCGCTGATGCAGGCGGTCGACGCGGAGGCGGTCGCCGCGGGCAAGCGCCTCGTCACGCTCGACACCCGCACCGGCGACCGCGCCGAGCCGCTCTACCGGGCGGCGGGGTTCGAGACCGCGGGTGTGATCCCCGGCTTCGCGCTCGATCCGGACGGCCGCGCGCTGCACGCCACCACCTACATGTACAAGACGCTGTGAGCCCGGGTCTGTCCTGGCTGATGGGTCTGGCGGCGATGCTGGGCGGCGTCCTGATCGCCGCGCAGGGGCCGATCTATGCGCGCATGTCCGCCGCCCTTGGCGGCAATCCCCTGTTTGCGGCGCTGCTGGCCTTTGCGCTGGCGACGCTGGTGCTGGGGCTGATGGTGCTGGTCACCCGGGCGAGCGCCCCCGATTTGGGCCAGCTTGCCCGGCTGCCCTGGTGGGTCTGGCTCGGCGGCCTGTTCGGGGCCTACCAGGTGCTGGTTTCGATGCAGGCCGTGCCGCGGCTCGGCGTCACGCTGTTCCTGATGCTAGTGATCCTCGGCAACATGCTGGGCGCCACGGTCTTTGATCATTGGGGCCTGTTCGGTCTGCCGCGGCGGCCGCTGACGCCGGGCGCCGGACTGGGCATCGCGCTGATGCTCGCGGGCGTGTTCCTGACCGCGGGCAGGGGCTGACCGGACTCCAGGGGCGCGATCCGCAGTGAAGTCCCGGGCGGGGCGACCGCCGGCTGATGCGGTGGCCGGATCGGCGGCCGGGGCCGTGCCTGTGACATTTTAACTCCTTGGAAGCGTTCTAATTCATACCTTTTGACTCCAGTTTTGGCCGGGTGTAGTCAAATTGCAACGGGGCTCACCGGCCCCGGCCTCCAGTCCAACAGAACCGTCACCGCCATGCCGACCTTGCCAGACACCCCGCCAACCCTCGTGAAACTCGGACAGGGACGGCGCGGTCTGCGCGGCGTCGTGAGGGAGGTGGGCAGCGCGGCGCCCGGCGTGCCGCGGACCGCCTTCGACCTGGAGCTGGAAAAGCGGCTTCTGGAAATCGGCCTGGTCGAGGGCGCGCAGGTGGAGATCCTGCATGAAGGCTTCATCGGCAGGGATCCCATCGCCGTCCGGGTCGACAGCATGTGCGTGGCGCTCAGGCGGCGCGAGGCCAACGCGGTCCTGGTGGACTGCGCCGCCGCTGTGCCGATGACGCTGGCGGCGGAGTGAGGCGATGCTCGACACCCTCGCCAGGACGTCTCGCGTGGCCTTCGTGGGCAATCCCAATTGCGGCAAGACGGCGCTGTTCAACGCGCTGACCGGAAGCCGCCAGAAGGTCGCCAATTATCCCGGCGTCACGGTCGAACGCAAGGAAGGCCAGTTCGTCACCCCGGCAGGCAGGCAGGTGACGGCCATCGACCTGCCGGGCACCTACAGCCTGCGCGGCCGCAGCCCCGACGAGGTCGTCACCCGCGACGCGGTGCTGGGCCGGCTTGATGATTTCGACCGGCCGGACTTCCTGGTTTGCGTCGCCGACGCCACCAATCTGCGGCTCATCCTGCGGCTGGTGCTCGAGCTCCGGAGCGCAGGCCTTCCGATGATCCTGGCGCTCAACATGTCCGATATCGCCGACCACCGCGGCATCCGCATCGACGCCGAGGGCTTGTCGCGGGAACTGTCGATCCCCGTCGTCAGGTCCGTCGCCGTGTCGCCGGGCGGCGCCGCGGCACTGCTCGAACAGCTCGACCTGGCGCTGGCCCGGCGGCCCGCCGGACAGGCGGCGAGCTGGAGCGAGCGCGGCGCCGCCGAGATCCGCGACGCCCATCATGCCGCCGATGCGATGGTGGCCCGCTTCGTCGGCACGCCGGCGGTGTCGCGCGATATCAGCGCCCGCATCGACGACGTGCTGCTGCATCCGGTGCTGGGCATCCTCATCCTGCTCTCGGTGCTGTTCCTGGTCTTCCAGGCGGTCTATTCCTGGGCCGGGCCGCCGATGGACATGATCAGTGCCGGATTTGACAGCCTCAATGCCCTTGCCAGGCAGACCCTGCCCGACGGCATGCTGGCGAGCCTCCTCACCGACGGCATCATCACCGGCGTGGGCAGCGTGCTGGTGTTCCTGCCGCAGATCGTCATCCTGTTCTTCTTCATCATCCTGCTCGAGGATATCGGCTACATGGCGCGCGCGGCGTTCCTGATGGACCGCGTCGTCGGCGGCGTCGGCCTGCACGGCCGCTCCTTCATTCCGCTGCTGTCGAGCTTCGCCTGCGCCATTCCCGGCATCATGGCCACCCGCGTCATCGAGAACCGCCGGCAGCGGCTCGCCACCATCATGGTGGCGCCGCTGATGACCTGCTCGGCGCGGATTCCGGTCTACACGCTGCTGATCGGCGCCTTCATTCCCCGCCGCACCGTCGCGGGCCTCATCGACCTGCAGGGGCTGGTGCTGTTCTCGCTCTATCTCACCGGGATCGTCAGCGCCTTCGCGGTCGCTTTCATCTTCCGCACCTTCGTCTGGCGCGGCAAGACCGAGCCCTTCATCATGGAACTGCCGGGCTACAAGCTGCCGATGCTGCGCAGCGTGGCGATGGGCGTGTTCCAGCGCGCCTTGATGTTCATCCGCAGGGCCGGCACCCTGATCCTGTCGATGATGATCCTGATCTGGTTCCTCTCCACCTTCCCCGCCGCCCCCGAAGGCGCGACCGACGCGGCGATCAACCACAGCTTCGCCGGCATCATCGGCCATGCGCTCGAGCCGCTGCTCGCGCCGATAGGCTTCAACTGGCAGATCGCGGTGGCGCTGATCCCCGGCATGGCCGCGCGCGAGGTGGCCGTCGGCGCGCTCGCCACGGTCTATGCGGTCGGCGGCGCGGCGCTCAGCGATGCCTCGCTGGGCGCGACCATCGCCGCCGAATGGCCGCTGGCCACCGCGCTGTCGCTTCTCGCCTGGTACGTGTTCGCGCCGCAATGCGCGCCGACGCTGGCCGTGGTGCGCCGCGAGACCAATTCCTGGCGCTGGCCGGTGCTGATGTTCGTCTACATGATGGCACTCGCCTATGGCGCGTCCTTCGTGGTCTACCGGGCCGCGATCTATCTTGGAGGCTAGGCCGTGATCGACGCGATCATCACCTATTCGCTGGTGGCGTCCGCCGCCCTGTACGTGGTCTGGAAGCTGCTGCTGCCCGCATCGGTCAAGCGATGGATCGGCCATGGCCGGCCCGGGCCTTGTCCGGCCGGCTCACGGTCCAGCCAGTGTCCGTCGGGTTGTTCGGGCTGCACGCTCGGCTCGCCTAGAAAACCGGTCTGACGGCCGCCGCGGGCGACGCTACCCCGGCGCCTGACCGCGAAGGGCCAGCACATGCATGCCGAGCACTTCGGTGTCGACACGCGGATCGTCGGCGGCCACGGGCTCGCGATTGGCCTCCAGCAGCCCGCGGATCGCGGCCAGGCCGGGCAGCGCGTCGGTCATGATCTGGCGATCCTCGTCGCGGAGGATATGGTGGAAGGTCCGCGCCGCCGCATTGATCGCCTCGTCGCAAAAGGCGCGCCCGGCGTCGGTGAGGAAGACCTGCTTGGAGCGGGCGTCGTGCTCGCACGGCTTGGTCTCGATGTAGCCGCGCTTTTCCAGCACCTGGATCGAATGGCTGATGGTCGCCTTGGACAGGTTCATGGCGCTGGCGAGGTTGAGCGGCGTGATCCCGTCGCCGCTCCGGACCAGATGCAGGATGATGGCGAAGTGCGAGGGGTGAACCCCGTCGGGCAGCATCTTGCCGACCAGCGTCGTGCACAACTGGCAGATCTTGCTGACCTCGCTGAAATAAGTGTAGCCGTCGCCAGGCTTGTACACAGCGTTCATCGCGTCATCTCTCCTAAAATCGGGCCTGAACCGCCGGATGGACCGCGTCGCGCGCGATGGCCGGACCCCGCCGCCATTTGACCCGGACCGCCCGGGCAACGCAAGCGGTGTTCGGGCATAATCAACGATTGCGGCCGGTTCGCGGCGCGAATTCGGCTTGGGCCTCGCGGCGTGGTTGCTCCGGGCGCGCGGGGTCGGGCGACGGCCGGCCGACCGGGGGCCGGTCGCCGCAGGCGCAGGGCGGACACGAAAATGCCGGGACGGTTCCCGGCATTCCCGCGGTTCCGCGCAGTCTGGATCGGGCCTAGTGGGAGGGCTTGATGAAGGTGCCGTTCTGCAGCTCCGTCACCGCCTGGATCAGCTCGGCCCGGGTGTTCATGACGATCGGCCCGTGCCAGGCCACCGGCTCGCGGATCGGCTTGCCGGAAACCAGCAGGAAGCGGATGCCCTCGTCGCCCGCCTGCACGGTGATCTCGTCGCCGGTGTCGAACACCACCAGCGTGCGGTCGCCCGACATGTCGCGGATCTGGATCTCCTCGCCCTCGACTTCCTTCTCGACCAGCACGCCGAACGGCTTGGATGCATCGCGAAAACTGCCGGAACCGGCGAAGATATAGGCGAAGGCCGAGCGGTAGGCGTCGACCTTGAAGGTCTTCCTGCGGCCCGGCGGCACCGAGATGTCGACATAGGACGGCTCGGCGGCGATGCCGTCGACCGGGCCGCGCTTGCCCCAGAACTCGCCGCAGATGATGCGCGCGGCGGTGCCGTCGTCGTCGACCTCGACCGGAATGTCGGCGGAGGAGACATCCTGGTAGCGCGGCGCGGTCATCTTCATGGCCGACGGCAGGTTGGCCCAGAGCTGGAAGCCGTGCATCTTGCCGGCGAAATCCCCCTTGGGCATTTCCTGGTGCATGATGCCGCGCCCGGCGGTCATCCACTGCACGTCGCCCGCGCCCAGCGTTCCAGTGTTGCCCAGGCTGTCGCCGTGCTCGACGGTGCCGGCCAGCACATAGGTGATGGTCTCGATGCCGCGGTGCGGATGCCAGGGGAAGCCCTTGAGGTACTTTTCCGGGCTCGAGTTGCGGAAATCGTCAAACAGCAGGAACGGGTCGGTGAGCGAGGGATCGTCGAAGCCGAAGGCGCGCTTGAGATGCACGCCGGCGCCCTCGAGATGCGGCACGGCGGAGGATTGGTGACGGACTGGTCTGATGGACATGGCAGTCTCCTGGGGGCGGCCGGCGGTTGGGGCCGGCAAGGGTTGCGTTGACGCCAATGTAGCGTGCGTGGACCCGGCATATAAGTGGCGTCCCTGAAACGGAGTGTTCAATGCCATGCGCCCGCAGCGCAGCATTCCCGCAGGGCGCTGGGGCGGCGCGGAACCGCGCGGCGCCGCGCACGTTGACCCCGCGACCCTCGATCACGGAAGGAGACGACGATGCCCACCAGGACCGAACGCGACCCGGATCCCACCCCCGACCAGGCGTCCGGGCACGACACCCCGCCCAAGCAGGAAAAGCTCGAACGGCTGGACGAGATGAAGTTCGACCTCGAGCGCCAGACCGCCCGCGGCACCGCTAGCCTCGACCAGGTCGAGGCCCGCGCCGCCGCGCTCAAGCAGGCGATCGACCGGGCCAAGGCGCGCCCCTGAGCTCTGCCAGGGCCCTGCCGCACGATCAGGCCGTGGCGCCGCGCCCCAGCGCCGAGAGCGGAATGGCGGTGGTTTCCTTGATCTCCTCCATCACGAAGGAGGCGGAGACGTCGGCGAGCCGCACCTTGGCGATCAGCCGCTGGTAGAGCCGGTCATAGGCCTTGACGTCGGAGACGCGGGCGCGCAGCACGTAGTCGAGATCCCCCGAGGTGCGGTAGACGCCGACGATCTCGGGAAAGCCGCCGACGGCCTCGCGGAAACTCTTGAGCCAGTCGGCGTCGTGGCTCGCCGCGCGCACGAACACGAACACCGACAGCCCGCACCCGGCGGCCTCGGCGTCGAGGATGGCGACGCGGTCCTTGATGATGCCGCGCTCCTCCAGCGCCTTGACGCGCCGCCAGCAGGCGTTGCGCGACAGATGCACCCGCTCCGACAGCGAATCGACCGAAAGCGACCCGTCGCGCTGCAATTGGCTGAGGATTCGGACATCCATATCGTCGATCTTGTGCATTGTGGGACATATATCCCAAATCATCCCGGCTTCAAAGGATATTCGGGACATATGTCTCCGGAAACCGGTCTATCCTTCACCCTTGCATAAAAGCGAGGGAGCCCCAACCATGTCCAGACCGATCGCCCGCCTGTTCACCGACCACCCGCACTCGGTCGACGAGACCTATCTCGAGCACATGAAGTTCGCCGGCTGGTTCGCCGGCCGGCTGTTCCTCGCCGCCTCCGCCGCGCTGGTCCATGCGTTGCTGCCGTTTACCTTTGAGAAAACTGCAAGCCGTATGATTAACGAGATGCATCACCGGATGCACAACCGGAGCAGATAGAAACACATGTGCCGCTGGGCCGCCTATCGTGGAACGCCGATCCCGCTGGAACAGATCGTTTCCGCGCCGGGCCATTCGCTGATCGAACAGTCGCACCGGGCCACCGAGGCCAAGACCGCCACAAACGGCGACGGCTTCGGCATCGCCTGGTATGGCGAGCGCCCGGAGCCGGGGCTTTACCGCGACGTGCTGCCCGCCTGGTCCGACTGCAATCTGAAATCGCTGGCGCGGCAGATCCGCTCGCCGTTGTTCCTCGCCCATGTGCGCGCCTCGACCGGCGGCGCCACCAGCCGCGACAACTGCCACCCCTTCGTGCACGGCACCTGGTCGTTCATGCACAATGGCCAGATCGCCGGCTTCGAGAAGATCCGCCGGCCGATGGAGGCGGCCCTCTCCGACCGGCTCTACCAGGCCCGCCACGGCACCACCGATTCCGAACTCCTGTTCCTGCTGGCGATCGAATTCGGGCTCGAGACCGATCCTGCCGGCGCCTTCGCCGAGGCCATAAGATTCGCGCTCGCCGAATCGGCCCGCGCCGGCGTGGAAGAGCTCGTGCGCTTCACCGCCGCCTTCTCCGACGGCGAGACGCTCTATGCGATCCGCTATTCCACCGATGCCCGCGCCCCCACGCTCTATTCGGCGCCGACCTGCAACAACCAGGGCCATTGCCTGGTCTCCGAACCGTTCCACGACACCCAGACCCAGTGGCACGAGATCCCCGCCGGCAGCATCGTCACGCTGAAAGCCGGCGGCATGTCCTCGGCCCGGTTCAACCCGGCGCAGACGCGGCCCGTGGAAATCGCCGCGGTCGCCTGAAGGGTTTAAAGTCCCCTCCCCAACCTAGCCAGGGCGAGCCACGGGTCTCGCCCGTCCTTCGGACCCCCACAAGGGTGAGGGGCTACGCGTGCATCTCGCATCCTGCCAAACCGGGGGATTGTCCGGGTGGTGAGCCCGATTTGAGCAATAAGGGCAGGCCCGGGCTAAGCCCCTCCCCCTTGTGGGGAGGGGTTGGGGAGGGGACTTGAGAGGAGGTTGGGGAGGGGTTTTTGCCTTCGCAAAAACCCTCCCCCTCAGAACTCCGTCACCACCGTCACGCCGGCGCCCTCGAACCGGTCCATGCCGGTGAGCGCAGCGATCGACTGTTCGAGTGAGATCCTCTGCCCCACCAGTTGGTCGGGCTTCAGTCGTCCCGCCTCGATCATCGCCAGCATCGCGCCGTAGCGGTGCGCCTGCATGCCGTGGCTGCCCAAAATCTCGAGCTCATGGCCGATCACCCGCCCCATCGGGATCGGCGGCAGGCTGTGATCTCCCGCCATCAGCCCGACCTGGACGTGCCGGCCGCGCTTGCGCAGGCTGTTGATCGAATTGACACAGGTCGCCACCGACCCCAGCGCGTCGAGCGAGAGATGCGCGCCGCCCTGGGTGATGTCGCGCACCGCGCCGGCCACGTCGGCCACGTGCTTGGCGTTGATCACCGCCGTGGCCCCCACCTCGCGGGCGAGCTTGAGCGCCCGGTCGGAAATGTCGATCGCCACCACCTGCGCGCCCGACGCCGCGGCGATCATCACCGCCGAAAGCCCCACCCCGCCGCAGCCGTGCACCGCCACCCATTCCCCGGCCGAGACCCGGCCTTGGTCGACAACGGCGCGGAACGAGGTCACGAACCGGCAGCCGAGGCTGGCGGCAGTGGTGAAATCCAGGCTCTCGGGCAGTTCCACCAGGTTGAGATCGGCGCGGTGGATCGAGACGAATTCGGCGAACGATCCCCAATGGGTGAAGCCCGGCTGGAACTGGTGGTCGCACACCTGCTGGTGGCCGGCATGGCATTCCGGGCAACTCCCGCAGCCGCCGACGAAGGGTACCGTCACCCGCTGGCCGATCTTCCAGCGCGTCACCTCGCGCCCCACCGCGGCGATCGTGCCGGCGAGCTCGTGGCCGGGCACATGCGGCAGCGTAATGTCGGGGTCGTGCCCCACCCAGCCGTGCCAGTCGCTCCGGCACACGCCGGTGGCCTCGACCTTGATTACCACCCCGTGCGCCTCGGGGGCGGGATCGGGCAGCGTCACAAGCTTGGGCGGCGCGCGGAATTCTTCGTAGAGAACGGCTTTCATGGCAAGGGTCCGGCTGTGGGTGGATCGGCAGCCGTGTCTACACCGGCGAAGGCGGCTTGGGGAAGGGCGAACCGTTGCCGCAGCCGGCCGATCCCCGCCCGCCTGGAAAATTGCTTGTGCCCCCCGCCGCAATGCCGCAAAAAAGTGCCGAGGGCAGGCCAACGGCGGACTGCCGGAGACCATGGCCCACCCGATGCTGCCGCCTCCCTGGATCAATTTCACCGTCGCGCTCGCCATCGGCCTGCTGATCGGGCTCGAGCGCGAGCGCAGCAAGGGCGAAGGCCCGTTGCGCCGCGCCGCGGGCATCCGCACCTTTGCGCTGGCGTCGCTCGCCGGCGCGGTGTCGGTTCACGTCGGCGGCATTCCGCTGCTGGCGCTGGTGGTCGGGGCGGTCACCCTGCTCACCGCCCTGTCCTATCTCAAGGGCAGCCGCGAAGACCCCGGCCTGACGACGGAAATCGGGCTCCTGCTGATGCCGCTGGTGGGGGCGCTGGCCATGGCCGACACGCTGGTCGCCGGCGCGCTCGCCGCCTGCATCGCCGTCGTGCTGGCGATGAAGCGTCCCATCCACCGCTTCGTCACGGGCGTGATGACCGACGAGGAGGTCGGCGACGGCCTGATCTTCGCCATCGCCACGCTGGTGATCTGGCCGCTGCTGCCCGACCGTTTTCTCGGGCCGCTGGACGCGGTCAACCTGCACAAGGTCTGGCTGCTGGTGGTGCTGATCCTGGCCATCGGCGCCGCCGGCCATGTCGCCATGCGCCTGCTCGGCCTCCGTTTCGGCCTGGCGGTGGCGGGCTTCGCCTCGGGCTTCGTCTCCAGCCTCGCCACCATC
>NZ_JRJG01000032.1 GCF_000759435.1 Hoeflea sp. BAL378
ATCATCCGCGGCAGCAGCGACACCAGCAGCCCCGGATCGGCGGCGGCGAAGGAGAAATAGCCGCCGAACTGGCGCATGTCGGGCGCGCCTTCGGTCCGGCCGTAGCGGGTCGCCCCCTCGCCCGCCGCGGCCGCGTTGGGATCGACGTGCACGGGCGGGCCGGGATCGATGCTCGACAGGGTGAAGGCGGGCGTCGCGGGCAGCAGCACGAAGTCGCCCTTTTCCAGCACGACCGGGGCCTCGCCGTCGACCGCCAGCCGGCACTGTCCCTCGGTCATGGCGCAGAAGCCGGGCAGACCGAATTCGGCATAGCGGACGGCCCAGCGGCCGCGGCCGCTGATCTCCTTGGCGAAGACCGCGCGCGGGCGCAGAAGCTGGATCACTTCGGACAGAGGATCGGACATTCCGGACTCTCGCAAACGAAATCAGGATTATGGATTGATGATAGTCCAGCTTAGGCGCGGTAGACCGGTCCCGTCAACATCCAACACAGGAGACCCCCATGCCCACCGCCCTCATCACCGGCTGCTCGTCTGGCTACGGACTTGAAACCGCCCGCCATTTCCTCGCCCAGGGCTGGAGCGTGATCGCCACCATGCGCACGCCGCGCGACGGCCTGTTCGCCAAGACCGATCGCGTCCGCATCCTCGCCCTCGACGTCACCGATCCCCAAAGCATCGCCGCCGCGCTCGAGGCCGCGGGACCGGTCGACGTGCTGGTCAACAATGCCGGGATCGGCGTCGTCGGCGCCTTCGAGGCAACCCCCATGGCGCATGTGCGAAAGGTGTTCGAGACCAATACATTCGGCGTCATGGCGATGACGCAGGCGGTGATCCCGCAGATGCGGGCGCGCCGTTCCGGCGTGATCGTCAACGTGACCTCGAGCGTCACCCTCGCGCCGATGCCGCTGGCCGCCGCCTATACGGCGAGCAAGCAGGCGATCGAGGGCTTCACCGGGTCGCTCGCCCACGAGCTCGCCGCCTTCGGCGTCCGCGCCCGGCTGGTGGAGCCGGGCTACGCGCCGACGACGCGGTTTGCGGCCAACACCGACATTCCGGTCGCCGATCTCATTCCCGAAGCCTATGCGGCGTTCGCCGGGCCGATCTTCGCGGGATTTGCCAACCCGGCGCTGACCACCAGGGAAAGCGATGTCGCCGAAGCGGTCTGGCGGGCCGCGACCGACCCCTCGGACCGGCTGCGCTATCCCGCGGGCGCCGACGCCATGGCGCTCGCCGCTGCCTCCTGACGATCCGGCGCTCCGCCGCCGCAGGGCCCGGGGCGCCGCTGATCAGACCCGGGTGGGCGGTCGGCAACTAGAAATAACGGGACAGTTCTCATTCCCACTTATCGCATGCAATCAAAAGCACCCTCTTTACGAAAGCTGCCTAGGGTGACCGCCTTAGAGTTGTCCAAAGGAGGGGCCCATGACGACACTTGAAGGCAAAGCCGGCCAAACGGCCATGGCTTAGGAGAAGGGCCGGACCAGCGTTTCCGATTTTCCGCGACTTACCAGACTGCAGGTGCCAAGATGAACTGTCCCGTTCCCCATAACGAACTCGAGAGACTTGACGCGCTTTACCGCCTGCAAATCCTCAACTCCGAACCGACGCCGCAATTCGACGCCATCGTGAACATGGCGGCGGCGATCTTCGAGGCGCCCATTGCCCTGATCTCCTTCCTGGACCGGGACGTGCAGTGGTTCAAGGCGCGGGTGGGGCTGGACGTGAGCGGGACCAGCCGCCACAGCGCCTTCTGCACCCACACGATCCTCTCCGACGACATCCTCGAGATCGAGGACGCGCGTCTGGACCCGCGATTCAGCGACAATGACTTCGTCACCGGCTATCCGCACCTGCGCTATTACATCGGCGCGCCGATCTCGATCGACGGCAGGACCAATGTCGCCACGCTCTGCGTCATCGACACCAAGCCGGGGAAGGCCACGGCGACGCAACGGCACCAGTTCGACCAGCTCCGCATCGTCGTGGCGGGACTGATCGACGCCCATGTCACGGCCGCCAAGGCCGGGATCGCCGAGCAGCATGCCCGCCAGCGCGGCACCCTGCTGGCGCAGGTCGAGAAGATCTCCAAGATCGGCGCATGGTCGCTCGACACCGCCAGCCTCAAGTTCGAGTGGTCGCCGCAGATCTTCGCCATCCACGAGCTTGACGGCGACCAGGCGCCCGCGCTCGAGGAGGCGCTGGCGTTCTTTCCGGACTACGAGCGGGAGGCGGTCACGCGGAAGCTCAGGAGCTGCGCCGAATCCGGTACTCCCTTCGAGCTCGAAAGCGATTTCATCACGGCGCGCGGCACCCGGAAGCGCATCCGCGCCATCGGCGAGATCGAACGCAGGGACGATGGCGCCACCTGCCTCATCGGCATCCTCAAGGACATCACCGACCAGTACGAGCAGGACAAGCGGCTGTGGCGCGCGGCCCATCTCGACAGCCTGACAGGCATCGCCAACCGGCATTCGTTTCAGGGCGAAATCGAACGGCGACTGGCGGGCGGGGCGGCCGACGCGGTGTCGCAGGCCCTGCTCATCCTCGATCTCGACAATTTCAAGGACATCAATGACGATCTCGGTCACCTTGCGGGCGACGAGGTGCTGTGCGAAGTGGCCCGGCGCATTGCCCGCGCGATCCCCGACTCCGCCTTCTGCGCCCGGCTGGGCGGCGATGAATTCGCGGTGCTGGTGAAGGTGGATGCCGAAACCGGGACGGCCGAAGATCTGGCCTCGATCCTGGTCAGGGAGATCAGCGCGCCGATCACCTACGGCCAGCAGGAAGTCAGGGTGAGCACCTCGATCGGCATCGCGACCGGCTCCTGTCACGCCATCGGCGAGGACGAACTGTTCCTGCGGTCGGATCTGGCGCTCTACCATGTCAAGCAGACCGGCCGCGGCAAGGTGCAGTCCTACGAGCCGGCGATCACCCAGGCGATCGAGGAGAAAAAGCGCTCCGTCACGCTGATCCGCTCCGCCATCGCCGAGGCCAGGCTGGAGCCGTTCTACCAGCCGATCGTCGACCTCAGGACCCGGGGCATCCGGGGCCTGGAAGCCCTTGCCCGCGTCCGCAACGCCGGCGGCGCGATCTCCGGTCCGGCCGATTTCTGGCACGCCCTGCTCGATGGGCAATGCGCCCGCGAGATCGACGAGGTGATCCTCGACCGCGCGCTCATCGACATGGCGCGGTGGAGGCGCATCGGGCTCGACATCGACTTCATCAGCGTCAACGCCTCGTCCTCGAGCATCCAGTCGGGCTGCTTCGTGGAACAGGTCTTCACCGGGCTCGCCAGGAACGGCCTGTCGCCGCGCGACCTCAAGATCGAAGTGGTCGAAAGCGTGTTCCTGGGCAATGACAGCTCCGACGTCCGCCAGGTGCTCGAGCAACTGTCCGCAGGCGGCGTCCGCATCGCGCTCGATGATTTCGGCACCGGCTACGCCTCGCTCAGCCACCTGCGCGACTACCCGATCGACTGCATCAAGATCGACAAGTCCTTCGTGCTGGGTCTTGGCGGCGACAGCCGCAACACGGCGATCGTGCAGGCGCTGATCGGGCTCGGCAAATCGATGAACCTCCGGGTCATCGCCGAGGGCATCGAAACCCCGGCCCAGCTCGATTTCGTCTCCGCGCTCGGCAGCCATTACGGCCAGGGCTACCTGTTCTCGAAGCCGATGGATGCCGAGAGCATGGAGTTGCTGATGACGGCGGCGGCCGCGAAGCCAACGCCGCGGGCCGCCTGCGGCCGCCGGGCCTGACCCGGCGGCGCCAGGCCTTCCCCGCCTTTGCCGTTGGCCGCCGGCCTACACGGCGGTGGGCACGCCGATCTGTCGAAAACGGATAAAATCGCCTTCCAATGTTGAACATATTGCCGAACCATGTGCACTATCGGCAATACAACCGGGCTGACTGATGCCTTCCGGTTGATAAACAAAGCATCAATCAAGGGAGAGAGACATGAATTTCATGAGGAAACTTGCCGGACTGGCCACCGTGGCCGTTTCGGTTCTGGGCCTGTCGGCCGCGGCACTGGCGGCGGATTACGAGTGGACGTTCCAGACTTCGGAAACCGCGGGCGAACCCGGTTTCATCAACAAGCAGAAATGGGCGGAAAATGTCGGGGTCCTGTCGGGAGGACGGATCCAGATCGAAATCCTGCCGATCGGCGCGGTGGTGCCCCATACCGATACGCTGGAAGCCGTCGGTTCCGGCATTCTCCAGGGCCACCTGACCGATCCGAGCTATTTCGCAGGCAAGGATCCCGCCTTCGCCATGATGGGCAATCTGGTGGGGGCCTGGAGCGACCCGTTCGAACTCCTGGGCTTCATGCAGTCCGGCGGCGGCCACGAGCTCTATGCCGAACTGGTCGAACCCTACGGCGTGCACTTCATCGGCGCGGCGGCGACCGAGCCGGAGGCCTTCGTGTCGAGCGTGCCGATCCGCACGGTCGAGGACCTCAAGGGCGTCAAGCTTCGCGCTCCCGAGGGCATGGTCTTCCAGATCTTCTCCAAGGCCGGCGCCTCGCCGGTGGCCCTTCCCGGCTCCGAGATCTTTTCCGCGCTCGACAAGGGTGTGGTGCAGGCGGCCGACAACACCGTGTTCGCCACCAACCAGGCGCTCGGCATGAACGATATCGCCCATTACCCGCTCTATCCCGGATTCCATTCGCTGCCGCTGATCGACATCTCGATGAACAAGGCGGTCTGGGACGGCCTGCCGGACGATCTCAAGGCGATCCTGGACGCGTCCGTGAAGCAGTTCAGCTTCAATCACATCTACTCGGTGCGGCTTCTCGACGCCAAGGCCGTCGCCGAGGCGCGCGCCAATCCCGAAATCGAGATCATCAACTGGTCCGGTGACGAACGCGCCAAGTTCCGCCGCATCGCCCAGGACGAATGGAAGGTCTGGGCGGAAAAATCCGCCATGACCCAGCGCTACTACGATGCGGTGACGTCCTATCTCGAAGGTCGCAACCTGCTGTAGCCACGCCGTTCCGCGCCCGGCGACACGCGTCCGGGCGCGGACCCAGTTCCATCGGGAGGAGACCAGATGGCCGAGACGAACGAGTTGACGATCGATGCCGAGGATGCCGACGGCGAAATCCGGACCAGGCTGGACGGCGCCGTCGCCGGCTCCACCAGGTTCTTTGCATGGGCCATCTTCCTGGCCTTCCTGATCACGGTTTTCGAGGTGATCTCGCGCTATGTCTTCGACGCCCCCACCTTCTGGGCGCATGAAAGCACGATCTTCCTGATCGCCGCGATCTTTCTTGTCGGCGGACCCATCGCGCTTGCGCGCGACAGGCATATCCGCGTGCGCATGTTCTACGACGCGATCCCGCCCCGCCGCCGCCGCTGGCTCGACATCATCAATTCGCTCATCGCGCTCGTGTTCTTCGCGGGCCTCGCCTATGCGGCCTGGATCATGTCGTGGAAGGCAACCCACACGCCCGGCGGCGACATCCACCTGGAAGGGACCGGGACCGCCTGGAACCCGCCGACTCCGGCGCTTCTGAAGATCCTGGTGCTGATTTGCGTCGTCGTCATGTTCGCGCAGACGGTCATGCATCTCGTCGCCGCCCTCCGCCGCGACGTCACGGCGCAAAGCAGCGCCAGCGGAGAAGAGTGATCATGGGCCTGAGTGCGCTTGGCATCGAATACGGCTCCTACATTCTCGTGGCCTCCATCTTCCTGCTGCTGCTGACGGGCCAGCCGCTGGCCTGGGTGACGGGACTGGTGGCGCTGCTGTTCACCTTCGGATGGTTCGGCGGCAATGCCCTGCCTCTCGTCACCGCCCGTATCTTCGGCTTCATCACCGAATATTCGCTGGTCGCCATCCCGATGTTCATCCTGATGGCGGCGCTGCTCGACCGCTCGGGCATCGCCAAGGACCTGTTCAACGGCATGCGCGTGCTGGCCGGGCGGTTGCCGGGCGGCGTGGCGGTGCAGACGCTGATCGTCGCCATTCTGATGGCGGCGATGTCGGGCGTGATCGGCGGCGAGATCGTGCTGCTGGGCATCCTGGCGCTGCCGCACATGCTGCGGCTCGGCTATGACCGGAACCTGTCGATCGGCGTCGTCTGCGCCGGCGGATCGCTCGGCACGATGATGCCGCCTTCGATCGTGCTGATCATCTATGGCCTGGTGGCCAGCGTGTCGATCGCCGACCTGTTCGTGGCGGCCATCACCCCGGCGCTGCTGCTGCTGGCGTTCTATGTGGGCTACGTGCTCATCATCTGCATGCGCAATCCGCAGCTCGGGCCGCCGATGTCGCGGGAGGAACTGTCGTCGGAATCCTTCCTGAGCGCCATCCGGTCGATCATCGCGCCGCTGTTCATCGTGGCCGCCGTGTTGGGCTCGATCTATGGCGGCATCGCCTCGATCACCGAGGCGGCGGCGCTCGGGGTATCCGCCGTGCTGGTGGTGGCGCTGCTCAGGCGCGAATTGTCGATCAAGATGCTCGAGAACAGCCTGGTGCACACGCTCGAGACCTGCGGCATGATCATCTGGATCGGCATCGCCGCGGCGGTGCTGGTGGGGGTCTACAACCTGATGGGCGGCAACCGGTTCGTCGCCGATTCGATCCTCGGGATCGACGCCCCGCCGGTGGTGATCATCATGGTGATGATGCTGATCCTGCTGGTGCTGGGCATGTTCCTCGACTGGATCGGCATCGCGCTCCTGACCCTGCCGATCTTCGTGCCCATCGTCGTGAAGCTCGGCTACGATCCGATCTGGTTCGGCATCCTGTTTGCCGTCAACATGCAGGTGTCCTATCTGACGCCGCCCTTCGGCCCCGCCGCCTTCTATCTCAAGAGCGTGGCGCCGAAGGAGATCACGCTCAAGCACATCTACACCGCGCTGCTGCCGTTCATCGCGCTGCAACTGGTGGTGCTCGGCATCATCCTGTTCTATCCGCCGATCGCCACCTGGGTGGTGGACTAGGCGGCGGCGCGGGTCTGCGCGAGTCCGAGCGGGCGGACAGGGAGGCGCCGGACGGCGGCGCCTTTCGTCCGTCCGATCGTTCCGTGGCAAATCCGCGCGCGCCCCGTTGCAATCCCCCCCGCCGACATCCTATGTGAGATCCTCAGATTGGCGGAGCACCCTACCCATGCGCAAGATCCGGAATGTCGCGGTCCAGATGGACCATGTGAGGTCGATCAGGATTGCCGGAGATTCCACCTTCGCCATGTCGCTTGAGGCGCAGGCGCGGGGCTACAGGCTGTTCCACTACACGCCCGACCAGTTGTCGATGCGCGACGGCGAGATCGAGGCGGTGGCCGAGCCGATGATCCTCAGGGATGTCGAGGGCGACCATTTCGAGCTCGGGCCGCGGGAAAAGATCAAGCTTGCGGACATGGACGTGGTGCTGCTGAGGCAGGACCCGCCCTTCGACATGGCCTACATCACCTCGACCCATCTGCTCGAGCGGGTGCACCCGAAGACGTTGGTGGTCAACGATCCGGCCTGGGTGCGCAATTCGCCCGAGAAGATCTTCGTCACCGAGTTTCCCGACCTGATGCCCAGGACGCTGATCTCCCGCGATCCGGCGACCATCAACGCCTTCCGCGCCGAAGTCGGCGACATGATCCTCAAGCCGCTCTACGGCAATGGCGGCGCCGGCGTGTTCCACGTCAAGCCCGACGACCGCAACATGTCGTCGCTGCTCGAAATGTTCGCGCAGATGTACCGCGAGCCGTTCATCGCCCAGGAATACCTGTCCTCGGTCAGGGCTGGCGACAAGCGCATCATCCTGATCGACGGCGAGCCGGTGGGCGCCATCAACCGGGTGCCGGCGGAGCATGATTCGCGCTCGAACATGCATGTCGGCGGCCGCGCCGAGCATTCGGAACTGACCGCGCGCGAACAGGAGATCTGCGCCCGCATCGGCCCGTCGCTGAAAGCCCGCGGCTTCGTCCTGGTCGGCATCGACATCATCGGCGACAAGATGACCGAGATCAACGTGACCTCGCCCACCGGCATCCGCGAGATCCGCAATTTCGGCGGCGCCGACATCGCCAGCCTGTTCTGGGACGCGGTGGAATCCAAGCGCGTCTGAGGCGTCAGGTCGGACTGAAGCGCCAGCACCGCGCCGTGCGGCCGCGTCCTCGTTCGCCCCACCTGTACAGGCGGACGCTCGCATGAAGAGACCTTTCCCTCCCGCGAACTGACCCCCGAAGTTGATGGGCAACTTTCGGCGGTCAGTTCGGAGAGCAGGGCTCCTTTTCTGCAATGGAGACTGCGAAAAGCTGTTTATAGGCTATTGAAAATCCTGCTTCTCGATGTCCTGCGCCCCGTGCAAGACCCGTACAATCACCACACGGTCGTCAAAAATGCGGTAATAGATGCAGCGCCTGCGGTACGGAAAAGCCCGCAAGCCCTCGCTGACATGGTCGCGGCTCGAGCCCGCAAAGCCCACCTCGGCAATCCATGCGATTTTCGCGGCGATGTCCGCCACGAAGATCAAGGCCTGCTGGGGGCTGTCCTGCGCAATGTACTGGCGGATTCCGCGCAGGTCGCTTCTGGCGGCGTCGGTAAGGACAAGGGTCTTTTTCACCTTATCGGCCTGGATCCTTGATAATGTCTTGGAACAGATCGTCCGCACCGGCGTAAGGGGTGACGCGTCCCGCCTCGATGTCGCTGTCCCCCTTGGCAATCTCCTGCCGCAAGGCGCCCAGTCGGGTCTCATAATCTTCCAGCATGCGAAGGCCAGCCCGTATCACCTCGCTGGCGTTGTTAAACCGGCCTTCTTCAACCTGACGGGCGATAAACTGCTCATATCTGTCGCCGACCACAAAGGATTTTTTGGCGCGTGTCATCCTGGCTATCTCTCCTCGTTGGTCCCTGTTCATAGCACAAAGTGATAATAGTTCATACTTCTCGGTCATCCTGACGAAAGGCCGCAACCAAGCCCCTTCAAGTGCCGAATTGCATAACAGCGCGCGTCTGTTCCACCGCCACAACCCGGCACAACCTGGCTCCCTTAAAAAGTGCAATTGTTGCCATATTGTTCTTGTTTTGCTCCGCATACCGTGCTTCAATTCAACCCGGATCGCGCATAACGGGAAGCTTCTCCAAGCCCGGCGCGGTGCGTCAGCCACATCAGGGGGCCGGAAACATGGTTGCGCGGGTGAGTACGGTTTCGTTCCAGGGCATCGAGGCGGTGCCGGTCGACGTCCAAGTGATGATCGCGCCGGGCAAGGTGGGCATGCACATCGTCGGCCTGCCCGACAAGGCGGTGGCCGAAAGCCGCGAACGGGTGCAGGCGGCGCTGCACGCCTCCGGCCTGTCGCTGCCGGCAAAAAAGGTCACCGTCAACCTGGCGCCGGCGGACCTGCCCAAGGAGGGCAGCCATTTCGACCTGCCGATCGCGCTCGGGCTGATGGCGGCGCTCGGCGCCATCCCGGGCGACGCGCTCGACGGCTATGTGGTGCTGGGCGAGCTCTCGCTCGATGGCACCATCGCCTCGGTCGCAGGCGCGCTGCCCGCGGCCATCGGCGCCAACGCGCTCGGCAAGGGGCTGATCTGCCCGCAGGCCAGCGGCCCGGAGGCGGCCTGGGCCGGCGAGGAGATCGACATCATCGCGCCGCGCTCGCTGATTTCCATCGCCAATCATTTCCGCGGAACCCAGGTGCTGGCGCGGCCTAAGCCCGCCATCCGGGCGGAGCCCGCCAACCTGCCCGACCTCTCCGACATCAAGGGCCAGGAAACCGCCAAGCGGGCGCTCGAGGTGGCCGCCGCCGGCGGGCACAACCTGATCATGGTGGGCCCGCCCGGCTCGGGCAAATCGATGCTGGCGGCGAGGCTGCCCTCGATCCTACCGCCGCTGTCGGCGCCGGAACTGCTGGAAGTCTCGATGATCCATTCCATCGCCGGCCAGCTCGCCGGCGGCAAGCTGTCGGACCGGCGGCCGTTCCGGGCGCCGCATCATTCGGCCTCGATGGCGGCGATGGTGGGCGGCGGCCTGCGCGCGCGGCCGGGCGAAGTGTCGCTGGCGCATAACGGCATCCTGTTCCTGGACGAATTTCCCGAATTCACGCCGCAGGTGCTCGATTCATTGAGGCAGCCGCTCGAAAACGGCGAGAGCGTGATCGCGCGCGCCAACCACCGGGTGAGCTATCCCGCCAATATCCAGCTCATCGCGGC
>NZ_JRJG01000033.1 GCF_000759435.1 Hoeflea sp. BAL378
GGCTCCCCGCCTTTATTTCGAAGGACTCCCCGCCGATGAGCGACAGCACGACATTCCAGGGCGGCACTGCCGCATCGATCGCCATCCGCGATAACTACCTGGCGCTGGCGCGGCGCAAGCAGATGTATGGCGGCATCCTGGTGGTCATCTTCATCGCGATGATGGTCTCGGGCTTCCGCCTCGCCGATGCGCGCAATGCCGGCGGGTTCTGGAACGGCATCTCGCAGATCTTCGAATTTCCCTCCGAAGTGCTGGCCGAGGGCATCGAGAAGGCGGCGCTGATCCCGGCACTTCTCGTCGAATTCCTGCCCTCGCTGATCGAAACGCTCAACATCGCCGCCGTCTCGACGCTGATCGGCGCCCTCTTCGCCGTGGTCCTGGCGCTGCTCTCGACCCGGGGCTTGGCCCGCTGGCCGCGGCTGATCCCGGTGTTCCGCCGGATGATGGACGGGATGCGGGCGATCCCGGAAATCGTCATCGCCCTGGTGCTGATCTTCATTCTCGGCGGCGGTCCGGTTCCGGCGATGATCGCCATTGCCTTCCATACCGCCGGCGCGCTGGGCAAGCTGTTTTCGGAAGTGGCGGAGAACGCCGATCTCAAGCCAGTCGAGGGCCTGTCCTCGGTGGGCGCGAGCTGGATCCAGAAAATGTGGCTCGGGGTGATCCCGCAGGTGGCGCCCAACTGGCTGTCCTACGGGCTGTTGCGCTTCGAGATCAACATCCGGGCGTCGGCCATTCTCGGCTTCGTCGGCTCGGGCGGCATCGGCCACGACTTGAGGCTTGCCATGCAGTGGGGGCAGGGGCGGTACGACCAGGTGGTGGCGATCTTCATCCTTCTGTTCATCACCATCGTGTTCTTCGATCAGTTGTCGAGCCATTACCGCAACCGCCTGATCAGGGGACACTGACATGAGCGCCACCGACACGGGCACGATTTCTCCCGCCGATCTCAGGCTCGCCGTTCTCAAGGGCTTCAGCCGCAAGCAGATGCTGGCCTTCGGCGTGCCCGCGCTGATCCTGGTTTATCTGGCCTATGTGTTCTTCGCCTTCGACATTCCCGGCATCGCGTCGCGCGCGCGGCTCGACAACGCGGCGATCCTGCTCTCGGATTTCTGGTCGCACAAGACCCATGTCACCCGCGACAACCGTACCGACGAGGTGACGGTCGCCATCGAGGGCGAGAACAAGGGGACCTATCCGCAGGGCATGCTGCCCGACTGGGTGACGATGGCCGACGGCGTGACGCGGATCGACCTCGACGGCGGGCACGAAGTCATCTTCGACGGCGACGGCGCCCGCTACACCGTGCCCGGCTACGGGGTGATCGACGTCTCGCCGCATGACGGCAAGCTGCGCCTGGTACTGCCCGACGGTCCGGTTCCGGACTGGATCAACCCGTCGGACACGCGCGTTTCGGTGACGACCCCGGAAGGGCGCTTCAGCTACACGCGCAACCGCACCGAGGTGTTCAAGTACCAGGCCGGGTGGGAGCTGTTCTTCTTCACCCTCGACAGCCCGTTCTACGGCAAGTCCTTTGTCGAACTGGTCCGGCTCGCCACGGTCGGCGAGCGGGTCGATCCGGACCGGACCAATATCTCCGCAATGGTCCATGATTTCTGGACCAATGCGATGTGGCGGCACGGCGACGTGGCCTGGGCCCTGTTCGAGACCGTGCTGATGGCGTTCCTCGGCACCATGGGCGCCGCCGTCATCGCCCTGCCGCTGGCGTTCTTCGCCGCCACCAACTTCACCCCGTCGCGGCCGATCCTGTTCACGCTGCGCCGCGTCTTCGATTTCCTGCGCGGGGTGGATGGGCTGATCTGGACCATCATCCTGTCGCGCGCCTTCGGGCCGGGGCCGATGACGGGGGCGCTGGCGATCCTGCTCACCGACACCGGCACCTTCGGCAAGACCTTCTCGGAGGCGCTCGAAAACATCGACGCCAGGCAGGTGGAGGGGGTGCAGTCGACCGGAGCCTCGCGCATCCAGCAGGCGCGTTTCGGCGTCATTCCGCAGGTCACGCCTGTGTTTTTGAGCCAGGTCCTGTATTATCTGGAATCAAACACACGCTCCGCCACCGTGATCGGCGCGATCGTCGGCGGCGGCATCGGACTGTTGCTGACCCAGGCGATCGCCACCCAGAAGGACTGGGAAGAGGTGAGTTACTACATCGTCCTGATCGTCCTGATGGTGATGGCAATGGACACGCTGTCGGGCTGGCTCAGGAGCCGTCTGATCGGACGAACGGGACACCCATGAGATACGCGATCTACTTTGCACCCGACCCCGTCTCGGCCCTTGCCGACCTTGCCGCGAGCTGGATCGGACGCGACGCCCAGACCGGCAGGCCGGTGCCGCGGCCGGCGCTGGATGCGCTGGGCGCAGACGAACTGGCCGGGCTGACCGGGCCGGCGCGGCGCTACGGGTTCCACGCCACGCTCAAGGCGCCGTTCAGTCTGGCCGAGGGTGTGAGCGAACAGGATCTGGTCAAGGCCATCGAGGCGTTCTGCGCCGAGCGGCCGTCCTTCCATCTCGACGGGCTGAGAGCCGGCACCATCGACGGCTTCCTGGCGCTGCTGCCGGTGGGCGACGTGCGCGAGCTCAACGGCTTTGCCGGCGAGGTGGTCACCGCCTTCGACGGCCTGCGGGCGGAGCTGTCGGAGCGCGACATCGAACGGCGCAACCCCGAACAGCTCTCGCTCAGCGAATTGCGCAACCTGATGCGCTGGGGCTATCCTTACGTGTTCGACTGCTTCCGGTTCCACATGACGCTGACGAGCCGCCTGCCGGACAAGGACCGCGAACGGATCCTCGCCGCGGCCTGCGAGCATTTCGCCCCGGTGACCGGGCAGCCGATCCTGATCGACGCGCTCACCCTGTTTGTCGAACCCGAGCCGGGCGCGCCGTTCAGAATTCACAGCCGGACGCCGCTCGCGCCGGGACAGCAGAGAAAGACCGCTTGAATGACCACCGAGACAGTTCTGACCAATGCCCGCCTCGTTCTTGAAGACCGGGTGATTTCGGGCAGCCTTGTTTTCAAGGACGGGATCATCGCCGAGATTGGCGAAGGCGTTTCGGCAACCGGTGTGGACATGGACGGGGACTTCATCATTCCCGGCCTGGTGGAGCTGCACACCGACCATCTCGAATCGCATTATTCGCCGCGCCCGGGCGTGCGCTGGAATGCCATTTCCGCGATCCAGTCGCATGACGCGCAGATCGCCGCGTCCGGGATCACCACCGTGTTCGACTGCCTGCGGCTCGGTTCGGACGAGGACGACGGCTTCCGCAATGGCGAGATGCGCGCCATCGCCGACGCGCTTTCGGAGGCGCGGGCGGAGAACCGGCTGCGCGCCGATCACCTCATTCACCTGCGCTGCGAGGTCTCGGCCTCGGACGTGCTCGAGCATTTCGCCGATTTCCTGACCGACAGCCAGGTGCGCCTCGCCTCGCTGATGGACCATGCGCCCGGCCAGCGTCAGTTCCAGACGATGGAGCAGTACACGCTCTACTACAAGACCAAGCGCGGATTGTCGGACGAAGCCTTCGCCCATTTCGTGACCCGGCGGCAGGAGGCGTCGAAACGCTATTCCGACCAGCACCGCAAGGCGCTCGCCAGCGCCTGCGCCGAGCGCGGCATCACCGTGGCCAGCCATGACGACGCGACGCTCGACCATGTCGCCGAGGCGGTCGGCTTCGGCGTCAAGCTGGCCGAATTCCCCACCTCCATCGAGGCGGCGCAGGCGTCGCACAAGGCCGGCATGAGCGTGCTGATGGGCGCGCCCAACGTGGTGCGCGGCGGCTCGCATTCGGGCAACATCGCCGCCACCGATCTCGCCCGCGCCGGCGTGCTCGACGTGCTGTCCTCCGATTACGTGCCGTTCAGCCTGATCCAGGCGCCGTTCGTGCTGGCCGACGAGATCGACGGCCTCGATCTGGCCTCGGCGATCCGGCTGGTGACGGCGACGCCGGCCAAGACCGTCGGGCTCGACGACCGCGGCAGCCTGACGCCGGGCAAGCGCGCCGACCTCGTGCGGGTCCGCCGCGACACCGGGGTGCCGATCGTCCGCTCGGTCTGGCGGCAAGGCGAACGGGTGGCCTGATGCCGGGTGTCAGCGACCGCGCAAGCGGGACAGAGGCCGCCCCGGGGCGGCTGATCGTGCTGCTCGGACCCAGCGGATCGGGCAAGGACACGCTGATCGGCCGCGCGCGCGCCGAATTCGCGGCGCGCCCGGAGCTGATGTTCGTCCGCAGGGTGATCACGCGGTCGGCGGAAGCGGGCAGCGAGGATCATGTGGCGATGTCGGACGAGGAGTTCGACGCCGCCCTGGACGAGGGCCGGTTCGCCCTGACCTGGGCCGCCAACGGCCTGCGCTACGGCCTGCCGCGGGACATCGAGGCGCATCTGGCCGCGGGCAAGGTCGCGGTGGTCAACGGATCGAGAGGGGCATGGGGCGTCATCCGCCAGGTGTTCCCGAGCGCCCGGGCCGTCGAGATCAAGGTCGATGCCGGCATCCTGGCGCAGAGGCTCGAGAGGCGGGGCAGGGAAAGCGCTCCGGAGATCGAGGCGCGGCTCGCGCGCGCCGCTTCCTTGACCTCCCCTGTCGAGCCAGACCTCGTCATCGACAATTCCGGCCCGGTGGAGACGGCAGGCGCGGCGCTGATCGCCTATATAGGCCGCTCGCTGGCGTGACCGATCATAAGTCCGGGACCTCTGCCACGCTGGGAAACCGCCACGGGCTCAGTCATCGTCCTCGTCGGTATCCGGCCCGCCATCGAGACGGTGCTTGATCGCGAGCGCGTAGATCACATTGAGAACGTTGCGGTCCTCGACCTTCGGGTCGCTCAGCGCCAGCAGCGAGGCGCGCACCAGGCGCTTGCTGGTGGCCTTGGGACACTGCTTGAAGACATAGTCATGCAGATCGGTGTCCGACAGGCCGAGATAGGCGCCTTCGATCAGCGCGTCGTAGACTTTCCTGATCTTCTTGTTCTGCGGCATTCACGCCTCCTGACTGGTACTTACAGGTTTGCCCTAAAATCCTAGGGAGCGCGGCTGTCACAAACAACCGCGCGCGACAATCTTTCGCGCGGCGGTCTTGCCGGCTGGCCCGGAGCCCTCCTTGCCGCCGAACGAATGGGTTTCCGGGCTGTCGATGTAATGGGTCAATTCTCGCACCACCCACATTAAGTCTTGCTAAACTAAAACCGCCCACACTCAGACTGAGGAAGACTAGCCAAGGTCCGGCATGACGCCGGATGGCCCGCAATGATTGCAACCGAGGGGGAGGCGGCTGATGCAAGGGGCAAGGGGCGAGTATGAGGGTGCATTCCAGGACTGAAGCGGACGTCAAAAGCGCGGGATCGACGCGCAGCATTACCAAGAAAATCGCGATTACTGTCATCATGGTCAATCTGCTTGGCCTTGTGGTGACGAGTTTCGCCATTTCGCAGATGTCGGGCGCGAGCCAGATGGAAACCGCGGAGCGTAACTGGCTCAAGGACACCGCCCAGATCGGCGCCCAGGCCGCGGGCGGAGTGAAATGGGGCAAGACCGAAGCCATCCGCTCGGCCTACCAGATCTTCCAGGACGATCCCAAGCTGGCCCTGACCGGCTTTTCCGCCTTCAACCAGGCCGGCGACCAGGTCGACCTCTGGACCCGGTCCGACACGCCGGATGCGGACCTTGCCGCTGTGCTGTCGGCCAAGCCGGACCAGGCGACCGAACCCTCCTTCACCCAGGCCGAAGGCTCCGTGGTGATCGTCGCGCCGCTGCCCGCGGACAAGGACGGCGTTTCGGCGGGACACATCAAGACCGTCTGGTCGACCGCCGACATCGCCATGTCGGCCCGCGATTTCGCGCTCAAGGCGATGGCGTCGCAGATCGTGGTGCTGATCCTGTCAGTGGCGGTGCTGCTGCTGGCAATGCGCCGGTTCGTCGGCCGGCCGCTGGCCCAGGTCAACGAGCGCATCGGCGCGCTGCAGGCGGGAGACACGACAAGCCCGATCCCGCATGCCGACAAGGGCGACGAGATCGGCGTCGTCGCGCGGGCGCTGGCCGAGTTCTGCCATGCCTCGCAACTCAAGCTTCAGGCCGACGCGGACATGGCCCGGCAGCGCGAGCAGATCGATGCCGAGCGCCAGGCCAACATGAGCGAAGCCGAGCGCAGCGCCCGGACGCAGCGCAAGGTGGTCGACGAACTGGGCGCCGCGCTCGAACGGCTGGCCGCCGGCGATCTGACCGCCCGGGTTCCCGACCTCGGCGGGGAATTCACCGCCCTTCAGGAGAATTTCAACCGCGCGCTGTCGGCGCTCGAGGCGACTGTCGGCACCATCGACAGTGCGCAGCAGGCCGTCCGCCAGGCCTCCGGCAGCCTCGGCGCATCGACCGACGAACTCGCCCGCCGGACCGAACAGCAGGCGGCGGCGCTTGAGCAGACCGCCGCGGCGCTCGACGAGATCACCGCCACCGTGAAGGCGTCGTCGGTGCAGGCGACCGAGGCCGGCAACCTTGTCGGATCGACCCGCGATGCGGCCGCCTCGTCGTCAGGGATCGTTAGGTCGGCGATCACCGCCATGAGCCAGATCGAGGAGTCCTCTTCCCGCATCGCCCAGATCCTCAAGGTCATCGACGATATCGCCTTCCAGACCAACCTGCTGGCGCTCAATGCCGGGGTCGAGGCCGCGCGCGCCGGGGAAGCCGGAAAGGGCTTTGCGGTGGTTGCCCAGGAAGTGAGGGACCTGGCCGGCCGGTCGGCGACGGCCGCCAAGGAAATCAAGGATCTGATCGAGAAAAGCGGCGCGCAGGTGAGCAGCGGCGTCGACCTGGTCAACAGGACCGGCGCGTCGATGGAGCAGATCGAACACCAGATCAGCGAAGTCGCCCAGAAGATTGGCGCGATCTCGACGGCCGCGCGCGAACAGGCAACCGGCCTGTCGCAGATCAACACCGCGATCAACGAGATGGACACCATGACCCAGAAGAACGCGGCCATGGTCCAGGACAGCAACCTGTCGTCGCAGAAACTGTCGGGGGAATGCGAACGGCTGGCGGACGTGGTCAAGTCGTTCAGGCTGACCGGGTTGGCACAGCCGATCCGCGCGGCGGCCCCGGTCCAAGGGTCCGCCCAGCCGCCCAGGAGCGCCGCAGCGCCACGGTACCAGACCCGCGGCAACGCCGCGCTGGCTCCCGGCGCCGACAGTTGGGAAGAATTCTAAATCCGCATGCCACACCGGAACGGCCCATACAGGCCGAGCGCCGAACCAACCAAGGAGACCATCTTCATGAAGACCAAGCTTTCAATGTCGACCCTGCTTGTCGCCGGGATTTCCCTTTTCGCTCCGATGACCGCCCTGGCGCAGGATGCGCATGTGGCGCCCGTCAAGGAGTTCATCAGCAAGAATGTCGAGACCTGGCTCACCGACCCGGTGGTGATCGCCGCCATCAAGGAGCAGAACGCCACGACGGCGGGCCTGGACGAGGCGGGGATCGACAAGCTCGACAAGGAATGGCGCGCCCAGGCGACCGCCACCGCCCGACCCATGGTCGACGAGGTTCTCGGCCGCGAACTGTCGAAATTCCTGATGGCGAAGAAGGACGCGAGCCAGGGCATGATCACCGAAATGTTCGTGATGGACGCCAAGGGCCTCAATGTCGGCCAGAGCGACGTGACGTCCGATTACTGGCAGGGCGACGAAGCCAAATGGCAGAAGACCTTCAGCGCCGGCCCGGGCACGGTGTTCGTCGATGGCGTCGAGACCGACGAATCAACGCAAGCCCTGCAGTCGCAGGCCAGCATCACCATCACCGATCCGGAGACGGGCCAGGCCATCGGCGCTATCACCGTCGGCATCAATCTCGACATGCTCTGATCCTTACGCCGGACCTGAAGCTCAGCGCCGCGCGGCCGACCGGTCGCGCGGCGCTGCCGTTTTCATCGACGGGCGGCGCGCGCCGGCGATCATGTGGTGACAAGCCGTCAGCGAGGCTTGAACCGGGCGCGCTTGTTGGATCATCATGACCGAACCAGTCCCAGGCCGCCGTCCCGGACAACTGTCACCGGGAAGCAATGATTTCCGGATAGGCAAGCCGGGGCCGCAAAGGAAACCGTCATGAAGCTCGTCCATATTTCCGACATCCACATCAATCCCGAACCGATCCTCGGGCTCGACCCGGTCGCCAATTTCCGGTCATGCCTGGCCTATGTCGAGGCCCATGACCAGGATGCGGACAAGGTGGTGATCACCGGCGACCTGACCCATCACGGCCGGGAGGAGAGCTACCGTGCGCTTGCGGCGATCCTCGAAGCGAGCCCGCTCAAGGGCAGGCTCGAGCCGCGATTGCTGATCGGCAACCATGACGACCGCGAGACCTTCGCCTCGGTGTTCGGGAGCGCCAGCCGCGACGAGTCCGGCTTCATCCAGTGGACCGAGGAAACGCCGGCGGGGCTGTTCGTCTACATGGATACGGTCGATGCGGGCCGCCACGGCGGGCTCTATTGCGAAAGCCGGATGGCCTGGCTCAGAAGGGTGCTCGACGGGGCGCGGGCCGGGGGGCAGCGGGCCTATCTGTTCATGCACCACAACCCGGTCCGGGTGAACGTCGCCAATGCCGATGTGATCGGCATCTTCAACGAGCGCGAGCTGCAGGCGCTGCTGAAAGAGTACCGCGACACCGTGGCGCATCTGTTCTTTGGCCACTGCCATTATACGCTCAGCGGCGCCGTGGCCGGCATTCCCTATTCTGCGCCGCGGTCGACCAATCATGCCTGCTGGCCGGATTTCTCGGGCCAGATCAACCGGATGGGCCATGGAGACCTGGCGCCGAACTACAATGTCTGCTTCCTCAGGCCCGACAGCACCGTGGTCCATTCCATCGATTTCCTCGACGCCGGAAAGGTGCAGTGGAAGATCGAGGAAGACATCGAGATGGTCTGACACAGGTCCGTCGCCGCCGCGCCTGCCGGCAGTGGCACGATCAGGCGCCGGTTCCGTTGCCCGATTGACGCGGCGCGGCGCTTGGTTCAACACTCCCCGAGTCGCTTCCGGTGGCAAACCGGCGCACCGGCGACGTTCTCAGTGAAGGAAGTTCAAGCAATGTCTGGCCCGTCGACGCTTTCCTTGTGGGATGACACCTCGCAGGAACCTGATCTCCATTCGCCGATGACAGCCGACATGAGCGTCGACGTCGCCATTGTCGGCGGCGGCTATACGGGGCTGTCGACCGCGCTGCATGCGGCCGAGCGGGGGCTCGACTGCTGCGTGCTCGAGGCCCGGCAGATCGGCTATGGCGGCTCGGGACGCAATGTCGGACTGCTCAATGCCGGCCTGTGGCTGCCGCCGCAGGACGTGCGCGCCAAGCTCGGCGGCGAACGCGGCGCGCGGCTGGTCGACATTCTGGGCGACGGCCCGAGCTATGTCATGTCGCTGATCGAGCGGCACCAGATCCGCTGCGAACTGACGCGCAGCGGCACCATTCACGCCGCCCATTCCGAGAGCGGGCTCGCGGACCTCAGGCGCAGGGCCGAGGAATGGGAGCGGCTCGGCGCGCCGGTCAGGCTGCTGTCGCGGCAGGAAACCGCCGAGAAGATCGGCAGCGATGCCTTCCATGGCGGGCTGCTCGATGCGCGGGCGGGAACGGTGAACCCGATGGGTTATGTGCGCGGCCTGGCGCGCGCGGCCAAGGCGGCCGGCGCTCGCATTCACACCGGCGTGGCCGTGACCAAACTCTCCAAGCAGCCGGGGGGATGGGTGCTCGAGACGGACCAGGGCCGGGTCACGGCGAAGTCGGTGATTCTCGCGACCAACGCCTATTCCGACGGGCTCTGGCCGGGCCTCAAGCAGAGTTTCGTTCCGATCCACTTCTTCCAGGTCGCCACTCAGCCGCTGGGGGCGCGGATCGCCCGGATCCTGCCTGAGCGGCAAGGCATCTGGGACACCGGCCAGATCATGCTGTCGCTGCGGCGCGACGCCGCCGACCGGCTGATCATCGGCTCGATGGGGGCTGCGATCGGCGGGGCCAAGGGGCTGTCGGAACGCTGGGCGGCGCGGCAGCTCCGGCGGCTGTTTCCCGAGCTCGGCCCGGTCGAGTTCGAGACCGCGTGGCATGGCCAGATCGCCATGACCGGCGATCACCTGCCGCGGATCCACCGGCTGGCCGAGGGGCTCTACACGCCGATCGGCTACAACGGCCGCGGCATCGCGCCCGGAACAGTGTTCGGCAAGGCCATGGCCGAACTGCTTGCGGGCGGCAAGGAGGCGGACCTGCTGATGCCGGTCACGGATGTCCGGCAGGAATCCGCGCGCGCGCTCAAGGCCGGGTTCTACCAGGCGGCGTTCGCCGTCAACCAGGTGATCAAGAGCTTCTGAAGGCGGCCGGGCGGCCGGCCCCTCGCATTCCCCAAGCTGACGTTGCGTCATCCGGCGAGCCTTACGCGCAGCCGGCCTGCGGAAGGCTGTACTGTTGCCCAGGCCAGCCAACGAGGCTGTCGACAAGACCCGATTTTTGTGGTCCCGTCGCTGAAAAACCGCTGCAGAACGGCGGGGCGGAGAGGGAATCAAGCCGGTCGAGGAGAATGAGCCGGCGCCACGGGAGGGAAAAATGGGACTTGTCGTCGAGATCGTGCTGCCCCTGGGGCTGGCTTTCATCATGTTTTCGCTGGGCCTGGGCCTCAGGGCATCGGATTTTCTGCGGGTGATCCGCGAGCCCTATGCCTTCTTCATCGGCGCGGTCAACCAGGTGCTGCTTTTGCCGGTGGTCACGTTCCTCATGGTGCTGGCGTTCGGCATCGGGCCGGAACTGGCGGTCGGATTCATGATCCTGGCCTTCTGCCCGGGCGGGGTGACGAGCAATATCCTCGCCCGGCTGGCGCGCGGCGACGTGGCGCTGTCGGTGTCGCTGACGGCGGTGATCAGCCTCGCCAGCATGATCACGGTGCCGCCGCTCTTGGCGCTGTCGATCGGCTATTTCAGCGGAGAGGCGGCCGGGCCTGTCGATATCGGCGGCATCGCGGTGCAACTGTTCCTGCTCACCACCGTTCCGATCCTGATCGGATTGACGCTGCATCATCTCGCGCCAGACCTGACCGGACGGATCGAGCCCGTGGTAGCGCAGGTCGCCAACCTGCTGTTCGCGCTGATCGTCGTCGTCGCGCTGGCGGCGAACTGGGACGTGTTCGTGGCCAACCTGCCGGTGCTGGCGCCGGCGCTCATCTGCCTGATCGTCGTGCTGCTGGCGCTCGGCTATGGCGTCGCCCGGCTTGCGGGCCTGCCGGACGGGCAGGTCAAGACCATCTCGGTGGAGACCGGCATCCAGAATTCGACCCTCGGCATCACGGTGGCGGCGATGCTCAGCGGCTACGAGGCGGGTTTCTCGCCCTATGCCCTGCCGGCGGCGGTCTACGGCATCCTGATGTATGTGGTCTCGGCGCCGGTGATCCTCTGGTTCCGCAGGCTCGGCCCGGCTGAGGTCAGCGCCGCTTAGGAGAAGACGACCATGGATAGCTGCGATGTCATCATTGTGGGCGGCGGGCTGGCGGGGCTGGTGGCCGCCGCCGAACTCGCCGACCGGGGCAAACAAGTGATCATCCTCGACCAGGAGCCCGAGAATTTCCTCGGCGGACAGGCGTTCTGGTCGCTGGGCGGGCTGTTCCTGGTCGACACGCCCGAACAGCGGAGGATGGGTATCCGCGACAGCCGCGCGCTCGCCCTCAACGACTGGATGGGCTCGGCGCAGTTCGATCGCGAGGAGGATTTCTGGCCGCGCAAATGGGCCGAGGCCTATGTCGATTTCGCTGCGGGCGAGATGCGGCCGTGGCTCCACGCAATGGGCATGCGCTGGTTCCCCGTGGTCGGCTGGGCCGAGCGCGGCGGCGGCTTCGCCGATGGCCATGGCAACTCGGTGCCGCGCTTCCATCTGACCTGGGGCGTCGGCCCGGGCACGATCGCGCCCTTCGTGCGCCGCGTCCGCGCCCATGCGAAGGCCGGCCGGATCGAACTCAAGTTCCGGCATCGCTGCTCGCGGATTATCACCGAAAACGGAGCGGTCAAAGGCGTTTCGGGCGAAATCCTCGTCGCGGACGCCAGGCAGCGCGGGCAGTCCACCAGCCGCGAGGTCGCGGGGGACTTCGAGCTCAGGGCGGCCAGCGTGCTGGTGACCTCGGGCGGCATTGGCGGCAATCTCGACCTGGTGCGCAGGGCCTGGCCGCGCGAGCGGCTGGGGGAGCCGCCGCGGTCGATGCTCTCCGGGGTCCCGGCCCATGTCGACGGGCGGATGATCGCGATCACCGAGGCCGCCGGCGGGCGGGTGATCAATGCGGACCGGATGTGGCACTACACCGAAGGTGTCAGGAACTGGAACCCGATCTGGCCCAATCACGGCATCCGCATTCTGCCCGGGCCGTCGTCGATGTGGTTCGACGCCACCGGCAACCGGCTCAGGCCGCCCTGCATGCCGGGCTTCGACACGCTGTCGACGCTCAGGGAGATCCTGTCGACCGGCCACGATCATTCCTGGTTCGTGATGACCCAGAAGATCCTCAAGAAGGAGGTGGCGCTGTCGGGCTCGGAGCAGAACCCGGATTTCGCCGCCAGGAGCTGGCTCAAGGTGATCCGGCAGCGGCTGTTGAACAGGCAGGCGACGCCTGCGGTCGAGGCGTTCAAGAAGCATGGCGAGGATTTCATCGTCGCCACGACGCTCGAGGAGCTGGTCGAGGGCATGAACCGGAAGGGTGGCGGGCTCATCGATCCCGAAAGGCTCAGGGCGCAGATCGTCGCCCGCGACAGCCAGATCGACAACCCGTTCACCAAGGACGCGCAATTGATGGCGGTGCTTGCTGCGCGGAACTACCGCGGCGACCGGCTGATGCGGACGGCCAGGCCGCACCGGCTGCTCGATCCCGAGAACGGACCGCTGATCGCGGTCAAGCTCAACATCATCACCCGCAAGACGCTGGGCGGGCTGGAGACCGATCTCAACGGCCAGGTGATGAATGAAGCGGGCGAGCGGATCGCCGGATTGTTCGCCGCGGGCGAAGTCAGCGGCTTCGGCGGCGGCGGCTATCACGGCTACAATGCGCTGGAAGGCAGTTTCCTCGGCGGCTGCATCTTTTCCGGACGCCAGGCCGGACGTTCGGAGACGATTGCCTGACCCGGAGGGAAGCGAGGTCGCCTGAGGGCTGCGGCTAATCCGGAAACGCGGCGTTGCCGGTCATGGCGGATTGGAACAGCGCGGCCGGGTAGGGCTTGGACAGCACCGGCAGCAGGCTCGGTCCGCGCAGCCTCAGGAAATCGTCCAGCGCCTGCAGGGCCGGCGTCGAGGTGCGGCTCGAATGCCGGATCGAGAACCACTGCCGCCGGATCGGCGTCTCCACCACATCGAGAAGGACGAGCTTGCCGCTCAGGCACTCCTGCTCGATCGTATGGCCGGAGATGAAGGCGATGCCGAGCCCGGCGATCACCGCCTGCTTGATGGTCTCGTTGGAATCCATTTCCGTGGGCGTGGTGCGCAGGCCGCCCGGCGTGCCCGACATGAAGAACTCGAACGAGGAGCGGGTGCCTGAGCCTTTTTCGCGGACGATGAATTTCTGTTCCGCCAGATCTTCCCGGCTGATGTCGAGCCTGCCCACCAGCGGATGGTCGGGGCTGGCGATGAAGACCAGCGGATGGTCGCCGAACAGGGTCGCATGCACCTTGAAGGTGGTCGGCGGGCGACCCATCAGGGCGACGTCGATGTCGTGATCGTGCAGCTTCTGGATGATCTCCGACCGGTTGGCCGCGACCAGCGTCATGGAGATGCCCGGATGCACGGCGGTGAATGCGGCAATCAGACGCGGGGCGAAATATTTGCCGGTGGAGACCACGCCGAGCCGGATCGTGCCCGCGGCGATGCCCTTGTGGGCCTGGACGGTCTCCTCGAACGAGGCCAGCTCGCTCAGGATCCGGCGGGCGGTCTGGATGGCGATGTCGCCGACTTCGGTTGGCTGCGCCCCCGTTTTGGTGCGCAAAAACAGTTGGCAACCAAGATCTTGCTCCAATTGCTGCAGTTGCAGGGTGACCGCAGGAGAGGTCAGGCCAAGCGCCCGCGCCGCGGCGGAGATCTTGCCGTGCTTCTGGATCGCGAGAAGGGTGCGCATCTGGCGCAGCGAGATGTTGAGCATGAGTTATGTAAGAAAAACTTATCAAGTCTGTCAATAAGTTAAAATTTACAAACATCGCAAAACGATTACTCCTGGCTGCAACGGAGGACTGCATCCATGACAGGTCAATCGCTGCTTGCCTTTTTGCGATCGGGCTCATTCACCCAGAAACCGCACAGTGAGGCCATCTCGGCCACCATCGGCGCGCTGGCGCAGGCGGCCCTGGAAGTGCGCAAGCTCACCACCCAGGGCGCGCTCAATGCCGGCTTCGCCACCTCGCGCGGCAGCGAAAACACCGACGGCGACATCCAGAAGGACCTGGACGTGGTGGCGGACGGCATCTTCCTCGAGGCCATGCGCCACGTGCCCGTGGCGCTGTACGGGTCGGAAGAGAACACCGGCGCCATCCTGATCGATCCGCTGAAGCCGCTGGCGCTGGCGATCGATCCGCTGGACGGATCCTCCAACATCGAGACCAATGTCTCCATCGGCACGATCTTCTCGATCCTGCCGGTGACCGGCGACCCGAAATCCGATCCGGAGCAGTCGTTCCTGCAGCAGGGAACGGCCCAGCTCGCCGCCGGCTTCTTCATCTACGGGCCGCAACTGGCGCTGGTGCTGACCGTGGGCCTGGGCACGCGGATCTTCATCCATTCGAGCAAGTATGGCGACTTCATCGAAGCCTATGATTCCGTCTCCATCCCCCAGCATGCCTCCGAGTTCGCCATCAACGTGTCGAACTACCGCCATTGGGAAGAGCCGGTGCGGCTCTACATCGATGACTGTTTCGCCGGCGCCGAGGGCCCGCGCGAAAAGGACTTCAACATGCGCTGGATCGCCTCGCTGGTGGCGGACTGCTACCGCATCCTCATCCGCGGCGGCGTGTTCCTGTATCCGGCCGACAAGCGCAAGGGCTACGGCTCGGGCCGCATCCGGCTCGTCTACGAGGCCAACCCGATCGCCTTCCTGGTCGAGCAGGCGCATGGCGCCGCCACCGATTCCATCAACCGGATCCTCGAGATCAGGCCCGTCACCCTGCACCAGCGGGTGCCGTTGATCTTCGGGTCCAAGTCAAAAGTCGAGCGGGTCGCCCGCTATCATGTCGATCCCGAGATGATCAGCGAGCGCGCGCCTTTGTTCGGTCATCGCGGTCTTTTCAGGGTCTAAGTCATCATGTCAGCCAAATATCCCATCATTTCCATCACCGGCTCTTCCGGTGCGGGCACCACCACCGTCGAGCAGACCTTCAAGAAGATCTTCGCCCGCGAAGGGGTCACGGCCTCCTTCATCGAGGGCGACGCCTTCCACCGGTACGACCGGCAGACGATGAAGGCGAAGATCGCCGAGGAGAAGGCGCTGGGCCGCGACTTCACCCATTTCAATTCCGAAGCCAATGAGCTGAAGATGCTGGAGAGCGTGTTCGAGGAATATGGCCGGCGCGGCAGGGGCCGGACCCGCCACTACATCCACGACGCCGACGAGGCCGCCTGCTACGGCGCCGAGCCCGGCACCTTCACCGAGTGGGAGGAGTTCGGCGGTACGGACGTCCTGTTCTACGAAGGGCTGCACGGCTGCGTCGTCACCGACGAGGTCAATGTCGCCAAGCATTGCGATCTCAAGATCGGCGTGGTGCCGGTGATCAATCTCGAATGGATCCAGAAGATCCATCGCGACAAGGCCGCCCGCGGCTATTCCACCGAAGCCGTCACCGACACGATCCTCAGGCGCATGCCCGACTATGTGCACTATATCTGCCCGCAGTTCTCGCTCACCGACATCAATTTCCAGCGGGTGCCGATCGTCGACACCTCCAATCCCTTCGTCGCGCGCTGGATCCCGACGCCGGCGGAATCGATCCTGGTGATCCGCTTCGCCAATCCGCGCGGCATCGATTTTCCCTACCTGCTGTCGATGATGTCCAACAGCTACATGTCGCGCGCCAATTCCATCGTGGTGCCGGGCGACAAGCTCGATCTCGCCATGCAGCTCATCTTCACGCCGCTGATCAACAAGCTGGTCGAGCGCAAGCGCCGCATGTCCTGAGGAGGCCATCATGACCATATCCCGACCCATCGCCGCCTCGGAGGCGGTCAGCGAACGCGACATGGCCAACGTCATCCGCTTTCTCGCCATGGATGCGGTGCAGGCCGCCAATTCCGGCCATCCCGGCATGCCGATGGGCATGGCCGATGTCGCCACCGTGCTGTTCAAGCGGTTCATCCACATCGACCCGTCGATGCCCGCCTGGCCCGACCGCGACCGGTTCGTGCTCTCGGCCGGGCACGGCTCGATGCTGATCTACGCCATCCATCATCTGCTCGGCTATTCCGACCTGACGATCGACCAGCTCAGGAACTTCCGGCAACTGGGCTCCAAGACCCCGGGCCACCCGGAATACGGCCACACGCTGGGCGTCGAGACCACCACCGGGCCGCTGGGGCAGGGCATCACCACCGCCGTCGGCATGGCGCTGGCCGAGGAAATGATGGCGGCGCGCTTCGGCCGCAAGCTCGTCGACCACTACACCTATGTGATCTCCGGCGACGGCTGCCTGCAGGAAGGCATCAGCCACGAGGCGATCGATCTCGCCGGGCATCTGAAGCTCAGGAAGCTGATCGTGCTGTGGGACGACAACGAGATCTCCATCGACGGCGCCACCTCGCTGTCGACCTCGATGAACCAGCCGATGCGCTTCAGGGCCGCGGGCTGGGACGTCCAGTCGGTCGATGGCCATGACCCGGAGGCCATTGCCGCCGCCATCGCGAAGGCGCGCAAGAGCACCAGGCCGTCGCTGATCGCCTGCCGCACCGTCATCGGCAAGGGCGCGCCGACGATGCAGGGCTCGCACAAGACCCATGGCGCGCCTCTGGGCAAGGACGAGATCGCCCGCGCCCGCACCGAACTCGACTGGCCGCATGAGCCCTTCACCATTCCCGCCGCGATCAAGTCGGCCTGGGAGGCGGTGGCGGCAAGGGGCGGGGCTGCGCGCGTGGAATGGCAGGAGCGCCATGCGGCGGCCCGCAATGCCGCAGCCTTCGACCGGATGGTGGCGGGCGAGGTGCCGGACACGGTGTTCCGCAAGCTGGCTGCGTTCCGCAAGACGCATCGCGAGCAGGCCACGAAGGTGGCCACAAGGCAGGCCTCGCAGATGGCGCTCGAGGTGATCAACGCCGCCACCACGCTCACCATCGGCGGCTCGGCGGACCTGACCGGGTCGAACCTGACCCAGACGTCCCAGACCCCGTCGATCGCGCCGAAGCGCTTCAAGGGCCGCTATGTTCACTACGGCATCCGCGAGCACGCCATGGCCGCGGTGATGAACGGGCTGTCGCTGCATGGCGGCTTCATCCCCTATGGTGGCACGTTCCTGGTGTTTTCCGATTACGCCCGCGGCGGCATGCGGCTCTCGGCGCTGATGGAGCAGGGCGTGGTCTATGTGCTGACCCATGATTCCATCGGGCTCGGCGAGGACGGGCCGACGCACCAGCCGGTCGAGCACCTGGCGATGCTGCGCGCCACGCCGAACCTCAATGTCTACCGCCCCGCCGACATCATCGAGACGGCGGAGTGCTGGGAACTGGCGCTCAGGGACCGGTCGACGCCGAGCGTGCTGGCGCTGTCGCGCCAGGGCCTGCCGATGCTGCGCGAAAACGGTTCGGCCGACAATCTCTCGGCGCGCGGCGCCTATGTGCTGCACGCGCCCAAGGGAGGGCGCGACGTGACGCTGCTTGCCACCGGTTCGGAAGTCGAGATCGCCCGCAAGGCGGCCGGGCTTCTCCTGGAGCAGCACGGGCTGCGCGCGGTGGTCGTCTCGATGCCCTGCTGGGAGAAGTTCGCGGCGCAGGATGAGGCCTACCGGACCCAGGTGCTCGGCACCGCTCCGCGGATCGCCGTCGAGGCCGCGGCGCGGATGGGATGGGACCGCTGGATCGGAGAGACCGGCGCCTTTGTCGGGATGGAAGGTTTCGGCGCCTCTGCGCCGGCGCCCGAACTCTACGAGCATTTCGACATCACCGCCGACCGTGTCGCGGGCCTGGCGGTGACGCTCGCGGGGAGGGCAGGATCATGAGCCGCGTCCGTGACCTCGAGGGACGGACCGTGCTGGTCCGCTCCGACCTCAGCCTCGGCTGGACCGAGAGCTTCGCCGCCCATCTCCGCGAACTCGCCGCGCGCGGCGCGCGGCTCGCGGTGATCGCCGGATACGACAATCCGGCAGGCGACGTGAACCCGGTGATGTCGCTGCGCCATCTGGCCGAGCCGCTGTCTGTGCTGACCGGGTTGCCGGTGCATTTCGTCGGCAATTGCGTCGGGCCCGTCGCGGAAGCCGGCCTTGCCGCGACACCCGCCGGGTCGATCACGCTTCTGGAGAATGTCCGGTTCCATCCCGAAGCGCAGCGGCACTCGCGCACCTTCGCCATGCGGCTCAGCGTGCTGGGCGACTATTTTTCCGTCCCGGGCGGAATGCCTGACCCCGCAGCCGTCTGGATCCAGGAACTGGCCAAACTGCTGCCCGAACCGACACCCGACCTCGCGCCGTCAGCCTGACAGGAGATTCCCATGGCCCGCATCACACTCAGACAGCTTCTCGATCACGCCGCCGATCACGGCTACGGCGTGCCGGCCTTCAACATCAACAACATGGAGCAGGGGCTCGCGATCATGGAGGCGGCCAAGGCCTGCGATGCGCCGGTGATCATCCAGGCCTCGCGCGGCGCCCGCTCCTATGCCGGCGACATCATGCTGTCGAAGATGATCGACGCGCTCACGGAGATGTATCCGGACAATCCGATCTGCATGCACCAGGACCATGGCAACAACGAAGCCACCTGCATGAGCGCCATCCGCCACGGCTTCACCTCGGTGATGATGGACGGCTCGCTCGAGGCCGACATGAAGACGCCGGCGTCCTATGACTACAACGTCACCATCACCGAGCGGGTGGCGCGGATGGCTCATTGGGTCGGGGCCTCGGTGGAAGGCGAGCTGGGCGTGCTCGGTTCGCTCGAAACCGGCGAGGCGGAGGCCGAGGACGGCTCCGGCGCCGAGGGCAAGCTGTCGCACGACCAGTTGCTCACCGATCCCGACCAGGCGCTCGATTTCGTGCTCCGCACCAAGGTGGATGCGCTGGCGATCGCCTGCGGCACCTCGCACGGCGCCTACAAGTTCTCGCGCAAGCCCGATGGCGACATTCTCGCCATGGGCGTGATCGAGGCGATCCACCGCAAGATCCCCAACACGCACCTCGTCATGCACGGCTCGTCGTCGGTGCCGCAGGAACTGCAGGACATCATCAACGAGTTCGGCGGCGAGATGCCGCAGACCTTCGGGGTTCCGGTGGAGGAGATCGTCCGCGGCATCCGCCACGGCGTGCGCAAGGTCAACATCGACACCGATTGCCGGATGGCGATGACCGGACAGTTCCGCAAGGTCGCCACCGGCAAGGCAAGCGAGTTCGATCCGCGCAAGTTCCTGAAGCCCGCCATGGACGCCATGCGCGATCTGTGCCGCGCCCGCTTCGAAGCCTTCGGCACCGCCGGGCAGGCCTCGAAGATCAAGGTGATCGGCATGGACGCCATGGCCGCCCGCTACGCCAGCGGCGCGCTCGATCCGCGCACCTCCACAGCCCGGGCAGCCTGAGAAACCGATTCAAGCTCCTGACACAGAGATTCAGAAAGAAAGGTCAACGCCATGAATACGGACGCAAAAACCGAGATCAAGGGCAAGGAACGCTACAAGGCGGGCGTGCTCAAATACGCCCAGATGGGCTATTGGGACGGCGACTACGAACCCAAGGACACCGACCTCATCGCCCTGTTCCGGATCACCCCGCAGGAAGGCGTCGACCCGATCGAGGCGGCGGCCGCGGTGGCCGGCGAAAGCTCGACGGCGACCTGGACCGTGGTCTGGACCGACCGGCTCACAGCCTGCGACCAGTACCGCGCCAAGGCCTACCGGGTCGACCCGGTGCCCGGCCAGGAGGGCCAGTATTTCTGCTATGTCGCCTATGACCTGATCCTGTTCGAGGAAGGCTCGATCGCCAACCTCACCGCCTCGATCATCGGCAACGTGTTCTCGTTCAAGCCGCTGAAGGCGGCGCGGCTCGAGGACATGCGGTTCCCGGTCGCCTACTGCAAGACCTTCAAGGGACCGCCCACCGGCATCGTCGTCGAGCGCGAACGGCTCGACAAGTTCGGCAAACCGCTGCTCGGCGCCACCACCAAGCCCAAGCTCGGCCTCAGCGGCAAGAACTACGGCCGCGTGGTCTATGAGGGGCTGAAGGGCGGACTCGACTTCATGAAGGACGACGAGAACATCAACTCGCAGCCCTTCATGCACTGGCGCGACCGGTTCCTCTACTGCATGGAGGCGGTCAACAAGGCGACCGCCGAAACCGGCGAGATCAAGGGCCATTATCTCAACATCACCGCCGGCACGATGGAAGAGATGTACCGCCGCGCCGAATTCGCCAAGGAGCTTGGCTCGGTCATCGTCATGGTGGATCTTATCATCGGCTGGACCGCGATCCAGTCGATCTCGGAATGGTGCCGGCAGAACGACATGATCCTGCACATGCACCGCGCCGGCCACGGCACCTACACGCGGCAGAAGAACCACGGCATCTCGTTCCGCGTCATCGCCAAGTGGCTCCGGCTCGCCGGCGTCGACCACCTGCATTGCGGCACCGCCGTGGGCAAGCTCGAGGGTGATCCGCTCACCGTGCAGGGCTACTACAATGTCTGCCGCGAGACCCACAACACCGTGGACCTGCAGCGCGGCATCTTCTTCGACCAGGACTGGGCCGACATCAAGAAGGTGATGCCGGTGGCCTCCGGCGGCATCCACGCCGGCCAGATGCACCAGTTGCTCGATCTCTTCGGCGACGACGTGGTGCTGCAGTTCGGCGGCGGCACCATCGGCCACCCGATGGGCATCCAGGCAGGCGCCACGGCCAACCGGGTCGCGCTCGAAGCCATGGTTCTGGCCCGCAACGAGGGCCGCGACATCGCCAATGAGGGGCCCGAGATCCTGCGCGCCGCAGCCCGGTGGTGCAAGCCGCTCGAAGCCGCGCTCGAGACCTGGGGCAACATCACCTTCAACTACACCTCGACCGACACATCGGACTTCGCGCCGACGCCGTCGGTCTCCATGTGAGCGAGATTGAGGAGACCACACCATGCGCATCACCCAAGGCTGCTTTTCGTTCCTGCCCGACCTGACCGACGAACAGATCTCGGCCCAGATCGAATATTGCCTCGGCCGCGGCTGGGCCGTCGGCATCGAATTCACCGACGACCCGCATCCGCGGAACACCTACTGGGACATGTGGGGCCACCCGATGTTCGACCTCAAGGACCCGAAGGGCGCGATGATGGAGCTCGACGACTGCCGCAAGGCGAACGGCGACAGCTACATCCGCATCAACGCGTTTGATTCCTCGCGCGGCTTCGAGACGGTGATGATGAGCTTCATCGTCAACCGGCCGAAGGTGGAGCCGAAGCTCGCCATGACCCGCACCGACACGCGCGGCCGCAGCCAGACCTACTCCTGGGTGACGACGCGCGGGTGATCCCGGGCATGACACCCATCCGCCCGTCCGCAATCCCGGACGGGCGGCCAATTCCCGACGGAGGACCCCCATGGCCGAGACCGCGACCCCGATTGCGCCCGATGCGCCCGAAGCCTTGCCGACCGCGATCGACCTGCGTGCGGAATACGAGAAATCCGGCGTCGCCGAGGTACTCGACGAACTCGACCGCGAGCTGATCGGGCTCAAGCCAGTGAAGCTCAGGCTGCGCGAAATTGCGGCGATGCTGATCGTCGAGCGGGCGCGCAAGGCGATGGGGCTCAGCCACGACACGCCGACCTTGCACATGAATTTCGCCGGCAATCCCGGCACCGGCAAGACCACGGTGGCGATGCGGATGGCCAATATCCTGCACCGGCTCGGCTATGTCCGCAAAGGCCATCTTGTGTCGGTGACGCGCGACGATCTGGTCGGCCAGTATATCGGCCACACCGCGCCCAAGACCAAGGAGATCCTCAAGAAGGCGATGGGCGGCGTGCTGTTCATCGACGAGGCCTATTATCTCTACCGGCCCGACAACGAGCGCGACTACGGCCAGGAGGCGATCGAGATCCTGCTGCAGGTGATGGAGAACAACCGCGAGGACCTAGTGGTGATCCTGGCCGGCTACGCCGACCGGATGGACAAGTTCTTCGAAAGCAACCCAGGGTTCCGCTCGCGCATCGCCCATCACATCGATTTCCCGGACTACAGCGAAAGCGAGCTGATGCAGATCGCCGATGGCATGCTCACGCAGCAGAACTACGCATTCGACGATGAAGCGCATGCGATGATGCAGAAATACATCGCGCTGAGGCGGCAGCAGCCGCATTTCGCCAACGCAAGGTCGATCCGCAATGCGCTCGACCGTGCGCGGCTGAGGCAGGCCAACCGGCTGTTCACATCGTCCACCGGACCGGTGACGGCGGCGGACCTGTCGACGATCACCGCCGAGGACCTCAAGGCCAGCCGGGTGTTCACCATGGGCGTGCCCGACAGCGCGCGGGAGATCTGAATATGAGCGGGACCATCATCGCACCCTCGGTGCTGTCGGCCGATTTTTCAAAGCTCGGCGAGGAGATCGAGGCGGTGGTCGCCGCGGGCGCCGACTGGATCCATCTCGACGTGATGGACGGGCATTACGTGCCCAACATCACCTTCGGCCCGCCGATCATCAAGGCGGTGCGCAACCGCACCGACAGGATCTTCGACTGCCACCTGATGATCGAGCCGTGCGACCCGTTCCTGGCGGCCTTCGCGGACGCGGGCTGCGACATCATCACGGTGCATGCCGAAGCGACCAAGCATCTCGACCGCTCGCTGCAGGCGATCCGCGACCTCGGCAAGAAGGCGGGCGTGTCGCTCAATCCCTCGACGCCCGAAAACGTGCTCGACTATGTGCTCGACCGGCTCGACCTGATCCTGTTGATGACGGTCAACCCGGGCTTCGGCGGGCAGAAGTTCATCCCCTCGGTGGTCGACAAGGTCAGGCGCATCAAGGCGATGATCGGCGAGCGGCCGATCGACATCGAGATTGACGGCGGGGTGACGCCGGAGACCGCGCCGCTGGTGGCCGCCGCCGGCGCCAATGTGCTGGTCGCCGGCTCGGCCGTGTTCAAGGGGGGGACAAAGGCCGCCTATCAGGTCAATATGGAAGCCATCCGCGCCGCCGCCGACGGCGCCAGGCGCTGAGCGACCTGAAGACCAAGACTGAAGGAGACGCGACATGGCCGCCATTCCGCCCCTGTGTGACTTCGGATGGAAACCCGCTGACGCCCGGTTGCCCGGCGTCGACGGCCAGGCCCGCAACATTCTCGACCAGGCCGGCGAGAACGGCCTGGTCGTGGCCTTCATCTGCAACCATTGTCCCTATGTGAAGGCGGTGATCGACCGCATCGTGCGCGACGCCGACGATCTGGCCGATCTCGGCATCGGCTTCGTGGCGATCTCGTCCAACGACGCGGAGGCCTATCCCGAGGACTCCTTCGACAACATGAAGCGCTTTGCCGCGGCCCATGATTTTCCCTTTCCCTATCTCCATGACGAGGACCAGTCAGTGGCGCGGGCGTGGGGCGCGGTCTGCACGCCCGATTTCTTCGGCTTCAACGCGGCGATGGAGCTGCAGTATCGCGGCCGGCTCGATGCCTCCCGCAAGGAGACGGGGCCGGCCGATCTCAGGCGCGACCTCTATGAGGCGATGCGGCAGGTGGCCCGCACCGGAAAGGGTCCCGAGGAACAGGTCGCGTCGATGGGATGCTCGATCAAGTGGAAGGACCCGGCGTGACCGGGTTTTCCGCGAAGGAAAGCCGCTGGCCGCGCGCCATCCTGTTCGATCTCGACGGCACGCTGATCGATTCCGCGCCGGATCTCTGCGCCTCGGTCAATGACCTGCTGGCGCAGGACGCGCTGCCGCCGCTGTCCCCGGACGCGGTGCGCGGGATGATCGGGCACGGGGTGCGCAAGCTGGTGGAGCGGGCCTACGCCTTCTCCGGCCGGCCGGTCGCGGGCGAGGCGCTCGACGACGCGACCGACCGGATGATGGAGATCTATGGCGGGCAGCTCACGCGCCACACCACGCTGATGCCGGGGGCCATGGAAATGGTCGTCGCCTACCATATGGCGGGGGTGAAAATCGGCGTCGTGACCAACAAGCCCGAAGCCTTCACGCGCGAGATCCTCGGCCATTTCGGCCTGCTGGCGCTTGTCGACGTGGTGGTCGGCGGCGATACCGGGCCGCTGCGCAAGCCGGCGCCGGACATGCTGGAGCACGCACTCCTGCAGGTTGGCGTCAGCCCTCTGCACGCGCTGATGGTGGGCGACAGCCCCGCCGACACCGATGCGGCGAGGGCCGCCGGGGTGGCAAGCGTCGCGGTGCGCGGCGGATACACCACCGTGCCGGCGGACGCGCTCGGCGCCGACCGGGTGATCTCGACGCTGATGGAGCTGCCGGCGGCAATCGAAGCCTTCAAGGCCGCCGTCTGAGGACACAGCCTCAGATCACCGCCGCGTCCGGCGCGATGGATTGACCATGGTCAATGCCATGCGGCGGGCCACGTGCAATCCTGCCTCGATCGCAGTGCGTTCGCGCAGGAGGAGGGGAGTCCATGATTTTCTCTGACAGGGGCCATGCGGGACGTCTGCTGGCCGAAATTCTGCCCGATCTCGATCGGGCCGCGACGGTGGTGATCGCCCTGCCGCGCGGCGGGGTGCCGGTGGCCCGGGAGATCGCGCTCGCCTTCGGCCTGCCGCTCGACATCCTGCTGGTGCGCAAGGTCGGCGTTCCCGGTCAACCCGAACTGGCGCTCGGCGCGGTGTCCGATGGTGACGGCATGCACGTGACCGTCAACCGCGATATCGCCGAGGCGATCGGATATGACCAGGACGCGATCAATGCCCTGGCGCGCAAGGTGCTGCCCGAGCTCGAGCGGCGGCACAGGCTCTACAACGGCGGACGCCCGCCGGTGGCGGTCAGGGGAAAGACCGTGGTCCTCGTCGATGACGGCGCGGCCACCGGGGCGACGCTGCGGGCGGCCTTGCCCGTGCTGCGCCAGCGCGGCGCCGGCCGCTTGATCGTGGCCCTGCCGGTGGCGCCGGCGGATGTGCTGGCCGAGTTGCGGCGCCTCGCCGACGAGGTGATCTGCCTGCACACCCCGTCGCCGTTCCATGCGGTGGGCGCCCATTACGCCGTGTTCGATCAGGTCTCCGACCTGGAGGTGATCCGGATCCTGGACGAAATGCGGGGCAGGGCCGGCGTCGCCGCGGGCCCGGTCGCGCGATCCGGCGACGACGCGCCATGACCGCGCGCCCGTCCAGACTGTCCGTGCTTTGGCAGCTTGCCGGCGTGGCCTGCATTGTGGCCATCCTGTCGGTCATGCTGCCTCACGCCGCCCGCGCCGCGGCGCTGCGGGTCTTTATCGACCTGTCCACGCAGGAAATGCAGGTCCGGCTCGACGGGCGGACGCTCGAGACCTGGCCCGTTTCCACCGGCAGGCCGGGATACGGCACGCCCAAGGGCGATTTCCCGGTGATCCGGCTCGCGGCGAAATGGTACTCCCGCAAATACGACAATGCGCCGATGCCGTATTCGGTGTTCTTTCGCGGCGGCTACGCCATTCACGGCACCACCGAGATCAGCAAGCTCGGCCGTCCGGCTTCGCATGGCTGCGTCAGGCTGCATCCGGACAATGCCCGGATCCTGTTCAATCTTGTGCGGCAGCACGGCGCGGCAAATACCCGCATCAGCATCCATCCGTGAGCGAGGAACCCCGCCGCGCCGCGGGCCCGTGCTTGGGCAAGCGCGCAAGGGCGATCACTGCGGCGCAAACTGAACTTCCCGGCTTGACGCATTCCGTGCGGTCGGATTGAGTGACGGTGTTCAAAACCTGACCTTGATACGGCGTGCGATACGGCCTGTTGGCCCACGGTCATGGCAGGATGACCTGAGACAGGGGCGGCATATGAGCCAGGCGGCGGAACTCTCCTGCGTTTGCGGCAAAAGCGGAAACTGCGTCATCTACAACCGCTCCGTCTGCGCCGCAGGGTCGGCGGAAGACCTCGCGCAGCTCGATCGCATCTCGCACCAGCGGACCTATGCGCGCGGCAGCGTCATCCAGGCGCAGGGCGAGCCCTGCGACATTGTCGGCAATATCGTCGAAGGCGTGGTCAAGCTGTCCAGCACCTCGGTCAATGGCGACGATCATATCGTCGGCCTGCTGTTTCCCTCCGACTTCTTCGGGCGATTGTTCGCGGAGGAATCCCGGTTTTCCTACGAGGCGGCGACGGATGTCACCTTGTGCACGATGAACAAGCCCGCCTTCGAGAGGTTCCTTGTCGAACACCCCGCCATCGAGCATGAGATGCTCAAGGCCACGCTCGACGAGCTTGACGCGGTGCGGGAATGGGCGGCGATCACCAATGGCCACACCACCATGCAGCGGGTGGCGACCCTGCTCTATGTGTTCTCCCGGCGGGCGGTCAACCAGCACGCAAAGGGCAACGCGCCGGCGTCGCGCATCGTCCATGTGCCCCTCAGCCGGCGCGACATCGCCGATTATCTCGGGACCACGCCGGAAACGCTGAGCCGGAACATCCAGATGCTCGCCCGCAGCAAGGTCATCCGCAACATCAACGCCAAGCATTTCGAATTGCTCAATCCCGCGGAACTGATCCGGCATTCCGGCGAAACCCGCGCCGATCTCGACAGGATCGCGTCGGTCTGAGTGCCGCGACCCGCCGATTTCCGGGGAAAACCGGTCCGACGCCGCGGCGCGAGCTGCTAGGGGAGCGGCCATTGATAAACGTCAATGTGCCGGCTCCCATTTAGGCGGAATCTTGGTTTCGCCGATCCGGTGGATCGGCGGGGAGATGGCACGGGATGGCCCGCGATGGAGCTATAATTTCGGTCAGTGACGATGTGGGGCTCCTGCGGGACGTCCTGGTGCAGGGACCGGTGTGCCAGGCGCCGGGGGCTCCGGCATGGGTCGACGGCGATGCGGGCGTCCCGGCCCTGCGCCAGCACGCGCTATTCGTGCGCGAACTGGAGCGCGCCGGCGTGACGGTCAGGCATCTCGATGCGCTGTTGTGTTCGGCGCTGGCCTTTGCCGATGCGCGCGACTGGATCGTCGAGCGGCGGGTGGGCGCGTACGAGGGCAGCCGGCGCAGGGGCCTGGAGATCACCGGCTGGATGAGCGAGCAGCCGGCCGCGGCGCTCACCCGGTTCCTGATGGACGGCATGCCGGTCTCCGCGCTGCCGCCCGGGCTCGATCGCGAGACCTATGGGACCGGCGAACAGGACGGCTGGTTCCTGCCGCCGCTGGCCGGGATGACCCAGGTGCGCGCCGGCCTTCGCTTCATCGATGACGGCGCGGTCGTGTGTCCGATGCAGCGGGACGTGAGCCGGGCTTCGGCGATAACCATCTCGACGGTTTTGAATTTCGCGCCGCTGTTCGATGAGTCCAAGTTCGAATTCTGGCTGAGCTCCGACGGCGCCGACCGGTCGTGCCCGCCGATCGACGGCCGCGACATCGCCATGCCGGGCGGATTGATCTGCGTCGGCGCGATCACGCGGGCGTCAGGCGTGCAGGCCCTGTCCGAACTGGCGGCGTCGCTGTTCCGCAAGGACCAGGGCTACACCATCTTCTGGGTCGATCTCACCGCCACGGGCTGCGCCTGCCTCGACGACTGCTTCATTCCGCTCGACCGGGACTGCGTGCTGGTGGACAGCGAGGTGCTGGGGAGGGCCCGCACCTATGTCGTGCACGCCAATCGCCATGGCATCACGCTGACGGTCGAGCCCTGCGGACAGCCGTTCCTGGAGGCCTTCGCCCGGGCCGCGCGGGGGCGGGATCTGTGCCTGATCGACGTCAGGGATCAGGCAGACCCGGTCAGGACGGCGCTCGGCCGCCTTGCGCCGGTGGTGCTGTCGCCGCGCCGGATCCTGGCCTTCGAGGAGCATCACGCGGCGTTCGCCCTGCTCGAGCGCCATGGAATCGAGATCGTCGCGGCCCTCGACGGGTCGGCGCTGTCGCGCGGCGGCCGGGGACCGCGCGACCTGGTGACGGCCCTGCGCGCGGAGTGAATCGCGCCGCGCCCCTCGGGCGCAGGAGCTCGGCCCGGTCCATGGCTTGGGCTGAAAATTCCGTGGTCAGACGACAAAAGCCGCGTCTCGCCCATTGCCTGCGCCGGCTTTCGCATGACAGGTTTATTGCCTGTTGGTCATCGGGAGAAACGCCATGGCGTCGTTCATGCCGGAAGTGGAAACGGCGTTCGCGCGCGACATCCGGGTCATCGAGGACCAGCCGATCCTCATGCCCGACGGCTGCCGGCTGTCGGCGCGGATCTGGATGCCGAAGGACGCCGAGGAGAACCCCGTTCCCGTCATCCTCGAGCATCTGCCCTACCGCAAGCGCGACGGCACCATCGTGCGCGACAGTCTCACCCATCCCTGGATGGCAGGGCAGGGCTATGCCTGCCTGAGGGTGGACATGCGCGGCAACGGCGATTCAGACGGCCTCATGGAGGACGAGTACACGCCGCAGGAGCTGCAGGATGCCTGCGATGTCATCGCCTGGGCCACCGCGCAGCCCTGGTGCTCGGGCACCGCCGGCATGATGGGGATTTCCTGGGGCGGGTTCAATTCGCTGCAGGTGGCGGCTCTCAGGCCCCCGGCGCTGAAGGCGATCATCACGCTCTGTTCGACCGTCGACCGCTTCGCCGACGACATCCATTTCAAGGGCGGCTGCCTGCTGGGCGAGAATTTCGGCTGGGCGGCCAACATGCTGTCCTACTCGTCGCGTCCGCCGGATCCGCTGATCGTCGGCGACCGCTGGCGCGCGATGTGGCGCGAGCGGCTGGAAGCGATGCCGTTCCTGGCACGCGAATGGATCTCGCGGCAGACGCGCGACGCCTACTGGAAGCACGGGTCTGTCTGCGAGGATTTCGACGCGATCGAGGCGGCGGTGCTGTCGATCGGCGGCTGGCACGACGGCTACCGCAACACGATTTCGCATCTGGTCGAGAACCTCGACGCCCCGGTCAAAGGCATCGTCGGGCCGTGGATCCACAAATATCCGCATTATGCCGGCCCGGAGCCGCGCATCGGCTTCCTGCAGGAAGCCAGGCGCTGGTGGGACCGCTGGCTCAAGGGCATCGACAACGGCGCCGAAAGCCTGCCCGCCTACCGGGCCTGGCTGATGGACAGCATCGCGCCGGCGCGCTGGGTCGACGAACGGCCCGGAAGATGGATCGCCGAGGCGGAATGGCCGTCTCCCGCGGTCATCGAGACGAGCTTCGACCTGGGGGACGGTACGCTCGGGCAGGGACCGATGACAGGCCCGGCGCCGGTCGAATCGCCCGCGGATTGCGGCAGCCAGGCGGGCGAGTATTTCCCCTTCGCCTACGGGCCGGAACTGCCCGACGAGCAGGGGCCGGATGACGCGAAATCGGTCTGTTTCGACGGCGACACGCTTGCCGAACCGCTCGATATCGTCGGCGCGCCGCGGCTGGTGTTGCGCGCGGTCTCGGACAAGCCGATGGCGCAGTTCGTGGTGCGGCTCTGCGACCTGCGTCCCGACGGCACCTCGGCGCTGATCACCCTGGGCGTTCTCAACCTGACCCATCGCACATCGAGCGAGACGCCGGAACTGCTGACGCCTGGAGAGAGCTTCGAGGCGACCGTCATCCTCGACCAGATCGCCTATCGGATCCCCGCGGGGCACCGGCTCCGGGTCGCGGTCTCGACCGCCTACTGGCCGTTCCTCTGGCCGGCGCCGGAGCGCGCCACAGTGACGCTGGACTCGGGCAGGCTCGCGCTTCCCTGCCGCACGCCTCTTGCCGGGGCCGACGAATGCAGCTTCGAAAAGCCGGTCGGCGCCGCGCCCTGGCGGCATGATGTGCTGAGGCCATCGGCCTCCACCCGGGTGACGGAGACCGATTCCGCCACCGGCGTGGTCACGACCGCGATCTTCAACGATGCGGGCGAGAACCGCGATCTCGAGCACGGTCTGATTTCGGGCAGCACGACGCGGGAGCGCTGGTCGATCCATCCCGACGATCCGCTGTCGGCGTGTGCGCATATCCGCTGGGAACAGACCGGCGGGCGCGACGGCTGGCGGACCGCAACGGTGGCGGAGATGGAGATGCGCTGCGACCGGGACTGGTTCTTCGTCACCGGCAGGCTGGAGGCCAGCGAGAACGGCGAGACGGTGTTCGCCAGGGACTGGGACGAACGGATCGCGCGCCGCTTCGTCTGACCGCGCCTGCCGAGGCGGGCCTAGTAGGGCCAGTCGCCCGCGCCGAGCGCCCTGATGCCCTCGACGATGTGGGCAAAGCTCCTGCGGGCGCGGGCGACGGAATGGCGGGCGCGGAGATAGCCGTGGACGAGGCCTTGCTCCTCGATGCAGTGCGCCCTGCCGCCCTGGGCGGAAATGCGCGCGCAGTAGTCGGGCCCGTTGCCTGAGAGCGGGTCGCACTCGGCGGTGAACACCAGCGTGGGCGGCATGGCGTCGAGGTCGTGCGCGGCAAGCGGCGTGAAGAGCGGGTCGCCCGCAGGCGGCATGCCGCCAGAGCGCACCTCGTCGTAATAGATCATGTCCGCGGTCGACAGCATCGGCGCGGTGGCGTGGGTGCGAAAGGTTCCGCTGCCCGTCTCCGCGCCGAGCGCCGGGTAGACCAGCACCTGGCCGGCCGGGACATGGTCTCCTCCGCGCGTCGCCCAGCACACCGCGGCGGCGAGATTGCCGCCGGCGCTGTCGCCGCACAGGATCACAGGCAGCCCGGACGTGGCCGCCACGTGCCGGAAGGCTGCGAGCGCGTCCTCGAACTGCGTGGGATGCAGGTGTTCGGGCGCCAGGCGGTAATCGACCGCGACAACCAGGAACCCCGTTCCATCGCAGATTTCGGCGCAGATGCTGTCATGGCTGTCGAGGCCGCCGAGAATGAAACCACCACCATGCAGGTACAAAACGCAAGCTGCAGGCGCGCCGGTCGCGGGCGCGTAGGCGCGAACCGGGATGGGCGCCGCCGGGCCCGGCACCGCATAGTCGCTGACAGTCACGCCGGCGGGCCGGCCGGCATCGAAGGCCTGGCACAGCGAATCATAGACGCTGCGCTGGCTGCTGAGGTCGAGGGCCGTGGCGTCATCGGGGTAGAAGCCCAAGGAGCGGTCGATGAAGGCCCAGGTTTCCTCGTCGATCAGTCTGTCATAGGGGGCAGGGCGCACGGGCGGCTCCTCAGGCGGTGGGACAAGGCAGGATATCGCGCGTCGGGCGCACCTGGATATTGACCTGCATGCAATCGCGCGGCACAGCAAGTGTCAAACAGGAAACTTCATCATGACATGGAAAGTGGACAGCCGGATCAAGGCGATCCTGTTCGACAAGGACGGGACGCTGGTGGATTTCGACCGGACCTGGGCCGGAATCAACCGCAAGGCGGCGCTGATCGCGGCCGAGGGCGACGTCGCCTTGGCCGACCGCCTGCTCATGGAATGCGGCATGGACCCGCTCACCGGCAAGACCCGCGCCGACAGCATGTTCGCCGCCGCCAATGCAAGCGAGATCGCGCGCCACATGGTTGTCCACGGCAGCGCGGTCGAGGCGGAGAACCTGGCGCGGCTGCTCGACCAGGTCTTCGCCGAAGGGGCCGACCAGGCCTGGCCGATCTGCGATCTCGATCCGGTGCTGGGTCGGCTCGGGCAGGCGGGCTATCGCCTGGGCATCGCCTCGAGCGATGGCGAGGCCGGCATCAGGCGCACGGTCGAGGTTCTGGGGCTCACGCGGCATGTGGGTTTCATCGCCGGCTATGACAGCGGCCACGGGCCCAAGCCCGAGCCCGGCATGATCCACGGCTTTGCCGCGCATCTTGGCCTGAGCGCGGCCGAGGTCGCCATGGTCGGCGACAACCGGCACGACATGGAGATGGCGCGCGCGGCGGGCGCGGGGGCGGCGATCGGCGTGCTGTCGGGCACCGGGACGATGGCGACGCTCGGCGATATCGCCGATATCTGCATTGCCTCGGTCAAGGATCTGCCGGAGCTTCTGGCCGGCGCCTAGCCGCATCGGGGCAACGGGCCGTTCTACGGTCCGTCCGGTCGGGCGGAGAGCAGATTGGTGAGCCAGTCGGGGTCCATTTCCGGCACCGAGGACAGGAGCAACTGGGTGTAGTCGGGGAAGGGCGGCGACAGGATCTCGCTCTTCAGCCCTTGCTCGACCACCTTGCCCTGGAACATCACCACGATCTCGTCGGAGATCGCCTTCACCGTGGCGATGTCGTGGGTGATGAACAGGTAGGTGATGTTGAATTCCTTCTGCAGCCTGAGAAGCAGCTTGAGAATGCCTTCCTGGACGATCTGGTCGAGCGCCGAGGTCACCTCGTCGCAGATGATGATGTCCGGCTCGGCCGCCAGCGCCCGGGCGATGCAGATGCGCTGCTTCTGGCCGCCGGACAGCTCCGACGGCAGCCGGTCCATGAAGCTCTCGTCGAGTTCGATCATCTTCAACAGCTCGACGACACGGTCTTCGCGTGCCTTGCCCTTGAGGCCGAGATAGAATTCGAGCGGGCGGGCGATGATGTCGAAGACGGTCTGGCGCGGGTTCATCGCCGTGTCGGCCATCTGGTAGATCATCTGGATGCGTTGGAGTTGGTCCTTGCTGCGGTCCTTCAGGGCGGCCGGCAGCGGCTCGCCGTTGAAGATCACGCTGCCGCTCAGCGGCGGCAACAGGCCGGTGATGACCCGCGCCGTGGTGGATTTGCCCGATCCGGACTCGCCCACCACCGCCACGGTCCGCCCGCGTGGGATAGAGATGTTGACGTCGTGGAGAACCTTGAAGGGGCCATAGGCGGCGTCGACATGGTCGATCGACAGGATGATGTCGTCGCCCTTGACCTCGGGCTTCTCCAGCGCCCGGACCGACCAGAGCGACCGGGTGTAGGCCTGCTTCGGTTCGGTCAGCATCTGCCGTGTCGGTGCTTCCTCGACTTCCTCGCCATAGCGCAGCACCTTGATGGTGTCAGCCATCTGGGCGACGACGGCGAGATCATGGGTGATATAGATCGCCGCGGTGTTGAACTCCTCGACGATGTTGCGCATCGCAGAGAGAACCTCGACCTGGGTGGTGACGTCGAGCGCGGTGGTGGGTTCGTCGAAGATGATCAGGTCGGGCCGCGGCGACATGGCCATGGCCGTCATCACCCGCTGCAACTGGCCGCCCGAGACCTGGTGCGGATAGCGGCTGCCGATGGTTTCGGGCTTGGGCAGTTGCAGCGCCCGGAACAGTTGCACCGCGTCGGCGCGCGATTCCGCGTCGGGCCGGATGCCGCGCCGCGTGGCCGCCTCCACGGTCTGGTCGATCAGCCGGTGCGCCGGGTTGAACGAGGCCGCCGCCGACTGCGCCACATAGGCGATGCGCGTGCCCCACAGCCTGCGCTTCTCGGCGTCGCTGGCTTTCACGAGATCGATGCCGTCGAACAGGATCGAGCCGCCGGTGAGCTTGCAGCCGGGCTGGGTGTAGCCCATGGCGGCCTTGCCGAGCGTCGACTTGCCGGCGCCGGATTCGCCGATCAGCCCCAGGATCTCGCCGCGCCGGAGCGTGAGATTGACTCCCTTGATGATCTGGTGCCAGCGCTCGTCGGAAAAGCCGTCGATGCGGACATCGCGCATTTCGAGGAGGATCCGGTCTTTGGAAACAGGCTCAGTGCTCATCGCGCAATCCGCTCGTCTTGTGCAGGAACCAGTCGACGATGAAGTTGACCGCCACCGTCAAGAGCGCGATCGCCGCGGCCGGCAGCAGCGGCGTGATCGCCGCGGTGATGTCGTATTTGGCGAACTGGATCAGCGAGGCGTTCTCGCGCACCATCGAGCCCCAGTCGGCGGTGGGCGGCTGGATGCCGACGCCGAGGAAGGACAACGCCGCGATCGTCAGGAACACGAAGCAGAACCTGAGCCCGAACTCGGCCACCAGCGGCGGCAGGATGTTGGGCAGGATCTCGCGGCGCATGATCCAGCTCAGGCCCTCGCCGCGCAGCTTGGCCGCCTCGACATAGTCCATCACCGCGACATTGACGGCGACGGCGCGGGTCAAGCGGAAGACGCGCGTGGAATCGAGCACTGCGATGATCATGATCAGGCTGGTGACCGTCGAGCCGAAGATCGACAGCAGCATCAGCGCGAAGATCAGGCTCGGGATCGCCATCAGCACGTCGACGAAGCGGCTCAGGAACTGGTCGAGCCAGCTTCGGTTGATGGCCGCGACCAGGCCGAGGCCGCCGCCGATGAGAAAGGAGAGCATGGTGGTCGCCAGGGCGATGCCCATGGTGTTGCGCGCGCCGTAGATCAGCCGTGTCAGCACGTCTCGGCCGATCTGATCGGTGCCGAACAGGAACTCGCCGCCCCAGGGGGCGAACGGGACGGGATGGATCTCGGCCTCGCCATAGGGCGCGATCACGTCGGCGAAGATGGCCACGAGAATGTAGAGCGTGACCACGATCATGCCGAACCAGGCGCTGGGCGGCGCCGATTTCAGCAGCAGGCCCACGCGTTCGAGCCGGGTGCGGCGCTTGCGGACCGCGCCCACTTCCGCCGCGGCGGCATAGGTGTCGGGCTGGTCTGTCATCTCGGGTGCAGCAATCGCGGGTTGGTGACGATGCCGATGATGTCGGCGGTCAGGTTCAACAGGATATAGGTGGCGGCGAAGATCAGCGCGCAGGCCTGGACCACGGGAATGTCGCGGCTGGTCACGGCGTCGACCATCAACTGGCCGATGCCGGGATAGACGAACACCACCTCGACCACGACGACGCCCACCACCAGATAGGCGAGGTTGAAGGCGATGACGGTGGCGATCGGCGCCCAGGCGTTGGGCAGCGCGTGCTTGAGAATGATCTCGGAGCGCGAGGCGCCCTTGAGCCGCGCCATCTCGATATAAGGGCTCGCCAGCAGGTTGATGATGGCGGCGCGGGTCATGCGCATCATGTGCGCGACGATCACCAGCGTCAGCGTCAGCGCCGGCAGGGCGACCCGGTAGAGCCGTTCGCCGAGCGCCGTCGAGGCGTCGACATTGGCGAGCGAGGGAAACACCGGCCAGAGCGAGGCGAACACCAGGATGAGGATATAGGCCACGAAGAACTCGGGCGTCGAAATCGTGGTGAGCGTCGCCGCGTTGACGGCCCGGTCATAGGCGGAATTGCGGTAGAGCGCCGTGGTCAGGCCCAGGAACAGCGCCAGCGGCACGGCGATGAGCGCGGTGACGCCGGCGAGAAACAGCGTGTTCCACAGCCGCGGCATGACCAGGTCGCTGACCTGGCGGGAACGGTCCTGGCCCGAGGCGTTGCGGCCCGAGAACGAGGTGCCGAGGTCGCCCTGCAGCACGTCGCCGGCCCACTCGAAATACCGCACCACCGCCGGCTTGTCCAAGCCGAGCTCCTTGCGGAAGGCGGCGACGGTCTCCTGCGTGGCGGACTGGCCCAGCACTGCCTGGCCGAAGTCGCCCGGCAGCATGGATATGGAACTGAAGATGATCGCCGAAACAACAAAGAGCGTGGCCAAGCCAAGCCCCAGGCGTTTCAGTATAGTCGCCAGCACAGCGTTCAACCGCGCGTTCCCCTCATGATCAGATGATCTTGTCGCCATCTTTTCAATTTGCTTCGGTGCGGCCCCTGCCGGCCCGATCGCAAGTGCCACATTGTTGGCCGCTTGCGCGGCGTTTGTAAACCGGGCAACCGGATTTTGCCGGAGCGCCCCGGAGCGGCGGATGCAGCCCGTGCGGAAGTTTCAATTCAGGGTGGCGAAATTCCGCGGCAAACTGCGCCTGTCATAATTCTCGGCTATACATTGGCCCAACATTTGTTGGTCTTGCCGCGACGAAGCTCGCAGTATCATCCGATCCGGGGCATGCAGTTGACAACTCGCGCCAGGAAGACAGGATAGGCCTGAACGGGGCGCGGTGCGCAATGCCAACAATCATAATCTGGGAACCCAACGGAGGCTAACATGAGAGACGAATATCTGAAGAAGCAGGCGCGCTGGCTGAGCGAGGGCCAGATCGACCGCCGGCAGTTCATCAAGGCCGCCATCGCGGCCGGCCTCGCGGTGCCGTCGGCGCTGACGCTGGCGACCAATGTGCTCGCAGCGACGCCGAAGAAGGGCGGAAAGCTGCGCCTGGGTTCGTCCTACGGATCGACCACCGACACGCTCGACGCAGGCACCTCCGAACACGGCATGACGCAGGCGATCAACTACGCACGCGGCAACCAGCTCACCGAAATCAGCAACGAAGGCGTTCTGGTTCCGGAACTGTCCGAAAGCTTCGAATCCGCCAACGGCGCCAAGACCTGGATCTTCGACCTGCGCAAGGGCGTCGAGTTCCACAACGGCAAGACCATGACGGCCGACGATGTGATCGCCACCTTCAATTATCACCGCGACGAGAATTCCAAATCCGCGGCCAAGGGCCTTCTCGCCGGCATCACCGAGATCAAGAAGGACGGCGAAAACCGCGTCATCTTCGAACTCACCGGCGGCAATGCCGACTTCCCGTTCATCGTCTCCGACTACCACATCATGATCATGCCCTCGACCGACGGCAAGATCGAGGATCCGAACAGCCCGGTCGGCACCGGCGGATACATCATCGAGAAATTCGAGCCGGGCGTGCGCACCACCGCCAAGCGCAACCCGAACTTCTTCAAGGAAGGCCGCGCGCATTTCGACGAATGCGAGTTCATCACGCTGCTCGACACCACCGCGCGCCAGAACGCGGTGATGAACGGCGACGTCGATTTCATCGACAATGTCGATCCCAAGACCGTGGCGCTGCTCGGCCGGGTGCCGACGCTGCAGATCTTCGAGACCACCGGCACGCAGCATTTCACCTTCCCGATGCGGGTCAACGCAGCGCCGTTCGACAATTACGACCTGCGCATGGCGCTCAAATACGCGATCAAGCGGCAGGAACTGGTCGACAAGATCTTGCTCGGCCACGGCAAGGCCGGCAACGACGTGCCGGTCAACGAATCCATGCCGTTCTTCAACACCGAACTGCCGGTGCACGAGTTCGACCCGGAAAAGGCGGCCGAGCACTACAAGAAGTCGGGCCATTCCGGCGTGATCCAGCTTTCGGCTTCCGACGCCGCCTTCGCCGGCGCTATGGATGCGGCGCAGCTCATCGCGGCATCGGCCAAGGAAGCCGGCATCGAGATCGAGATCGTGCGCGAACCCTCCGACGGCTACTGGTCGAACGTGTGGAACAAGAAGCCCTGGTCGGCCTGCTACTGGGGCGGACGCCCGACCCAGGACTGGATGTATTCCTCGGCCTACACCAACGACACCGAATGGAACGACACCGCCTGGAAGGACGGCGAGGCCGCCGACAAGTTCAACGAACTGGTGGTCATGGCGCGCTCGGAGACCGACGAAGCCAAGCGCAAGGACCAGTACTGGGAAGCCCAGCGCCTGCTGCAGGACGACGGCGGCGCCATTGTCGGCATGTGGGCCAACTTCATCCATGCCCACACCAAGAACCTGGTGCATGACGAGAAGGTCGCCGCCAACTGGCAGAGCGACGGCAACAAGATCCCCGAGCGCTGGTGGTTCGCCTGATCGCTGATCCTCGTTGAGACGACCTGGCCGCGGAGCGATCCGCGGCCTTTTTTATGTCCCGAGTCCGCCGAAGGGCTACCGGGTCCGGGCGGCCGGCATGTCCGGGACGGGAAAGAGCAGATCGTAGGCCCAGTTGAAGACGAAGGCGTAGACCAGGTAGAAGGCCGCAAACGACACGTCCATTAGGAAGGCCTCCACCAGGCTCACGCCGAGATACCAGGCGATGAACGGCAGCAGGATCACCAGAAGCCCGCCCTCGAACAGCAGCGCATGGAGAATGCGCAGGGGCACGGACTTGGTCACATGGCCGGCGATCCTGAGCATCGCGTGGTCGAACAGCAGATTGTAGAGATAGTTCCAGCCGGTGGCGATGGTGGCGCTGACCAGGGCAACGATGCCGATCTCGCCCAGCGGGACGCCGAAGGCCCAGGCGCCGAGCGGCGTGACGATGACGAGGGCGATGATTTCGAAGCTCAGCGCATGGCGGAGCCGGTCTTTGGTGTCGCGCATGGCGCTCCCCGGATAATCGCCGGGTCGTCCCGACTGTTCGTCCCGGATGGGGGAGGTCGTCCTCGCTTGCCCCGATTATGTGGGACGGCGCGGCCCGAATGCAAGCTCGGATTCCTCGAGCAGCCAGTCTCGGAACAGTGCGGCGTCGGGATGGGAGGTCTCCTCGGGCGGCGTGACCAGGTGGAAGGCCTCGTCGATCGGCACGGCCAGCTCGAAGGGGGCCGCGAGGCGGCCCGTCGCCAGGTCCTCGCCGGTCATGGAGGACCGGCCGAGCGCGATGCCGCCGCCCTTGGCCGCCACCTCGAAGGCCATCAGCGAGGTGTCGAAATGCAGGCCGCGGCCGGTGTCGATGTCGCGGCCGACGCCGGCGGCCCGGAGCCAGAGCCCCCAGCCTTCCTCATAACCGAGCACGTGCAGCAGCGCGTGCTTCGCCAGGTCCTCGGGTCTGCGGATGGCGGCGTCGCCCTGCAGCAGGGCCGGGCTGCAGACCGGCGTGATCGTCTCCCAGGTCAGGCGCCGCGCGTTCAGCCCCGGCCACTTGCCGGTACCGTAGCGGATGTCGAAATCGAAATGCTCCTTGTCGAACTCGTCGCCCCAGACGCTGGTGATGATGCGGATGATCACGCCGGGATGGCGCGCCATGAAGCGGGGCAGACGCGGCGCCAGCCAGTTGATCGAGAAGCCGACCATGCAGCGGATCGTCAGCATCTCGCTGCGGCGGCGTCCGAACACCTCGTCGGTGCCCGCGGCCAGCCGGTCGAAGCAGTCGCGCACCTTGGGCAGATAGGCCTCGCCGGTCTTGGTCAGTTCGAGGCTGCGCGGGTTGCGGATGAACAACTGCTCGCTCAGGTAATGCTCCAGCAGCTTCACCTGCTTGGAGATCGCCGCCTGGGTCAGGTTGAGCTCGGCGGCGGCCTGGGTGAAGCTCTGGCTCCGGGCAGACGCCTCGAAGGCGCGGAGCCAGTTCAGGGGCGGCAATTTGCGGCTCATGCAATTTTCCTCCCGAAGGTACGGTCTGACAACGGCGGACCCGCCGAAGCTCCGTCGCTTACCACGAAGGTCCGGGTCCGCCTGTCCAGATCACGACCATTTCCGGGCGGAAATTTCAGTTGGCGAGCGCGGTCTCGGCTTGACCCGCAAAGGAGCGGACGGTCTTGAGCGCGCCTTCGAGCTGGTTGCCCTTCTCGTCGGCAAGCGCCGCCTCGCGCAGAAGCTTGCACCAGTGGGCGGCGTCGTCGCGGCCCGCCAGCAGCGCCACGCCGTCCATCACCCGGTCGAATTTCGACAGGCCGCGCGCGTGGGTGTCGGAATAGCCCTTGACCAGGCGGCGGTTGCGCAGGGTCTCGACCCCCAGGGCGTAGTCGATCCGGCGGTAGGCGAGCGCCTGGGCAAGCCAGCCTTCCAGATGCTCCATCTCGAGGGCGTGACGCAACGTGCCGCGCCGGAACCTGCGCAGGCCGCCCAGCACGTAAAGCTGGGCGAAGGGCAGCAGCCGGTCGGTGCGCAGGCGGCGACCCTTGTTGAACAGCCGGTCGATCAGCCGCATCGCGCGCGCGCTCGCCGACAGCCTGCGGCCGAGACGCGCTGGCATCATGCCGACAATCTCCTCGGCGCGCGGGTGCATGAACTCGGTGAGCTTCATCTGCGCGCCCTTGGCCGGGGCGATCTCGCCGCGCACCCGGGCGAAGCGGCTGCCGCGGGTCTTGAGGTCGGCCACGCGGAAGACGTCGTCATAGGCCATCGCCTTGGCGATGTACTTGGCGGCTTCGAGCGTCAGTTCTTGGTTCCTGGCCGGATCGTCGCTGGCGAGCACCGTCTCGACCCGGTCGAGATATTCCCGGCCGTAGTCGAGATCCTGGAAGTCGACCACGGCGCGCAGGCCGGTGAGCGCCATGTCGCGCACCGGGGCGGGCAGGGCGCTTGCGCGGGCCTCGAGCGTGGCCCATTGCTCGATCAGGGCTTTCGGACCGGACGGGGCGCCGGGTGCCGACGGTTTGGCGCGACCGGATTTCGGCGTTTCCACCGTGCCCCGAGCCGCGGCCTCGAAGCCCGCGGAAAACGCCCGCAGGCTCGCCTCGACGCCGCGCCCGGAGCCCTTGATGGCGGCTTCGAAGCTTGCCCGGTCGAAGGGCAGCGCGCCGGAGCCGGCGAGCGCGCCGAACAGGCTTGCCGAGATCATCGATCCGGCGTCGACTGCGATCTTTTCCATGTCGAAGGCGATGAAGCGGCGCGCGGCGACTTCGGCCGCGGCGATGACTTCCTCGGAATCGGCGATGCCGTCGCCGGGCACCGTCTTCTCCGACACCGCCAGCGCCCGGTGCGAGGAGGCGATCAGCGTGGTGCGGTCGGGGGTGACGAATCCGCGCATGATGGCGCGCCCGGCCTCCATCATCTCTGCCGCCACCAGGATGTCGACGTCACCGGCCGCCGGCAGCAGCGCGAACACCGGCGCGCGGTCGCCGATGGGCGCCATTTCCATGTAGTAGATGGTGGCGCCCGTGCGCTGGGCGACGCCCGCCACCGAGGTGGCCTGGACGGCGTAGCCGTTGGCGCGGGCGCAGTCCTCGATCCAGTTCGTCAGGACGCCGCCGCCCTGGCCGCCCACCGCCATCACGGCGAGCTTGATGATCTGTTCGAGCGCCGGATCCTGCGGCTTGGGCGTGAAGGCGGAGTGGGTCATGCTTGCCATTGCTCAGGTCCTGGCGAATTCGAGGCGGCCGCTGGAGCGGCGGGTCTGCAGCCAGGTGATGATGCGGGTCGTCAGGGCGCCGAAGCTGCGCTCGGCCCAGCCCGGATTGTGCACCACGTCGGCGCGGTAGAAGGAGGGGCAGAGCACGGCCGCGTCGGCCACTTCGCCGCAATTGCCGCAGCCGACGCAGCTCTGGTCGATGCTGGCGACCGGATCGTCCCGGAGCGGATCGTCGAGTTTCTTCAGGGACAGCGACGGACAGCCCGAGAGCCGGATGCAGGCGTGGTCGCCGGTGCAGATGTCCTCGTCGACGCCGAAGCGCGGCTTTTCGACCCGCCGGCCTTCCTTGATCGCCTTGGCAGCGAGCGGCTTCTCGCGGCGCTGCTTGTTGAGCATGCATTCCGACGAGGCGATGATGACCTTGGGGCCGACATGGTCGGTGGTCAGCGCTTCGTTGAGGATTTCGCGCATCTTCGGCACGTCATAGGTGCGGTCGAGCTGGCGCACCCATTTGACGCCGACGCCCTTGACCGCATCGGCGATCGGGTGGCCGGTCGCCTTGGACGCGTTGTCGGCGCGCGAGGACAGGATGTCCTGTCCGCCGGTGGCGGCGGAGTAGAAATTGTCGATGATGACGATGACGCCGTCGGACTTGTTGTAGACCGCGTTGCCGATCGAGGAGGACAGGCCGTTGTGCCAGAAGCCGCCGTCGCCCAGGATCGAGATCGAGCGCCTGTCGCCGCCGCCGTCGAAGGCGGCGTTGGAGGCGGGACCCAGGCCATAGCCCATGGTCGAGCCGCCGATCTCGAAGGGCGGCAGCGAGGCGAACAGGTGGCAGCCGATGTCGCCGGCGATCTGGTGCTTGCCGCGCTCCATCTCGGTCAGCTTGATGGCGGCGAAGATCGGCCGCTCCGGACAGCCGGTGCAGAAGCCGGGCGGGCGCATCGGCACGGTCTTGGACAGGTCCGGCAGCGCCGGCTTCTGGTCGGAATTGGGCGCGCGCAGCCGGGCGGGAAGCAGGTCGGGCGCGGCCTTCCGGAGGAACGCCTCGATGCCGTCGAGCATGACCTGGCCGGTGTATTCGCCCGCCATCGGCAGCACGTCCTTGCCGTAGAGCGCGATCGTGCGCCCGGTCTTGTAGAGCGCCGATCCGAACGCCTGCTCGATGAATTCAGGCTGGCCTTCCTCGACGACGAGGACCGCGGACTTGCCTTCGCAGAACTCGAAGAACTCGTCGGGCACCAGCGGGTAGGTGACGTTGAGCACGTAGAGCGGGATCTCGGTGTCGCCGTGGATGTCGGCGAGGCCGAGCCGCTGCAGCGCCCGGATGACGCCATTGTACATGCCGCCCTGCAGCACGATGCCGACCGGGGCCTCGCTCGGACCGAAGACCTCGTTCAGGCGATGCTCGCGAATGTAGGCGAGCGCGGCCGGCCAGCGGTTGTTGATCTTGTCGTGCTCCTGCAAATAGGACATCGGCGGCAGCACGACGCGGGCGTAGTCGCTGCGCGGATTGGCGAGCGCGTCCTTGACGGTAAAGGGCGGGCGCTTGTTGTCCTTCGCCTCGAAACTGCCGGTGACGTGGCAGGAGCGGATGCGGACCATCAGCATCACCGGCGTGTTGGTGGCTTCGGAGAGCTCGAAGCCCTGGTGCACCGACTGGACGATCGAGGGCAGGTTGGGGCGCGGGTCGATGAGCCACATCTGCGACTTCATCGCGAACGCATGGCTGCGCTCCTGCATGATCGAGGAGCCTTCGCCGTAATCCTCGCCGATGATCACCAGCGCCCCGCCGGTGACGCCCGAGGACGAGAGGTTGGCGAGCGCATCGGAGGCGACGTTGATGCCGACCGGCCCCTTGAAGGTGACGGCGCCGCGGATCGGATAATGCACCGAGGCGGCGAGCATCGCGGCGGCGGCGGCTTCCGACGCATTGGCCTCGTAGCGCACGCCGAGTTCGGTGAGGATCTCCTCGGCGTCGGCGAGCACGTCCATCAAATGGCTGATCGGCGCGCCCTGGTAGCCGCCGACATAGCCGACGCCCGCCTCGAGCAGCGCTTTGGTCAGCGCCAGGATGCCTTCGCCGGTGAAGGTGTCGCCTTCACCGAGCTTGAGCTTTTGGACTTCCTTGGCGAATGATCGTTCGGCCATGCTGCACCTCTAACTGCTTGCCTTGATCCGGACCTACTTGGCCGGGTCGGTGTTGGACCAGAGAACCGGTCCGCCGTCTTTCTCGTAGGCCATGCCCTTGGGGAAGGAGATCGCCTCCATCTGCAGGCCCCAGGGTGCGAAGAAATAGATGATCGCCTGGCCCGCGGCCGGCCCCTCGTTGACGGGGAAGGGCCCCATCAGCGTGCGTATGCCCTTGTCCTTGAAATAGGCCGCCGCCGCATCGATGTCTTCGACATAGAAGGCGATGTGGTGGCCGCCGATGTCGCTGTTCTTCGGCCGCACGGTCTGCTGGTCCGGCGCGTCGTAGGAGAACAGCTCGATATTGCTGCCGAAGCCGCAGCGCATCAGCGTGATCTGGTTGACCACCGCGCGCGGATCGACATCGAGCAGGTCCTGCATGAAGGTGCCGGTGTCGTCGCGGAAGGGACCGAAGGACGTCGCCTTCTGGCAACCCAGCACATCGGTAAAGAAGGCCTCGGCTTCGGCGATATCGGGAACCGTGAGCCCGATGTGGTTGATCCCCTTGACGCCCGGAAGCGTCTCGGCCTGGACATCCGCGACCCCGAGGGCCAGGGCACATGCGGTTGCGGCGAGAAGGAGATGCTTCATGGTCTTGTCCTCAGGTTGATCTTCGGGGTTCAGTCATCGATTCAATACAAGGGCTTAGAAGTCATGCTTGCGGATGTTGTGGAGCATTTTCCTGAGCGTCTCGACGAAGGCCGCGCGTTCCTCGTCCGGGATGCCCCTGAACATCTGCGAATAGACCTGCGCCATGGTCGGCCACAATTGTTCGAACGCGGCGCGGCCGGTGTCGGTGATGACGATGCGGGTGACGCGGCTGTCATTGGCGTCGGGTTCGCGCCGCACCAGGCCGTCGGAGGTGAGCTGTTCGAGCGACCGGCTCAAGGTCGATTGCTCGACGACCGCGTAGACCGCGAGTTCGGAGATCGGCAGGGCGTCGATCACCGACAGCACGGCCAGCGCGCGCATCTTCGGCGTGGTCAGGCCCAGCTTGGTCATCTCCTGCCGCAGGTCGGCATTGTAGCGGCCCATGATCCGGTTCATCAGATAAGGCGCGAAATTGGACAGGCCGATCTCGCCCAGCCGCTGAAACGGCGCGGACCTGTCCGTGGCGGGAGGCTTGATGTCGTTCATGCGCCCAGCCTCTTTGCGAGCAGGAAGCCGGAGCCGCCGCCCAGGCCGGGGCCCGGATGGGTCGAGGCGCCGATGTGGTGCAGGTTTTCGATCGCGGTCGCGTGGTTCCGGCTGCCCGGGAACGGCCGCCAGATGAAGAACTGGTCGAGCGCGCAGGAGCCGCCATAGGGGTCGCCGCCGACCAGATTGATGTTCATCGCTTCGAGATCGGCGGGCGAATAGGCCTTTCGCGCCAGCACGGCCTCCGGGAACCCCTCAATGTGGCGCGCAAGGATCGCCTCGATCCGGTCGGCGAAGGCCTCGCGGACGGACCCGGTCCAGGCGCCGTCGGTGGCGATCGCGCCGGCGGCGTCGCCCTTGAGGATGCGCGGGGCGTCGGGGATCTGCAGCCAGAGGATCGATTTGCCCTCCGGGCAGCGGCTGGGGTCGAGGCGGTGCGGCTGGCCGACGCAGATGGTCGGGGTTTCGGGCAGCATGCCGCGCTCGGCCTCGTTGGAGGATTTGGAGACGGAATCGATGCCGTCGGCCAGATGGATCAGCGCCACGTCCTCAAGGCCGGCGGTCTTCCAGCGGACCGGGCCGTTAAGGGCGTAATGCATCTGGAAATTGCCGCGGCCGTGGCGGAACTGGCGCAGGCCGTCGGCGAGGTTCTCCGAAGCGGGCGCCTGCTGATCGCGCAGCAGCCGGCCGTAGAGCTGGCCCGGCGCGACGGAGCAGACGACGTGGGACGCCTTGATTTCGGTTCCGTCGGCCAGACGCACGCCCGAGGCGCGGCCGTTGGCAACGAGGATCCGGTCGACATCGGCGCCCGCGCGCAACTCGCCGCCGTTCTCCTCGATCAGCGCCTTGAAGGCGGCGGCGGCCCGGCCGGCGCCGCCCTTGACCACGGGAGCGCCCGCGGCTTCGAGCGCGAAGGCGATGACCTTGCCCATCTCGGCGCCATAGGCGGATTCGACCGTCAAGCCGGTGTGCAGCGCCCAGGGCGCCCACAGTGCCTGGATGAGCTCGGAGGAATAGGAGCTCTCGAGCCAGGCGCGGGTCGGGCGCAGGGCCTCGCCCATCCAGGCGGCAAGCCCGCGGGGTCCGCGTTTCCAGGCCTGGGCGGCGAGAAGCTTGGCCGTGGACCAGCTCCACAATTCCCCGCCCAGAAGCGCGAACAGGAACGGCGCATCGGCCTCGATCGCGCCCACGTCGGCGCCGTGGCGGTCGCCGTCGCCCGCTGAAGCCGCGTTGAAGGCCCTGATGTTGGCGGCCCGGTCGGTGGAGAGCGCCAGCGACGAGCCGTCGGGCCTCAGCACGGCGGTCGGATGCGGCGTGTGGCAGAATTCGAGCCCATGCCGGGCCAGATCGGCTCCGAGCGCGGCATGGGCGGGGGAGGTGAGGAACAGGACGAAGGTCGCCGCCATCACGTCGTGATGGAAGCCCGGAAGCGTGATCTCGTCGGTGCGCATGCAGCCGCCGAAGCGGTCGGCGCGCTCGAGCACCAGCACACGCTTTCCCTTGCCGGAAAGCATGGCCGCGGCAACGAGCGCATTGATCCCGCTGCCCACGATGATGTGGTCATAATCGGCCATCGGTCCGTTCCCCGGAGTTGAGCCGCCTCAGCCGCGGGCGACCAGGGCGATGGCGCGGATCGGGCTGCCGGTGCCCTTGACGAGCTTCAGGGGAGCGGCGATCAGCACCGCGCCCTTGGGCGGCAGCTTGCTCAGATTGGCGAGCGACGCGAGACCATACTTGTTGGCGGCGTGCAGCAGGTTGTGCGCCGGGAAGGGGGGCTCCATGCCGCCGGCCTGGCCGGCGTCGGTGCCGATGCACTGCGTGCCCCAGCCGATGGCGCCCTTGGACAGGATGTACTTGATGCAGTCGACGGTCGGTCCGGGCGAATGCGGGCCGGTGTCATCGGCGTTGAGATAGGCGGCCTCGTCGTCGGCGCGCGCGTCCCAGTCGGTGCGCATCACCACCCATTCGCCCGGCTTGATCTCGCCGTGCTTGGCTTCCCAGGCCTTCACGCCTGCCGCGTCGAGCAGGAAGTCGGGGTTCTTGGCGACTTCCGCCGAGCAGTCGATGACATTGACCGGAGCCACGAAATTCTGCGGCGGGATCGAATCCGTGTAGCCGTCGGAATAGTCCTTGCCGGTGATCCAGTGGTGCGGCGCATCGAAATGGGTGCCGGAATGCTCGCCGATCTTGAGCCAGTTCCAGGCCCAGTAGGGACCGTCCTTGTCATATTCGGAGATCTTGTGGACCTCGATCTTGGGGGTGTCCTTGGCCAGTTCCGGCGGCAGCTTGAGCAGCGGCGTATCGGGGCCGAGCGAGCCCGACAGGTCGACGACTTCGACCTTGCCTTCAAGCAGCATCGAAGCGAGTTGACCAAGAGTTTCGGTGGCGTTCATGTGGTGATCCTCCCTGACAGGCGTGGTTGTGATTTCGGTCTGGCGTCCCGGAAAACGGGATCGCTGAATGCGAGAAATAGATGCTAGACAGAATAATATGCATTTGCAATTATAAATCTCGAATGGGGGACTGGACGCGGTGCAGGACGAGTATGACGCGATCATTGTCGGCGCTGGGATCAACAGCCTGGCCTGCGCGGTCCATCTGGGCGCGAAGGGCTGGCGCGTCGGCATTTTCGAGCAGGCGGCTACGCCCGGCGGCGCGGTCAAGACGCTCGAGCTGACCGAGCCCGGTTTTCGGCACGACTGGGCGGCGATGAACCTGAGCCTGTTCGCGGGGTCGGGGTTTTTCAAGGCCCATGGCGCCGATCTGGTCGGCCGCGGCCTGGAGTTCGCGCCGGCCTCGAACTGCTTCGCCAGCGTTTTCGACGACGGAACCTGGCTCGGGGTCAGCACCGGGCCGGGCGAGACCCGCGCCCGCATCGCCAGGTTCTCCGAAGCCGACGCCAAGGCCTGGGACCGGCTCTGCGCCGAGTTTCCGGGCGCCGCGGAGTACGTCTTCGCGCTTCTCGGAAACTCCATGCAAATGCATGTACAAGGCCGGCTCCTGGCAAAGGCGCTGTTCCGCAAGGGCTTTGCCTGGACCGCCGATCTGGCGCGCCTGCTGGTGTCCTCGCCGCGCACATGGCTCACGGAAACCTTCGAGTCCCCCCATGTGCGCGCGACGCTCGCCGCCTGGGGCATGCATCTCGATTTCGCGCCCGACATGGCCGGCGGCGCGGTGTTTCCCTATCTCGAATCCATGGCCAGCCAGAATTTCGGCATGGTCATCGGCAAGGGCGGCGCCGACACCGCGGTCAAGGCGCTGCTCGCCAGGATCGACGCCGCCGGCGGCGAGGTCCATTGCGGCAACCGCGTGGCCCGGGTCCTGCGCAACGGTTCGAGGGCGACGGGCATCGAGCTCGCCGACGGCACGAAGATCGCGGCCAAGCGCGCGGTGATCGCCAATGTCGCGCCCAGCGGGCTGATGCGGCTGCTCGACGGCGCCTCGGGCGACGCGGCGTTCGACGCCAAGATGGCGAAGTTCTCCCATGCGCCGGGCACGATGATGATCCACCTGGCGCTCGACGGCCTGCCGGACTGGACCGCGGGCGCGGAGCTCAAGTCCTACGCCTATGTGCACATCGCGCCCTCGCTCGAGCAGATGGCGCGCACCTACCAGCAGGCGGTCGCGGGGCTGCTGCCTGACGAGCCGGTGCTGGTGGTGGGCCAGCCGACGGCGATTGACCCGAGCCGCGCGCCGGCGGGCAAGCACGTGCTCTGGGTGCAGGTGCGCATGGTGCCGGGCGTGATCCGGGGCGACGCCGCGGGCGCGATCACCGGGACCGACTGGGCAAGCGTCAAGGAAATCTATGCCGACCGGGCCATCGGCATGATCGAGCGGCACGCGCCGGGATTCAAGGCGAAGATCCTCGGCCGGGCGGTGGTGTCGCCGCTCGATCTCGAGGCCGACAATCCGAACCTGGTCGGCGGCGACCAGGTGGCCGGAAGCCACCATCTTTCCCAGAATTTCCTGTTCCGGCCGGCGCTGGGCCACGCCACGGGAAACACCCCTGTCGAGGGCCTGCACATCACCGGCGCCAGCGTCTGGCCGGGCGCTGGCACCGGGGCTGGGGCGGGATACATGCTCGCCCGGAAACTGGGCGGGCAGTGAAGGCACGGACATGCCGGTTGAATTATTTTACAACTATAATAATGTCGCGGTGGGTAATCGGAAAGAAGGGGTGAACTCTTGATCGGCCGCGTCTGCGGCGTGATCTGGCATCGGAACAGGCAGAAAACTGCATCAGTCAATGGACTCACACAAGTTCAACTCAGGGAGAACAGCATGACACATATTTCACGTCGCACGGTGCTCAAGGGCACGACGGCGGCTCTGGCGCTGGGCGTGTTTGCCGGGCCGGCGCTGTCGCAGGCCATTGAAGAACTCGTCATCGCCTACAACGTCAATCTTCCGTCGTGGGATCCGACCGTGGGCCCGTCCGCCGTCAACCCGACGATCCAGGGCATCTACCAGTCGGTGTTCGACCAGTTCATCCTGCAGCAGCCGGATCTTTCGCCGGCGCCGGGCCTGCTCACCGAATGGGGCTGGAACGAGGACAAGACCAAGGTGACGATGACGGTGCGCGAAGGCGTGACCTGGCATGACGGCTCGCCGTTCACCGCCGAGGACGTCGCCTGGTCGCTGACCCGCGCCGCGGACCCGGCGACCGGCAACCCGATCCAGTTCATCTGGTCGACGCTCGCCAACGTCAAGGCCGAGGGCAACACCGTCACCGCCGATGTCGCCAGCTTCGAGCCGACCATCTTCAAGTGGATGTACTTCCTCACCGGCTATGTGCTGCCCAAGGCCTATTACGAGAAGGTGGGCGCCGAAGGCTTCGAGGCCGCGCCCATCGGCACCGGCCCCTACATGGTCGACAAGTTCGAGCGCAACGCCTTCGTCCGGCTCAAGGCCAACCCGAACTACTGGGGCGGCAAGCCGGATTTCGAAACTGTCACCATCAAGTTCGTCACCGATGCCGCATCGCGCGTGGCTGAAATCGAATCCGGCAACTCGCATGTGACGCTGGAAATGCCCTACGAAGAATTCGACCGGCTGAAGGGCGGCTCGGGGATTGGCGGGATCGCCCATCCGATCTCCGATATCGGCATGATCTTCATCAACGACATCGAGCCGATGCTGGATCCGAACGTGCGCAAGGCGGCGGCCCACGCGATTGACAAGAAGTTGCTGGTCGAGCGCCTGCTGTCTGGCTACGGGGTGCCGATCGACACGCTGCAGACGCCGGACTACCTGGCCTATGATCCGTCGATCACGGTTGCCTACGATCCTGAACTGGCGACGAAGCTTCTGGCCGAGTCCGGCTACTCGCCGGAAAACCCGATCAAGTTCAAGATCCAGACGACCCGTGGCTTCAAGCCGAAGGACTACGAGATCATCCAGGCGATCGTCGGCCTTTGGCGCAAGGTCGGCATCGAGGCGGAGATCGAGGTCTACGAGATCGCCAAGCACTACGAACTGCGCGCCGCCGACCAGCTAGCGCCGGCCGCGTTCTACAACTGGGGCAATTCGATCGGCGATCCTTCGACGTCGACCGGCCATGCCATGTTCGGCCCGACCCCGCATTCGGTCTGGGACGGCCAGGAGCTCATCGACATGATCGGCCCGCTCTGGGGCGAGAAGGACGAGGACAAGCGGATCGCCGGCTGGAAGGCCGTCGACAAGCACATCGCCGAGAACGCGCTGGTCATTCCGCTGTTGCAGTATGTGCAGCCGATCCTGCACGCCTCCGGCGTGGCGGTGACGCCGCATTCCTCCGGCGCTCTGCTTCCGCATCTGATCAAGCGGGCGTAAGCTTCACGCCAATGAATGGACCGCTGCCTTCGGGCAGCGGTCGTTTTTCAGGAAATGATGTTTTGAAACTGTTGCGCGCGACACTGCTTCGCCTGTTGACGATGTCCGTTACCCTGATCGGGGTGGCGGTCGTGGTGTTTTTCGTCATCCGCGTGGTGCCGGGCAACCCGATCGCCATGATGCTGCCGCCCGGCGCCACCGAGGACGACGTCGCCCGACTGACGGCGCTCTACGGGCTCGACAAGTCGATCGTCGAGCAATTCGTCATCTGGCTCGGCGGCGTCCTGCAGGGCGACTTCGGCACCTCGATCTCGTTGCGCCAGCCGGTGATGCCGCTGGTGCTCGGGCGCCTGCCGGCGACGCTGGAACTCGCCATCTTCGCCCTGGTGATCGCCGTGATCGTCGGCGGCGCCCTGGCGCTGACCGGGGTGAGGCACCGCGAGACCCGGACCGAGACCGCCGTCGATGTCGCCAACGGCGTCGGCCTGTCGATCCCGGATTTCCTCTGGGCGCTGATCCTGATCGTGCTGTTCGGGGTGCTGATGCCGATCTTTCACATCTCCGGCCGCATCTCGCCGTCGCTCGACCTGCCGTTCGTCACCCAGTTCTACGTGTTCGAGAGCGTCGCGCGGCTCAGGTTCGATCTGTGGTGGGACCTGCTCAAGCACATGTTCATGCCGGCGCTCGCGCTCGCCATTCCGCTGGCCGCCATCATCAGCCAGTTGCTCAAGCAGTCGCTCAAGGAAACCATGCATCTCGATTATGTGACGCTGTCGCGCACCAAGGGCTACAGCGAGAACCACGTCATCCTGTCGGAAGCGCTGCCCAATGCGATGCTGCCGACGCTCACGCTGATCGGCGTGCAGTTCACCTTCCTGATCGGCGGCACGGTGATCATCGAGCGGCTGTTCTCCTACGAGGGGCTCGGCAACATGGCCATCGACGCGGTGATCAACCGCGACCTGCCGCTGATCCAGGGGATCGTCATCGTCTTCGCGCTGCTGTTCACCATCATCAATCTCCTGGTTGACATGATGTATGCGGTTCTCAATCCGAGGTTGCGTCATGCTTGATGGCCGCGGTTCAGTCAAACGGCGGCTCGGCGCGCGCCTGTGGCTCTCGGGCGCCTGGCTCGGCCTCATGGCGGTGCTGGCGCTGCTCGCCCCCTGGATCAGCCCGCACGATCCGCTGGCGCAGGACCTGTTCGCCGGCCGGCTGCCGCCGTTCTGGGTAACGGGCGCCGATCCCGCCTATTTCCTGGGCACCGACAGCCTCGGCCGCGACGTGCTCACCCGCATCCTCTACGGCGCGCGGATCGCCTTTTCCGTGGCGCTGGTCGCCGGGCTCGCGACCGCCCTGGTGGGGTCGCTGCTGGGACTGCTCGCGGGCTACATGCGCGGCTGGGTCGACGTGGCGATCTCCCGGCTGGTCGAGATCTGGATGGCGTTTCCGCCGGTGCTTTTCGCCATCCTGCTGATCGCCGTGATGGGCACCGGGCTCACCTCGATCATCATCGCCATCGTGGTGATCGACTGGACAAGGTTCTGCCGGGTGGTGCGCGCCGAGGCGATGAACCAGTCGGCGATGGATTATGTCTCGAGCGCCATCGTCGCGGGACGGCCGCGGCGCGACATCCTCTGCCGCGAGATCCTGCCCAATGTGCTTCCCACCATCGTCGCGCTGCTGACGCTCGAAATGGGGATCGCCGTCATCGTCGAGGCCATCCTCTCCTTCGTCAACCTGTCGATCTCCACCGACGCGCCGACCTGGGGCGGCATGATCGCCGAGGGACGCACCTCGATCCACCAGGCCTGGTGGGTGCTGGCGTTCCCGCTCGGCGTCCTGTTCCTCACCGTCCTGTCCTTCAGCCAGTTCGGCGAAGGGCTCAAGGACCGCTTCGACCCGGTGCTCAGATGACCGCATTTCTGACCGTCACCAATCTGTCGGCCGCGCTGCACGGCTACGAGCAGCGGGTGCTGCGCTCGGTCAGCTTCTCCATCGACACCGGCGAGGTGCTGGGTCTGGTGGGCGAAAGCGGCGCCGGCAAGAGCATGATCGGCAAGGCGATCCTCGGCATCCTTCCCTCGGCCATCGAGATCATCGAGGGCGAGATCCTGCTCGACGGGCAGGATCTTGAGAAGATGAAGCCCGCCGACCGGCGCCGGCTGATCGGGGCCACGGCGGCGCTGATCCCGCAGGATCCGCTGACCGCGCTCAATCCGTCGCGGCGGATCGAGCCGCAGATCACCAACCGGCTGGTCGACATCCTCGGCTGGACCAAGGCCGATGCGCGGGTGAGGGCGCTCGAACTCTTGAACGAGGTCCACATCGACAATCCCGAGCGGGTGATGGCGAGCTATCCGCACGAACTGTCGGGCGGCATGCGCCAGCGCGTGCTGATCGCCTCGGCCTTTGCCGCCAACCCGAAGCTGGTGATCGCCGACGAACCGACCACGGCGCTCGACGTCACCGTGCAGAAGCAGATCCTCAGGCTGATCCGGGAACTGCAGGCGCGGCATGCGACCGCGATGGTGTTCGTCACCCACGATCTCGGCGTGGTCTCGAAAATCTGCCAGCGGCTGTCGGTGCTCTATGGCGGCAAGATCGTCGAGAATTCCTCCGTGGCCGAGTTCTTCGACGGGCCAAAACACGCCTATTCGCGGGCGCTGCTGGCGGCGACGCCGAAATACACCGACCCGGAAGCGTCGCTGCTGCCGGTCGACGAGGCGGTGATCGAGGCCGCGGCGGCCGAAGTGCTGGCGGCGGACCGGGAGTGGCGTCATGGCGGATAGAGACATCCTGTTTTCCGCGCGCGCGCTCGAAGTGGCGCTGCCCGACATGGCGGCCAAGCCCGTCTTCGGCCGCGCGCCGCTGATTAAGATCCTCAACGGCATCGATCTCGACATCACCCGCGGCTCGGTGCTCGGCATCGTCGGCGGATCCGGCTCGGGCAAGTCGACGCTCGGCCGCGCGCTGCTGCGGCTGATCGAGCCCACGGCGGGCACCATCCTGTTCGACGGCCGCGACATCACCCATCTTAACGAGGACGCGCTCAGGCCGATCCGGCGGCGCATGCAGATGATCTTCCAGGATCCGATGTCGTCGCTCAATCCGCGCCGCCGCGTCGGCGCGATCATCGCCGATCCGATGCAGATGCACGGCTTCGACGGCATCGACGGCCGCATCGACGACGCGCTCGACCATGTCGGCCTGCCGCGCGGCTTCCGGAGCCGCTATCCGCACGAACTCTCCGGCGGCCAGCGGCAGCGGGTGGGCATCGCCCGCGCCATCGCGCTCAAGCCCGAATTCATCCTGGCCGACGAGATCGTCTCGGGCCTCGACGTCTCGTCGCAGGCGCAGGTGCTCAATGTGCTCGCCGGCCTCGTCAAGGAACTGGGCCTGACGCTCGCCTTCATCAGCCACGACCTGTCGGTGATCCGAAGACTGTGCGATCGTGTGATGGTGCTGCAGCGGGGGAACATCGTCGAATACGCCGATGCCGACCGGTTGTTCGAGGCCCCGCAGGCGGCCTACACGCGCGAACTGCTCGACGCCATTCCGCTGCCCGATCTGCGGCAGGCGAACTGGTGAGCGGATAGACACACAGGAAGCGGCGGCAGGCCTGTCGAAGGCTGGCGCCGAGGGAGAGCTAGATGGCCGACACACAGATCCAGCCCGGCACCGATGGCTCGGGCTACATGCTCTACCATTCGATCGGGCAATATCCCGGCAAGGCCGAGGACATGGCCCGGGCGCTGACGTCGTTCGCCGAATGCTGGGGCGCGCCCGATGACGCGCAATGGGGCTATGCGCTGGGCCAGCGGCAGCGCTTCATCGACTTGTGGAGCCAGTTGCTCAAGGCGCCGGCGGCCTCGCTCACCACGACGGAGAACGTGACGACGGCGCTCGCCGCCATCATCATGGCGCTGCCCAAGGACGAACTCGAGGGCAGGGTGGTGCTGGTGGCGGGCGACTGTTTCCCGAGCCTGCATTTCCTGCTCAGCGGCATGGCGGATCGTTACGGCTTCACGCTGCGCACCGTGCCGCTGCGCGAGGGTGCGAGTTGGGTCGAGGACGAGGATGTGATTTCGGCCTGGGGGCCGGAGGTCGGGCTGGCGCTGCTGACCTGGGTCAGTTCCACCTCCTCGCACCGCTGCGATCTGGCGAGCCTGATGGCGCATGGCCGCCGGCAGGGCTCGGTGATCGGCGTCGACATCACCCAGGCGGCCGGGTTGATCGATTATGACTGCCTGGGCGTTGGCGCGGATTTCGCTGTGTCGACCAGCCTCAAATGGATGTGCGGCTCGCCCGGCGGCGGAATCCTGCAGGTGATGCCCGACGTGATCGCCCGCTGCCAGCCGAGCCTCAGGGGCTGGTTCAGCCAGGACAACATCTTCTCCTGGGACATCAACGCCTTTTCCTATGCGCCCGACATCCGCCGCTTCGACAACGGCACGCCGTCGGTGATGGCGGCGGCGGCTTCGGTGCCGGCGCTCGAATGGCATGCGCGGCAGGACTGGAGCGCCGAACTCGCCAAGAACCGCGAACTGTGCGCGGTGATCATCGCCGCCGCCGACGAGGCGGGCCTGACTCTGGCCTCGCCGCGCGACGCGGGCCAGCGCGGCGGCAGCGTGATGATGCGGCTGCCCGACGGCGTCGACGCCCAGGGGGTTCTCGCCGGCCTGCGCGCCCGCTCAATCTTTGCCGACGCGCGCGGCT
>NZ_JRJG01000034.1 GCF_000759435.1 Hoeflea sp. BAL378
CGGCACCGCATCGGCCCGGTAGCCCAGGCCCTTGAGGATTTCCTCGATATCGTCCTGGGTCGCGCCCAGGATCGACAGCATGCCGGTGGTGGTGATGAAGCGGCGGCCGTCATAGGCGGCTTCCGGGCGCGCGCCCGGCGAACCCGGCTTCCACTGCAGCGCCGGGCGGATCAGGTCCGCAAGCCGCTCGAGAATGTCGATGCGCACGGCGCGCTTGCCCAGGAACCGGAACCCGGCGAGGCGGTAGAACTCGCGGTCGATTTCGGGATCGGTCGCCACCGATGTGCGGCCGGCGGCAAGCAGCGGCGTGACATCGCCATAGCCCGGCTTGCCGAAGCCGTCATTGGCGAGCGCCCACAACAGCGTCACCAGTTCCGCAGGCGCGGGCTTGAGCAGCGCCGGCATGAAGATGTGGTAGGCGCCGAAGCGGATGCCGTATTTGCGCAAGGATGCCCGCGCGCCCTGGTCGAGATCCTTGATCATCTCGGCGACGTCGCGGCGGAACAGGATGCCCAGGTTTTCGGCCAGCCGGAAGGCCAGACCGCGCGCCAGACCGTCGAGGTCCTCGGCGCGCGCCAAATCGTCGAGCGGCTTGAGAATGGTGGCGATGTGATGATTGACGAAACGGTCGATGCGGGCTGCGACAAAGTCGCGCGCGCTGCCGCTGAGCTGCTCGTCGGCCAAGAGGATCGACCGCGGCTTGAGCACGTGGTCGCCCGCCGTCAGCTTTGCCACCGGGTCGCCATGCCAGCGCACGGTGCCGTCGGAGCCGATGGCGAAGTCGGAATTGCCTGACGCGTGCAGCCGCGCGGCGCGGGCCTCGAATTCCAGCGCCAGCGCCTTCTGCGCGGCGGCGATCACCGCCCTGGCGTCGGGCCCGTCGGCAGACGCATCGGCGACAAACCGGAATCCGGCCAACTGGCCGATATGGTGACCTTCAACGAAGACATCACCGTTTACACTAATTTCAGCTTCGAGCATCGCGTTCTCTCTCAGGCGCCTCATGAGCACAGATGTCCTGCGGTCAACAAAGCGTTTCGTCAACCTTTCATGCAGCGCATCGGACAATCGGTCCTCAATTTCGCGCGTCTTTTCCTGCCAGTGTGTCGGATCGGCAAGCCATTCGCTCCGATTCGAAATATATGTCCAGGTCCTAATCTGCGAGATGCGCGCGGACAGGGTGTCGATCTCGCCATCGGTGGAATCGGTCCGGCGCACCTGTTCGGCGAGAAAATCCTCGTTGACCGCGCCCGTGCGGATCAGGTCGCGATAGATCGTGGCGATCAGGTCCGCATGCTGCGCCGGCGCGATCCGCCGGTAATCGGGCAGCGAGCACACATCCCACAGGATCGCGACGTTCCTGGGCGAACTGGCGAGATCGCGCACCTCGAAATCATTGACCAGGTGCTCGAGCGCGCGCTGGTCGACCGCGGGCAGCGCCCGGGTCAGGCCCTGGACCGCCGGGATTTGCTCGAGGCTCGCCTGCAGCGCCTTGAGGCTGGAGAAATCGAGCTGCTTGGAGCGCCACTGCAGGATCTTGACCGGTTCGAAGACATGGCTTTCGAGCCGCTGCACCAGGTCGTCGGGCAAGGGGTCGACCTGGCCGGTGACGCCGAAGGTGCCGTCGCGCAGATGCCGGCCGGCGCGGCCGGCGATCTGGCCGAATTCCGACGCCGTCAATTGCCGGTAGGAATAGCCGTCGAACTTGCGGTCCTGGGCGAAGGCCACATGATCGACGTCGAGATTGAGCCCCATGCCGATGGCGTCTGTGGCCACAAGATAGTCGACGTCGCCGTTCTGGTAGAGCTCGACCTGGGCGTTGCGGGTGCGCGGGCTGAGCGCGCCAAGCACCACCGCCGCCCCGCCGCGCTGGCGCCGCACCAGTTCGGCGATCGCGTAGACTTCCTCGGCCGAGAACGCGACGATGGCCGTGCGGCGCGGCAGCCGGGTGATCTTCTTCGACCCGGCATAGTGCAGCTCCGACAGTCGCGGCCGCTCGACGACGGTGATGCCAGGCAGGAGCTGCTCGAGAATGCCGCGCACCGTCGCCGACCCGAGGAGCAGCGTCTCCTCGCGGCCGCGCAGCGACAAGATCCGGTCGGTGAAGACATGGCCGCGTTCGAGATCGCCGGCGATCTGAACCTCGTCGATGGCGACGAAGGCCACGTTGGTTTCCTGCGGCATCGCCTCGACCGTGCAGACCGAATAGCGCGCGCCGGGGGGCGTGATCTTCTCTTCGCCCGTGACCAGCGACACGTTCTTGGCGCCGACCTTGTCGACCATGCGGCCATAGACTTCGCGCGCCAGCAGCCTGAGCGGCAGCCCGATCACGCCCGACGAATGCGCCGCCATCCGCTCGATGGCGTAATGGGTCTTGCCGGTGTTGGTCGGGCCGAGAACGGCGGTGACGCCGCGTCCGGACAGGATCAGGGGTTTTGGCGGATGGCTGGGGACTGCGGGCATCAGTGTCCGTATCATGCTCAAGACGGCTGTTACCTAACACATCGGCGCGGCCGGAACAGGGCAAAAATGGACCCGCCGGAATCCGCCGGATTAACGACTAGAACAGTGACGGAACGAATCGGCGACGAATCAATGACTCGTCCTGATTCCGCTTTTGTTCACCGCAACATCTGGCGACGGGAGGCCTGTCCGCCACCATATGCTGAATCCGCCGGGAGGGGATCCGGGCCGATCGGACGCCGGCTGTTAACCTTTGCCAGGACGCGCTTGCGACGGCCCGAGCGAAGCCCGGCGGGAATCCGCGAAATTCATGATTTGTTAGGAATTCCAAACACTTCCTTAACGCACTAAAGCGCATTTTATCGACCGGAATTAACCATTGGAACAGTGGCGGAACGAACCGGCGACGAATCACCGACCTGGCTTTGTTGGCTGTTTGTTCTCCACAACATCTGGTTCCGCGACGGCAGCATCGCCACTAATTTATGAACGCGAGGAGCAGCGCCCGGGTGCCTGAAAGAGCCTCCTGTTAACCTTTGGAGGGCCACTCCGACCCGGCGTCGGGTTCGAACGAGGCCCGCGACAGGACCCGCGCCGCGAATCCGGCGGTTCATGATTTGGTAAGAATTCCAAACACTTGGTTAACGCCTTCGAGCGCTTTTGAGCGTTTCCGTTAACCTCTGGAACAGCCGCGGAACGAATCGGCGACGAATCAGCCTTGGGGATGGTTTCGCGCTTTGTTCCGCACAAGATGTTGTGTATCTGTGAGCCGTGGGATCTATTCAAGCTGCGGAAAATACTTCATTTTCCGCATTGACAGCCGGGTTTGTTAACCTTTGCGCCCCTTCGCTCGCAAAGCGAGCTGATCGCGGCAGACGGCCCGAAACCGGAGCCTGGCGCCTCAGTCCTCGCCGGACAACGCCCGCTCAGGCGGGCGCCTTGAGCACCGCGCGAAGCGAGGCCTCGATCTGGCCGCCACACCACTCATCGCCATACTCCTCATCGCTCCGCTTCCGCAGCTCGACCTGCGCGGGAAGCGCCGCGATCCGGTCCGACAGGGCGGCGATTGCCGGCGCATGCCGGTCGAGCAGCGGCCGCAGCGGCGCGAACTTCGCCGTCATCGTGCCCCACAATTGGGCCGCGACGAGGTCGGCGAGGCCGGGCGCCTCTGTGCCGAGCATGGAGCCCGCGCGGGCGGTCAGGCCGTGGCGCCGGCCGGTCTCCTCGAAGATCTCCATCCAGCGGCCGAGCCGCGGCTGGAACTCTTTCCAGGCCGCCGCGGTCCAGGCCTGGGCGCCGTTGTAGCGCGTCATTTCGTAAAGCACGTCGTTGGCGTCGGCGACGATCTTGTGGCTCATCGCCCTGAGCACGGGATCCTCGGGCAACAGCCCGTGCTTCTCGCCGAGATAGGCGAGGATCGCGGGCATCTGCGACAGGTGGGCCTTGGCACCGTGGTCGATCAGCACCGGCGGACCCATGTGCGGGACCAGTTGCACCTTCGGATCGGCCGCGCGCTCGCCGGCGACCTCGCCCGTTCCCGCCTCCTCCCAGATGGCGCCGACATGCGCAAGCACCGCCCGGACGAACTGCCCGCGAAACGGAAGAGGCCAGTAATAGAGGGTGTATTGAGCCATGAGCCGCTTTCCGAAGTGAGAGCTTTCTGCTTCCGCAAACGCAAGCGCCCAGGGGAAGGTTCCCGCCGGGCGCAAGACTTCCCGGGATCCCGCCGTTAGCTGAAATACTGCCCGCCATTGGCCGAGATCGTCGATCCGGTGATGAAGCCGGCGTCATCGGAGGCGAGGAACACCACGCAGCGGGCGATCTCCTCGGGCTCGCCGAGACGCCCCACCGGGATCTGCGGGATGATCCGTTCGGCGAGCACCTTCTCGTCGATGGCGCGGACCATGTCGGTGCCGATATAGCCCGGGCAGATGGCGTTGACGGTGATGCCGGCGCGCGCGCCTTCCTGCGCCAGCGCCTTGGTGAAGCCGATGTCGCCCGCCTTGGCGGCGGAATAGTTGACCTGGCCCGCCTGGCCCTTCTGGCCGTTGATCGAGGAGATGTTGATGACGCGGCCGAACTTGCGGTCGCGCATGCCGCCCCAGACCGGATTGGTCATATTGAACAGGCCGGTGAGGTTGGTGTTGATCACCTCGCCCCACATCTGCGGCGTCATCTTGTGGAACATCCCGTCGCGGGTGATGCCGGCATTGTTGACCAGCACCGCCACCGGCCCGAGATCGGCCTCGACCTGCTTGATGCCGGCCACGCAGGCATCGTAGTCGGCGACCGACCATTTGTAGGTCTTGATCCCGGTCTCGCTGGTGAACTTCGCCGCCGCCTCGTCATTGCCGGCGTAATTGGCGGCCACCGTGTAGCCGGCCTCTTTCAAGGCGACCGAAATCGCAGCGCCTATGCCCCGTGACCCTCCCGTCACGATTGCTACCTTGCTCATGCCAATCCTCCCCAGATTGTTATTGTTGATGCATGTGAGCGCCGGGCGTCGTCGCCGACGCCCGGTATTCCCGGTCCGGCCTCAGCGCTCGACGCAGAGCGCCACGCCCATGCCGCCGCCGATGCACAGCGTCGCCAGACCCTTCTTGGCGTCGCGGCGGACCATTTCGAACAGCAGCGTGTTGAGGATGCGCGCGCCCGAGGCGCCGACCGGGTGGCCGATGGCGATGGCGCCGCCATTGACGTTGACGATCGCCGGATCCCAGCCCATGTCCTTGTTGACCGCGCAGGCCTGCGCCGCAAAAGCTTCGTTGGCTTCCACCAGATCGAGATCGCCCACGCTCCAGCCGGCCTTCTTCAGCGCCTTGCGCGAGGCCGGGATCGGACCGGTGCCCATGATCTGCGGGTCGACGCCGGCGGTGGCCCAGGAGACGATCCGCGCCATTGGCGTGATGCCGCGCCTGGAGGCTTCCTCCTCGCTCATCAGCACCGTGGCGGCGGCGCCGTCATTGATGCCCGAGGCATTGGCGGCGGTCACGGTGCCTTCCTTGTCGAAGGCCGGACGCAGCTTGGAGATGCCCTCGAGGGTGACGCCATGCTTGATGTATTCGTCCTCCTCGACGACCGTGTCGCCCTTGCGGCCCTTGATGGTGACGCCGGCGATCTCGTCCTTGAACTTGCCGGCCTTCTGCGCGGCTTCGGCCTTGTTCTGCGAGTTGACGGCGAAGCTGTCCTGCTCGTCGCGCGAGAGCTGCCACTGCTTGGCGACGTTCTCGGCGGTGTTGCCCATCAGGTAATTGTAGAAGGCGTCGGTGAGCGCGTCGTGCAACATGGTGTCGACCATGGTGGCGCCGCCCATCTTGACGCCGTTGCGCAGATGCATGGCATGCGGCGCCATCGACATCGATTCCTGGCCGCCGGCGACGATGATGTTGGCGTCGCCGCTTGCGATCTGCTGCATGCCGAGCGCCACTGCGCGCAGGCCCGAGCCGCAGAGCTGGTTCAGCCCCCAGGCGGTGGCTTCCTGCGGAATGCCCGCGGCCATGGCCGCCTGCCGCGCCGGGTTCTGGCCCTGGCCCGCGGACAGGATCTGGCCGAGGATGACTTCGTCGACTTCCGCGGGCGCCACGCCGGCGCGCTCGAGCGCCGCCCTGATGGCGACCGCGCCCAGATCATGGGCGGCGACGGAGGACAGAGCGCCGTTGAAGGACCCGACCGGGGTGCGTGCGGCGCTGGCGATAACGATGGAGCTCATGGTGGGGTTTCCCTGTCGTGTGATGGAACGATTTTGACCGGAACGTGCCGGAGGTTGGTGTCGCTGTCAAATGCCCGAAAGCCGAATTTCTCCGGCAATGGCCTAATTACGGACTATAGTCTGACCGTTTTGAGGCGCTTTCCCGCAATGCACAAAGGAATTGTCATTGCCTGTGGTTTTCGCCTACAGTTGGGCCATCACGGTGAGGTTCAGGTCTGGGGAGACCTTTGAGGAGAACATACATGGCCAAGAACAGCGGACCGGTTACGATCAAGAAATATGCCAATCGCCGTCTCTACAACACGGGAACCAGCACCTATGTGACGCTCGACGACCTCGCCATCATGGTCAAGAAGGGCGAAGACTTCACCGTGCTCGATGCCAAGAGCGGCGACGATATTACCCATTCGGTCCTTACCCAGATCATTTTCGAGCAGGAGTCCAAGACCGGAAACACGCTGCTGCCGATCTCCTTCCTGAGGCAGTTGATCTCGATCTACGGCGACCAGATGCAGATGGTGGTGCCGAGCTATCTCGAGCACTCGATGTCGGCGCTGACCGAGCAGCAGGAACAGGTCCGCGCCCAGATCACCAAGGCCTTCGGCGACAATCCGGTCGCCCGCAACATCCAGATCCCGATCCAGTTGGTCGAGGAGCAGGTGCGCCGCAACACCGAGATGTTCCAGAAGGCGATGCAGATGTTTTCGCCCTTCGCGCTCGCCCATTCGGCCAATTCCGAAGAGACGCAGAAGAAGTCCGACACCTCGAAGGACATCGACGATCTCAAGACCCAGCTCAAGCAGCTTCAGGACAAGATCAACTCCATCGACAGTTGAGAACACCCGGCGTCCGGCGGCACGAGCCATCCGGTTCGGGCGTTTGCCTGCGCCTCCGGATCCCGTGCACGTGATCGCCGGCGCCGGCCAGCGGCCGCCAAGGACCTGCGTTCCGGCAAAACTGTTATCGCGCCGCGGAAACCTCAAAGCGGTGGCGCAACACCGCGGCGAGGCTCTATAAGGGCATCACTTCCTCCGGCATTGAAAGGCAATCACCATGACCGATCTCACGCTCGCCAAGGCGCTCAGGATCATCACCGCCGCTCTTGCCAAGGGCAAGGACCTGGGCCTCAAGCCGCTCGCAGTGGTGGTGCTCGACGCCGGCGGCCACGTCAAGGCCTTCCAGCGCCAGGACGGCGCCTCGATGATGCGGTTCGAAATCGCCAGCGGCAAGGCCTATGGCGCCCTGGCGGTGGGCGCCGGCTCGCGCTGGCTCAACGCCCAGGCCGAGACGCGGCCGCATTTCCTCGAAGGCCTGTCGGCCGTCTCGGGCGGCAGGATCGTGGCCGTTCCCGGAGGCGTGCTCATCCGCGACCGCAAGGGCGCGATCATCGGCGCGGTCGGCATCACCGGCGATACGTCGGACAATGATGAAATCGCGGCCGTCGCCGGCATCGAGGCGGCCGGCTTCGCGGCCGACGGCGGCTGAACGCCGGCCCGCCGCTGGAGCAGTTCCAGCGAAAGTTTAAAACCGGTTTCGCGTCCGGAAATTGCGCAGAAACAATAAGTTAGAGCCCGATCGATACGTCGCGGCCCGCCGAGCGGATGGCGACGGTGAAGCCGGCGATCACGTCGATGAAGGCGATCGCCATCAGGATGAAGAACACCTGCGTGGCGGCATCGCGCACCAGCAGGAATTCGACCAGGAACGCCACGAACACGAACATCGACAGCATGTGGTCGAGCACCGACCAGCGGCCGGTCCGCGTCGCCTTCACCACCTCGACGAACAGCAGCACCAGCGCCACGACGATGAGCAGGTCGCCGAGACTCATGGTCCACACCGCGCCCGACATCATCGACAGCGAGGTCACGGTCGATCCGAGCCCGGCGACGCCCGCGCCGAACAGCCCCACCATCACCAGATTGTAGGCAATCAGCGGAACGATCATCAACGGTATGGCGGCGAGCATGGCGGATATCCCCGGATCTGGAAAGGCGCGTGCCGATCGCGGTTTCACCCGGCGCGGCGCGACCGCGACAATGCTCAATCGCGCTTCCGAGCGCAAGCCCGTTGACCCCGTTTCCGCTTCCCGGGACCGAACCGGGACGCGCCGCCGGCCCTCTCAGCCGTAGACGACGAGCAGATCCTTGGCGTCGATCTGGTCGCCGGTCTTGACCAGCACCTCGGCCAGCGTTCCGTCCCGCTCGGCATGGATGGCGGTCTCCATCTTCATCGCCTCGATCGACACCAGCACGTCGCCTGCCTTGACCGGCTGGCCCTGCGTCACCGCGACGGTGGAGATCACGCCGGGCATCGGAGCGCCGACATGGGCGTCATTGCCGAGCTCGGCCTTGCGCCGCGCCGCCGATCCCGATGCGCCATGCGCCCGGTCCGGCACCTTGACCCGGCGCGGCTGACCGTTGAGTTCGAAGAACACCGTGACCATGCCCTTGTCGTCGGCCTCCCCCTGGGCCAGGTTCTGGACCACCAGCGTCTTGCCCTTCTCGATCTCGATGAACAGCTCGTCGCCCACCGCAATGCCGTAGAAATAGGCGGGCGTCGGCAGCATGCTGACCGGGCCGTAGGTTTCCGTAGCGATGGCGAAATCGGTGAAGACCTTCGGATACATGAGGTAGGAGGCGAATTCGAATTCGCTGATCTTGCGCTCGAGCTTGGCCTCGATCTCGGCGCGCTCGGCCTCGAGATCGGCGTCCGGCAGCATCGAGCCGGGGCGGACCGTGTAGGCCTCCTCGCCCTTGAGCACCTTCTTCTGCAAAGCCTGCGGCCAGCCCGAGGGCGGCTGGCCGAGGTCGCCGCGCATCATCGACACCACGGAATCCGGGAAGGACACGTCCTTGTCCGGGTTCTCGACATCGGCGACGCTCAGATCCTGGCTCACCATCATCAGCGCCATGTCGCCCACCACCTTGGAGGACGGCGTCACCTTGACGATGTCGCCGAACATCTGGTTGGCGTCGGCATAGGCCTGCGCCACCTCGTGCCAGCGGGTCTCGAGCCCCAGCGAACGCGCCTGTTCCTTGAGGTTGGTGAACTGCCCGCCCGGCATCTCGTGCAGGTAGACTTCAGACGCCGGCCCCTTGAGATCGCTTTCGAAGGCGGCGTACTGGTTGCGCACCGCCTCCCAGTAGAACGAGATCCGCCGGATCGATTCGGTATCCAGCCCGGGATCGCGCTCGTGGCCCTTGAGCGCCTCGACGATCGAGCCCAGGCAGGGCTGCGAGGTGTTGCCCGACAGCGAGTCCATCGCCGCATCCACCGCGTCGACGCCGCTGTCGACCGCGGCGAGCACGGTCGCCGCCGAGATGCCCGAGGTGTCGTGGGTGTGGAAATGGATCGGCAGATCCGTCGAAGCGCGCAGCGCCGAAAACAACTGCCGCGCCGCCGCGGGCTTGAGCAGTCCGGCCATGTCCTTGACCGCGATGATGTGCGCGCCGGCCTTCTCGAGCTCGGCCGCCAGCGCGGTGTAATATTTGAGGTCGTATTTCGGCCGGGCGGAATTGAGGATGTCGCCGGTGTAGCAGATCGTGGCTTCGCAGAGCTTGTTCTCCTCGCGCACCGCATCCATCGACACCCGCATGTTCTCGACCCAGTTGAGGCAGTCGAACACCCGGAACAGGTCGATGCCGCCCTCAGCCGCCTGGCGGACGAAGTGCTTCACCACATTGTCGGGGTAGTTCTTGTAGCCCACGCCGTTGGCGCCGCGCAGCAGCATCTGCAGCAGCAGGTTGGGCGCACCCTTGCGCACCAGATCGAGCCGCTCCCACGGATCCTCGGTGAGGAACCGCATCGCCACATCAAAGGTCGCCCCGCCCCAGCATTCGAGCGACAGCAGGTCCGGCAGCGCCTTGGCATAGGTCTCGGCGATGGCCGCGATGTCGTGGGTGCGCATGCGGGTGGCGAGCAGCGACTGGTGGCCGTCGCGCATGGTCGTGTCGGTGATCAGCACCCGGGTCTGCGCCCGCATCCATTTGGCGAAGCCTTCCGGACCCAGGTCGTCGAGCAACTGCCGCGTTCCCGGCCGGATCTCGCCTTCGACATAGGGCACCCGCGGTGCTGCGGCATCGGCCACCGGCAGCGGCCGGCCCTTGGTCTCGGGATGGCCGTTGACCGTGACGTCGGCCAGATAGGTCAGAAGCTTGGTGGCCCGGTCCTGGCGCTTGACCTGCTCGAACAGCTCCGGCGTGGTGTCGATGAACCGCGTCGTATAGGTGTTGTTGCGGAACTCCGGGTGGCTGATGATCGCTTCGAGGAAGGTCAGGTTGGTGGCGACGCCGCGGATCCGGAACTCGCGCAGGGCGCGGTGCATGCGGCGGATGGTTTCCTCCGCCGTGGGCGCCCAGGCGGTGACCTTCTCCAGCAGCGGATCGTAGAACCGGGTGATCACAGCACCCGAATAGGCGGTGCCGCCGTCAAGCCTTATGCCGAAGCCGGTGGCGCCGCGATAGGCGGTGATCCGGCCGTAGTCGGGAATGAAATTCTGCTCCGGATCCTCGGTGGTGATGCGGCACTGCAGCGCATGGCCGTTGAGCTTGATGTCGGCCTGCGCCGGAATTCCGGATTCCGGGGTGCCGATCGCCTTGCCTTCGAGGATGTGGATCTGCGCCTTTACGATGTCGATGCCGGTCACTTCCTCGGTCACCGTATGCTCGACCTGGATGCGCGGATTGACCTCGATGAAGTAGAAGGCGCCGGTATCCATGTCCATCAGGTACTCGACCGTGCCCGCGCCGACATAGCTTGTCGCGTTGGCGATCTTGAGCGAGTACGTCGCCAGTTCCTGGCGCTGGGCCTCGGTGAGGTAGGGCGCGGGCGCCCGCTCCACGACCTTCTGGTTGCGGCGCTGCACCGAGCAGTCGCGCTCGAACAGATGCACGGCATTGCCGTGGGTGTCGCCGAGAATCTGGCTTTCGACGTGGCGCGCCCGCTCCACCAGCTTCTCGAGATAGACCTCGTCCTTGCCGAAGGCGGCCATGGCCTCGCGCTTGGCCTCGGTGACCTCGCGGGCCAGGTCCTTGGGATCGCGGATGGCGCGCATGCCGCGGCCGCCGCCGCCCCATGAGGCCTTGAGCATGACCGGATAGCCGATCTCGTCGGCCATGCGCGCGACTTCCTTCATGTCGTCGGGCAGCGGCTCGGTGGCCGGCACCACCGGAACGCCGATTTCGATGGCGAGGTTGCGCGCCGCCACCTTGTTGCCCAGCCTGCGCATGGTGTCGGGCCGGGGCCCGATGAAGATGATGCCGTGCTCGGCGCAGGCGTCGGCGAATTCCGGGCTTTCCGACAAAAGCCCGTAGCCGGGATGGATCGCGTCGGCGCCCGAGAGCTTCGCCACCCGGATCACCTCGTCGATCGACAGATAGCTTTCGATCGGCCCCAGGTCGCGCGCCAGATGCGGCCCGCGGCCGACCTGGTAGGATTCGTCCGCCTTGAACCGGTGCAGCGCGAGCTTGTCTTCCTCGGCCCAGATGGCGACGGTTTTCATGCCCAGCTCGTTGGCTGCGCGGAACACGCGGATGGCAATTTCTGAACGGTTGGCGACGAGGATCTTGGAAATCGGCAAGACGGGCTCCCGGGTTTGGGCGGAGGGATCAGGGTCCTGGCGAACCCCGGCCCCAATCATTAGCGTCAGTTTTGTTGCAGTGCAAATAGCCGCGGCCCGGCTCAGGCCCGATCATCGGCCGGCTCTCGCGCATCACCGGGCAGCAACCGCGGCAAAGGCGGGAGGCGCCCCCGGCCGGGCGCCGGGGTGTCGGGCGATGGAACCGCTCGGGCGGCGGATGATGGATCAGGAGATCAGGCCGAGCCTGAAGGCGATCGCCACCACATGGTGGCGGTTCTTGGCGTTGAGTTTGTCCTGGATGCCGTTCATGTACCAGTCGACGGTATGCGCCGACAGGCCGAGCGTGGCGCCCATCTCGTTGGAGGTCATCCCGTAGCCGAGATATTCGAGCGTCTCCATCTCGCGGCGGGTCATCTGCACCGCGACTGGCCGGGCGATCCGCTCATAGGCGCCGCGGTCATGCACCTCGAGAATGTCCCAGAAAGCCTTCTTGGCCAGCGCATCCATCAGCGACATTTGAGAAGGCGAGAGATCGACCGTCCGGCCCGCCACCGAGAGCACGCCGACCAGCCCGCGCCGACCGTGGACCGGGAACACATATCCGTCCTCCAGCCCGTGGCGTCGGGCGTCGACCATCATCCGCTCCATGCGGCTGCGATGCGGATCCTGCTCGAAGGCCAGCATCGGCTCGCTCCAGCGGTAGCCGCGCTGGCTGTGCCCGAGATAGCGGATGATCGGGTCAATGGCGGCGTATTTCCGCTTCACATAGAGTTCGGGCCAGCCCTTCGGCCACTGCCCGGCGAGCATGATGCCGTCCGCGTCGCTCTCGGGCCCCGGCTGCCGCACCAGCGTGAAGAAATCAAATCCAAGCGCGCCTATGACCTTGGAAAGCCGCGCGCGGACAACATCGGCGCCGTCCTCCCCGTCGCGCCCGGTATCCAGAAACTCCAGAACTGCATCCATGTTCATCGTTTCTTCCTTTCACACTCAAACAGCTATCTCAAAATGCAACAGTATTGGCCTGCGTGAACAGGATCTCTAAAGCATTGTAACCGCAATTCTTTCAGTTGCAAAAATATTTTCCGCAATCCCGGCATGTCGGGTGTTCCGAAATCCTAGGCCCGGGAACGAAGAAAAGCCGGTGCGCAGGATCGCCGCGCACCGGCTTTTGGAAGAGACTGGAGCCCGGATGCGGACACCGGGCCGGAAGGGTTGTCAGATACAGGCTTCGAACAGCGCCTTGGTGTTTTCGGGCGTCATTTTCACCGGATTGCCGCCGGCGCTGGGGTCCTCCAGCGCCATCGCCGTCATTTCGTCGATCCGGTCGCGGCCGACGCCAAGCGCCGCCAGCTTGTCGGGAACGCCGAGATCGGCGCGCAGCTTCAGGACGAAATCGTAGAACCCGTCGAAGCCGCCGGCGATTCCCATGTAATCCGCGGCGCGCGCGATCCGCTCCTCGATCTCGGGCCTGTTCAGCTTCAGCACCGGCGGCATCACCACCGCGTTGGTCATGCCGTGATGGGTGTTGTAGACGGCGCCGATCGGGTGCGACAGCGCGTGGATGGCGCCGAGCCCCTTCTGGAACGCCACCGCCCCCATCGCCGCGGCGCTCATCATCTCCGCGCGGGCGGCAATGTTGGAGCCGTCGGCGACCACCAGCGGCAGGTTGTCCTTGACCAGCCGCATCCCCTCGAGCGCAATGCCCTGGCTCATCGGATGATAGAACGGCGAGGAATAGGCTTCGAGGCAATGGGCAAACGCGTCCATGCCGGTGCCGACCGTGATGATCCGCGGCATGCCGACGGTCAGTTCCGGGTCGCAGATGGTGATCGCGGGCAACAGCTTGGGATGGAAGATGATCTTCTTGACGTGGGTGTCCGAATTGGTGAGCACGCCGGCGCGGCCGACTTCCGAGCCCGTGCCGGCGGTGGTCGGCACCGCGATGATCGGGGCGATCGCCTTGGCGTCGGCGCGGGTCCACCAGTCGCCGATATCCTCGAAATCCCACACCGGGCGGGTCTGTCCGGCCTGGAACGCGATCAGCTTGCCGAGGTCGAGCCCGGAGCCGCCGCCGAAGGCGATGACGCCGTCATGGCCGCCCGCCTTGAAGGCGGCGATGCCGGCCGCGAGGTTCTTCTCGTTCGGGTTCGGATCGACATCCGAAAACATCGCCCGGCCCAGGCCGGCTGCATCGAGAATGTCGAGCGCCTGCTGGGTGATCGGCAGCGACGCCAGCCCCCGGTCGGTGACCAGAAGCGGCAGCTTGATGCCCGCGGTCAGGCAGGCTTCGGCGAGTTCCGAGATGCGGCCTGCTCCGAAACGGATAGCAGTGGGATAGGACCAGTTGGCGCGCGGGCTCATGCGGTTTTCTTTCTCAGGTGGTAGGATTTCGGACGGGTCAGGTTGTGGAAGCCGATTTCGGACAGCGAGCCGCCGCGGCCGGTGGCCTTGCAGCCGGTCCAGCACAGCGCCGGATCGAGATAATCGGCGCGGTTCATGAACACCGTGCCGGTCTCGATCTCCGCGCCGATGCGGGCGGCGCGCTCGGCGTCGTTTGTCCACAGCGAGGCTGTGAGGCCGAACTGGCAGTCGTTCATCAGCGCCAGCGCCTCTTCGTCGCTGTCGACCGGCATGATGCTGACCACCGGACCGAAGCTCTCGTCGCGCATCACCCGCATGTCGTGGGTCACGTCGACCAGCACCTGCGGCATCAGGTATGCGCCGCCGTCATCGGCGGGAAACAGCTTGGGATCGATCAGCCCGCGGGCACCGCTTGCCAGCGCCTCTGCCGTCTGCGCGCGGACTTCGGTGGCGAAGCGGACATTGGCCATCGGCCCGATCGTGGTCTCTTGCTCCAGCGGGTTGCCGAGCTTGAGGCCCGAAGTGACCCAGGCCACGGCTTTTTCGACAAAGTCCTTGTAGAGCGGGCGGGCGACATAGAGCCGCTCGATGCCGCAGCAGCACTGGCCGGCATTGTACATCGCGCCGTCCATCAGCACGTCGACCGCCCAGTCGAGATCGGCGTCTTCCATGACGTAGCCCGGATCCTTGCCGCCGAGCTCGAGCCCCAGCCCGGTGAAGGTGCCCGCGGCGGCGCGTTCGATCGCCTGTCCGCCGCCGACCGAGCCGGTGAAATTGATGAAGTTGAAGCTGCCCGCCGAGATCAGCTTCTCGGTGCCCCGGTGGTCGAGGAACAGGTTGATGAAGACGTCCTCCGGCAGCCCGGCCTCGGCGAAGGCGCGGACCATGCGCTCGCCGACCAGCAGCGTCTGCGTGGCATGCTTGAGCACCACGGTGTTGCCCGCGATCAGCGCCGGGACGACCGTGTTGATCGCCGTCATGTAGGGATAGTTCCACGGCGCCACGACGAAGACGACGCCGTGCGGCACGCGCTCGATGCGGCGCTCGAACTGCGCGGAGTTCTCGATCTCGATCGGCGCCAGCGCGCGCGCGGCGATCTCGGCCATGTAGTTCGTGCGCTCGTTGACGCCGCCGAACTCGCCGCCATAGCGCACCGGACGGCCCATCATCCAGGCCAGTTCCGTCACGACGTCATCCTTCATCTCATTGAGCCGGGCGACGCCGGCGCGGACCAGCGCGATGCGCTCGGCGAGCGGACGCCGGGCCCAGTCCTTCTGGGCCTTGCGTGCTCGTTCGACAGCCGCGGCTGCGTCATCGACGGCCATCACCGGCCGCTCGGCATAGACCGAGCCATCGATGGGCGATATGCATTTCAAGGTGGTCATGTCCCATTCTCCCGTTGGACGGCCGCCCGATGAAGCGCGGGGCGCGCCGGTCCTCAAATCACATCAAAGCCGAATAGACGGCTGCATATCCGACTCCGCGGAAACAGCCATCGGACAGGTTGTCACGGGGCCCGGCAAACATCGCCGGGACCCCGCTTTCAGCCCTGCGTCAAGCCCGCTCGAACCCGCGCGCGATCTCCCAGTCGGTCACCGCCTTGTCGAACTCTTCCTGTTCCCATTCCGCGCAGCGGACATAGTGGTCGATCACCGCGTCGCCCATCGCCGCGCGCAACATCTTCGAAGTGCGCAGCGTCTCGGTCGCGGCGCGCAGCGTCGAGGGAATGTGCTTGGCCTCGGCGTTCTCGTAGATGTCGCCCGTCGTCGGCGGCGCCAGTTCGAGCTTGTCCTCGATCCCCTTGATGCCGGCGGCAAGCAGCGCCGCCTGCGCCAGATAGGGGTTCATGTCCGAGCCGCCGATGCGGCATTCGACCCGCACCGCCTTCGATCCCTCGCCGCACAGGCGGAACCCGGCGGTGCGGTTGTCCACCGACCAGACCGTGCGCGTCGGCGCGAAGCTGCCCTTCATGAAGCGTTTGTAGCTGTTGACATAGGGCGCCATGAACCAGGTGTAGTCAGACGCATATTCGATCAGGCCGGCCATGAAATGGCGCATCAGCTCCGACATACCGTGCTCGCCGTCGGGATCGCGGAAGGCCGGGGTCTTGCCGCTCCACAGCGACATGTGCACATGCGACGACGAGCCGACCTTCTTGGGGTTCCACTTGGGCAGGAACGTCGCGGAGCGGCCATTGGCCCAGGCGATTTCCTTGACCGCGTGCTTGGCGATGGTGTGGTGGTCGGCGCAGTCGAGCGCCTCGGCGTAGCGGATGTTGAGCTCTTCCTGGCCGGTCTCGGCCTCGCCCTTGGAGTTCTCGATCGGAATGCCGGCGGCGAAGAGATGATTGCGCACCGGGCGCATGATGCTCTCTTCCTTGGTGGTCTGCAGGATGTGGTAGTCCTCGTTGTAGGCGCTGATCGGCGTCAGGTCGCGATAGCCGGAGCGCGCAAGGTCGCGGTAGCTCTGCTCGAACAGGAAGAATTCGAGCTCGGTCGCCATCATCGCCTCGTAGCCCATCTCCTTCAGCCGCGCGATCTGCACTTTCAGGATCTGCCGCGGCGATTGCGGCACCGGCTGGTGCGTCTTGTGATCGAGCAGGTCGCACAGCACCATCGCCGTGGCCTCGAGCCAGGGGACGCGGCGCAGCGTCGAAAGATCGGGCTTCATCACATAGTCGCCGTAGCCGGCGCGCCAGCTCGTGGTGGCGTAGCCGTCCGGCGTCGCCATCTCGAGGTCGGTCGCCAGCATGTAGTTGCAGCAGTGCGTTTCCTCGTGGCTCGAATCGATGAAGTTCTGCACGTGAAACCGCTTGCCCATCAGGCGGCCCTGCATGTCGACGCAGCAGACCAGCACCGTGTCGATCGCGCCGGATTTTGCGGCGGACTTCAGGTCTTCAAAGCTAAGATTTCCGGCCATGTCGATAGGATCCCGATGATGTGGTTGACGCGTCAGTCTGAGGTCGCGGCCCGAGAACGGCCCGCGCCTTCCGGAGGGTGGAGCGGCGGGAGCGGATCCCAGGGATCGGGCTCCTGCGGCGCTGTAGTGCCAATCCGCCCCCCGGCGCAAGACCGGGAGGCGGGATTTCGGTCAAGCCGGCTCAGCTTTCGCCGTAGGGGAAGCCGGCCTTGTTAATGACGCCATTGTATTCCTTGAAGATGGCGATGACCTTTGCCTTGGTTTCGCTTTCGGCGGCGATTTCATCCCAGAACTTCACCGCCGCATCCTCGACCTGCTTCCATTCCGCAGCGGGGACCGAGCGGAGCTGAAGCTTGTCGCCGGTGGCGCGCAGCTTGGCCTCGCCGCCCCAGTACCACTGGTTGCGGAAGGTGTGGCTGGCTTCCATGCAGGACATGTAGAGCGCCTGGAGATGCTCCGGCAGCGCGTTCCACTTTTCCTCGTTGGCGAACCACGAGCCGATCCAGGCGCCGGAGATGTTGTTGGTGAGGAAGTAGTCCGTCACATTGGCCCAGCCGACGGTGTAGTCCTCGGTGATGCCCGACCAGGACATGCCGTCGAGCTCGCCGGTCTGCACCGCGACTTCCGCGTCCTCGTAGGGGATCGACACCGGCACGACGCCGAACTGGGTGAGGAACCGGCCGGCGGTGGGGAAGGTGTAGAGCTTGAGGCCGTTGAGATCGGCCACGCTCTTGATTTCCTTCTTGGTGTTGAAGTTGCACGGATCCTGGCCAGCCGCCGAGAGCCACTTGACGCCGGTTCCGGCATAGGCGTCGCGCCAGATGTCGGCGAGGCCGTATTGCTGGAACAGCACCGGCACGTCGAGGATCGAGCGGGTGGCGAAGGGGAAATAGCCTCCGAACACGCCCACTTCCACGGGCGACGCCATCGAATCATCGTCCGAGTGCACGGCGTCGATGGTGCCCGCCTGCATGGCGCGAAACAACTCGCCGGTCGGCACGATCTGGTCGGCGAAGAACAGCTCGATCACCATTTCGCCGTTGGCCGCCTTGTTGAAGGCGTCGACGAAGGGCTGGGTCACGAACTGGCCGAGCGTCGCGCCCGCATAGGTCTGCATGCGCCAGCGGATCGGCTCCTGGGCGAGGACCGGCGGGGCGGCGAGCGCCGTGCCGGCTGCGGCGCCGGCGGCGACGCCGGCCTTGGTGAGAAATTGACGCCTTTTCATAGTGCTCATGCTGTTCTCCTTTTGGGTTTCGTCTTCTGTGGACCTGCTCATTTCAACCTTGAAGCTTGCCCTGGAACTGCTGCGGCAGCCACAGAGCCAGTTGCGGGAACATCATCACGATCACCAGGGTGAGCAGCATGACCGCGACGAAGGGAATGACCGACAGATAGATGTGACGCAGCTTGATCTCCGGCGGCGCCATGGCGCGCATCAGGAACAAATTGTAGCCGAAGGGCGGCGTCATGTAGGCGATTTGGCAGGTGATGGTGTAGAGCACCCCGTACCAGACCAGGTCGAAGCCCAGCGCCTTCACCAGCGGCACATAGAGCGGCGCCACGATCACCAGCATCGCCGTGTCGTCGAGAAAGGTGCCCATCAGCAGGAAGCTCAACTGCATCAGGATCAGCACGTGCCAGGGCTCGAGCCCGAGCTGGCCCAGGAAAAAGTTCTCGATGGCGCGCACCGCGCCGAGCCCGTCGAACACAGCGCCGAAACACAGCGCCGCCAGGATGATCCACATGAACATGCAGGAGATCCCGAGCGTCTTGCGCACGACGTTCTCCATCACTTCGCGCGTCAGCCGGCCCTTGATCAGGGCGGCGGCCATCGACGCCAGCGCGCCCACGGCGGAGCTCTCGACGAGGCTGGTGTAGCCCATCAGGAACAGCCCGTTCATCAGGAAGAAGATCATGAACGGCAGGAAGCCGGCCCTGAGCAGGCTGATCCGCTCCTTCCAGGTGATGGCGTCGCGCTCCGCCTTCGACAGCGGCGGTCCGAGATGCGGCTGCAACTGGCAGCGGATGGCGATGTAGACAATGAACAGCCCGGCCATCAGCAGGCCCGGGAACACGCCCGCGAGCCAGAGCTGGCTCACCGGCTGGCGGGCGATCATGCCGTAGAGCACCAGCACCACAGACGGCGGGATCAGGATGCCGAGCGACGAGCCGCCCTGGATCACGCCGGTGATCATCAGCTTGTCGTAGTTGCGCCGGAGCAGCTCCGGCAGCGCGATCGTCGCGCCGATGGCCATGCCGGCCACCGACAGCCCGTTCATCGCCGAGATCACCACCATCAGGAAGATCGTGCCGATGGCAAGCCCGCCCGGGACCGGGCCGAACCAGACATGGAACATCCGGTAGAGATCGTCGGCGATGCGGCTTTCCGACAGCATGTAGCCCATGAAGATGAACATCGGCAGCGTCAGCAGCGGATACCATTTCATCAGCTTGATCGATTGCGCAAAGGCGATCTCGACGCCGCCGGTGCCCCACAGGGGCAACGCCGCAAGCACCGCGACCGCGCCGATGACGCCGAACACCCGCTGCCCGGTGAGCAGCAGCGCCATCATCGCGGCGAACATGAAAAGAGCGATCAGTTCGTAGCTCAAATGCCCGCCTCGCTTTGGTGGTTGACGCTGACGCCCCGCAGAAACAGGATGTCGCGGAGAAGTTCGGCGATGGCCTGCAGCAGCATCAGGAAGATGCCGACGGCGGCGATCAGCTTGACCGGCCACATGTAGGGCCGCCAGACCGAGTGGGCCCGCTCGCCATATTCGAGCGCATAGGTGGTGCTCGAGATCCCGCCATAGAGCAGGACGCAGAGATAGAAGATCAGGAACAGCACCGTGACCGCGTCGACGGCGGCCTTGCGGCGCGGCGACCAGCCGCCATAGACCAGGTCCATGCGCACGTGATCGCCCATCTGCATCGAATAGGGACCGCCCAGCAGATAATAGGCGACCATGATGAACTGGGCGAATTCGAGCGTCCACAGCGCCGGCGAGCCGGCATATTTGGTGATCGATGACCAGAACAGCACGCCCATCAGCGCGAAGATCAGATACATCGCGAACCGGCCGACGCGCCGGTTGAAGGCGTCCACCACCCGGATATAGCGTTCGATGATCGTCATGCCGCCCGGCCTCCCGGGCGGCGCCGGCAAGCGCTTGCCGGGTCGAGGCGGCGCCGGGCCGGCTGAGGGGCGGGATCATGCATGACGGCGTCCTCCTTGGTGGTTCAGGCGGTCCAGCGCCGCGCGCAAAAGCCCCGCGATCCGGTCTGCCCAGACAGTCTGGCCGGCTTCGCCGGAGATCAGGTCATTGCGGATTTCCAGCATGACGTTGGCGATTTGCCGGGTCAATCCATGACGCTTGAGCGTATGCGTCACCCCGTCTTCGGGCCCGTAGGGATAGTTCCGGCTCACGCCCTCCATCCTCGCCTCGGCCGCCGCATCGAGCATCGCGTCCGCCAGCCTCTGGTCCGCGTCGTGCAGGATGCCGAGCAGGCCGTCGCGCGGCTTGCCGAAATAGACCGGCGTGAAGGAATGCACCGTCACCAGCACCACGGCGCGGCCTTGCGCCAGGCGCTCGTCAATGAGTGTGTCGATGGCCTGGTGGAACGGGACATAGAGCGCGGCCGCGCGGCGGGACCGCTCGCGCTGGTCAAGCCCGTGGTTGCCCGGCACGTCGAAGACCTCGCTGCGCTCGGGATAGGCGTCGGCCGACTCCGGCGGGCGGTTGCAGTCATAGGCGAGCCGGGAAAACCGCTGCGTGATGAGGGTCGCGTCGAGAAGGTCGGACAGGCGCTCGGCCACGCCGAGGGCGCCGATGTCCCAGGCGATGTGGCTTGCGAGCGCCGCCGGGTCTAGTCCCAGCGTGCCCAGCGCCTTCGGCATCGTCTTCGAGGCGTGCTCGCAAACCAGCACGACATCGCTGGTTCCGCCGGGATGGCGGACGGCAAAGGCCGGCCCTTCTGATGGTTCGATCAGCATCTCGCCTTGCACCTTGAATTCTGCTCCCCGGCAGGTGCGGCCTGGATCCGCCGCTTGCGTAACAATGATTAGGATTGCCCGAACGTTGTCAATACTGTAATTTTTGTTACGTCACCCCGAAACAGGCCCGACCGGAGAGAGCCATGGCGATACGCGAACAGATCCAGTCGGTACTCGGAACCCTTCCCGGCGCGGAGAAGAAGGTGGCGCACGCCTTTCTCGCCAACTATCCGAGCATCGGCCTGTCGACCATCGCCGAACTCGCCGCGCTTGCCGGAACTTCGGCGCCGACGGTGCTGCGCTTCGTCGCGAGGCTCGGGTTCGAATCCTATCCGGAATTCCAGCGCGTCTTGCGCGGCGATGTCCAGGCGCAACTGATGTCGCCGCTCGAGCGCGCCCGCTCGACAGGGCCGGCCCCCGCCAACCCGGCGCTCAAGGCAAGCTTCGCCGACATTGCCGCCAATCTCGACGCCACCCTCAAGGCGGTGCCGGAAAGCGAATTCGAGGCCGCCTGCGAGCTGCTGTCGGATCAGAAATCGGCCTGCTTTTTCCTGGGCGGGCGGTTCACCGACGCCATCGCCGGCTACATGGCGGCGCATCTCAGGATCATCCGTCCCAATGTCAGGCATTTCGACGGGCAGACCTCCACATGGCGCGACCAGCTCCTCGACGTCCGCCCCGGCGATGTCGCGGTGCTGTTCGACATCCGCCGCTACCAGTCGGACCTGATCCGGCTGGGCGAGCTGCTGGTCGAGCGCAAGGCGCGGATCCTGCTGATCACCGATCCGTGGCTGTCGCCCATCGCCCGCTCGGCGCGCGTGGTGCTGCCCTGCGTCGTCGACGCCAACCGCACCTGGGATTCGAGCGTCGCGCTGCTGGCGCTCGCCGAGGCCCTGATCGACCGCGTCTCCCGCGCCCAGTCCGACAATGCAAGGGCGCGCATGCAGACGCTGGAGGACATTCACTGGAACAATCTGCCGGGGCGCTAGGCCTGTCCGGCGGGTCCCGCGGACTTGCGCAAATCCGCGCCATCCAATACCCATTCCCCATGGATCAGCACTCTGCCTTGGATGCATTCGCGGCGTTGAGCCAGGAGACGCGGCTTGCCGTGTTCCGGCTTCTGGTGTCCGCCGGTCCCGAGGGCCTGGCCTCGGGCGAGATCGGCGAGCGCCTCGGCGTGCGCCAGAACACCATGTCGACCAATCTCGGCATCCTGCTCAAGGCAGGCCTGGTGCGCCGCGTCCGCGACGGGCGCACCGTGCGCTACCATGCGGACCATACCGGCATCAGCGGGCTGCTGGGCTTCCTGCTTGAGGACTGCTGCGGCGGCAAGCCGGATCTCTGCCAGCCGGTGATCAAGCAGATTTCCTGCGCCTGACCGGTGTCAGGCTGGCGACGCGGCCCGCCGGTAGAGATGCCAGGTCGCGTGTCCCAGCACCGGCAGCACCACCAGCAGGCCGATGAAGGCCGGCAGCAGCGCCGCGAGCGTCGCCACCCCGACGATGAAGCCGAAGCCCAGCAGCGGCACGGGGTTCTTCACCACCGCGGCGACGCTGGTGATCATCGCGGTGACGAAATCCACCTCCCGCTCGGCCAGCATCGGCAGCGACAACACCGTGGTCGAAAACAGCACCAGCGCCAGAAAACCGCCGACAATCGTGCCGACGGCGAGAAAGCCCCAGCCTTCCGGCGTCGACAGCACGATCTCGGAAAAGCGGTCCCAGCTCGAAAACGACTTGAAGCCCAGGAACAGCGCGAGCAGCAGCCGCACCTGGTAGATCCACACCCAGAAGATGAACATGACGACAAAGGCCATCCAGCCGAGCTGGCGTTCGCGCTGGTGGAACACCTGCGCCAGCACGCCCCTGCGGGTCACCGGTTCGCCTTCGTGCCGGCGGCGGCTGATCTCATAGAGGCCGACCGCGACGAAGGGGCCGAGCAGCGGAAAGCCGATCGCCAGCGGGATGATCATCCATGGCGCCCCGATGCTGTTGAGGAACCCCAGGATCGCCAGCCCCCCGAGCATGTAGATGCCGCCGAAGAACAGCCCGAACCCGGGATGGGCCAGGAAATCCCGCCAGCCTTCCTTCAGGCTCAGTCTGACATCTTCGATGGACAGGGCGCGCAGCACCGGCGCGCCGATCGGGCCGTCCTGCGCCAGCCCGGCGGTGTTGTTGGTCATGACATCCTCCCTCGCTGGCTCCTCCATTCCCGCATGCGCCGAAGCCGACCCATGCGGAAATCGCCATGGATTGATCATGATCCGGTTCGATGCGAACCGCAATCCTCCAATCGCGTGCCGGCGCGCCTGTCACGGATGAGCGCATTCCCGCCGCCGGCCCCGGCGGGAGGACGCCGGCCCGTCCTCCGCAGGCGGTTTCCTCCCCGCCTCCCGCGGCCCTGGCAATTTCGCTGCAGCGCACTACGTGATATCAGGCGCCATGAGGCCGCATTGGATCCCGATTCGGAACCACGGCCCGGTTTTTCGTGTTACACCGCTGAATACGTTCTGGAGTGCGTCATGTCCGCCATCATCATCGCCATTCTCGTGCTCGCGACCGCGTCGAGCGGCGCGATCTTCAAGCCGGGCGAATGGTACCAGCAGTTGCGCCGGCCCTCCTGGACGCCGCCGAACTGGGCGTTTCCGCTGGTCTGGAGCATTCTCTATCTCGCCATCGGCGTGTCGGGCTGGCTCGTCTGGGAGGCCCAGGGCCTGGGCCTGGCGATGGGCCTGTGGCTGCTGCAACTGGTGTTGAACGCCGCCTGGTCCTGGCTGTTCTTCGGCCGCCGGCGCATGGATCAGGCCTTTGTCGACGTCTGTGCGCTGTTTGCAACCATCCTCGCCTATATCGCCGCCGCGAGCCAGGTGTCGCCGACCGCGGCTCTGCTGTTCGTGCCCTACGCCGTCTGGGTCGCCACCGCGGCGACGCTGAACCGCTCGGTCTGGCGGCTCAATCCGGATGCGGTGCCGGGCTGACGGCCGAATTTTAAGCGGTTTCCGCCGCCGCCGCGCGGCTCGGTCGCCCAAGCGGGCTTCCCTTTCCAAAAGCCGCGTTCTAGGTAAGTGTCAGCATCAGCCGCGGCGGCCCGTGGCTGAGAATGATCCGAGGCTTTCATGACCCTGTCTCCCTTTGCCGTGCCCGAAGCCCGCCGCGCGAGCGTCGCCGTCGATGTCGGCGGCGTGATCGTCGGCGGCGGCGCGCCGGTGGTGGTACAGTCGATGACCAACACCGACACCGCCGATGTCGACGCCACCGTCGCCCAGGTCGCCGCCCTCCACCGCGCCGGCTCCGAGATCGTGCGCATCACCGTCGACCGCGACGAAAGTGCGGCCGCCGTGCCGAAGATCCGAGACCGGCTCGAACGGCTGGGCCTCGACGTGCCGCTGGTGGGCGACTTCCATTACATCGGCCACACGCTGCTGGCCGATCATCCGGCCTGCGCCGAGGCACTGGCCAAGTACCGGATCAACCCCGGCAATGTCGGTTTCAAGGACAAGAAGGACCGCCAGTTCGTCGAGATCGTCGAGATGGCCATCCGCCATGGCAAGCCGGTCAGGATCGGCGTCAACTGGGGCTCGCTCGACCAGGTGCTGCTGACCCGGCTGATGGACGAGAACGCCGCCAACGGCTCGCCGCTGTCGGCCCGCGACGTCACCCGCGAGGCCATCATCCAGTCGGCGCTGCATTCGGCGGCGCTGGCCGAGGAGACCGGGCTTGAACGCAACCGCATCATCCTGTCGGCCAAGGTGAGCCAGGTGCAGGACCTGATCGCCGTCTATTCCGAGCTCGCCCGCCGCTCCGACCACGCGCTGCATCTGGGCCTCACCGAAGCCGGCATGGGCTCGAAGGGCATCGTCGCCTCCTCCGCCGCCATGGGCATCGTGCTGCAGGCCGGCATCGGCGACACGATCCGCGTCTCGCTGACCCCCGAGCCCGGCGGCGACCGCACCCGCGAGGTCATCGTCGCCCAGGAACTGCTGCAGGTGATGGGCTTCAGGCAGTTCGTGCCGGTGGTCGCCGCCTGCCCCGGTTGCGGCCGCACCACCTCGACCGTGTTCCAGCAATTGGCCCGCACCATCGAGGACGATCTCAGGCGCAACATGCCGGTCTGGCGCGACAAATATCCCGGCGTCGAGGGCCTGCAGGTGGCGGTGATGGGCTGCATCGTCAACGGACCCGGCGAATCCAAGCACGCCGACATCGGCATCTCGCTGCCCGGCACCGGCGAAAGCCCGGCGGCGCCGATCTTCATCGACGGCAAGAAGGCCGCGACGCTCCGCGGCCCGAACATCGCCGAGGACTTCCAGGTCATGGTCGCCGAGTACATCGAGCAACGCTTCGGCCAGGGCGCCTGACGGCGGCCGGCCGCATGACCGACGGGCAGTTTCGGAGAGGCTTTATTAGCCCCCGAAAATAGGCAATTTATCCGCATTTATGATTTAAATGTCATTAATCAAATTCCTGTAGTCAGGGATTACCCCGGGACGGTTTCCGTTCCGGCGCCCGGCCCTGCGGCATTGCTTCGTGCGGATAAACCTACATGTTTTCATTTGTCAGAAGACTCCCCCTGACCGTCCAGATCCTGGCCGGCGTCGCCATCGTGCTGATCGCCGCCGAGACCATCAAGGTTTCCGTCGACCTCTCCCGGAACTGGCAGAGAATCGTCCATGACGGCAAGCTGCGCGGCAATGCCGCGCTCGACATGCTCGAGGCGGTCCATGTCCAGGCGATGGTCAATCGCGGCCAGTTGGAGGAGGGCGACCCGGCGGTCGAGACGCTCAACGGCACCATGGAGCTGTTCTCCCAGTCCAACACCGACATCGACATCTGGGTGGTGATGGCCGACAAGATCGCCGCCTACCAGAGGGACATGGGCCAGCCCGAATTGCCGGCCCACGACCGGATCGACCGGGCGGTTCTCGACAGCAAGCAGCACCAGGTGGTCGTCGAGGGAGAGGGCCTGCGCCTGTCCCGGCCGGTGGTCCTGGGTGAGGGCAGCGCCGCCGACGAGCGCTGCGCCGGCTGCCACACCGGCCTGATGGAGATCAACGAGGGCGAGATCCTCGGCGCCTACAGCGCCGCGATCAATCTGGCGCCCGAATTCGCCGCGTTCAACGCGGGCATCTGGAATCACGTCCTGGCCGGCGCCGCCACCATCCTGGTGACGCTGGGCCTGATCATGGCGATGCTGCGGCTGACGACGCTGCTGCCGCTCCGCAGGCTCGAGACCGCGACCAGCCGTCTGGCCGGCGGCGAGACCGATGTGCCCACCGGCCTCGATGCGCGGCGCGACGAGATCGGCGCTCTGGCCCGCGCGCTTGAGGTGTTCCGCGCCGCCTTCGTCGAAAAGAAGAGGCTCGAGGACGACGCCGAGCGGCAGCGGAAGGAGGCCGAGGCCAATCGCATCGCCGCGCAGGAACGGGCCGAGACCGCGGCCGCCGAACGGTTGAGAATCGCCACGGCCGGTCTCGCCGCCGGTCTCAAGCGGCTCGCCGGCGGCGACCTGTCGACCCGCCTCGACCAGGCCTTCGCGCCCGAATTCGAGGCGTTGAGAGCGGATTTCAACGTCTCGGTGCAGCAGCTCGGACAGACCCTGGCCGCCATTCACGACACCGCCGGCACCATCGACACGGGCTCCAGCCACATGTCCCGCAGCATCGAGGACCTGGCCGGCCGGACCGAGCAGCAATCGGCCTCGCTGGTGGAGACATCGGTGGCGCTGGGCCAGATCACCACCAATGTGAAGACCACCTCCGACCGGGTGACCGAGGCAAGGGCGGTCGCCGCCATGGCCAACGAGAGCGCCCACCGGTCGGAAACTGTGGTGACCAATGCCGAGCAGGCGATGGGCCGCATCCACGAGTCCTCGCTCAAGATCGCCAGCATCATAGGCGTCATCGACGAGATCGCCTTCCAGACCAATCTCCTGGCGCTCAATGCCGGGGTTGAAGCCGCCCGCGCCGGCGAGGCCGGCCGGGGTTTCGCGGTCGTGGCGCAGGAGGTCCGCGCGCTTGCAGGCCGCTCGTCCGACGCCGCCCGGGAGATCCGCGAGCTGATCGCCCATTCCTCGAGCGAGGTGAACGGCGGCGTCGAGCATGTCCGCGAAGTGGGCGAGGCGCTGCAGCGGATCAGCGGGCTGATCGTCGACATCAACGGCCACATGGATGCGATCACCCTCGCCTCGCGCGAGCAGGCCGGAGGGGTGGCATCCGTGAATCATGCCCTCGAAGGGCTCGAACAGGTGACGACGAAGAACGTCTCGATGATCGAGGGCGCGACCCAGTCGACCGCGAGCCTGGCCGCACAGGCCTCCAAGCTGCGCGAGATGGTGGGCCGGTTCAGGCTGTCGACCGAAGCGGCGGCGACCGGCCGCACCAGGGCCGCCTGAAACGTCGCAGCCCGCGGCCTGGCGGGAGCCGGCGGCAGCGCCCGTTGAACGGCCCGGAGCGGTTGCGCCGCGGCGAGATGCGGTGCTCCCAATGCTGGCCTCCAACGATGCCCGAGGATCAGCGCCATGCCACGGATCAAGCCGGACGAGGCCCGCAAGGAACGGCCGCCCGAGGGCGAGGGCGACCCCCACGGCCTGGGATCCTACGAGGCCGTGCTGTTCAGCGATGCCGGCGGCCTGACCCAGTTCGGCGCCTTTGTCGAAACCCTGCACCCGGGATCGCGCTCCTCGCGCCAGCACTGGCACGAGACCGAGGACGAATTCATCTACATGCTGTCGGGCGAGGTCGTGCTGCTGGAGGACGACCGGGAATCCGTGCTGGTGGCCGGCGACGCGGCCACGTTCAGGGCCGGCACTCCGCTGGCCCATTGCCTGCACAACCGCGCCGCGGCTCCCGCAAGTTATCTGGTGGTCGGAACCCGGAGCGATCATGACGTCGTCCACTATCGCGACGACGGCTCCCGCCTGGAGCGCCAGGGCCGCAGGCGCACGGTGCGCGACGCAACCGGCGCCGTGATCCGCACCTACGAGCGCTAGGCGCCCGGCTCAGGCCTGCGCCAGACGGTGGCCGCCCTTGTCCAGGGTCTCGGGCAGCCAGCGGTCGATCATCGCGCCGAGCTTTTCGGGCGAGATCGGCTTGGACAGGTAATCATCCATCCCCGCCGCCAGGCAGCGGTCCTCGTCGCCCTTGAGCGAATGGGCGGTCACGGCGATGATCGGCGTCGGCGACAGCCCGTCGCGAGCCTCGATGCCGCGGATCTCGCGGGTCGCCTCCAGGCCGTTGAGCTCCGGCATCGACACGTCCATCAGCACCAGGGTCGGCTTGAGTTCCGCCCACAGGCGCACGGCGTCGCGTCCGTTGACCGCCAGGCGGTGCGCATAGCCCATGCCGTCGAGCGTCTGCTGGAAGACGATCTGGTTGATCTGGTTGTCCTCCGCCACCAGCACCAAAGGCTCGGTCCGGGTCGCCGGATCCTGGGCGGCTTCGCGCGCGGCCTCGTCGCCCGGGTCGGCGATCGGCGAGGTCGAGATCACATCGGACCGGACTGTCGGGGGAGCCCGCTTTTCAACGATCCGGACAGGCGCGGTGTGCGGCTGGTTCAAAGCCGACTGCACGGTCTTCCGCAGTTGCGCGGTGCGAACCGGCTTGGTGAGCTGCGCGAAGATGTCGAGGTCGTTGAGCGCCTGAAGCTGGTCGGCCTGATCCACGGAGGACAGGATCAGGATCGGCGTGTCGGCGATCAGCGGGTCGGAGCGGATCGCCCGCGCCACTTCGGCGCCCGACATTCCGGGCATCTGGAAATCCAGGACCACGAGGTCGATGCCGATGCCGAGGTTCGACCGGGCGTGCCGCAGCAGACCGAGACCGATCTCGCCGCCTTCCACCGCGACGCAGTCAAAGCCCCAGTCGCGGATCTGTTCGGTCAGGATCATGCGGTTGATCGCATTGTCGTCGATGACCAGCACGCGGCGGCCGGGCAGCTCGGTCGACGGCGCCGTTTCGGCGACCGGTTCGCCATGCACGTCCATCTCGACCGTGAAGCTGAAGGTCGAGCCGACGCCGACCTCGCTTTCGACCACGATCTTGCCGCCCATCAGCTCGACCAGCCGCGTGGCGATCGCCAGGCCGAGGCCGGTGCCTTCATGCTTGCGGGTGGAGGAGCCGTCCACCTGGCTGAACTTGTCGAAGATCGTGTCGATCTTCTCGGCCGGGATGCCGATGCCGGTGTCGCGCACCGCCACCGAGATGGCCAGCCGCTCGGGCTGGTCGCCGGTGTTCACCTTGCGCCAGGTGATCTCGACCATGACATGGCCCTGCTCGGTGAATTTCACCGCATTGCCGACCAGGTTGGTGAGGATCTGCCGGATCCGTCCCGGATCGCCGATCAGCTTGTCCGGCAGTCCCGGAGCGATGCGGACGACGAGCTCGATGTCCTTTTCGACGACGCGCGACGACATCAGCGTCGCCACGTCCTCGGTCGTGTCGACAAGATTGAACGGCTTGGGGTTGAGCACAAGCTGGCCGGCGTCGATCTTGGAGAAATCGAGGATGTCGTTGATGATTTCCAGGAGCGCATTGCCCGATTTGAGGATCACGTCGGTGAAGGTGCGCTGCCGCGTGTCGAGGTCGGTGCGGGTCAGCAGTTCGGCCATCCCCAGCACCCCGTTCATCGGCGTGCGGATCTCATGGCTCATGGTGGCCAGGAATTCGGATTTGGCCCGGTCGCCCATCTGCGCCTTGGTCAGCGCCAGGTCGATCTCGCGGGTCTTGTCCTGCAGGCGCTTGATCATGTGCCGGATGATGATGTCGATCGGCACGAACACGCCCAGGCCGAGCACCAGCAATATCCCCATGGTCGCCATCAGGTAGCGTTGCAGCAAGGCCCCCTGGGCCAGGGAGAGCGCGGCCAGGTAGTCGCGGAACTGCTCCTGCACATAGGTGTTCGACGGCTGGATGACCTCCGCATACAGGGCATGGATCTCGCGGCCGGCCCAGTACATGTCCTTCTTGGTCCGCGCGCCATCCAGCCGCTCGGCGTCGAGCATCTGCATGTAATGCAGGAACGGATCGGCGTTGGTCATGTAGCGCGACCGGGACTGGATCTGATGGATCATGTCGTTGGGCGCCCGCTCCCATTCCTTGCGCAGATGCGCGACCTTCCACCGGGCCCGTTCGAACCGGAACCGCAAACTGGCGATCGCCGAGATCAGGTCCGGATCGACGGCCATCGTTTCCCGGATCTTCCGCTTTTCCACAAGCGTGACATTGGCCAGCCGTGGATCGACATAGGCCTGATAGTCGACATAGGTCTGCGCCAGCCGGTTGCTGCGGTCGGCGATGGCGGCCATGTCGTGGTCGACGTCGGCGAAACGCTCGGACAATTCGCTGATCTGCTGGATCGAAGCGTTGCGCTTGCTCTGCTCAAGGTAGAAGAATGTGCAGATGATCGCGATCGCCGTCAGCGATACGGTGAAACCGATTCGGAGTGAAATGATCGATCGTCGCGCAACCGAGGTTTCATCCTGATCTTTGCGTGGCTCTGTCATGGGTCTGGCGGCACCTGTTTTCAAACATTGTGCCGCGAGTTGGTTAATAAACACGTATGAAAAGCCATGCGGCGCGGCCTCTTCCGGGCGCGTGCCCCTGCCCCGCCCCGTCGCTTCCGCTCGCCGCTAACGGTCGCGGGAGGCGATGAACCCGGCCGCCTCGATCAGGGTCCGCGCCTCCGCGCCGAACGGCTCGAGCAGGGTAGCGGCCTCCTCCACCAGACCGTCGAGCCGGCGGCGGACCTGGTCGATGCCGTGAAGCGACACCAGCGTGCCCTTGCCGCGTCCGGCATCCTTGCCCGCGGCCTTGCCCAGGGTGGCGGCGTCCGAGGTGACGTCGAGCAGGTCGTCGGCCAACTGGAACGCCAGGCCGATGATCTCGCCGAATCTGGTCATCCGGCCGAGCGTCGGCGCATCGGCCCCCGCGGCGATGGCGCCCGCCGCGCAGGCGTAGCGCAGCAGCGCCCCGGTTTTCATCGCCTGCAGCCGCACGATTCCCGCCTCGTCCGGCGTCACCCGCTCGGCCTGAAGGTCGAGCGCCTGCCCGCCGACCATGCCGCCCGCGCCCGCGGCCCGCGCCAACTGGCTGATCAAAGCCAGTTTGGCCGGGTCCGGCAGGTCCGTCTCCGGTGCGGAGAGGATGTCGAACGCCAGCGTCAGCAGCGCGTCCCCCGCCAGGATCGCGGTGGCCTCGTCAAAGGCGATATGAACCGTCGGCTGGCCGCGCCTGAGATCGTCGTCGTCCATCGACGGCAGGTCGTCGTGAATGAGCGAGTAGCAGTGGATGCATTCGAGCGCCGCGGCGACCCTGAGCGCCGCCGCCTCCGGTGCGCCGAGCAGCCGGGCCGTCTCGGTCACCAGGAACGGCCTGAGCCGCTTGCCACCATTGAGCACGCCATGGCGCATCGCCCGCATCAGGTGCTCCGGACGGGCGATCTCGCCCTCGAGCGGAACCTCTTCAAGCAGCGCGGCGAGCAGCGCCGCAACCTTCTGGGCCGCCGCGTCGAGCCGCACGGCGAAACTGTCTGTGTGAGCCAGGTCCATGCCGGTGTCTTGCCATGCCGCGCCGCGCGCGGCAACGGTTTGTTTGCGGCCATCGGCTTCCCGGGTCGGGTGATGGCCCGGGGAGGCCGCCGGGGACTGGCAATGGAGGCCCAAGCCCGTTAAGGACAGCAGGCAGGCTGCCGCGCGCGGCGTCCATCATCCAGGGAAAGCCAGGTGGCCAGAGACAATACCAGCGAGACCTTCAGAGCCTCACAGCCCCCGGGCAGGCCGCCCCGCCGCGGGGTCTGGCGGCGATTGGTGTCATGGGTCCTGCTGATCGTGATCCTGGCGGTGGGCCTGCCCTATCTGCTGATTCCGCTCTACGCGCTGCCGCAGATCCGCCCGGTCTCCACCCTGATGCTAGGCGAGATGATCACGGGCCGGGCCTATGAGCGCCAGTGGGTCGCCTTCGACGACATCGCCCCGGTGCTGGTGCAGTCGGTGATGATGTCGGAGGACGGCCAGTTCTGCGCCCATTCCGGCATCGACTGGAAGGCGCTCAACCTGGTGATCGACGACGCGCTGGACGGCGAAGCGACCCGGGGCGCCAGCACCATCGCCATGCAGACGGCCAAGAACCTGTTCCTGCCATCCTCCCGCTCGGTCGTGCGCAAGGCGCTCGAGATCCCGCTGGCGATGTGGATGGATTTCGTCTGGTCGAAGCGCAGGCTGATGGAGATCTATCTCAATGTCGCCGAATGGGCGCCGGGGATCTATGGCGCCGAGGCCGCCGCGCAGGCCTATTTCGGCGTGCCGGCCGCCCAGCTCTCGCCCCGCCAGGCGGCGCTGCTGGCCGTCACCCTGCCCAACCCGATCAAGCGCAACGCCGCCAGCCCGTCGGGCGGCATGCAGAAGCTCGCCCGCGTGATCGAGCAGCGGGCGCGCCAGTCCGGCGCTTATATCAAATGCCTTTATGACTGAGTTCAAGGAAATTGGCTTTTCCCTGGCTTCGCCGCATGCGACCACTTGGGCCCCCATCGCAACGAGGTGAGCCCATGGCCGCTCCGGTCCTCTATATCGGCAACAAGAACTATTCGTCCTGGTCGTTCCGTCCCTGGATCGGCATGCGCGCCGCGGGCATCGCGTTCGAGGAGAAGCTCGTCCCCTTCGACATGGCCGCCGGAAATCCGGCATTCAAGGCGTTCTCGCCCACCGGCAAGGTCCCCGTCCTGGTCGAGGACGGCGCCACCATCTGGGAATCGCTGGCGATCCTCGATCATGTGGCCCGCAGGCATCCCGGCGCGGGCCTGTGGCCCGAGGCTCCGGCGCTGCGCAGCCGCGCCATGGCGATGGGCTGCGAGATGATGTCGTCCTTTTCGGCGCTCAGGTCGGCCTGCCCGATGAACATGCGCCGCCCGCGCCGGCCGATTGCGCTCACCCCCGCCATCGCCGCCGACGTGGCGCGCATCGAGGCCCTGTGGCGAGACTCGCTTCGCCTGAGCGGCGGGCCGTTCCTGCTGGGCGCATTCTCGATCGCCGACGCCATGTTCGCCCCGGTGGTCAACCGCCTCGACGTCTATGGCTTCGAGACCGGCCCGGAAGCGGCCGCCTACATGGCGAGGATGAAGGCGCTGCCGGCCTGGCGTGAATGGGAAGAGGCGGCCCGCGCCGAACCCTGGATCGTCGCCGAGGACGAAGCCTGACGCGCCGGCGCCGAGCCGCCGGGCCGCATCGGCTCCGCCGTCTCAAAAAAATGGCGGTCGGCGCTGGTCAAACCCGCAAGAGCCATGTATAAGCCCGTCAAATTTCCGAAATCGGCATGCGTCAGTTTCGGCCCCTGGGTCGGCCGTTGATCATGTCTATGTGTTGAACTGGAGTTCGTCATGGCTGTTCCGAAGCGTAAAACATCCCCGTCCAAGCGCGGCATGCGCCGCTCCGCCGACGCCCTCAAGGCCCCGACCTATGTCGAGGACAAGAATTCGGGCGAACTGCGCCGTCCGCACCACATCGACCTGAAGACAGGCATGTACCGCGGCCGCCAGGTGATCACGCCCAAGGAAACCGCATAAGCCTTTCCAGGGCTGACTGAGGCTTGAGAAGCCGGTCCCTCGTGGGCCGGCTTTTCGCGTTTGGGCGCCTGCGCGACGAGGGCATGAACGGCCATGGACCGCGCGGCAGTCAGCGACACACGAAAACGCCCGGAAACCGAAGTTCCCGGGCGCGATCAAATCACAGCGACCAGCCGAGCCAGCCGGTCTCAGGTTGGACTTTTCAGTCAGCCTGGATGGTCGAAACGGCAGTCTTGCCGGTGCGACGGTCTTCAGCGGTGTCGAACGACACCTTCTGGCCTTCGGCCAGACCGCGCATGCCAGCGCGCTCAAGAGCAGTGGCGTGCACGAACACGTCCTTGCTGCCGTCGTCAGGAGCGATGAAGCCGAAGCCCTTTTGGTCGTTATAGAATTTGACAGTACCGGTTTTCATGGGGAGTCCTTTATGTCCATGAATGCATTTTCCGGCGCAAGCGCTCTTTAAAGCGCTCGGCGCAGGCGTTCGTCATCGAATTTAAGTGAAGTGTTGAGCCTGTCTCCGCCTCTGGCGGTGAGCGACCAAGTCGTCCGGTCAAAAATCGATGGCTCATCAATACACTGTTTTTTGCCGATGTACAAGCAAAAGCGATAATGGCCGAAATCGCAACCGCGCGGGCAGGCCCGCCGGACCGGCGGACCCCGTCGCAATGCGCCGCAAATCCCGGCTCAGGCCGCCGCCGCGGCGGCCGGTGTCCGGCCCCGGACCGAGCGGAACGGCACCAGCCGCCGGCGGTCTTCATCCCACAGGGCGAGCGGAACGCACTTGAAGCTCTCCCACAGGGTCAGCCGGCCGATCTGGGCCAGTTCCGGGAAATCCCTCAGGACCTGCGGCAGCCGGTAGAACGGGATCCGGCTCGACAGATGGTGCACGTGGTGGATGCCGATATTGCCGGTCACCCACATCAGCGGCCGCGGCAGGTCGTAATAGGAGCTGCCGTGCAGGGCGGAGAACTCGCGCTCCCATTCCGGGGCATGGTCCCAATGGGTCGGGTTGAACTGGTGCTGGACATAGAACATCCACACGCCCACCGAGGCGCCGATCAGCATGATCGGCAGATGGATGATCAGGAAGACCTTGAAGCCCACCAGCATGCCGAGCGCGATCCACATCGCCGCGATGGCGAGGTTGGTCGCCATGACGCTGGTCCAGGACATGACGCCGTCCTTCAGCGCAGCCACCGGCAAGCGGTGCTGCAGCATGAAGATGAAGGCCGGGCCGATGCCGAACATCACCAGCGGATGGCGGTAGAGCCGGTACTTGATCCGCCCGATCCGCGACAGGGCGAGATATTCCTCTACCGTCAGCGTGTCGATGTCGCCCACGCCGCGGCGGTCGAGATTGCCCGATCCGGCATGGTGGATCGCATGCGAGCGGCGCCAGTAGTCATAGGGCGTGAGCGTCAGCACGCCGAGCACGCGGCCGACGCGGTCGTTCCACTTGGCCGTCGTGAACATCGACTGATGCCCGCAATCGTGCTGGATGATGAACAGCCGCACCATCATCAGCGCCGCCGGAATAGACAGCGCAAGCGTCAGGAAGATGCTATAGGACAGCGCGAACCACATCAGAGCCCAGAACGAGACGAGAAGCCCGAATGTCAGGAGCGTTTCAAAGGCGCTGCGTCCGTCGCTGGGCAGCCTGTAAGGTTGCAGACGGCGCACCCATTCCCGCGCTGATCCTGTCGCCATACGTAGTTCTCCCGATCTTGTTATTGTCTGGCGGCGCCCATGACGCCGCCTTTTGCTTATGGATCGCCGGGCTTAGCACGTTGGTCACCCGAACGGCACCTTTTTCTGCCCGGCCTTTGCACTTCACGATGTGTCACATCGTCACTGGGAATGTGACCGGCCCGCCGATTTACCCCGGCGGGAAATGCTTGTAACGCCATTATTAAATCGATTTAACACGGATTCCCCATGTCAAACCCGACACTTGCCGCCCAGCCCCTCCTGTCTCCGAACCGCCTTGCCGTGTCCCTGATGTTTCTGGCCAACGGCTTCCTGGTCGGCAGTTGGGCGCCGAAGATTCCGGAATTCGCGGTCCGGCTCAGCCTCGATGAAAGCGATCTCGGACTGATGATCATGTGCTTCGGCATCGGTTCGCTCTGCGCCATGCCGCTAGTCGGCACGCTGATCGCCAGGATCGGTTCGCGCCTTCCGGTGCTGGCGCTGGCGGTGATGACGATCGCCGGCCTGCCGCTGGTCACCATTGCGCCGTCAATCTGGACCGCGGCGGTGGCGCTGTTCCTGTTCGGCGCGATGACCGGCGGCATGGATGTGGCCATGAACGCCAACGCCGTCGAGGTGGAAAAGCGCCTCGATCGCGCCATCATGTCCTCCTGTCACGGCTTCTGGAGCCTCGGCGGCGTGGCCGGCGCGGCGCTCGGCGGCGTGCTGATCGCTGAGTACGGCGTCCTGTTCCATGCGCTCGCGGCCTCCGTGCTGATCGCGCTGGCGGTGGCGGTCGCCTGGCCGCGCCTGCTCGCCGATCCGCCGCCCGCGCACCCCCACGACGCCCCCGGCGCCGTGCCCGGCGCCCGCCGGCCCGGCCTACTGACCGCCGGCGCCACCGTGTGGCTCACCGGCATCATCTGCCTGATCATGATGACGCCGGAAGGCGCCATCCTCGACTGGGGCGCGCTCTATCTGCGCCAGGAGCTCGGCGCCAGCCCGGAGCTGTCGGGACTGGCCTTCGGCGCCTTTTCCGCGGCCATGGCGCTGATGCGCTTTCTCGGCGACCTGGTGCGCGACCGCTTCGGCGCGGTCACGACCTTCCGGGTCTCGGCGAGCCTGGCGATGATCGGCCTGGGCGCGGCCGGCCTCGCGCCCTCGGCGGAATGGGCCGTCATCGGCTTCGCCATCGCCGGCCTCGGGCTCGCCAACACCATCCCCATCGCCTTCTCGGCGGCGGGCAACCTGCCCGGCCTGCCGCAGGGCGTGGCGATCTCGATGGTCACCTTCATGGGCTATTCCGGCATCCTGTTCGCCCCCTCGGTGATCGGCTTCATCGCCGAGCACACCGGCTTCGCCTGGATCTATCTGGCGCTGCCGGTGTTTGTCGCCATTCCGCTCGCCTTCTCGGGTCTGATGCGTCACGCCGACCGGGCGCCGGGCACGGGAACCGTCTGACCCGCAGGCCGTCAGGCCCGCGGCACCCGGCCCATCCAGCCCAGGCCCTCGAGCGTGGCGGCCCGGGGCCGGTACTCGCAGCCGACAAAGCCGCGGTAGCCGAGGGCGTCGAGCGCCGCAAGGATCCGGAAATCGTCCAGTTCCCCCGAGCCCGGCTCCTGCCGGTGAGGAACCGAGGCGATCTGGACATGGCCGATCAGCGGCAGCAGCGCCTCAAGCCCGCGCAGCACGTCGCCGCGCAGGACCTGCCGGTGGTAGATGTCGAACTGCAGGCGGATGTTGTCGCGGCCGAGATCCGTGATCAGTTCCGCCGCGGAGTCGAAATCGTCGAGAAAATAACCCGGCATGTCGCGTCCGTTGATCGGTTCGATCAGCACGGTCACCCCCTCATCCGCCGCCGCGTCGGCGGCGAAGGCCAGGCTGTCCCGATAGGCGGCGCGATGCCGTTCGCTGCCCGGATCCGCGAGCCCCGCCATCATGTGCAGGCGCGGCGCGCAGATGACCGCCGCATAGGCGAGCGCGGTGCGGACCGACTGCCGGAACTCGGCCTTGCGCTCCGGCAGCGCCGCCAGACCGCGCTCCCCCTTGGCCCAGTCGCCCGGCGGGAGGTTGAACAGCGCCTGCTCCACCCCGGCCGCGCACCGGCGGCCGGCGATCTCGTTAGCCGGATAATCATAGGGAAAAAGGAACTCGACCGCGTCGAAGCCCGCGGCGGCAGCGGCTTCGAAACGGTCGAGGAAGGGATGTTCGGTGAACATCATCGACAGGTTTGCGGCAAAACGCGGCATCGGCGGTCCTCACGGCTGGTCCGCCCGTTCTACCCCCATTGGCGGCGCGCGCAAGCGCCGGCGGCGCCGTTCCGCCGCTATCCGCGGGCGCTCAGGCCCTGACGCAATCGGCGAAGTGGCGCAGCACGCCGTCCTCGCCGGTTACCTGCACCAGGCCATGGATATCGGTCTCGAAGCCCGGGCATTCATGCGCGAAGGCCCGGTTGAACTTGAGATACTCGACGATCTTGGTGTTGAACACCTCGCCCGGGATCAACAGCGGAATGCCCGGCGGATAGGGCGTGACCAGGCTCGTGGTGATGCGGCCCTCGAGATCGTCGATCGCCACCCGCTCGGTGGTCCGGTGGGCGATATGGGCAAAGGCGTCGCTCGGTTTCATCGCCGGCCGGTGGTCGCTCAGATACATGTCGGTCGAAAGCCGCGCCACGTCATATTTGGCGTAGAGCGAATGCACGTGCTGGCACAGGTCGCGGAGGCCCATCTGCTCGTAGCGCGGCTGCTTGGCGCAGAATTCGGGCATGATCCGCCACATCGGCTGGTTCTGGTCGTAGTCGTCCTTGAACTGCTGCAATTCGGTCAGCAGCGAGTTCCAGCGGCCCTTGGTGATGCCGATGGTGAACATGATGAAGAAGCTGTAGAGCCCGGTCTTCTCCACCACCACGCCGTGCTCGGCCAGGTATTTGGTCACGATCGAGGCCGGAATGCCGGTCTCCTCGAAGCGTCCGTCGAGATTGAGGCCGGGGGTGATGATCGTCGCCTTGATCGGATCGAGCATGTTGAAGCCGGGCGCCATGTCGCCGAATCCGTGCCAGGACTCCTCGCCGTCCGAGGACTGCACGCCTTCGGCGTCGGTGCGCTTGAGCACCCAGTCCTTGGTGTGGCCGATGCCTTCCTCTTCCAGCTCGTCCGGTCCCCAGACCTGGAACCACCAGTCGTCCTCGCCGAATTCCTCGTCGACCTTGCGCATGGCCCGGCGGAAATCGAGCGCCTCCGCGATGCTTTCCTCCACCAGCGCCGTGCCACCCGGCGGCTCCATCATCGCCGCCGCCACGTCGCAGCTCGCAATGATCGAATATTGCGGGCTGGTCGAGGTGTGCATCAGATAGGCCTCGTTGAAGAGGTGCCGGTCGAGCTTGGTGTCCTGGCTGTCCTGCACCAGCACGTGGCTCGCCTGGCTGATGCCGGCGAGCAGCTTGTGGATCGACTGCGTGGCGTAGGTGACCGAATGCATCGGCCGCGCCCGCTTGCGCCCCATCGAATGGTAGCTGCCGTAGAACGGGTGGAACGAGGCGTGCGGCAGCCAGGCCTCGTCGAAATGCAGGTTGTCGACATAGCCGTCGAGCAGCGTCTTGATCGTCTCGGTGTTGTAGAGCACGCCGTCATAGGTCGACTGCGTCAGCGTCATGATGCGCGGCTTGACCGTGTCGGCGTCGACGCCCTCGAGCAGCGGGTTGGCGCGGATCTTGGCCTTGATCGACTCCACCTCGAACTCGCTCTGCGGGATCGGGCCGATGATGCCGTAATGGTTGCGCGTGGGCTTGAGGAACACCGGGATCGACCCGGTCATGATGATCGAGTGCAGGATCGACTTGTGGCAATTGCGGTCGACCACCACGACGTCGCCCGGCGCCACCGTGTGGTGCCAGACCATCTTGTTGGATGTCGAGGTGCCGTTGGTGACGAAGAAGCAGTGGTCGGCATTGAAGATCCGCGCGGCGTTGCGCTCCGACGCGCCGATGGCGCCGTTGTGCTCGAGCAACTGGCCCAATTCCTCGACCGAATTGCAGACGTCGGCGCGCAGCATGTTCTCGCCGTAGAACTGGTGGTACATCTGCCCGATCGGGCTTTTCAGGAACGCCACCCCGCCCGAATGCCCCGGGCAGTGCCAGGAATAGGATCCGTCCTCGGCATAGTTGAGCAGCGCCTTGAAGAACGGCGGCTTGATCCCCTCGAGATAGCTCTTGGCCTCGCGGATGATGTGGCGGGCGACGAATTCCGGCGTGTCCTCGAACATGTGGATGAAGCCGTGCAGCTCGCGCAGGATGTCGTTGGGCAGGTGCCGGCTGGTCTTGGTCTCGCCATAGATGTAGATCGGCACGTCGGCGTTCTTCCAGCGCACTTCCTCGATGAAATTGCGCAGATTGACCACCGCCGGATCGACGTCCGGGCCGGGGCTGAACTCCTCGTCGTCGATCGACAGCACGAAGGCCGAGGCGCGCGACTGCTGCTGGGCGAATTGCGACAGGTCGCCATAGCCCGTCACCCCCAGGACCTCGAACCCCTCGTTCTCGATGGCTTGCGCCATGGCGCGGATGCCGAGGCCCGAGGAATTCTCCGATCGGAAATCCTCGTCGATGATGACGATGGGGAAGCGAAATTTCATGGCTTTGTCCTGGCGGGAGGGCGTTGGTGGGGTCCTACAGTATAATCGGGCGGTTCGGAACCGAATTGAACCGGGCCGCGGACTCGGATCGCGGGTTTGACCGTTCAGGCGCCCGGCGGTCGCGCGCCCGCCAGCGCGGACAGGCGCGGCACATTCGGTCAGTCCGACGTCTCGGCCAGCTAATAAGACCGGATCATGTCAGTTTGAAGGACGGGTGCACCCGGCGGCGTAGGGACCACGACCCGGTCCGGGTCTCGCCGGCGTGCCGGGGACCCTGTGCGCCCTATCCGGCCTCCGCGATTCCACCCAGAAACACCTGGATGGCCAAGTCCAGGCGGCGTTCATGCGCCTGCTGGCGCGCGCAGGCCGGCTTGGCGGAGACCAGATGTTCCAGCACGCTTTCATGCGCCATGTCGGCCATCAGCCGGGCGGCGCTTTCCGTGTCGGCGATGCGGATCTCGCCCCGGGCCACGGAGCGGTCGAGCTCCCGGCGAATCATGGCGTAGAGCGCATGCGGCCCCTCCTGCAGGAATTCCCGCACCAGGTCCGGCTGCCGGTCCGCTTCCGCGATCACCGCGCGCAGGATCGCCAGCGGCAGCAGATCCGAGAACTTCTCGTCCGTCGGCGTCAGCAGCAGCCGCAGCCGGTGCGCCAGCGGCAGCTCGAGGTCGCTTTCGCTGAGCGGCCGCGTCACCCGGTTGCGGATGCGCCGCACCACGCTGGCGAACAGGACGGCGCGGCACTCGAACACCTCGTAGAGCGTCCGCTTCGACATGCCGGCCTCCTGCGCGATCGCCGCCATCGAGGCGCCGCCCAGTCCCCGGGACAGGATCACCCGCTCCGCCGCGTCGATGATTATCGCCTCCCGTTCGCTGGCGTCGAGCTGGCGCGGCCTGCCCGGGCCGCGACAGGAAATGAGGCTTTTTGGCAACAAGTTAACCCTCTCTCTTCGCAGGTGCAGCGTTCCGCTTGCGCATTGCGGAAAAGCAATTATAAAACCACTTAGTTTTCATATTAGCCCCAGTGCGTCTGTTCGCCAAGCGGCGACTCCATACTTCACGGAGATATTCAATGAGGTTAGCGCTTCACGCCCTCTTTTGTTCCCTGGCTGTCGCGATGACGGTCTCTGCCGCCACGGCGCAGCAGCCGCAGCAACCGCCCGCGGCGGTGACCGTCGTCACGCTGAAGGCGGAAACCGTCACGGTCACGTCCACGCTTCCCGGCCGCGTCGTCGCCTCCGGCGTCGCCGAAGTGCGCCCGCAGGTCAACGGCATCATCGTCGAACGCCTGTTCGAGGAAGGCTCGGCCGTCAAGGAGGGCGACATCCTCTATCGCATCGATCCGGCGACCTACCGGGCGCAGGTCGTGGCGGCGCAGGCCGCCGTCAACCAGGCCGAGGTCAGCCTCAAATCGACCAACCGCGAACTCGTCCGCATGGAGTCCCTGCGCAAGAGCAACGTCGCCAGCGAACAGGCGCTCGATGCCGCCCTCACCACCCGCGACATCGCCGACGCCGCCCTGCAGGTCGCCAAGGCGCAACTGCTCGCCGCCAATATCGACCTCGAGCGCACCACCATCCGCGCGCAGTTGTCGGGCGTCATCGGACGCTCGCTCACCACCCAGGGCGCGCTCATCATTTCCGGCCAGTCCGATCCGCTGGCGGTGATCCGCAAGCTTGACCCAGTCTATGTCGACGTCGCCCAGTCGGCCGCCGATCTGGTGCGCTGGAAGCGCCAGGGACCGCTCGCGGCAGGGTCGAAGGCCGACACCAAGGTCTCGCTGATGCTGGCCGACCGCACCACCTTCGACCAGACCGGCGAACTCACCGCCGCCGAACCGCATGTCGACGAACAGACCGGCGTCGTCACCCTGCGTCTGCAGTTTCCCAATCCCGACGAAATGCTGCTGCCCGGCATGTATGTCCAGGTCGAGATGCCCCAGGGCGTCATCGAGGACGCCATTCTGGTTCCCCAGGAAGGCGTGTCGCGCGACCGTCGCGGCGCCCCGACGGCCCTGGTGGTCGGGCCGGACAACGTGGTCGAGCTGCGCACGCTGACCATCGTCAGCGACCGCGGCTCGGACTGGATCGTCACCGACGGCGTCAAGGCCGGCGACAGGGTGATCGTCGAAGGCCTGCAGAAAATCGCGGCCGGAGCCACGGTTGCCCCCGAAGAACGCGCCGAACAACCGGCACAAAACTGAGCTCGCGGAGACCGACATGGCACGTTTCTTTATCGACCGGCCGATCTTTGCCTGGGTGATCTCGATCATCATCATGGGCGCCGGCGTCCTCTCCATCCTGACGCTGCCGGTCTCGCAATACCCGCAGATCGCGCCGCCGACGATCTCGATCTCGGCGAATTACCCCGGCGCCTCCGCGCAGACCATCGCCAACACGGTGACCCAGGTCATCGAGCAGCGGCTGACCGGCCTCGACGGCCTGCGCTACTTCTCCTCGAGCTCCACCTCCGCCGGAACGGCGTCGATCACGCTGACCTTCGAGACCGGCGTCGATCCCGACATCGCCCAGGTCCAGGTCCAGAACAAGCTGTCGCAGGCGCTCACGCTGCTGCCCGAGACGGTGCAGCGCCTGGGCGTGACGGTGCAGAAGTCCTCGGCAAGCTTCCTGATGGTGATCGCGCTGATTTCCGATGACGGCGGGTTCGACCAGACCGACCTGTCCGACTACCTCAACACCAATCTCGTCGACGAGTTCAGCCGGCTCGAAGGCGTCGGCGAAGTGCAGGTGTTCGGCGCCAAATACGCCATGCGCATCTGGCTCGATCCGGTCAAGCTCGCCGCCTACGAACTGGCGCCGGAGGATGTGGTGGGCGCGGTCTCGGCGCAGAACGCCCAGATTTCCGCCGGCGCCTTCGGCACCCTGCCGACGGTCGAGGGCCAGCAGCTCAACGCCACCATCACCGCGCAATCGCTGCTGACCACGCCCGAGGATTTCGAGGGCATCGTCATCCGCGCCGCCACCGACGGCGGCCTCGTGCTGCTCAAGGACGTGGCCCGCGTCGAGATCGGCGCCGAGAACTATTCCACCATCGCCCGCTTCAACGGCAAGCCGTCGACCGGCATGGCGATCCGGCTGGCGGCGGGCGCCAACGCGCTCAGCACCGCCGAGCTCGTCAAGGCCAAGATCGAGGAGGCCTCGGCCTTCTTCCCCGAAGGCGTGAGCTACGTCATTCCCTATGACACGACGCCCTTCATCCAGATCTCCATCGGCGAAGTGGTCAAGACGCTGGTCGAAGCCATCGTGCTCGTGTTCCTGGTCATGCTGCTGTTCCTGCAGAATTTCCGCGCCACGCTGATTCCGACGCTCGCCGTGCCGGTGGTCCTGCTCGGCACCTTCGGCATCCTCGCCGCCGCGGGCTTCTCCATCAACACGCTGACCATGCTCGCCATGGTGCTCGCCATCGGCCTGCTGGTCGATGACGCGATCGTCGTGGTCGAGAATGTCGAGCGCATCATGGAGGAGGAAGGGCTCAGCCCGCTCGAGGCCACGCGCAAGTCGATGGGCCAGATCACCGGCGCGCTGATCGGCATCGCCCTGGTGCTGTCGGCGGTGTTCGTGCCGATGGCCTTTTTCGGCGGCTCCACCGGCGTCATCTACCAGCAGTTCTCCATCACCATCGTCTCGGCCATGGGCCTCTCCGTTCTGGTGGCGCTGACGCTGACGCCGGCGCTCTGCGCCACGCTGCTGACGTCGAAGGCCGCGCACCACGCCACCCGCGGTCCCGCCGGCTGGTTCAACCGCGGATTCGAACGCGTCAGCCGCGGCTATGGCGGCACCGTCGGCTGGATCATCCGCCGGCCCCTGCGCATCGGCATCATCTATCTGGGCCTCGTCGGCCTGCTGGTCTGGAGCTTCCTGCAGACGCCCACGGCCTTCCTGCCCGACGAGGACCAGGGCATTCTCCTGGCCCTGATCCAGGCGCCGACCGGTGCCACCGCCGAACGGACCCAGAAGGTGCTCGAACAGGTGGAGGCGCATTTCCTCGAAAACGAGACCGACAATGTCGACAGCATGTTCGGCGTCATCGGCTTCTCCTTCTCTGGCCAGGGCCAGAACATGGGGCTCGCCTTCATTCGCCTGAAGGACTGGGAGGAGCGGACGGAACCGGGGCAGAGCGCTGCGGCGATCGCCGGCCGCGCCTTCCCCGCCCTGATGGGCATTCAGGACGCCATGGTCTTCCCGATCGTTCCGCCCTCGGTGCCCGAACTCGGCATCATGAGCGGCTTCGACTTCTATCTCGAGGCCCGCGACGGCCAGACCCATGACCAGTTGCTCACGGCCCGCAACCAGCTTCTCGGCATGGCCACGCAAAGCCCGCTCATCAGCTCGATCCGCCCCTCCGGGCTCGAGGACGCCGCGCAGTACCACCTCGACATCGACTGGCGCGCCGCCGGCGCCATGGGCGTCACCGCATCCGACGTCGCGCAACTGCTCCGCATCGCCTGGGCCGGCAGCTACGTCAATGACTTCATCGACCGCGACCAGATCAAGCGCGTCTATATCCAGGGCGAAGGCGACGCCCGCGCCCTTCCCTCCGATCTCGCCAAATGGAAGGTGCGCAATGCGAGCGGCGGACTGGTTCCCTTCGCCAATTTCGCCGAAGGAAGCTGGACCTTCGGCCCGCAGGGGCTCAACCGCTACAATGCGGTGGGCGCCATGCAGATCCAGGGATCGCCCGCGCCGGGCGTGACCACCGGCGAAGCCATGGCCGAGATCGAGCGGCTGGCGGCGCAGCTTCCGGGCTACGGCGTGGCCTGGACCGGCCTGTCGCTGGAAGAGCGCCAGTCCGGCAACCAGGCGCCGCTGCTCTATGCGCTGTCGCTGGCGGCGGTGTTCCTCTGCCTGGCGGCGCTCTATGAAAGCTGGTCGATCCCCTTTGCCGTCATGCTGGTGATGCCGGTCGGCATCCTCGGCGCAGTGCTGTGGACCCTGTTCGGCGGCTACCAGAACGGCGTCTTCTTCCAGGTGGGCCTGCTCACCGTGGTGGGGCTCACGGGCAAGAACGCCATCCTCATCGTCGAATTCGCCCGCGAACGCTACGAGGCCGGCGAAACCCTGTTCGATGCGGTGCGCGAGGCGGCGCGGCAGCGGTTCCGCCCAATCATCATGACCTCGATGGCCTTCTCGCTCGGCGTGCTGCCGCTGGTCATCAGCACCGGCGCCGGCTCCGGCGGCCGCAACGCCATCGGCACGAGCGTGCTCGGCGGCACCCTCACCGGCACGATCCTGGGCATCATCTTCGTGCCGCTGTTCTTCGTGCTGGTCACGCGGAAGCGCAAGGTCAAGCAGCCGGCGGCCGAGGCCACGTCCGAAGCCTGAGCACAGCCCAAACCCTTCGCATTTCCCGTCGCGCGCTCCCGCGGCGGACCGGCCGCCGCTCACAGCGACCGGATCGTGGTCACGTAGGTCTCGAAGAAGTCGGAAAATGTCTTCACCCGGAGCGGCAGGGTCTCGTAGGGCGGGTAATAGAGCGTCAGCCACAACGGCGCGGGCTCCCACTCGGGCAGCACCTGGGTGAGCCGCCCGGCGTTGAGCGCCGGCTCGACGATGAACCAGGGCAGCAGCGCCACGCCTTCGCCGTTCTCGGCCAGCCGCGCGATCAGGTCGCCATTGTTGCTGGCGAGCGCCTGCCCGGCCCTGACCCTGTGCGTCCGGCCGGCATGGGAGAGATCCCAGGTCTCGCTCACAGCCTCGCCGTCATAGGCAAGCCGGGCATGGCCGTGCAGCTCTTCCGGCCGGGTGATGCTGCCGAAGGCCGCCAGATAGCCCGGAGAGGCCACCAGCACGCGGCGCACCCGGCAGATCTTGCGCCAGATCGTCGATTTGTCCGTGGGCGCCTGCGAGATCCGGATCGCCAGGTCGACCTTCTCGGAGACGATGTCGATGAACCGGTCGGTGAGGCTCAGCGACAGCACCGTGTCGGGATGATCCACCCGGAAGCCCGAGGCGACATCGGGCAGGATCTGCAGCCCCAGCGACATCGGCGCATTGATCCGAAGCAGGCCCGCGGCCTCCCCAACCTGCTCGCGCACCTCCTCGTCCGCCTTCACGAACTCGGAGAGCAGCGGCCCGACGCGCGCGGCATAGACCGCGCCGGCCGAGGTCAGCGACACCTGGCGGGTGGTGCGCAGCAGGAGCTGCACGCCCAGCCGGTCCTCGAGCGCGCCCACCGCGCGGGTGACCGACGGCGCGGTCATCGACAGCTGCCGCGCCGCCGCGACGAAACTGTGAAGCTCGGCGACGGCGAGAAAGGCGCGGATCTGGCTGAGTTCGCTCATCGCCGATTATTACGTATTCTGCAATTATATTGTCAATATTATTGCTATTCAAAACTGCAATGATCTCCCCCATCTTGGTCCCAAGCCAGACGCAACCCTGGCGCCGGAAAGGAACCATCATGATCACCGAGATCAAGGGCCTGCATCACGTCACGTCGATGGCCGCCCACGCCCAGCAGAACAGCGATTTCTTCACCAAGACCCTGGGCCTGCGCCGGGTCAAGAAAACCGTCAATTTCGACGCGCCGGAGGTCTACCATCTCTATTACGGCGACGAACTGGGCACGCCCGGTTCGGTGATGACCTATTTCCCCTTTCCGAACATCGCCGCGGGACGCCCGGGCGCCGGGGAAGTGGGCGACACCTATTTTGCCGTCCCCAAGGGCTCGCTGGAGTTCTGGAAGCAGCGCCTGGTGGCGCAGAATGTCGGCGGGCTCAGTGAAAGCGAAGTCTTCGGCGACAGGCGCCTGCGCTTTGACGGCCCCGACCGCGACAGTTTCTCGCTGATCGAGGTCGACGGCGACGACAGGACCGGCTGGCAGCAGGGCGGCGTCGCCGCATCCGAGGCCATCAAGGGCTTCCGCGGCGCGAGCCTCAGGCTCCGCGACGGCGGCGCCACCGCCGAGCTGCTGCGCTTCATGGGCTACGAAAAGGTAGACGCTGAGGGCAGCCACACCCGCTTTGCCATTGCCGGCGGCAATGGCGCCGATGTCATCGACATCGAAACGCTGCCCGAGGCCGGTCCGGCCCGGCAGGGCGCCGGCTCCGTGCATCACATCGCCTTCGCGGTGGAAGACCGGGCGGCGCAGCTCGCGGTCCGCAAGGCGCTGATGGACACCGGCTACCAGGTCACCCCGGTGATCGACCGCGACTATTTCTGGGCGATCTATTTCCGCACGCCCGGCGGCGTCCTGTTCGAGGTCGCCACCAACGAGCCCGGCTTCGACCGCGACGAGGATGTCGCCCATTTGGGCGAGAGCCTCAAGCTGCCGACCCGCTACGAGGCGCATCGGGCCGAGATCCAGAAACTGCTCGAGCCGATCACCGACTGACTCATTCCCGGCGGGATCGCACGATCCCGCCACCGGAGGCCAAAATCATGACGACGCATTATCACGCCCTCATACGACCGGCCGCCGCTGGCGCCCCGCTGGTCTTCGCCTTCCACGGCACCGGCGGCGACGAGCACCAGTTCTCGGGCCTGGTGAGCCAGATTCTACCCGACGCGGGCCTCGTCTCGCCGCGCGGCGACGTTTCCGAACACGGCGCGCTGCGCTTCTTCCGCCGCACCGGCGAGGGCGTCTACGACATGGCCGACCTGGCTGAGCGGACGGAGAAGATGGCGGGCTTCATCGCCGCCCACAAGGCGGAGAACCCGGGCGTTCCAGTCTACGGGCTCGGCTATTCGAACGGCGCCAATATCCTGGCCTCCGTGGCCTTCAGCCATGCCGGCCTGTTCGACCGCATGGCGCTGCTGCATCCGCTCATTCCGTTTGAGCCGGAGCCCAATCAGGAGCTTGCCGGAAAGCGGGTGCTGATCACCGCCGGCCGCCGCGACCCGATCTGCCCGCTGCCGCTGACCGAGCGGCTCGTGGCCTATTTCAGCGCCCAGGGCAGCCGCGTCGAGACCAGCCTCCACGACGGCGGCCACGAGATCCAGGCCCCGGAACTTGCGGCCCTGACGGCCTTCCTGACCGCGCAAGAGTAGGTGCGATCGGGACGGGTGCAGAAGATGTCAGGGATGGGCGACCGGGCCGCTCTCACGAGCACGGCCCGCGAACCCGTCAAGGGTCGCCGGGCGAAACGGATCTGCCGCGATCGGAAAAATGGCGGAGAGGGTGGGATTCGAACCCACGGTGGAGTTGCCCCCACGCCGCATTTCGAGTGCGGTACTTTCGACCACTCAGCCACCTCTCCGCGTCTTTGGTCGGCGCAGTATCAGTGCGCGGGCGCTTCCATAACCGGCGCGGGCCGGTTGCACAAGGGGTAAGTTTGCCGGTAAAGCCGCCAGGCGCCCCGAACCGCTGCCCGATCGGCGGCGCGACGGCCAATTTGGCTTGACTCTTGCCATCGCCTCACGTATCTCGCGACCCGAATGCGGCGTGGGCTTCCTGCGCCGTTCGCCTTTGGTTGAAGGCCCCTGCATGGTGACACTGTGCTGGACTTTCCACCGGGCTTCACCCGGCAGCGTCCGCCAATGGACCCGGCCGATTCGTTCCGACTGGCAAAAAAGACGGCCCGCCGCAAGGCGAGAGCCGGACGAACACGAAAGGACAAAAGATGTTCGCAGTCATTAAAACCGGCGGTAAGCAGTACCGCGTCGCCGCCAATGACGTTCTGACGATCGAAAAGCTTGAAGGCGCCGCAGGCGATACCGTCGAGTTCACCGAAATCCTCATGGTCGGCGAAGGCGCCGGCGCAACCTTTGGCGTTCCCTTCGTCGAAGGCGCCACCGTGGTCGCCGAAGTCGTCGAGCAGGGCCGCGCCCGCAAGGTCATCGCCTTCAAGAAGCGCCGCCGGCAGAACTCCAAGCGCATCCGCGGCCACCGCCAGCACCAGACGGTCGTCAAGATCACCGACATCCTGACCGGCGGCGCCAAGCCCGCCAAGAAGGCTGCCGCGAAGAAGGACGACGCGCCCAAGGCCGAGGCCAAGAAGGCTGACGCTCCCAAGGCCGAAGCCGCTTCTGCGCCGCTGTTCACCGCGCCGGAAGGCAAGGGCGACAACCTGACCAAGATCAAGGGCATCGGCCCGGTCGCGGCAGGCCAGCTCAACGAACAGGGCATCACCACATTCGCCCAGGTGGCGGCTCTCACCGACGCCGACATCGCCCGCATCGACGAAGCCATGCCGTTCAGCGCCGACCAGATCTCGGACTGGCGCGACCAGGCCAAGGCCCTCGCCAAGTAATCAACCGCCCGTTCGGGCCCTGGCGGCGAAAGCCGCACGTGAGACAATCGCCCTTGAGGGCGGAACAGGAGCAGACCCATGGCACACAAAAAAGCTGGCGGTTCGTCGCGCAACGGTCGCGATTCGGAATCCAAGCGCCTCGGCGTGAAGAAGTTCGGCGGCGAGAACGTCATCGCCGGCAACATCATTCTGCGTCAGCGCGGCACCAAGTGGCATCCCGGCACAGGCGTAGGCCTTGGCAAGGACCACACCATTTTTGCCGTGCAGCCGGGCAATGTTGACTTCCGCAAGAAAGCCAACGGCCGAACCTATGTGTCCGTTGTCGCGAAAGCGGAAGCAGCGGAATAAGCCGGATCCTTCCTTTAGGCCGGCGTCTCATCGACCCGGCCTGAACAGGCATCCTCCGGAACACCGGATCAAGGCAGGGGAGATGGAACGCCATCTCCCCTTTCCTTTGTCCAAAACCGGAGAATGACCATGAGACACGACCCAGACAGCGACCCCGCATGCGAGCCCTGTAGCGGCACGGAGAGCCTCGAACGCCCGACGGCCTTCGATTGCCCCGTCCTGTTGACCGAATCCCTTGTCCTGCGCGCGCCCCACGCCGAGGACATCGACGCAATTGCCATTCTCGCCGACAATCCGGCCATCGCCACCATGGTGTCGCGCATCCCGCATCCCTATGGCCGAGGCGACGCCGAGACCTTCGTGCGCGCCTCCGCCACCCGCGGGAATGGCAATTGCGTCTATGCCATCACCGACGCCGACACCGGCCAGCTCTACGGCTGCTGTGCGCTGGAGACCGGACGCGACGGCAAATCGCTCGAGCTCGGCTACTGGATCGGCGAGCCGTTCTGGCGCCGCGGCATCGCCACCGAGGCGGTGCACGCGCTGGTCGACATGGCCTTCCGCACCCGCGAGATCGAGCACATCGACGCCCGCTGCCGGGTGATCAACCCCGCCTCGCGCCGGGTGCTGCAGAAGAGCGGCTTCCAGTTCCAGGGCACGGGCATGATCGACATCCTGTCGATCAACGCCTCCGTCGCGGTCGAATGGTTCCGGCTCGACCGCAAGACCTGGATCTCGCTGATCGCCTGGTCGAACGAGAACCGGGCGCGGGCCTCCTAGGCCGAAGCGGAGACACGGGCGGGCCTCCCGGGCCCGCCCGCCTAATCCGGCTGACGGTTTCCGGCGTAAAGGGATCATGACCCGAAAGGACCCCCTCATGACCCTTCTCAGCCGTCTTCTGCGTCCCCTGGCGATCCTGCCGCTCTGCGCCGTTCTCGCCGCGGCCCCCGCCCAGGCCCGGGATCTCAAGCTCGAGGATTTCTTCGAGGGCAAGACCTATGCCTATGGCAGCTTCGCCGCCATCACCGGGCTCCGGCGCTCCTTCCGGGTCGACCTCACCGGCAAGGTGCGCGGACCGGAGCTGACGCTGCGCGAGGATTTCATCTACGACGACGGCGAGCGCGACACCAAGACCTGGATCTTCACCCGCACCGGGCCCGGCACCTACACCGGCACCCGCGAGGATGTGCTGGGCCAGACCACCGTTCGCGTTTCGGGCAACACCGCCCGCTTCAGCTACCGCGTCGACCTCGACCCCTCGGGCAAATCCAATGTCGTGCGCTTCTTCGACAAGCTGGTGCTCGAGGACGATGGCACCCTGCGCAACACCGCGCTGGTGACCAAGTTCGCGCTTCCCGTCGCCCGGGTCAGGGTCAATTTCGCCCGCACCCGCGCGGGCGCCGAGGCGATCAGGCCGTAGCCCGCGGCGCGGCACGGCTCGGCGCGATGTCGCAATAGGCTTTGACCTTGCGTGCCGAGGAGTTTATCGATGCGGGCAAAGCCGGAGGCATGCGCCAGGCCGGCAAAAATCGCGACAAAAGCCCCGATCGGTCCAGCCAGATGAAGTTCCTCGACGAAACCAAGGTCTATATCCGCTCCGGCGACGGCGGCGCAGGCAGCGTCTCCTTCCGGCGCGAGAAATACATCGAGTTCGGCGGGCCTGACGGCGGCGACGGCGGACGCGGCGGCGATGTCTGGGTGGAGGCCGTCGACGGGCTCAACACGCTGATCGACTACCGCTTCCAGCAGCATTTCAAGGCCAAGACCGGCGGCCACGGCATGGGCCGCAACCGCACCGGCGCCGGCGGCGACAGCGTCACCCTGAAGGTCCCCGCCGGAACCCAGATATTCGAGGAGGATGGCGAGACGCTGATCTGCGACCTGACCACGGTCGGCGAGCGCTACCGGCTCGCCGCCGGCGGCAATGGCGGTTTCGGCAATGCGCATTTCAAATCCGCCACCAACCAGGCGCCGCGCCACGCCAATCCGGGGCAGGAGGGCCAGGAGAAGACTGTCTGGTTCAGGCTCAAGCTGATCGCCGACGCCGGCCTCGTCGGCCTGCCCAATGCCGGCAAGTCGACCTTCCTCGCCTCCGTCACGCGGGCGCGGCCGAAGATCGCCAATTATCCCTTCACCACGCTGCATCCCAATCTCGGCGTCGCCACCATCGACGGCCGCGAATTCGTGCTGGCCGACATTCCCGGCCTGATCGAGGGCGCCCATGAGGGCGTCGGCATCGGCGACCGGTTCCTCGGCCATGTCGAGCGCACCCGCGTCCTGCTGCACCTGGTCTCGGCGCTCGAGGAGGATGTCGCCAAGGCCTACAAGACGGTGCGCCATGAACTCGAGGCCTATGGCCACGGCATCGCCGAGAAGCCGGAGATCGTGGCCCTGAGCCAGGTCGACGTGGTCGACGCGAAGGCGCGCGCCGAAAAGGTCCGGGCGCTGAAGAAGGCGGCCAAACGGACGCCCTACGAGATCTCCGCCATCACCGGCGAGGGCATGACCGGCGGCCTGCGCGCGCTGCGCGACATCATCGTCGGCGCCAAGGCCGAGGATGCCGAGGCCGAGGCCGCGCGGACCGGCGGCGTCACGGCGCCGAAGGACTGAGCATGGACGCCTCCCGCAAACCGGTATCCGCCCACCGGCGGATTGTCATCAAGATCGGCTCGGCGCTGCTGGTCGACCGCGACCATGGCCTCAAGACCACCTGGCTCGAATCGCTCTGCGCCGATATCGCCGAGCTCAAGCGCGCGGGCGCGGAGGTGCTCGTCGTCTCCTCCGGCGCCATCGCCATGGGCCGTACCGTGCTCGGGCTCGCGAGCGGCAGCCTGCGGCTCGAGGAAAGCCAGGCCGCCGCCGCCGTCGGCCAGATCGCGCTGGCGCGCGCCTGGTCCGCGAGCCTCGCCACCCATGCGATCGTCGCCGGCCAGATCCTGCTCACGCTCGGCGACACCGAGGAGCGGCGGCGCTATCTGAACGCGCGCGCCACCATCGCCGAACTGTTGCGGCACGGGGCGGTGCCGATCATCAACGAGAACGACACGGTGGCCACCAGCGAGATCCGCTACGGCGACAACGACCGGCTCGCCGCCCGCGTCGCCACCATGGTCAGCGCCGACCTGCTGGTGCTGATGTCCGACATCGACGGGCTCTACACCGCCCCGCCGCATCTCGATCCCGACGCCCGCTTTCTTGCGACCATCGACGCCATCACGCCCAAGATCGAGGCGATGGCGGGCGACGCCGGCTCGGAACTGTCGCGCGGCGGCATGAAGACCAAGATCGACGCCGGCAAGATCGCCACCGGCGCCGGCTGCGCCATGATCATCGCCTCGGGCAAGTCCGACCATCCGCTGGCGGCCATCGACAGGGGCGCAAGATCGAGCTGGTTCCGCCCCTCGGGCACGCCCCAGACCGCGCGCAAGACCTGGATCGCCGGCCAGCTCGACCCCGCCGGCCGGCTGGGCATCGACGCCGGCGCGGAAATCGCCTTGCGCTCGGGCAAGAGCCTGCTGCCGGCGGGCGTCCGCTCCGTCGCCGGCGAGTTCCATCGCGGCGACCCGGTCGCAGTCTGCGATGCCGATGGCCGCGAGATCGCCCGCGGCCTGTCGGCTTACGACGCCGACGAGGCGCGGCGCATCGCCGGGCGCAAGTCGGGCGAGATCGAGGCCATTCTCGGCTATACCGGCCGCGCCGCCATGATCCACCGCGACGATATGGTGATCACCTCGGGCCGCGGCTCCGCTGCCTGATCGGCCTTTGCCGCGGTCAAGCGGGCCGGAGCTTTACGGCGCCGCCCCGATTGCGTAAGAAAACCGCCTGATTGTGCGCCCGGAGAGCCGCCATGCTGGAAAAGACCAGGACCCAAGCCGACATTGCCGAACTGATGGCCGACATCGGCCGCCGGGCGAAGGCTGCGGCGCGGCCACTGGCGATTGCCGGCGCAGAGCGCAAGAACGCCGCGCTCGAGGCCATGGCCGCGGCGCTCTCGGCCCGCAGGCGGGAGATCATCGCGGCCAACGCCATCGACATGGAAGCGGGCCGGGCAAGCGCCATGGCCGCCTCCTTCCTCGACCGGCTGATGCTCGATGACAGCCGCATCGACGCGATGATCGAGGGCATCCGCGCCGTGGCCGCCCTGCCCGATCCCGTGGGCGGCGTGATCGCCGCCTGGGACCGGCCCAACGGGCTCAGGATCGAGCGCGTCCGCACGCCCTTGGGCGTCATCGGCGTGATCTACGAAAGCCGCCCCAATGTCACCGCCGACGCCGGCGCGCTCTGCCTCAAGTCCGGCAATGCGGTGATTCTGCGCGGCGGCTCGGATTCGTTTCACTCCTCGCACGCCATCCACGCCTGCCTGGTCGAGGGGCTGGAGGCCGCCGGCCTGCCCGCCGACGCGATCCAGATGATCCCGTCGAGCGACCGCGTCGCCGTGGGCGAATTGTTGACAGGCCTCGGCGGCACGGTCGACGTCATCGTGCCCCGCGGCGGCAAGAGCCTTGTCGCCCGCGTCCAGGCCGATGCAAGGGTGCCGGTGTTCGCCCATCTCGAAGGCCTGTGCCACGTCTATGTCGACAAGTCGGCCGAGCCCGCCATGGCCCGCGCCATCGTCGTCAACGCCAAGATGCGCCGCACCGGTGTCTGCGGAGCCGCCGAAACGCTGCTGCTCGATAATGCGATCGACCGCGGGCTCGCCGCCGCCATTCTCGCCGACCTGGTCGCCGCCGGCTGCGAGGTCCATGGCGACAATGCCGTCATCAACCTGATGCCCGACGCCAGCCCCGCCACCGAGGATGACTGGCGCACCGAATATCTCGACGCGATCATCTCGGTCCGCTTCGTCGACGGCATCTCCGGCGCCATCGATCACATCGCGACATGGTCCTCCAGCCACACCGAGGCGGTGATCGCCGAGGATCCGGCCGTGGTCGAGCGGTTCTTCGCGGAAGTCGATTCGGCCATCCTGCTGCACAACGCCTCCACCCAGTTCGCCGATGGCGGCGAATTCGGCATGGGCGCGGAGATCGGCATCGCCACCGGCAAGATGCATGCCCGCGGGCCGGTCGGCGTCGAGCAACTGACCTCGTTCAAGTATCGTGTGCACGGCACCGGCCAGATCCGGCCTTGATGGTGATCCGCGCGCACAGGCCGGCCTTCCTGAAGATGCCGCATGTCGAGCGCGGCATGAGCGTCGGCCTGTTCGGCGGCTCGTTCAATCCGCCGCACCAGGGCCATGAACTGGTGGCCGAGATCGCGCTCAGGCGGCTCGGCCTCGACCAGCTTTGGTGGATGGTGACCCCGGGAAATCCGCTCAAGAACCATGGCGACCTGGCGAGCCTCGAGGAGCGCGTGGCGCTGAGCCGGGAGATCGCGCCCGGACCCCGGGTCAAGGTCACCGCCTTCGAGGCCGCGCACGATCTGCGCTTCACGGCCGAAACCCTGCGGTTCGTCAAGGCGCGCAATCCCGGCATCCGCTTCGTCTGGATCATGGGCGCGGACAATCTCCAGAACTTCCACCACTGGCAGGACTGGCGCGGCATTGCCGAGACCTTCCCGATCGCCGTCATCGACCGGCCGGGATCGACGCTCGCCTATCTGTCCTCGAAAATGGCCAAGACCTATGCGCGCGCCCGTATCGACGAGGATGACGCGTCGGTGCTGCCGTTCCTGGCGGCGCCGGCCTGGACCTTCATCCACGGGCCGCGCTCGGTGCTGTCCTCGACCGCGATCCGCGGCGAACGGAACGCGGTCATAAAAGTCCCGGCATCTTGAAAAACCCTGAGGTCCGTGACTATCTTAGCGGTGCGTCGCGGTCGCGTTGAAGATCGCGGCGATGGTTGGACTGTTCAGGAAGAGGAAAGGAACCACCCTGAGAACAGCACACGCAAAGAGAATCGCCGCAAGCGATTTCTCCCAAGCGGCGGGCAGTGGCGAACAAGCCGCTCTGCGCCAGCTTCAACTGGTCCGCGAAAGCTTGGCGGACTCCAAGGCGGAAGACATCGTCATCATCGACATTACGGGAAAATCGGCGCTGGCCGACCATATGGTCGTGGCCTCGGGCCGGTCCAACCGTCATGTGGCGGCGGTCTGCGATCATCTGATCACCGAACTCAAGGATGCCGGCTTCGGCAATCCGCGGGTCGAGGGTCTGGCGACCGGAGACTGGGTGCTGATCGATGCCGGCGACGTCATCATCCATGTTTTCCGGCCCGAAATCCGGGAGTTCTACAACATCGAGAAGATGTGGCAGACCCCCGAGATCGAGGACGGAAAGCTGCACTGAGCGGCGCGGCCCCACAGGGCTGACCGTCCGCCTGGATCATACCGCAGGGCCGCCCGGTCATCGCTGACGGGGCGGCGCGAGGGAGTTGCGCTGATCTGCGGAGCTTGACCTGAGGGCGCGGTCCGGCAGTCAGCTACGAGAGCCACGCGGCGCGGCCAAGCCCGGCCGCTCATCCCGCCGCACCGTCGCCCCGATCGCAAGGGCGCAGCCCCCGCACCGGAACACCGACCATGCGCATCACCCTCTTTGCCGTCGGACGATTGAAGGCCGGGCCCGAGAGCGAGCTCTCCGGCCGCTATCTCGATCGCCTCGCCAAATCGGGCGGCGCCCTGGGGCTGGATTTCGCCCGGACCATCGAGGTTCCCGAAAGCCGCGCCGCCACCGCCGAGCTGCGCAAGAAGGACGAGGCGGCCCAGCTCGCCCGCGCCCTGCCCGACGGCGCCGCGCTGATCCTTCTCGATGAAAACGGCAAGACCCCCGATTCGCCCGGCTTCGCCAATCTGCTGGCGCGGCTGCGCGACGAGGGCCGCCGCGACCTGGTCATCGCCATCGGCGGCGCCGACGGGCTCGATCCCGACCTGCACGCGCAGGCCGATGCGGTGATCTCCTTCGGCCGCATGACCTGGCCGCACCAGTTGGTGCGCATCATGGCCGCCGAGCAGCTCTACCGCGCCGTCACCATCCTCGCCGGCCATCCCTATCACCGCTCCTGATCGACCCCCTCCGCCTGCCCCGCCGTCCTGCAATCTGCGGTGGTCCCGCCACGCCGGCGTCTCGCAAAGATGTGATCCCGAAGGCCTTATGGTTCATGGAGCTTTAACGCCGGATTGGATAGAGTGACGCCATGTGGAGCTTCCGGTCCGAATCGGTCCGGTCCGGCCTGGGCCGGACCCTGGCAGCCCGGCCCGCGCCTTTCGACAGGGCTGCCCCGGGCCTGCTTTCGCTTGTTCTGGTCTCGCTGCTGCTCATCGGCCCCGCCCGCGCCACCGGCGACGTCGAGCCCGAATCCGTGGGCGTCGCCAGCGACCTGGAGCAGCAGGAACAGAAGAACCGGCTGGAACTGCAGGCGCTCGCCGATCAGGCCGCGCTGGCGGCCAAGGCGCTGGCGGCGCTCGAAAGCGACATCGCGGCGCTCCGGGCCGATCAGCAGGAGCTCGACGGGAAAATCGCCGAGGCCGCCCAGAGGCGCGCGAGCCTCGACCAGAAGATCACGGATGGCGAACGGGCGATGACAGATCTGTCGGCGCGCCAGGACACGGTGCGGCGGTCGCTGCTGTCGCGCCGCTCGGTGCTGGCCGAGGTGCTGGCGGCGCTGCAGCGCATCGGCCGTGATCCGCCGCCGGCGTTGCTGGTCAGTCCGGAGGACGCCCTGTCCTCGGTGCGCAGCGCCATCCTGCTGGGCGCGGTGGTGCCGGAAATCCGCGCCGAGACCGAGGCGCTCGCCGCCGATCTCAAGGAACTGGCGGCCCTGCGCCAGGCGATTGCGGAGGAGCGCCGGTCGCTCGCCGCCGCGCTCGAGGAGAACGCCGCCGAGGAACAGCGCCTGGCCGAGCTGGCGTCGGAGAAATCCGCCCTGCAGGCCGAGAGCCAGAAGCGCCTCGAGCGCGAGCGCACCCGCGCCGAGGCGCTGTCGGTGCGCTCGAGCGAGCTCGAATCCGTCATAGCCACCCTTGCCGACGAGATCGCGGAGCTGCGCCAGGCCGCCGAAGACGCCCGCAAGGCCGAGGAGGAGCGCCAGCGCAAGCTGGCCGAGCAGCTCGAGCGGGCGCGCGCCTTCGCGGCGGTGGCGTTGCCCGACAAAAACCGCATTATGCCCGCATATGTCTTTTCGAAACTGACCGGCACGCTGGTCCGGCCCGTCTCGGGCGAAACCGTCCGCTATTTCGGCGCCGACGACGGCACCGGGCACACGCTGGCGGGCGAGGTCGTGGCCACCGAAGCGGGCATGACCGTGCATGCCCCTGCCGATGGCTGGATCGCCTATGCCGGACCTTTTCGCAGCTATGGCGAAGTGGTCATCCTCGACACCGGAGAAAAGCACCACGTGGTTCTTGCCGGCATGGAGAAGATCAAGGTCTCGTCCGGCCAGTTCGTGGTCGCCGGCGAGCCCCTGGCGACCATGGGCCAGACGAGATTTGCAGGGTCAGCGGCTTTGACACTGGCCTCCGAGCGTCCGACGCTCTACATTGAGATTAGAAAAGACGGTCAACCGGTCGATCCGCGCACATGGTGGAAAGACTCGATGTCTTCGAGAAAGGCAAGAAATGATACGTAAGGTGACACTTCTGGCGGTCGGCGCGCTGATGGGCGCGGCCTCCGTGAGCGCAATCAACGCCTATGGCGGCTCGGCCAATGCGGCAGGCACGGAGACCTACCGGCAGCTTGCGATTTTCGGAAACGTGTTCGAGCGCGTGCGCGCGCAATATGTCACGCCGCCCGAGGAAGAGAAGCTGATCGAAAGCGCCATCAACGGCATGCTGACCTCGCTTGATCCGCATTCGAGCTACCTCAACCAGGAAGCCGCCGACGACATGCGGACCCAGACCCGCGGCGAATTCGGCGGGCTCGGCATCGAGGTCACGATGGAGGACGAGCTGGTCAAGGTGATCACCCCGATCGACGAGACCCCCGCCGCCAAGGCCGGCGTGCTGGCCGGCGACTTCATTTCCGAGATTGACGGCGAGCCGGTGCGCGGCCTCACGCTCGGCGAAGCGGTCGACAAGATGCGCGGCCCGGTCAACACCTCGATCGAACTCACCGTGCTGCGCGAAGGCGCCGACCAGCCGATCAAGATCAAGGTCGTCCGCGACATCATCGCGGTCAAGGCGGTGCGCTACCGGGTCGAGGAAGACGTCGGTTATCTCCGGGTGATCTCGTTCACCGAGAAGACCTATGACGATCTGTCCGACGCGATCGAGAAGATCACCGCGGAAGTCGGCAAGGACAAGCTCAAGGGCTTCGTGCTCGATCTCCGGCTCAACCCCGGCGGTCTGCTCGACCAGGCGATCAGCGTCTCCGACGCGTTCCTCGATCGCGGCGAGATCGTCTCCACCCGCGGCCGCAACCCGGAAGAGACCCGGCGCTTCAATTCGCGTCCGGGAGACCTCACCGGCGGCAAGCCGGTGATCGTCATGATCAATGGCGGCTCGGCGTCCGCGTCGGAAATCGTCGCCGGCGCGCTGCAGGATCACAAGCGCGCCACGGTTCTGGGCACGACCTCCTTCGGCAAGGGCTCCGTGCAGACCATCATCCCGCTCGACGCCAAGACCGCGCTGAGACTGACCACGGCGCTTTACTACACGCCGTCGGGCACCTCGATCCAGGGCACCGGCATCAAGCCGGACATCCGCATCGAGGAACCGGTTCCCGAAGAGCTGCGCGGCCGGGTCCAGCCCGCGGGCGAAAGCGAGCTGCGCGGCCATATCCAGGGCGAGAACGAGAGCGACGAAGGTTCGGGCTCGATCGCCTATGTGCCGCCGGATCCCAAGGACGACGTCCAGCTCGGCCACGCGCTCGACCTGCTGCGCGGCGTCAAGACCGATCCGGCTTTCCCGCCCAACCCCGATCAGGCCGCGATCAAGAACTGAGGCCTGTCGCGCTCGGGGGCTCACCCCTGAGCGCGGACGGACAGGCCATCGGGTCCAGGGCCCGATCGAAGCTTCGCGCGTCCCCGGGACTTCGCAAGGCCAGACTGCCCAATTGGTCCGCCGCCCCGCCTGCAGCCCGTTCCGGCTTGCAAGCGGGGCGGCGGACTGATTCAATGGGGCTGCATCGGGATTCGGGCACAACATCGTGGGCGACAACATCCATCAGCCTCTGGGGCAGGACCGCGGACCCGGCAAGCGCCCGGCCCCGCGGCCAAAACGCGCCTGGCTGGCGCCGGTCGCCACGGCGGCCGCGCTCTGCCTCGTGATCGGCGGCGCCGGCTGGATGGCGTTTTCGGGCGCCCGCATCACCACCAATCAGACCGCGATTGTGCTGCAGACCCCTGCCTCCGGGGACACGGAGACCGCGGACGAGAATCTGGCCGACGCGCCGGCCGAATTGGACAAGGCCGAGACCGCCGCCGTCGCCGAAGCCGCTGACGGGTCGCTCGCCAGCCAGCACGGACAGTCCGGTGCCGAGATTTCCACCACGCTGGGCGAGAACGGCGAGGAGATCCTCAAGATCGCCCCGGCCACCCGCCCCGACAACCGGCCGGTGCTGCTGACCCCGCCCGGACGGACCGGCCAGGACCCCCGCATGGCGCATCTGCCAGATCCGGCGATCGTCGAGGACACGGCGGAGGGCCCCCTGCCGGTGCGCGGCCCGAACGGCGAGCGGGCCTTCGACATCTACGCCCGGCCCTGGTCCGGCGCCCGCGGCGCCCGCGTCGCCATCATCGTCGGCGGCCTCGGCCTGAGCCAGACCGGCACGCAATACGCCATCAAGACATTGCCCGAGGAAATAACCCTGGCCTTCGCCGCCAATGGCAACAGCCTGCAGCGCTGGATGCAGGAGGCTCGGCGCGCCGGGCACGAAATCCTGCTGCAGGTGCCGTTCGAGCCATTCGATTACCCGGCTAACGATCCCGGCGCAGGCACGCTGACGGTCGCCGCCGGAGCCGAGCAGAACCTCGACGATCTGCATGCGGCGATGGCCCGCATCACCAATTACACCGGCATCACCAATTTCATGGGCGGCCGCTTCCTGGCCGATCCCGATGCGCTGGAGCCGGTCATGCGCGACATCGCCGGGCGCGGCATCCTGTTCGTCGATGACGGCACCTCGGCGCAGTCGCTGGCGGGCACTTTCGCGAAAACTCTCGGCATTCCCTTCGCCGCCTCCGATATGGTGCTCGACGCGACCCAGGAGCGCGGGTACATTCTGGCGAAACTTGACGATCTGGAGCGGACGGCCCGTCAGAACGGCATGGCCATCGGCGTCGCTTCCGCCTTTGACGTCAGCGTGGACGCCATCGCGGCCTGGGCCAACGAGGCCAAGGCGCGCGGTATCGAAATCGTGTCGGTCTCGGCGACCGCGGAAGATCCGGAAAGACGATGAGAAGCAAGTCCAAGACCACCGGCAAACGGGGCCCCCTGAACCCCGCCGATCTCCCCTACCGGCTCTGCGTCGGCATCATGGTGCTCAACGGCGACGGCCTGGTCTGGGCCGGCCGCCGCATTTCCGAGGGCAACACCGAGTATGACGGCTCGCCGCAGCTCTGGCAGATGCCGCAGGGCGGCATCGACGCCGACGAGGATCCCTACCGGGCCGCGCTCCGCGAGCTCTACGAGGAGACCGGCATGCGCTCGGTCGAGGTCCTCGCCGAGGCCCCCGACTGGATCGACTACGACCTGCCCGAGCACATGATCGGCATCGGCCTCAAGGGCAAGTATCGCGGCCAGCGCCAGCGCTGGTTCGCGCTCCGCTTCACCGGCGACGAGACGGAGATCCGCATCAACCCGCCTCCGGAAGGCAACAGCCCCGAATTCGACGCCTGGGAATGGAAGCCGATGGCCGACCTGCCCGGCCTCATCGTTCCCTTCAAGCGCAGGGCCTACGACCAGGTCGTGGCCGCTTTCGCCCATCTGGCGGGGAGCAGGCCATGAAGCTGATCGGCCTGCTCGGCGGCATCGGCTGGGAGGCGACCGCGGCCTATTACCGGATGATGAACGACTGCATCCGCCGGGAGCTGGGGGACGGACGCTCGGCCCGGATCCTGCTGCACTCCATCGATGTCGGCGCCAGCCGGGATGCCGAGGGCGACCGGACCAGGCTCGATTCCGTCCTGGCCGAAGCCGGTCTCAGCCTCAAGGCCGGCGGCGCCGATTTCATGGTCATGGCCGCCAACCGCATGCACCAGGTGGCGGACCACATCAGCGAACTGGCCGGCCTCAGCCTGCTTCACATCGCCGACCCCGTCGGCGCCGAGATGAAGAAGGACGGCTGCGCCCGGGTCGCGCTGCTGGGCTCGCGCCTGGCCATGGAGAGCAACTTCTTCAGCGACCGCCTGGCCCGCAGCTACGACATCTCCGTCATCACGCCCGATGCCGGACAACGGACGGAAATCGACAGGATCATCGTCGAGGAGCTCGAGCATGGCGTGCTCCGCACCGAATCCCGCGCCTTCGCCGGCGATGTCATCGCCCGGCTGCGCGATCGCGGCGCCGAGGCGGTCATCCTCGGCTGCACGGAGATCACCATGATCGTTCCGCCCGACAGCGACGTCATCCCGGCCTACGACGCCACCCGGCTGCACGCCCGCGCGGCGGTGAAACGGGCGATCGGAGGTTGTCATGGCTGATCCCAAGGGCATCGCCGCGAGGGCGCTCTATCGCGAGACCGGCGCCGCCGACCGGGCGGCGATCCGGGCGCTGGAGGCCGAGGTCTATTCGAGCTCCATCGCCGCGGTGTCGGAGGCGCTGATCTCTGGGCCGGCGGAGACGCTGTCGCTGGCGGCCGAGATCGAGGGACGCCTCGTCGGCCACATCCTGCTCACCCCGATCGCCGGTCCCGACCGGGCACTGGCGCTGGCGCCGCACGCCATCCTGCCCGCCTGGCGCGACATGCAGATCGGCACGGAACTGGTCCGCCACGCCCTGCGGATGGCGCGGGAGCGCGGCTGGCGCTCGGTCTTCGTCTATGGCCAGCCCGATTACTACTGCCGCTTCGGGTTCAGGTCGCGGACCGCCGACGGCGCCGACGTCTCCTGGCAGGGTCCGCGCTTCCTGGCGCTCGAACTTGAGCCCGGCGCGCTGTCGGGCTGGAGCGGGCCGCTCGCCTATCCCGAGGCCTACCTGGCCGCGGCCAGGACCATAGCCGGCTGAAGCCGCGGCCAGTGGGCCGTCCGCCTTGTCATCCGGCCGAGACCGCATGAAAAAAGCGGCCCGCAAAGGCCGCTTGATATCGTCGTCATCTCTGTCAATGCGGATCAGGCCGGAAGGATGGCCCCGTTCAGCGTGGTGAGCTGGTCGAGATACTGCTGCGCCTTCTGCTTGCCCGAATCGGTGGTCGCGTCGTTGAAGTCCTCGCGCGCGTCCTGCAGGCGCCGGGCGAGATCGTCGCGGTCGATGTCTGCCACCGCCACGGCCGATTCGGCCAGAAGGGTGCAGCCGTCGGGAACGATGTCGGCAAAGCCGCCGAACACCACGTAGCGCTCGCTCCTGCCATCCGCCATCACCACCGTTACCACGCCGGGCTTGATGGTGGTCATCGTCGGGGCGTGATGCGCCATCACCGTCATTTCGCCTTCCATGCCGGGAATGACGACTTCGGTCACGGAGGCCGACAGAAGCAGCTTTTCCGGGGATACGAGTTCAAAATTGAAGCTGTCAGCCATGACGTTCACTTTATCGCAGTGCTGTTTATGGGCGCCGCGCGGACCGGCCGGAGCCGGTTCGCGCGGGCAATTTCATGTTTAGGCGGCTTCAGCGGCGAGGCGCTGGGCCTTCTCGATGGCTTCCTCGATCGTGCCGACCATGTAGAAGGCGGGCTCGGGAAGATGATCGTAGTCGCCGTTGACCAGGCCCTTGAAGCCCTTGATCGTGTCGGCCAGATCCACCAGCTTGCCGGGCGAACCAGTGAACACTTCCGCCACGAAGAACGGCTGGCTGAGGAAGCGTTCGATCTTGCGGGCGCGGGCGACCGTGATCTTGTCGTCTTCCGACAGCTCGTCCATGCCCAGGATGGCGATGATGTCCTGCAGCGACTTGTAGCGCTGCAGCGTCTGCTGCACCCGGCGGGCGACGTCGTAGTGCTCTTCGCCGACGATCATCGGGTCGAGCATGCGCGAGGTCGAGTCGAGCGGGTCCACGGCCGGGTAGATGCCCTTTTCGGCGATCGAGCGCGACAGGTTGGTGGTCGCGTCCAGGTGGGCGAACGAGGTTGCCGGCGCCGGGTCGGTCAAGTCGTCGGCCGGCACGTAGATCGCCTGCACCGAGGTGATCGAACCCTTGGTGGTCGAGGTGATGCGTTCCTGCATCTGGCCCATGTCGGTGGCGAGCGTCGGCTGGTAGCCCACGGCCGAAGGAATACGTCCGAGCAGAGCCGACACTTCGGAGCCGGCCTGGGTGAAGCGGAAGATGTTGTCGACGAAGAACAGCACGTCCTGGCCCTGATCGCGGAAATGTTCCGCCACGGTCAGGCCGGTCAGCGCCACGCGGGCGCGGGCGCCCGGAGGCTCGTTCATCTGGCCGTAGACGAGGGCGGCCTTGGAGCCGTCTCCGCCGCCTTCCTTGTTCACGCCCGATTCGATCATCTCGTGATAGAGGTCGTTGCCTTCGCGGGTGCGCTCGCCGACGCCGGCGAACACCGAGTAGCCGCCGTGGGCGCGCGCCACGTTGTTGATCAGTTCCATGATCAGAACCGTCTTGCCGACGCCGGCGCCGCCGAACAGGCCGATCTTGCCGCCCTTGGCGTAGGGCGCCAGGAGGTCGACCACCTTGATGCCGGTGACCAGCACTTCGGCTTCGGTCGACTGCTCGACATAGCTCGGGGCTTCCTGGTGGATGCCGCGGCGCAGCGTGGTCTTGATCGGGCCTGCGTCATCCACCGGCTCGCCGATCACGTTCATGATGCGGCCGAGCGTCTCGTCGCCGACCGGCACCGAGATCGAATCGCCGGTGTCGGTGACTTCCTGGCCGCGGACCAGACCTTCGGTCGAGTCCATGGCGATGGTGCGCACCGCGTTCTCGCCCAGGTGCTGCGCCACTTCGAGCACCAGGCGGTTGCCCATGTTGGTGGTTTCGAGCGCGTTCAGGATCGAAGGCAGCTTGCCTTCGTCGAACGTCACGTCGACCACCGCGCCGATGACCTGCGTGATGCGGCCGACTGCGCCGGACTTCGCCACGGCGCTGGAGGTCGCGGCCGTCTTCGCGGCGCTTGCCGCAGCGGGCTTCTTCGCCGCAGCCGGCTTCTTCGCCGCCGTGGTTGGTTTCGCCGCTGTGGGCTTGCTTGCCGGGGTAGCTGCCTTAGCCATGTATCTTACCCTCTTCCGTGTACCTTAGAGCGCTTCCGCGCCCGAAATGATTTCAATGAGTTCCTTGGTGATCTGGGCCTGCCGCTGACGGTTGTAGCTCATCGACAGCTTGTCGATCATCTCACCGGCGTTCCGGGTCGCGTTGTCCATCGCGGACATTTTCGCACCCATCTCACCTGCAACGTTTTCGAGCAGCGCCCTGAAGATCTGCACCTTGATCGAGCGCGGCAGCAAATCCTCGAGGATTTCCTCGGCGCCCGGCTCGTAGTCGTAGACCGCCGAGGCGGACCGGTCGGCGTCGGCCGAGCCGGCCGTGGCCGGGATCAGCTGCTGCGCGGTCGGAACCTGGCTGATGACCGACTTGAACTCCGAATAGAACAGAGTGCAGACGTCGAAGCCGCCGGCCTCGAACAGGGTCATGACCTTCTCGGCCACCGTCTCCGCCTGGACGAAGCTCATCCGCTTGACTTCGCGGAAGTCGACCCGCTCGATGATCAGCGAGGCGTAGTCGCGGCGAAGGATGTCGAAGCCCTTCTTGCCCACGCACAGGATCTTGACGGTCTTGCCGTCGGCCAGCAGCCGGCGGATGTGCTCGCGGGCGAAGCGGGCGATCTGCGAGTTGAAGCCGCCGCACAACCCGCGTTCGGCGGTGCAGACCACGAGCAGATGTACGTCGTCCTTGCCGGTGCCGGTCATCAGCCGCGGCGCGTCGTCTCCGCTGCCCACGGCCTGGGCGATGTTGGACATCACCGCGGCCATGCGCTGCGAGTAGGGCCGTGCGGCCTCGGCCGCCTCCTGCGCGCGACGCAGCTTCGCCGCGGCGACCATCTGCATCGCCTTGGTGATCTTCTGCGTCGCCTTGACGGAGGCGATCCGGTTTTTCAGATCCTTGAGTGAAGGCATCCGTTATCCGTCCTCGGTCTGTTGCCCTTAAGCAAAGGTTTTTGCGTAAGCGTCGATGGCGGCCTTGAGCTTCGACCGTGTGTCGTCGCTCAGCGCCTTCTCCTTGCGGATCGTCTCGAGCACGTCCTTGCCTTCCGAGCGCATGTAGCCCAGCAGGCCCTGCTCGAACTTGCCGACGCTGCCGACGGGCAGCTTGTCGAGATAGCCGTTCACGCCGGCGAAGATCACCGCAACCTGCTCTTCGGTCTTGAGCGGCGAGAACTGCGGCTGCTTCAGGAGCTCCGTCAGGCGCGCGCCGCGGTTGAGCAGGCGCTGGGTGGCCGCGTCGAGGTCGGAGCCGAACTGCGCGAACGCCGCCATTTCGCGGTACTGCGCAAGCTCGCCCTTAATCGAGCCGGCGACCTGCTTCATCGCCTTGACCTGGGCGGCCGATCCCACGCGGGACACCGACAGGCCGACGTTCACCGCAGGGCGGATACCCTGGAAGAACAGGTCGGTTTCAAGGAAGATCTGGCCGTCGGTGATCGAGATCACGTTGGTCGGAATATAGGCCGACACGTCGTTGGCCTGGGTTTCGATCACCGGCAGCGCGGTCAGCGAGCCCGAGCCGTTGGCTTCGTTGAGCTTGGCGGCGCGCTCGAGCAGGCGCGAGTGCAGGTAGAACACGTCGCCCGGATAGGCTTCGCGGCCCGGCGGGCGGCGCAGCAGCAGCGAAAGCTGGCGGTAGGCCACGGCCTGCTTGGACAGGTCGTCATAGCCGATCAGCGCATGCATGCCGTTGTCGCGGAAATATTCGCCCATCGCGCAGCCGGCGAACGGCGCCAGGAACTGCAGCGGCGCCGCGTCGGACGCTGTGGCGGCGACGACGATCGAGTATTTCAGCGCGCCGCGGTCTTCGAGAACCTTGACGAACTGGGCGACCGTGGAGCGCTTCTGGCCGATGGCGACATAGACGCAATAGAGCTTTTCGCTCTCGGGTCCGTTGTCGTGGATGGCCTTCTGGTTGAGGATCGTGTCGAGAATGATGGCGGTCTTGCCGGTCTGGCGGTCGCCGATGACCAGCTCGCGCTGGCCGCGGCCGACGGGGATGAGCGCGTCGATGGCCTTGAGGCCGGTCGACATCGGCTCGTGCACCGACTTGCGCGGCATGATGCCGGGCGCCTTGACGTCCACGCGGCGGCGTTCCTTGGCCTTGATCGGACCCTTGCCGTCGATCGGATTGCCGAGCGCGTCGACGACGCGGCCGAGCAGTTCCGGACCGACCGGCACGTCGACGATGGCGCCGGTGCGCTTGACGATGTCGCCTTCCTTGATCTCGCGGTCGGAACCGAAGATCACGACGCCGACATTGTCGGCTTCGAGGTTGAGCGCCATGCCGCGGATCCCGCCGGGGAACTCGACCATTTCACCGGCCTGGACATTGTCGAGGCCATAGACGCGGGCAATACCGTCACCGACGGACAGAACCTGACCAACTTCGGAAACTTCGGCTTCCTTGCCGAAATTCTTGATTTGGTCCTTGAGAATTGCGGAAATTTCCGCGGCGCGGATATCCATCAGCCAACCTCTTTCAGTGTATGCTTAAGGGTGGAAAGTTTAGTGCGAAGCGATGAGTCTACCTGGCGCGAGCCGATCTTGACGATCAGGCCGCCCAGCAGCGACGCATCCACCGTGACGTTCAGCGTCACGGTCTTGCCGGTCACGCTCGAAAGCGCGGCCATCAATTCTTTTTCCTGCGCCGCCGACAGCGCATGCGCGGTCTTGACGTCGGCGTTCACTTCGCCGCGTTCGCGGGCGACGGTCTCATGATAGGACCGGATGATCTGCGGCATGGCGAAAAGCCGGCGGTTGCGGGCAACGACCTTGAGGAAGTTGCCGACCAGGCCGGTGATGTTCGCCTTGGCGATCAGCGCCACGATCGAGCGGGACTGATCCTCTGCGGAGAAGACGGGGCTTTCGACGAGCCGCCTGAGATCGGCGCTGTCGTCGATCATCGCCTGGAAACGGGTGAGATCCTTCGCCACGGCATCGACAGCCTTGGCCTCGGCCGCCAGCTCGTAAAGCGAGGACGCGTAGCGTTCGGCGACACCGGAAATATGATGGGAGTTATCTGCCACGGGCGGGATTATCTCTCATTGGCATCCAAGAGCCTGCACTTGGCCGAAAGTCGGAAAGGCAAGACCTTGATTTTGTTGCGGTAACATTTGAGGCCTGAAAGCCCGAAAGCCTGTTTTTCCCCAAATGCGCGGTCCGTCTAGCATAGAGCGCCGGGACTCGCAACACGCGCCGCGCGGCATATCGCACCTGCTTTAGGATGAGGAGACGATTAACGGCGCCGCCGCGGCGGGGTTCCGGAGGACCGATTGCGCGTCAGGCCAGCCCCAGCCCGTAGGCCAGCGCCGCCGCCGCCAGAATCGCCTCGATCGCCACCGAAACCAGATTGTAGCCGGTCAGTCCGCGATCCGACAGCATCGAGAGGATCCGCCCGAACGCGGTGAAGGCCCAGCCGGCGCCGAGCGCCAGGTAGATCAGCGGCTGCGCCAGCAGAAGCGCACACAGTCCGACGCCCAGATAGAAGCCCGCCATGGTGCCGCGCGCCTCCGACAGCGCCTCGGGATGGTCCGCAGCGGTCTCGAGCCTGAGAATGCGGAACGACAGCCGCGGCGCCACCAGCAGCACCAGGCCGAAGGCCACCGTGACCACGGCCGCGCACCAGGCCAGCCATTCGCCCTGGGAGGTCGGCCAATAGAATTCGATCATCCGCGTATCTCCGCTTCGCTTCGCCGGTGAGCCGGTCCTGGCCGCTCCCGCCCCCGCATAGCACGGGCACGGCGCGCGCCAAAGCCCCGCGCCGAAAGGACGGGCGCGGTTCCTGGAGAGGATCGTTCGTCACCGCGCATGCGCGAGCAGCCGGTCCTGGCGGGCGATCTTCCGCTCGCGGTTCATGATGTAGAACCCGCTCAGGCAGATGATCGAGGCGCCGCCCACGGTCCAGCCGTCGGGAATGTCGCCGAACACGAAATAGCCGAGCAGCACCATCCACAGAAGCTGGCTGTAGATGAACGGCGCCACCTTGGAGGCGCTCGCCAGCCGGCTGGCCTTGACCAGCAGCGCATGGCCGCCCAGGCCGAACACGCCGAGGCAGGCCAGCAGCGCGGCGTCGGTCGCGGTGTCCGGCATCTGGCCATAGACCAGCGCCGGCGGCGCCAGCAGCACCGCGGCGAAGATGCTGGAATAGAACACCAGGCTGACCTGGCTTTCCTCCATCGCCAGCTTGCGGGTCAGGATCGCATAGAGCGAATGGGTGACCGCCGCCAGGATCGACCAGACCACGGCGGGCTGGAACACCTCGGTGCCGGGCCGCACCACGATCAGCACGCCGACGAAGCCCACCATGATCGCCGACCAGCGGCGCAGGCCGGCCCATTCGCCGAGCAATGGCCCCGCCAGCGCGGTGACCAGCATCGGCACGCAGAGAAAGATGCTCACCGTCTGCGCCAGTTGCAAATCGCGCAGCGCCAGGAAGTTGAACAGCGTCGTCGCCGGCAGCAGCAGGCCGCGCAGCACCTGCAGCGGCGCATTGTTCATCCGGTACATGTCCGCCTTGCGCCAGCCCTGGAAGGCGAAGAAGGAAATCACCGCGTGACTGAGAAAGCGGCACCAGACCACGAACACCGCCGCATAGCCGATGGTCACCAGGTATTTGGCGGTGGTGTCGAGCGCCGCGAAGCCGGCGAAGGTGCCGAGCGCCAGCATCATGGCCAGCGGCGGCATGGCCTCATGGTCGACATCATGCCGCACGGGGTGTCCGGGATCTAAGGATTTCAAGGGGGTGCTTTCTCTGGGGCTGCAGCCTGCGGCGCGCACGGCGCCTTGGCCAGGCTGCGGGATCGATCAAGGTCCCGGTGGCGCAAAGAGCGCCTGGCCAGGACAACGGCTTGCCCGCCGCCATCGATCCCCGACATGGGTCCTCCCGGCGCGAACGTTAGTCAGCGCCGTCCCCAAAGGCAACCCCGTCGACCATCGCGCGGATCGCCTTTCCCGCATTGCGCGCCTCCACCTCCGATTCGCGCACCAGCGTGTCGAAATGCTCCGTGAGCGCGGCGATCTGGCGGCTGTCGCGGTAGACCAGGTAGAACTGGCCGACATAGACGGCGGCCAGCAGCCGCCCGAAGATCGACACCGGGGCGGAAAACACCTTCCGCGAATCATACAGATAGAGCCTGAGCGAGGGGTAGAGCCGGTCGCAGCGCTCGGCCATGAACTCCACCTGCTCGGCGCGCGCGTCGCGGTCGAGCCCGTCCCAGTAGCCCTCGCCCCGGGCCAGCGAGCGGACCTTGTCGACGGCCACGCAGATCTCGTAATCCGATCCCGGCGCGCGCAGCCAGTCGGTGGTCTCGCGCATCGCCCCGCGCGCCTGTTCCGGGGTCTTGTCCAGGAAGGCCGCATATTCCCATTCGAGCACCGCTTCGGTCTTGAGAATGTCGGGCAGCGTCGCCGGCACGTGGCGGATCTTGTGGCCGGCGGCCTCGCGGTGCCAGGCGATGATCTGCTCGTCGGCGGGCGTGCGCCGCGCCGTCTCCATGCGGAAATTCGCCGACAGCACCTCGGCCGCCGATTCGGGCCGGTCCGACAGGCCGAGCAGCCAGTCGGCGCTCACCCCCAGCGCGCGCGCGCATTCCGCCGCCAGATGCGCATTGGGCAGGCGCACCTCGTCGGGCGCGAGCAACTGCGCGATGGTCGACCGGTCGACGCCCGCCGCCCGGGCGAGCGCGCTGCGGTTCATGCCGGCCTGGGCGAGCCGGGCCGCCAGCCGGAACCGAAACAGCTCTGCGCGATCGTTCTTGTGCATTGCTGACAATACGCATGTCTGGTGATTTTTATCAACATCTGCGTGATTTTGCAGCGAAGAGCCCGAATTCCCGCGATCGCCCCGCAACGCTACAACACAGGCATCCAGAAGACTTCCAACACACAGATCGCATCCATGGACTCCCCTCTCAGAACCATCGTCAAAGCCCTGACCTGGCAGATCCTCGGGCTCATGACCACCAGCCTGATCGCCTGGCTGCACACCGGCTCGGTGCTGGGCGCGCTCACCTTCGCGCTGTCGACCTCGGCCACCGGCCTTGCCTTCTTCTTCGTCCATGAGCGGCTCTGGGCGCATATCGGCTGGGGCCTCGGCGGCCGCCGCGCCTGACCGCTCCGCGGCCGGCCGGCCCGGCTCCCGCGCTTCCGCCCCGACGGCCCGCGAGGACCCGCCCGGGCCAGGCGGTGACGGCGTCGGGTTGATGCTGCTCCCCATTGCCCTATTCTAGGCTCTCACGGCCAAGGGAAATCGCGCGGCCGGATCGAGTGCATCAGAATTGGAAGTTTCATGCCCGCCTGCCGTTTTCTGTCCCGGACCGCCGTCCTGCTCCTGGTCACCCTGCTTCTGGCCGCCGCGCCGCCGCTCTCTTCCGCTCACGCGCAGTCGCCACTCGCCGGCTCGGCCGAAACCGCCGAAACGGCCGGACCCACCGACGCGGTGATCGCCCCGCTGCTCGACGTGCTGAAGGACGAGGCCGCGCGCGACCGGCTGATCCGCTCGCTCGAGCAGGCCGCGCCTGAAGCCGAAGCCGCAGCCGAGGCCAGCGCCGAGGAGGAAGCCCCGGCCACGCTCGCCGCCCAGCTCGCCACCATCACCCGCAACGCCATCAACGAGGCGCTCGCCATCGGCCGCAAATTCGTGAGCGACCTCTCCGGACTCGCGAGCCTGGTCGATGGCCGCGCCGATCTCGACTGGGGCACCCTCGCCACACTGCTGGCGCCGCTGCTCGCCACCGTGGCGATCTCGCTCGCGCTGTTCATCGGCGCCAAACGGCTCCTGCGCGGCGGCCTCGGCCGCATCTCGGCGCGGCTCAGGAACCGCGGCGTCTTCGCGGCCATCGCGCTCGTCGCCCTCTATGTGCTGGCCGAGATCCTGGCGCTCGCCATCGCCTATTTCGCCACCAGCGCCACCGCCGCCGTCCTGTTCGGCGACCTCGGCGTCTCGATCCACCAGACCCTCTATCTCAACGCCTTCCTGGTCACCGGCGCGACCGCGATCCTCATCCGCCTGGTCACCGGCATCGTCAACGGCGACTACGCCGTCCTGAGGCTTGCGCCCGACGTGCGCGCGATGGTGCGCCGGCGCGGCATCCGCCTGTCGGCGATCCTGATCTACGGCATCGCCTTCCTGGTGCCGGCGGCAAGCAGCCTGATCTCGTTCACCGTCGGCCGCAGCCTGCGCGTGCTGGTCTACACCTTGGCCGCGATCTACGCCGTCAAGGCCATCCGCGCCGTCTCGCGGCTGCAGAAGCAGGCCGCCGAGCGGCCGGTGCAGGAGCCGCAGGAGGAGGGCGACGCCGCCGTCGACGAGGCCCTGCCCGAACCGGTGCAATCGGCCTTCCTGCAGGTCTGGCCGCTGATCGCCTATGCCTATGTGGCCGTGAGCTACGTCATCGCCCTGTCGCGCCCGGCCCTGTTCGTCGATTTCGTCGGCGGCGCCACGCTCAAGACCGTGGCCGCGCTGATCGCCGGCGGGCTCGTGCTGCGCGCCTGCGGCTATCTCTCGACCCTGAGCATCCGCGCCCCCGCCTTCCTGCCGCTCGACGACAAGGCGCTGTCATCGCGCCTCACCTCCTTCGTGCCGGTCCTGCTCCGGATCGTCTGGCTGCTCGTCTCCATCGCCATCCTCGCCGTGGTGCTCGACGCCTGGGCGCTCGTCGATGTCGGCGCCTGGCTCGAGGGCGAGCGCGGCAGCGCCATCGTCGCGGGCCTGGTCTCGAGCCTGATCGTCATCGTCGTCTGCATCATCGTCTGGGCCGCGGCCTCCTCCTGGATCGACTACCGCATGGAGACCACCCAGGGCCCGGCGCTGCACGCGGCCCGCTACCGCACGCTCTATTCGCTGCTCAAGAACGCGCTCACCGTGGCGCTGGTGGTCTTCGGCGGCATGATCGCGCTCTCCGAACTCGGCATCGACATCGGCCCGCTTCTGGCCGGCGCCGGCGTGCTCGGCCTCGCCATCGGCTTTGGCGCGCAGAAGCTCGTTCAGGACATCATCTCCGGCGTCTTCATCCAGCTCGAGAACGCCATGAATGTCGGCGACGTCGTCGGCGCAGGCGGCATCACCGGCGTGGTCGAGCGGCTGACGCTGCGGTCCGTGTCGCTGCGCGATCTCTCGGGCACCTACCACATCATCCCGTTCAGCTCGGTCGACGCGGTGTCGAACTACATGCGCACCTTCTCCTTCCATGTCGAGGAAGTGGGCATCGCCTACAAGGAGAACGTGGCCGACGGCAAGGCCGCCCTGCAGGAGGCCTTCGACCGGCTGATGCAGACCGAGCACCGGCCCGACATCCTCGAGCCGCTCGAAATGCACGGCGTCACCGGCCTCGGCGACAGCGCCGTCCTCATCCGCGCCCGCATCAAGACCGCCCCCGGCAAGCAATGGGGCCTCGGCCGCGCCTACACCGAACTGGTCAAGCAGGTGATGGACGAAAAGGGCATCGAGATCCCGTTTCCGCACACGACGCTGTTTCTGGGCCGCGACAAGGAGGGGCGGACGGATGAGCTGCCGGTGAGGATGGAGAGGGTGGGGGCAGCCAAGGGGGATGAGGAGTGAAGGGGGTTCTGGGCCGAACCGTCCCGACCGAGCAAACTAGGATTTCGGTGGCTTCTTTGCGCCCCCATTTTGGTCGTTCATCTGCCACTTGCGACTTCCCGAAAGCCGACAACGCTTATGGTGTAGGCGAGTGTCAGCCGATTACTTCGGCGTATATGTTCGAATCCCACGCGGTTCGACGCTACAGCCCTATATATCTTGAAAGCAGTGGTGGCGGATTGCCCCCAGTTCAGGCACGAAACGCACAATAAGACACTCCCCAAATCGGATGTTGCGCGGTGTGCGGGCTGCGTTTGTGTAGCCGGGGATTCAGTCAGCGCGAGGGAGCCACGGCACCGTTAGCAATGATCTGGTCTAGTGCTGAAGCTAGATTCGACAGTCAGTTACTGTCGCCAGTCGTGCGCGCATGGAGGCGGCTATATGCTGGCACCAAACCCGGCGCGCTGGATTGAAGCATGCGAATTACCGATGCGTGGCGCTTGGACGGGGTAGTTTGAGCTTCGATCTCCGAAATTCGAGCCTTCAAACCATAATAATCTAGCAAAATGCCGAGGTCGTCGTCGGATAGATCGCTTACTGCCTTATCCACCGCTCGCGCCATCCTTATAGACATCGCGATCAAGCTGGAAACATCCTTCAATGTAGGCTGGCCGGTTTCGAAGTCTTTTAATAACCGCTCAATCGAAAGTCCCGCGAAATTTTTCTCGATCTCTTCGGACGATGCTCGCAAATTCTTCTCTTGCGCAGCCGTTAGCGACGCTTGCGAACGGGGGTGAACCACACGATTTCGCCAGTGGATAAGCAATACAGCGCCAGCGGTCAGATAGTCCTTTGCACCGAGTGCCTCTGCGGCGACATCGGCAAGCTTTTCAGCACGAGAAGTTTTGCTGTTCCAATTGTTGCGGACAGAGCTGAAGCGGGGCAAGCGCGCCGTTACGAAAACAAATTCAGAGAGTGCCTCGGCCACCCTGACGAGGACGGCTTCGACCACAAACCTCCTTGATTTGCGTGCAGCAGCAATCCGGTCATTCGGATTCCAAGAAATATTCAACGTTTCCGGCTTATTGTGGCCCTGCTCGACAGCATCCAATCCGACAACAGCTGTATTGAGGTTGGCTACCGCCTCGCCGACGGAGGCCAATAAGTCCCTTAACGGCTGAACTGAGCCGGAAGTAGCGGAAGAGTTGGCAGCGCCGTTGGGACTCGAACCCACACTACCTGCTTTCAAGATATAATCCTCTAATCGGCAGGGGTGCTTCCATTACACTACGGCACCATAATCGCTTTTAGCGTTCATCTCTGTGATATCGTCACGGTTTCCGATTGCCAAGTGAATAGTCGTGATTGTTTGCGCGTCATGTTGCGTGTATCTTTGATCCATGGCCAGCTTCATAACAGGTGATATTTTCACTCGGACCTCACCCATCCAGACATTGAAGGCCTGGGAGCCGTATTGGGACTGCGTCGGAATTTTGTTCCATTTTCAGAATTCCGACATCGTAGACGGAGACGACGAACTGCCTGAATGGAGGCTTCACTGGGTTTCAGGCCTCGCCCTATTGAGGACGGTCGGTCATGTCCTTGCTAAGGTCGACGCCCTAGCTTCCCCCGCCCACGCGACCGCAGTGGATGGCTTGTGGGCTACACTAAAGGCAGACAGGCCGTCCTCGGCGATCTTTTGGAGCTTCATCGAGGAGGAAAGGAACAACCTTCTCAAAACATACACTTTCGGCGCGAAGCTTAGCTCTGACGAGGATGGCTACTTCATCGAATTCGCCGATGGCCAAGATGCTTTCCAGCTGTTCCGAGAGGCCGTCTACTGGTGGAGACACCAACTGGAACTTCTTGAGAAGGAGCTGCGAGCAACAGGGGAATCAGCAAACCTCCGTCAAGTCGCCAATGGTAAATAACCGCCTCAGAGCTTAACAGCCCTAATCTCCGCATAGACCTCTGCATCATTTACTGCAGCTACCAACTTCTCCACCCACTGAGGAGAGTACGTATACGCTTTATATACCGGATGGTAGACGCAGTGCGTCTTGTTGGTGTTTTCCGGCTGAGGAGCGCCATTCTTTGGCCGCACGTTGAAGTACCGCATGGCTTGCAGATGCGTGTGTGACGTGAAGTGCTGATTAGTCTTTGCAGCGACACTCTTCACGACCATCCCCGGTTTTAGTGGATAGAGATCATCCGAAATGACCTTTTTGGCTAGAACGTTGTGTATTTCCTTCCCCTCTGCCGATGCTGGGTTGACGAACTGGATATGCGCCTTGGACTTCGCTGCGGCACTGAGAGTATATACGACCTGAAACTGAAACTCGATATTGTTGAGTTGTTCCGGAGTCATCCCGTCAGTGATGAGCGCATCGATCGCATTGATGTCGGGTGGAAGCTCATACTGGTTAAGCGTGGTCACTTGTTCGAGGTTCATGCTTGCGAATTGAAGTGCGAACGAGAGCTCGCTTGCGAGAGTGAGTTCCTTTCCGAATAGGTCGCACAGCGCCTTATCGAAATTCAGACAACACGCTTGGAAAAGCCCGAGCCATTTTTGATCGGCCCTACCAAGCAGGTGATGCTCCACCTTGTCTCGCAAAATCTTCAGTGCTCTCAGGTTCTGTTGAACCCCCACAGGTAGCGGGCAATCTGGCCGCTCCAAAAGCTCGCTCAGCGGCTTTGAGAATCCGTTGTCATCTACTAATTTCACCTGTGTATTTCGCGTGTACCACTCATGAATGAGATAGGTCCAAGCCACATTCGCAAGCATCGTGAAAACTTCAGTTTTAAACCGGAGTGCCGCGCTGTTGAACACCTGTACAGCGAGGATCATCGCCTCGCGGGCGCGAATGAGCCTCTCATCATCGTATCGATTCAAACAGGTCTGTTGATCATAGGACCTCTTCTTCAAGAGGAAAAACTCCACCTCTTCTTCGGATGCGACTTCCTGTCCGGCATTCTTTTTTACGCCGGTGATGCGCCCGCTGTTGATTGTGGCCTTCCTGCCGATGTTAATGAGGGCTTGGATGTCCTGATTGCGCCAGTTCTTCGCAAGCAACGCTTTCGCCACCCGTTTTTCCTCGGGTGTCAACGACACATTGTTTTTTGGCATCCCACTCCCCCTCCAGACTTCAGCAGGTCATTTCATGAACTCTACCGAAAGCCGATCGTCTGAAAACCACTTTTAATGGCCGTAAGCTCATTCCTTAATTTTGGAGGACCAATAGCGTACGTGTGGTTCTCTGTTCGTCGGCTTCGGCCCCGTCAGAGAAGTTCGAACCGGTTATCCATATTTCTAACGCGTTGTGGATGTCTGCTTTATCTGGCTTGCTCTTCAGAACCCGTCAGTCCGGCCCCGGCTCCTTCTCAGCCATCCCCCCTCACAAAAAACTCTGCGGATCAATATCCACCTGCACCTGCACCGATCCCCGCGCCCTGGGCCCCTTGGCCAGCATCTCGCGGACGAAACCCTGCATGTCCCGCCCCCGTTCGCCATGCACCAGCAGGCGGAAGCGGTGGCGGCCGCGGATCAGGGCCAGGGCGGCTTCGGCGGGGCCGAGCACCATGATGCCTTGCGTGGGCGGGGCTGCGGCGCGAAGCGCGCGGGCGTGGCCCTCGGCTTCGAGCCGGGTCGCGGCCGAGACGATCACCGAGGCGAGGCGGCCGAAGGGGGGGAGGTGGGCGCGGCTGCGCTCGTCGGTCTCGCGCTCGTAAAAGGCCTCCGCGTCGCCCGAGGCGAAGGCCTGCATCACCGGGTGCTGCGGCTGGTAGGTCTGGATCAGGCCGAGGCTCTTGTGGCCCGCGCGCCCGGCGCGGCCGGTCACCTGCGACAGGAGCTGGTAGGTCCGCTCGGCGGCGCGCGGATCGCCATTCGACAGGCCGAGATCGGCGTCGACCACGCCCACCAGCGTCATCAGCGGGAAATTGTGGCCCTTGGCCACAAGCTGCGTGCCGATGACGATGTCGGCCTCCCCTTTGGCGATCGCCTCGAGCTCGATCCTCAGCCGCCGCGTGCCGCCCATCATGTCCGACGAGAGCACGATGGTGCGCGCCTTCGGGAAATGCTTGTCGGCTTCCTCGGCGATGCGCTCGATCCCAGGGCCGCAGGCCGCCAGATGGTCGAACGTGCCGCAGGAGGGGCAGGCCTGCGGCGTGGGCTCGGCGTGGCCGCAATGGTGGCACTGCAACTGGCCGCGGAAGCGGTGCTCGACCAGCCAGCTCGAGCAGTCCGGGCATTCGAAGCGGTGGCCGCAGACCCGGCACAGCGTCAGCGGCGCATAGCCGCGGCGGTTGAGGAACAGCAGCGCCTGTTCCTTTCGCTCGAGCGTCTCAGCCATCGCGTGGAGCAGCACCGGCGACAGGAAGCCGCCGGGCGCCGGCGCGTGCCTGCGCATGTCGACGAGCTTGATGTCGGGCAGCACCGCTTCGGCGTAGCGGCTTTCGAGCTTCACATGCCGGTAGCGGCCCTGCTGCGCGTTGACCCGGCTTTCGATCGACGGCGTGGCCGAGGCCAGCACCACCGGGATATCGGCGAGCCGCGCCCGCACCACCGCCATGTCGCGGGCGTTGTAGAACACCCGGTCCTCCTGCTTGTAGGCCGGGTCGTGCTCCTCGTCGACGATGATGAGACCCAGATCGGCAAAGGGCAGGAACAGCGCCGAGCGGGCGCCCGCCACCACCGAGATTCCCGCCTCCGCGGTCTGCCGCCAGACCTTTTCGCGCATCCTGGGCGTGACCTCGGAATGCCATTCCGCCGGCCGCGCGCCGAAGCGCTCGTGGAAGCGGTCGAGAAACGCGGCCGTGAGCGCGATCTCGGGCAGCAGGATCAGCACCTGCCTGCGGGCCCGCACGGCTTGCGCGATCGCCTCGAAATAGACCTCGGTCTTGCCCGAGCCGGTGACGCCGTCGAGCAGCGTCACGCTGAAGCTTGTCTCCGCCACCGTCGCCCGCAGTGCATCCGCTGCTTCCGCCTGTCCGGGCTCCAGCGCCGCCGGCTGGTAGTCGGGATCGGGCGCGGCCACCACCGGCGGCGGCCTCAATCGCACCGGCTCGAACACGCCCTGCGCCGCAAGCCCGTCGATGACGCTCGCCGTCACCCCCGCCGCATGCGCGAGCCCGCTGCGGGTCCAGGCAAAGCCGTCGCCGGCCTGCTCGAGCACCCGCTCGCGCGCCGCCGTCAGCCGTTCGGGGCGGGTGTCGGTGAGCCTGAGCGCATCGATCATCGGCTCGGGGTCGAAGGCGGCGGGCGCCCGCAGCGCCATCCGCGCCACCAGGCCCGGCGGCGACAGCGTGTAGGCCGCCACCCAGTCGATGAAGCGGCGCATCGGCGCGTTGACGAGCGGACAGTCGAACACCTGGGCGATCTCGCGCAGCTTCTTCGGGTCCACCTCGTCGGTCGGCCCGTCCCAGACGATGCCCGAGACCAGCCGCGGCCCCAGCGGCACCTGCACGATCTGCCCCGGCGCGGCGTCGACGCCCTGCGGCAGCGCATAGGAATAGGCCCGCTCGGCGGGCATCGGGATCAGCACCGGCACGATCCTGCGCGGAAATAGGCCGGCTTCAATTTGTCGCGAATCTTTGTCCATGTCGCGTGACCTTGCCCCCGGATTGGGCTAAAGGGAACCCGGATTTGTTCAAGAGCGCCGGGCAAGCCCCGCTGGCGCAAGTTTGGAGCCTCACATGAAATTCTTTGTCGACACCGCCGACGTGAGCGAGATTCGCGAACTCAACGATCTGGGCCTGATCGATGGCGTCACCACCAATCCCTCGCTGATCATGAAATCCGGCCGCGACATCCGCGAAGTCACCAAGGAGATCTGCGGGATCGTCGACGGCCCGGTCTCGGCCGAAGTGGCCGCCACCGACTACGAGACGATCATGAAGGAAGCCGCGGTCCTGGCCAAGATCGCCGACAATATCTGCATCAAGCTGCCGCTGACGCTCGACGGCCTCAAGGCCTGCCGCGCGCTGACCTCGGACGGCCACATGACCAATGTGACGCTGTGCTTCTCGGCCAACCAGGCGCTGCTCGCCGCCAAGGCCGGCGCCTCCTTCATCTCGCCCTTCATCGGCCGGCTCGACGACATGGGCCTCGACGGCATGGACCTGATCCGCGAGATCCGCCAGATCTACGACAATTACGGCTTCGACACCGAGATCCTCGCCGCCTCGATCCGCACCGTCGGCCATGTCAAGGAAGCGGCCCTCATCGGCGCCGACGTCGCCACCATCCCCGCCTCCACCATCAAGGCGCTGGTCAAGCACCCCTTGACCGACAAGGGCCTCGACGCGTTTTTGGCCGACTGGAAGAAGACCGGCCAGACCATCGCCTGAGCGACGGCCCCGTCACGGGCTGTCCGACCTGCACACCAAAACGGCCCGGTCATCCCGGGCCGTTTTCGTTGGATATGTCCAAGTTTCGCGTCCGCGGCAGCCTCAGGCCGCCTGGCTCCAGCCTTTCGGCGCGGCCTCGAACACCCGGTCGGGGTTGGACGCGAGCCCGTGCACGGTGTGGTATTCGAGCGCCTTGATCGCCTCGGCCGGATCGCCGTCCAGCGCCTCGGGCAGGATCGGCTCGCCCACGGTGAAGCGGAAGGTGTGGCGCTTCTTGTTCAGAAGCTCGTGGAACACGGTCATGTCCCTCAGTTCGGTCGAATGCTTCGACAGCCAGTAGAACAGGCCGGAATTGCGCGCCGAGATGTTGACCGGGACCACCGGCAGGTCGTAGCGCCTGGCGAGCGTCACCGCCGAGACCTTCCACGGCCGCTCGGTGAGCCGGCCCTCGTTCCAGAAGGCGATCCGGCCCGAGGGGAACAGCACCGTGGCCTTGCCCTCCTGCACCGCGCGGTTGGTGAGCTGCAGCGTCTCGCGGGTCTTGTCGCGGCTCTTGTAGTCCTCGCGCCATTCCACCGGGATGATGATCTCGTCGAAGCGCGGGCTCACGCGCACCGCATCGCGGTTGGCGAAGATCATCATGTCGGGCCGGTGCCGGTTCAGGAAATCGAACATCGCCACGCCGTCGGCAATCCCGGTCGGGTGGTTGGCGACGAGCAGAAATCCGCCCGCCTTCGGGATCCGGTGTTCGCAGCGGGACTGGATGTCGAGCTGCAGCAGGTCGCTGATATGCTGGAGCGCGCCATGGCCGGACAGGGGCGCAATCGCATCGGCCATCCTGACCGCGGCGCCGTATTTGAGCGTTGCATAGAGGAACGGCCGCATCAGCGGCCAGGCCGGATGATCCACCAGCCGCCCGCCGCGTTCGGCGATCAGCCGGTCGATGATGTGACCGGGCCGGCCATGGGCGAGCACCTGCAAACGATCTGAAATCTCCGCCACATATGCCATGGACTCGACCCCTTCGGTCTCCGTTGTCACAAACCTATGGCAACAGAATATGATGCCATGATGACATCGCTCAACACTGCGGCCCGGACTTTCGCGCGCGGGCGCGATCAGGCCGTTGCAGCCTATCGTTTACCCCCCGCTAAGGCACAAATGCAATAGTCGGATCAGGGACAGTCGCGGCGCGAGGGCTTTCGCGCCGCCTCGTCCCTGTGAAATCTGCAGGATCCGCCCGCTCCATCGCCGGCGGCCCGGGCCCCTCTGAACGGAACCGAGATGAACCAGCCGCTCGTGATCGCCGCCCCCGATGTCATGGCCGAACAGCAGCGATGGCTCACCCAGCTCATCGACGAGCGCCGGCTGTCGCCCAAGACGGCGGATGCCTATGAGCGCGACCTGCGCCAGTTCCTGGGCTTTCTCACCCTGCATCTGGGCGGAGCGCCGAAGATCGCCGACCTGGCCGAGCTCCGGCCGCTCGACCTGCGCGCCTTCATGGCCGAGCGGCGGCGCGGCGGCGCCGGCGCGCGCACCCTGGGCCGCGGGCTCGCGGGCATCAGGTCGTTCCTGCGCCATCTCGAGCGCAAGGGCATGGCCAATGCCGCCGGCGCCGCGGCCACCCGTGCGCCGCGCCAGCCCAAGTCCCTGCCCAAGCCCTTGACCGCGCGCGACGCCCTGCGCGTGGTCGACGCCGACCTGCAGCTCTCCGACGAGCCCTGGATCGCCGCCCGCAGCGCCGCGGTGCTGACGCTGCTCTATGGCTGCGGGCTGCGCATTTCCGAGGCGCTGGCGCTGACTTCGGCCGACCTGCCGCGCGACGGCAAGACCCTCAGGATCACCGGCAAGGGCGGCAAGACCCGCATCGTGCCGCTGCTGCCCGCCGCAAGCGAGGCGATCGAGGTCTACCGCAAGCTCTGCCCGTTCCAGCCCGCGCCGGACGCGCCGATGTTCCGCGGCGCCCGCGGCGGCGTGCTGCAGCCGGCCATCGTGCAGAAGGAGATGCGGCGGCTGCGCGGCGCGCTCGACCTGCCCGAAAGCGCCACCCCGCATGCGCTCAGGCATTCCTTCGCCACCCATCTCCTGGCCGGCGGCGGCGATCTGAGGACCATCCAGGAACTGTTGGGCCATGCCAGCCTGTCGACCACCCAGGTCTATACCGGCGTCGATTCGCGCCGCCTGATCGAGATCTACGACCGCGCCCATCCCAGGGCGTGAACCGGGGTCGTCCCACCCGTCCCGCAGACGTCTCCGGCGGTCGCGCCGGGCCCGAGCCTGCCGGTCGGGACGCGGGCGTTAACGCCCTATTTACCATCCGATGAAACCCCGGCCCGGGTTAACTGGTTTGTGGCATGTGACGCGCTAGAGTGCCGGCTCCGTCCAGCGTGCGGCCCGTTTCGATTCTCTTGAGAGCGAAGCCGCAATGGATGACTTCAACCGGTGCAACAGCCCGCGCGCCCGACGCGCCCCGTTGCAGGAGGAATGGCCGCGCATGCACCCTCATCCCGCGATTTCCCATGCCCGGCCGCTGGTCGCCTGGCTGCCGAACCTGATGCTGGCGATTGCCGCGGCGCTGCCCTGGGCGCTGCTGATCCTGCTGGTCGGCGGCCTTGTCTACGCGGCCACGGCGCGCGCCGAGGACGCCGCCGCCTGCGACGGCGTCAGCCTGGCGGACAGGCTGTCGGCCACTGCCCCCGACAAGATGGCCGCGGCCCGCGCCGAGGCCGACGCCACCCCGAACGGCAAGGGGCTGCTGTGGAAGGTCGAGAAACAGGGCCAGGCGCCGTCCTGGCTGTTCGGCACCATGCATGTCACCGATCCGCGCGTCACCACGCTGCCCGCCGCGGCCCAGGCGGCCTTCGACGCGGCCGACACCGTGGTCATCGAGACCGTCGACATTCTCGATCCGGCCAAGGCGCAGGCCGCGGTGCTGACCAATCCGGACCTGACCATGTTCACCGACGGCACTACGCTGACCTCGCGGCTGAGCCCGGAGGACGTCACCCTGGTGGAGGCCGAGCTCTCCCGCCGCGGCATTCCGCTGGCGCTGGTCTCGCGCATGAAGCCGTGGATGATCGCGGGCATGGTGGCGATGCCGCCCTGCGAGATGGCGCGCAAGGCCGACGGCGTGGAATTCCTCGACATCAAGATCGCCAGCCAGGCCCGGGCGGACGGCAAGGAGCTCATCGGGCTCGAGAGCATCGGCGAACAGATGGCGGCGATGGCGGACCTGCCGATGGAGTTCCATCTGCGCGGCCTGGTCGAGACCATCCGCCTGGCCGACCTGATGCCCGACATCATGGCCACCATGACCGAGCTCTATCTCGACGGCGACATTGCGCTGATCATGCCGGTGATCCTCGCCTTCGGCCCGGAAGCCGGCGAAGACGACATCGCCGGCTATGCCGAATTCGAGGAGCGGGTCGTCACCCTGCGCAATCATGTCATGGCCGAGCGCGCCGGCCCGATCCTCGACCGGGGCGGCGCCTTCATCGCCGTGGGCGCGCTGCACCTGCCGGGCGAGCAGGGCCTGGTCTCGCTGCTCACGCAGGCGGGCTACACGGTCAGTGCCATCCGGTAACACAACGTGACCCCCTGCGCGGCCCCGCGCGGGAACGATCTCCCCGCCCTGTCGTTTACGCTCCGACAGCCAAAGGAGACAGATCATGGTTGAATACACACCCAAT
>NZ_JRJG01000035.1 GCF_000759435.1 Hoeflea sp. BAL378
CTCGGGCGTCGACGCCGAGACTGCCGCGACCGAGGCCTGGGCCACCGCGCTTGCGCTCTCGGCCACGGTGACCGACGATCTGCAGGGCGTGTTCCTGATGCTGGCCCATGCCGCGATCAAGGGCGAGCCGTGCCCGTCGGACGCCCGCATCGCCCGCGCCTACGGCACCCATTCGGCCCGGCGCGCGCGCCGGCTGCTGGGCTATTTCGAAGAGCAGGGCCTGATCATCGTCCATGCCGACCATTCCGGCAAACGCATCGTCGGCATCCCGGAACTCCAGGCCGAAACCGCGCCCGGGGCCGCGGATGCGGCGGAGGACGACGGGCGTGCCGAGGCGGCGGAGTAGGGGGCATGTGCCTGTCGCTTGCGGCAAGAGCCTCCGAATCTTGAAATAATCCCTTTCAGGCATGAATCCGCCCCGCAGTCGGGAACCATTGCATCCGGTTCGCGTTGATGCGGGCCGGTCTTACGTCTTGGTCAATAGCCGGCGCCACGCCACAGGAGATTTTCGCATGACGCTCGGTACCATTCTTCTCATCATTCTCATCATCCTGCTGCTCGGCGGCTTCAGCGGCCGGTTCGGCGGCTACGGCTACGGCTTCGGACATGGCGGTGTCGGCGTGATCGGCGTCGTGGTCATCATCCTGCTCATCCTGGTGCTGACCGGCCGGCTCTGACCGGTCCGCGACGGGTCTGGAAGAAACGGACGGGGCCGGCGCGGCCTGCTCTTCACGAAGCCGTGAAGAGGATTTTATCGGGACCGCGCCGGCGTCGCCTTGGGATCGTCCCGAAACGCGCTATACTTGAGGGGGAAACGTGATCCGGCCGTTTCGGCCGGCAACCCCTCAGCGCACAGGACGTTCCCATGACTGACGCCATTCTCACCCGCCGCACCCTGCTTGCCGCCACTGGCGCGCTCGCGGCAGCGGGCGTGTCGGGCATCATTGTGCCCGCGCGCGCCCAGGCCGTGCCCGCCACACCCTCGATGCGCGGCGGATCGAACAATTACCTTCCCGGCGCGCCCATCGTCGAGCGCATCGGCGGCGGCGGGTTCTGGATGACCGGCACCGTGCGCCGCGCCGGCGACGGCGCCCCGCTTGCGGGCCAGCGCATTCAGATCTGGGCCCACACCACCGAGGGCAACGAGCGTGACCCGTGGAGCCATGGCGCCACGCTGACCGACGCCAATGGCGCGTTCCGCCTCGAGATGCCGCAGATCGTTCCTGCCTTTGGCCAGCCGCACGGCCATCTCGCCTATGACAGCGGCGACTTCAAGACGGTGTTCCTGCGTCCGGTGATGGACAGCGCCAGCGACACCAGCCTCCACGCGGATTTCGTGCTGCAGCCGGCCTGACCGGTGGCCATCCAGACCTTCCCGCGGCTCCGCAACTTCCTTGTCTGGGGCGCGATCGCGCTTTCGATCGCCGTGCCGCTGGGCTTCGCCGCGACCAGCCCGCTGCTCGCCTGGCGCGGCCCCGCCTATATCGTCGCGGGTCTGGCGGGCGTGATCGCGATGGCGCTGCTGCTCGTCCAGCCGCTGCTCGCCACGGGCCACCTGCCCGGGCTGGCGGGACCGCGCGGGCGGCGGGCGCACCGCTGGATCGGCGGGATCCTTGTGCTGATGGTGGTCTTCCATGTCGCGGGCCTCTGGATCACCAGCCCGCCGGATGTGGTCGACGCGCTGCTGTTTGCCTCGCCCACGCCATTCTCGGTCTGGGGCGTGGTCGCGATGTGGGCGGTCTTCGCCACGGCGGTGCTTGCGGCGCTGCGCCGGCGGCTGCGGCCGCTCTCCTGGCGGCGGGCGCACACGGCGCTCGCGATCGTGATCGTCGCGGGCAGCGTGGTCCATGCGCTCCTGATCGAGGGCACCATGGAGACGATCTCGAAGGCCGTGCTCTGCGCGCTTGTCGTGGCGGCGACGCTGAAGGCCGTGGCGGACCTGCGGACCTGGCCGGGCCGGACGCGGTGACCGGCGCGGAGACGGGCGCCTAGGCCCGCTCTTCCCAGACCTTGACCAGTTCAACGATGGTCTCGACCGACTTTTCCATGTCCTGGCGGCTGATCCATTCCAGCGGCGAGTGGTAGGAATGGCCGCCGGTGTATATGTTGGGGCAGGGCAGGCCCATGAAGGACAGGCGCGAGCCGTCGGTGCCGCCGCGGATGGAGTGGGTGACCGGCTCGAGGCCGACGCGGCGGACGGCTTCCATGAGGTTGTCCATCACCTCCGGGTGGCGGTCGAGAACCTCCTTCATGTTGCGGTACTGCTCGGTCACCTTGAAGCCCATGGTCGAGCCCGGATAGGCCTTCATCACCTCCTCGGCGATGTTCTTGAGCAGCGCCTCCTTCTCGGTGAGCCCGTTATTGACGAAATCGCGGATGATGAAGGTGAGCCGCGCCTTGTCCATCGAGCCGGAAATGCCGGTGGGATGGATGAAGCCCTGGCGGCCGTCGGTGCTTTCGGGGGCGATGTCGCGCGGCAGCCGGGCGACGATGTCGGCGGCGATCTTGATGGCGTTCTCCATCACGCCCTTGGACGTGCCCGGGTGCTGCGCCACGCCGGTGATCTCGATCTCGACGCCGTCGGCGGAGAAAGTCTCGTCCTCGACCTCGCCGATGACGCCGCCGTCGAGCGTGTAGCCGAAGGCCGCGCCGAGCTTGGCGAGGTCGACCTTGTCGGCGCCGCGGCCGATCTCCTCGTCGGTGGTGAACAGGATCCGGACCGCGCCATGGGGGATGCCGGGATTGGAGAGCAGCGTGGCGGCGGCGGTCATGATCTCGGCGATGCCGGCCTTGTCGTCGGCGCCGAGCAGCGTGGTGCCGTCGGTGGTGACGATGTCATGGCCGATCTGATTGGTGAGGTCGGGATGCTCGCTCACCTTGATCACGCGGCTCGGGTCCCCCGTCAACTGGATGTCGCCGCCCTGGTAGCCGCGCAGAAGCTGCGGCTTGACATTGGTGCCGGTGAAATCGGGGGCGGTGTCCATGTGCGAGCAGAAGCAGATGACGGGAACGTCCTTCGAGCTGGTGGCGGGGATGGTCGCATAGACGTTGCCGTGCTCGTCCATGTGGGCGTCGTGGACGCCGAGCGCCTTGAGTTCGGCGACCAGGAGGTGTCCGAGGTCCTTCTGCTTCTCGGTCGACGGCTGGGCCTGGGAGGCCGCATTCGACTGGGTGTCGATGACGACATAGCGGAGCAGGCGGTCGAGGACGGTGTCGGTCATGGGGACTCGCAAAGGAAGTTGGTTGAGACAGACCCTGCTATAGCGCTCCTTGCCGCTTACGGGAATATCGCCCGGGTCCTGCGCCGCCGATGCGCCGAAATCGCGGCGGGAGTGGCGCAAAGAGTTGACTTCGGCGCGTTTCCGGCCTAGAGACCCGGCCAGCGCGAGGGTTCATGCCCCCGCGTTTTCCTACGTGTCCCGTGGACGGTTTGCACAAAGCGTGCGTCGACCGTCCTGTCAGGTCCCGAAAACGGGGGCCAGAGGAGGGCGCGTTTCCTTCATCCGGTCTGGTAGCAGGCCGGGGTAACCTTTTGAAAGGAAATGCGATGAGCAAGCGCGAATCGTCCAAGTACAAACTCGATCGCCGTATGGGCGAGAACATCTGGGGCCGTCCGAAGTCCCCGGTCAACCGCCGCGAATACGGCCCAGGCCAGCACGGCCAGCGCCGCAAGGGCAAGCTGTCCGACTTCGGCGTGCAGCTCCGCGCCAAGCAGAAGCTCAAGGGCTATTACGGCGATATCTCGGAAAAGCAGTTCCGCAAGACCTATGACGAAGCCAACCGGATGAAGGGCGATACGCCCGAGAACCTGATCGGCCTTCTGGAGCAGCGCCTCGACGCCGTCGTCTACCGCGCCAAGTTCGTGCCGACGATCTTCGCCGCGCGCCAGTTCGTCAACCACGGTCACATCACCGTCAACGGCAAGCGGGTCAATATCGGCTCGTATCGCTGCAAGCCGGGCGACGTGGTTGCGGTCAAGGAAAAGTCCAAGCAGCTCGCCATCGTGCTCGAATCGGCGCAGCTCGCCGAGCGCGACGTGCCGGAATACATCGAAGTGGATCACCACAAGATGTCGGCCACCTTCGTGCGCACCCCGGTCCTGGGCGACGTTCCCTACGCCGTGGTGATGGAACCGAACCTGGTCGTCGAATTCTATTCGCGCTAACCGGATCCGTCCGGCCGCGCCAGATCAAGGCCGCCCTCCGGGGCGGCCTTTTTGTATCCGCGGGTTCTAGATATCATGCTTGGGGGACGGCCAATGACCAAGTTGCAGGATGTGCTTGACGAGATCGCGGGCGAGGCGGCCGGGGCCAGCGACCGCGGCGTCGTGGCCCATTACATTCCCGAACTCGCCAAGGTCGACCCCAACCAGTTCGGCATCGCCGTGGCGCTGCCCGACGGCGAGGTGCTGACCGCGGGCGATGCGGCCACCCCGTTCTCGATCCAGAGCGTGTCGAAGGTGTTCACGCTGTCGCTCGCGCTCGGCAAGCTCGGCGATTCGCTCTGGGCGCGGGTCGGGCGCGAGCCGTCGGGCAACGCGTTCAATTCCATCGTCCAGCTTGAGCAGGAGAAGGGGCGGCCGCGCAATCCCTTCATCAATGCCGGCGCCATCGCCGTGGCCGACCTGATCCTGTCCGGCCACCAGCCGCGCGAGGCGATCGGCGAGATCGTCCGCTTCATCCGCTATCTCGCCGATGACGACACGATCCGGATCGACGAGCGCGTGGCGCGCTCGGAGACCGAGCATGGCGACCGCAACGCGTCGCTTGCCCATTTCATGCGCGCCTTCGGCTCGATCGAGCATCCGGTCGATCATGTGCTCGGCGTCTATTTCCACCAATGCGCCATCGCCATGACCTGCCATCAGCTCGCCCGCGCCGGGCTGTACCTGGCGAGCCAGGGACAGAACCCGCTCACCGGCGCGCAGGTGGTGCCGGCGCAGCGGGCGCGGCGCATCAATGCCATCATGCTGATGTGCGGGCACTACGACGGCTCGGGCGAATTCGCCTACCGCGTCGGCCTGCCGGGCAAGAGCGGCGTGGGCGGCGGGATCCTCGCGATCGCGCCGGGAATAGCTTCGATCGCGGTGTGGTCGCCGGGGCTCGACCTGGTCGGCAATTCCAAGCTCGGCACCGCGGCGCTCGAACAATTGACCCGGCAGATGGGCTGGTCGGTGTTCGGGGCTTGACGGGACGGGCCAAAGCCATCATCCCGGGCGGCATGAGCGATGTGATCGACACTGTGGACATTCCCGAGGCGCCGGCCGAGGCCGGACCGTCGCTCTATGCGCATGCGCCGTCGAGCGTCTCGTTCAACAAGCTGCGCAAGCGGCTGATCCGCAATGTGCGCCAGGCGATCGAGGATTTCGCCATGGTCGGTCCCGAGGCGGAGGGCAGGCGCCCGCGCTGGCTGGTGGCGCTGTCGGGCGGCAAGGATTCCTACGGATTGCTGGCGCTGCTGATGGACCTCAAATGGCGCGGCATGCTGCCGGTCGATCTCATTGCCTGCAATCTCGACCAGGGGCAGCCGAATTTCCCCAAGCACGTGCTGCCCGACTACCTGACCAGGCACGGCATCCCGCACCGGATCGAATACCGCGACACCTATTCGGTGGTGACGGAGAAGGTGCCGGAGGGGGCGACCTATTGCGCGCTGTGCTCGCGGCTGCGGCGCGGCAATCTCTACCGGATCGCGCGCGAGGAGGGCTGCGAGGCGCTGGTGCTCGGCCATCACCGCGACGACATTCTCGAGACCTTTTTTCTCAATTTCTTCCACGGCGGACGGCTGGCGGCGATGCCGCCGAAGCTCCTGAACGACGACGGCGACATGATGGTGATCCGGCCGCTCGCCTATTGCGCCGAGGAGGACCTGGCGCGGTTTTCCGAGGCGATGGAATTCCCGATCATCCCGTGCGACCTCTGCGGCTCGCAGGACGGGCTGCAGCGCAACGCCATGAAGGCGATGATCGCCGAGATCGAGCGGCGGATGCCGGGACGTAAGGATTCGATGATCCGCGCGCTCGGCAACACGCGCGCCTCCCATCTCCTCGACCGCTCGCTGTTCGATTTCGCCAGCCTGTCGGTCACCAGCGAAAAGGCAGACGGATGACACCTCTCACCTCGACGGACATGGAGTGGCTGGCGGCGCTGCTCGCGGATGTGGGACGCGCGGAGATCATGCCGCGGTTCCGCAATCTGGGCCACGGTACGGTCAGGCACAAGACCTCGGCCGCCGACCTGGTGACCGAGGCCGATGTGGCGGCCGAGCGGGTCATCACTGAGGCGTTGCGGGCGCGGTTCCCCGATGCGATCGTCATCGGCGAGGAGGCGGTGTCGGACACTCCGGCGCTGCTCGAGGACTGGTCGAAGACCGACCGGCGCGCCTTCGTGGTCGATCCGATCGACGGCACTTTCAATTTCGCCTCCGGCGTCGCCGCGTTCGGGGTGATGCTCGCTGTCGTCGAGGCCGGGGAGACGGTCGCCGGGATCATCCACGATCCCGTCGGCCAGGACTGGATCATGGCCGAGAAGGGCGCGGGCGCGGTGCTCAAGCGGTCCGACGGGTCAGAGAGCCCGCTCAGGGTGGCGGAACCCGCGGGCGCCATCGGCGCGATGATCGGCTCGGCGTCCTGGCAGCTCATGCCGGAGCCGGACCGCAGCCTGGTGGCGCGCAACCAGGGGCTCTGCCTGGGCGGCGTCGCCTACCGCTGCGCCGCGCAGGAGTACCGGCTGCTGGCGGGCGGGCATATCCACTTCGCGCTCTACAACAAGCTGATGCCCTGGGATCACCTCGCCGGAGCCCTGATCGCGGAGGAGGCGGGCGGCCATGTCCGCCGCTTCGACGGCAGCCGCTACACGCCCCAGCATCTGGGCGGCGGGCTGCTGGCGACCACCGATGCCGACAGTTGGGCGATCGTGCGCGAAGCGCTGTGGCGGGCCTAGGCGGGCGCGCTCAATCCGCCGTTCCGACCCCGAACAGCCGGCCTTTTTCGGCGATCAGCACCATGACGACCGCGATCGCCGAGACGATGGCGTAGCCCGCTGCGAGCGGGAAAATGGTGCCGTCATAGGTCTGGCCGATCAGCGCGCCGACCACGCCGCCGCCCACGGTCTGGGCGAAGCCCAGGGTCGAGGAGGCGGTGCCGGCGATGGCGCCCAGCGGCTCCATGGCGATCGAATTGAAATTCGAGCCGACGAAGCCGAACAGCGGCATCATCAGAAGCGAGATCCCGAAGAACAGCCAGAACGGGAGAGGGCCCATGGCCGCCAGCCCGGCCATCAGCAGGCCGAGAAGGAAATAGAGGATCAGCGCGCCGTGCGACAGCCGGCGCTGGCCGAACCGGCCGACGAGCTTCGAATTGAGGAAGGACGATCCGGCCATGACCACGGCGACCGCGGCGAAGGCCAGCGGGAAATAGCTGCCCAGGCCGTAGATGCCGACATAGATCGGCTGCGCCACGTTGAGAAAGCCGAACAGCGCGCCGAAATAGAAGGTGGTCGCCAGCGTGTAGAACAGCGCCACGCGGTTGGTCAGCACGATGGCGAAGGCCTGGCCCACGCTTGCGAGCGTCAGCGGCCTGCGGTTTTCCTCCTTCAGCGTCTCGGGCAGGCGCAGCGCGGCCCAGAGGCCGATGGCCAGCGAGACCAGCGCCATGAACACGAAGATGAGATGCCAGTCGCCGCCCAGGATGATCACCTGGCCCATCATCGGCGCGAACACGGGGACCACCATGAACACCATCATGACCAGCGACATCGTCGCCGCCATGCCGCGGCCGGAATGGGTGTCGCGGACGACCGAGAGCGCGATCACCCGCGTCGCCGCGGCGCCGATGCCCTGCAGCAGCCGCGCCAGCAGAAGGAACTCGAAACTCGGCGCCAGGGCTCCAGCGAAGGAGCAGATGGCGTAGAGCGCGATGCCCACGAACAGCGGCTTGCGCCGTCCGTAGCGATCGGCGATCGGCCCGAAGAACAGTTGCGCGCCGCCAAAGCCGATGATGTAGGACAACAGCACGAACTGCACCTGGTTGGCGTCGGTGACGCCGAGGCCTTCGGCGATGTTCGGAAAGGCCGGCAGCATGATGTCGATGGCGAGCGCGTTGAGCGCCATCAGCGAGGCGACGATGGCGATGAACTGCGGGCGGCCAATGCCTCCGATTGTCGCGGGCTGGCTGGCGGCGGACGCCGTTTTTCCGTGCATCAATACATCCATCCTATCGGGAACAGATTGAAATCAAATATCTGTTCATTGCAAAGCTGAGCCCCACATGCCCCTTCAGGGGCGCGTCATGCTTGGACCAAAGAGGCCTGGGGATTAAAAAAGCGGGCCATGAAGGTCGCCGCCGCCAGTGTTCATAGACCCGCCGGGCTGATCCGGCAAGTCACGGAATTGGCATTGGGCGGGCATCTGCGCGCCCGTGTCCGCGCGGTCAAACCTGTCCGCCCGATGGGGGAAAGCCGAATTGACCCGGACAGGACCCGCCGGCGGCGGTCTCGGGGAGACGGGTCGGGACGGACGCGCAGTGTCGCGACGGCGCGTGCTGCGGATCAGGAGCCAGCGCCGAAGCGGCGGGTCTCGTCGTGGGCGGCGCGGACCGGGTCGATCGCCCGCCAGCCGAAATTGAGGAAGGGCTGCGCGGCCTGCGCCAGCTCGACGAGATCGTCGAGCAGCGCCGTGCCCGCGAGCCGCTCCGGGCCGAAGCGCCGCGACAGGGTCAAATGCCTGAGGCGGAGCAGCTCGACCGTATCGGGATCGGTGACCGCCTCGAAGCCGCGCGGGGTGCGCTTGAGCGCGTCGTCCCGGTCGAACACGAAACCCAGCTTTACGAGCGACAGAACGGCCGCATCGAACTCCGCCTTGCGATCGATGATCGCCTGGCGGAAGGCGCGCAGCTCATCAGGCTCCATCGAATAGAAGCCGACCGAGAGAAAGCTGTCCTCGGGCGAGACATGGACATAAAGCAGGCCCTGGTCCTTCTTGGTGCCCGAGCGGGTGATCACCGCGCTGACATGGGTGTTGTAGGGGTGCTTCTCCTTGGTGAAGCGGACATCGCGGTTGATGCGGAAGGTCGAGGTCTTGCGGGCGCAGGTGAGCGGGATCTTCATCTGAGCAAGGCGGACGGCGAGGTCGTCGATCAGCCGGCCGCGCGGCTCGTTCAGGTGCTCCTCGAACATGTCCCTGTTGTCGTGGAACCACTCGCGGTTCTGGTGAAAGCCAAGCGCCTTCAGGAACGGCAAAGCCTTGTCGCCGAAACCCGTGTAGCTGGCGCCGCTCATCGTGCGTCGGCTCCGCTGCGCCGGGGATCGACGGAGGCGCGGGGCCTGGCGGTGATGGCGGCGGGGCGGTTTGCAGACATGGAGCCTCCGGCGGGAAGAAGGAACGGACGAACCCGGGCGCCGGGTTCAGACCGGATCCGGCGATTTCGCCGGAATCAGGCAGTCAGTATAATAGCCGTCGGCTGGCAAGGGGACAGGCTGATTGATGGTGTGGGTGAAAATCCGGTTGGCCGAGACGACTCCGGCCGCCGTGGCGAGGTCGTCTGCGGGGACGGTGACGGCGAAGAGATCGAACCGGTCGATCTCGGCGAACAGCTCGGCCGTGGGCGGCAGGCGGTAGGTGGTGAAGATGATGTCGTCAAATCCGAGGGCGCGCACGGCCCGGTACTCTGGCACCGCGTAGATCTGCGGCACGAACCGATGCCGCAGCTCCGGCGCGCGCTCGGCGATGCGCGCCAGGCCTTCAATGTTGCCGGTCTTGAAATCGGTGACTATCCGCCCCGGATTCTGCCGGAGCCATTCGAGCAGCGCATCGAGCGACAGGCGGGTGAGGCCGAAACGCGGCGTGGCCTCCTGATAGCGCCGCGACGAGGGCGCGGCGAGAAGGGATGCGACCCAATCGCCCCACTCGAGCCGGTTCCAGTAGCGGTATTCCGTGGCCCAGTCGTGACCGATCACCAGCTCGCCGTCGGCGGTCCAGTTGAAATCGAGCTCGAACAGCTCAAAACCATGGGCAAGCGACTGGGCCAGCGCTTCCTTCGAATTGGAGTAGTCGCCCTGTGGCAGCCCGCCGCCGGCATGGGCGATCAGGGTGACGGCGCCGGGCGCCTGCGGATAGGCGGAGCACCGGACCCGTTCCCTGCTGTCGCCGAGCTGGGTGAGCGAAACCGAAAGGGCGATGGCAAGTCCGGCGGCGGCCGCGAGCTTCAGCAGGGAGGATGATCCCGGGCGGCCACCCTTGCCCGATCCGCTGCTGTCCGGTCGAAACGGTCCGGTGGTCACATCGAGGTCCTAGGGTGCGCGCGTTGCCGGGGCAGGGGTCGAAGGAATCATACCCGGGCTCGGTTAATCATCCGTTCGGCGGCAATGCGCGCGGGATCATGGTGCTGCGTCTTCCCTGTCGGTGTAGCCGTCAAGCACGCCGTCGATGACGTAGGCGAGGATCGCCACCACCTGTTCGGGCGTCCTGGCGACCGCGAGCGCCGCCGCATCGATTTCCTTGAGCGCGTGCGCGTGCTCCTCGGAATGCAGGATGATCAAGGGCTTGCCCCGGGCGCTGGCATAGCCCGCGTCGAAGGCGGCGTTCCACTGCTTGTATTTGTCGCCGAAGCGGACGACGACGATGTCGGCCTTGTCGAGCAGCGTGCGGGTGCGGATGGCGTTGATCCGGGCGCCCTTGTGGTCGTGCCAGACCTTGTCGGGCTCGGGGCCCAGGATGGCGACGCCGACATCGTCGGAAGCGCCGTGATGGGTCACGGGCGCCGTGAAGGCGACCGGCAATCCCGCGGCCCTGGCGCCGGTCTCGATCTGCGCGCGCCAGTCCGTGTGGATTTCGCCCGACAGGTAGATGGTCCAGGTCATGGGTGGCTCCTCCGGCGGATGAAAATTCGGGCGGCTAAAACGAAAAGAGGCGGAAAATCCGCCTCTTGCCGCCAGGTGTTCAGGTTTGTATCAGGCCGCCTTGACGGGTACCCCGGCCTGCGCCATGTGCTGCTGCAGTTCCTCGGACTGGAACATCTCGCGGATGATGTCGCAGCCGCCGATGAACTCGCCCTTGACGTAGAGCTGCGGGATGGTCGGCCAGTTGGAATATTCCTTGATGCCGTTCCTCAGGTCATCGTCGGCGAGAACGTTGACGCCCTTGTAGGGCACGCCGAGATAGTCGAGAATCTGCACGACCTGGCCGGAGAACCCGCATTGCGGGAATTGCGGCGTGCCTTTCATGAACAGCACGACGTCGTTGCTTTTCACTTCGTTGTCGATGAAATCATTGATGCCTGACATCGTCGAATCCTTTCAGAACGTGTGGCCACGGTAAGTCTTGCCCTTCAGATAACGCGGCGCGCATGACAAGACAAGAAGGCGCGCCCTATAAGTGATGTCATGGTAACGCGTCGCACAGCTATTTTCACGCTCCTCCTGCTCCTTGCGGTCGCGGGGCTCGCCCTATGGACAGGGCCGGCCTGGCGTGCGGCGGGCACGGGGGAGCGCAACGGGAGGACGCCGATGGCGGCTGCGGACAGGCCGGAGATCTGCGAGGAAACGAACTTCGAGGAGGCGCGGGCGATCCTGTGCATGGTCGATCCCGCGGCTTACGAGATCAGGCTCGCCTACCGCGACGGCGAGGGCCGGCCGCACGGCAGCGTCGAGCGGGCCGTGGCGGCGCTGGCGGCTGCGGGTCGGACGCCGGTGCTGGCGATGAACGCCGGCATGTATCATTCCGACATAACGCCCGTCGGGCTCTATGTCGAGGCCGGCGCGGAGTTGTCCGCCCTCGCCACCGGCGGCGGCTTCGGCAATTTCTTTCTCAAGCCCAATGGCGTGTTCTTTGTCGGCGAGGACGGCAGCGCCGGGGTGATGGAGACCGAGGCCTATCAGCGGGCAGGGCTCGCGCCGGCCTTCGCCACCCAATCGGGACCGATGCTGGTGATCGACGGCGCGATCCACCCGCGCTTCCTGCCCGACGGCACCACGCGCTACATCCGCAACGGGATCGGGGTCCGTGCCGACGGCACGGTGGTGCTGGCGATCACCCGCGATCCGGTGAGTCTCGGCTCGTTCGGGCGGCTGTTCCGCGATGTCGCCAATTGCCCCAATGCCCTGTTCTTCGACGGCGCGGTCTCGAGCCTCGCCTGGGGCGTCCGGATGGAAATCGAGTCGGGCGAGCCCGCGGGCCCGGTCGTGGCGGTGTTCGGCAAGCCCCCGCGATAGATTTGGCAGGACGGCCGCGGCTCCCGCCGGAGCGCAAGCGGGCGGTTAAAGGATCAGCGGCGCCCCGGCGGGACCGGCATCGAGCAGGGCACGCAGCACCCGCAAACCGGTTTCGAGCCTTTCGATATCGGCCTCGTGGCCGAGGCAGACCCGGACCGAGGCGGCGCCGGCCCGGGGCGCCATGGCGAAGGCCGCGCCAGGGGTGACCAGCACATTGCGCTCGGCCGCGCGGGCCGAGAACAGGTCGGCGCTCCAGCCCGCGGGCAGGTCGAGCCACAGATGCAGGCCGGCGGGGCGATCGCCCACCGTCTCCGCGCCGAGGATGCGGCGCGCCAGGCCATGGCGGTGCGAGGCCGCCGCCCGGTGCCGGGCGATAAGGTCGTCCGCCGTTCCGTCGTCAATCCAGCGCGAGACGATTTCCGCGGTGAGCGGGGGCGTCATCCAGCAGGTGAGATTGACCGCGCTGCGGATCAGGCTCGCAAGCCGGGACGGCGCATGGACAAATCCCACCCTGAGGCCGGGCGCGAGATATTTGGAGACGCTGGTGATGAAGACCGTGAGGTCCGGGGCGAGGGTGGCGATCGGGGGCGGCCGCTCGGGATGAAACAGCCCGAACACATCATCCTCGATCAGGTGGACGCCGTACCTCGCGACGATCCCGGCGATCGCCTGGCGTCGTTCGAAAGGCATGGTCAGCCCGGTGGGCGTCTGCAGCGTCGGGGTGAGATAGAGCGCCTTCACCTGCCGCTGGCGGCAGAGCCTATCGAGATCGTCGGGGCAGGGACCCTCGCCGTCGGAGGCGATGGCGGCGGTCTTGAGCCCGAGGCGGGCGGCCATGGGCCTGACCGGCTGATAGGTCAGTTCTTCGGTGAGCAGCAGGTCGCCGGGGCCGGTGAGCGCCATCAGCGCGCAGAAGATCGCATGCTGGGCGCCGGCGGTGACGAGGGTCTCGTCGTCGCCCGATGCGACGCCATGGCGCCTGAGCCAGGTCCCGGCGGCCTTCGCATGACGCTCGACCTCGGCTTCTGTCTGGTAGTCGGCCAGCGCCGCGAGGCTTGAGGAGCGGCCGAGTTCGGCGCAGGTTTGAGCAAGCTTGTCGCCGGCCAGGCCCGGCGGCGGCAGGTTGCGCGACAGGTCGATCGGGCCGCTATGGGCCCTGTGCAGGCTCGCGGTCGCGACCGCCTGGATCGCCGGTGCGGGGCCGCGGACAAAGGTGCCGCGGCCGACCTCGCCGCGGATGAGCGCCCGCTCGACCGCTTCGGCATAGGCGCGGCTGGTGGTGTTGGGCGAGAGAGCAAGTCGGTAGGCGAGGTCGCGGTGCGGCGGCAGCCTGTCGCCCGGCCCAAGCCTGCCGCTGGCGATGTCCTCGGACAAGGCCGCGACGATCTGCAGGTAGCGCGGGCCGCTGCGGCCGGAAAGGTCGGGCGTCCATATTGCCATGAGTGCAATAATTCCCTTGAAGCGCGAAATGTGAGGTGCAATTCTGGATGCAATCAGAGCAATTTGCAAGCGCGGAGACGACCCTTGCCCGGACCCAGCATTAAGACGGGAGTGCTTCTTGCGTGTGTGTGTCTCGGCATCCTCGCGGTCATGCCGGTCATCTCCAACAGCCGCCCGGCGGGGTTCAGCGCGCTCGGTTTCGCGTTTTACCTGTCGGTCTGGCAGACGGTGTTCGCGGTGCCGCTGTTCGTGCTGGAGCTCAAGTCGGGCCGCGGCGGCATCTTCTCCGCCGGCCTCTCCCGGGCGCAGGCCTGGCGCAGCATCGGCGTGGCGCTGATGACCGGGGCGATGTTCGGGCTTTCGACCTTTCTCTATGTGCTCGGCGTCGAAAAGGCCGGGGCGGGCAACGCGGCCATCGCCATGCAGGCCTATCCGATGTTTGCGATCCTGTGGGAAACGCTGTTTCTCAAGCGCCGCAAGAGCGCCGTCGAACTCGGCTTCACCGCGGCTCTGATGGCGGCGCTCTATTATCTGGGAACCGGCGGCACGTTGCGGCTGGATGGGTTCTCGGTGTGGTTCCTGCTGACGCTCGGCGTGCCGCTGTTGTGGAGCATCGCCCATGTCATCATCAAGGAGGAACTGGGCCGCCTGCCGGTCAGCCCGGTGCAGGTGACCTTCTTCCGCGTGGCGATATCGACAGTGTTCCTCGCGGCTGCCCTGGCGCTGGCCGAGCCGGCGGGCTTTTCAAGCGGCGCGGCGGGAGAGGGGTTCCAGCTTTTCGCCCTGCTGATGGGGCTCGTCTACTACGTCGAACTCATCGTCTGGTTCTATGCGGTCCGGCATATCGACGTCTCGCTTGCAAGCTCGATCACCACGCCGTGGCCGGCCTTCACCATGGTCCTGGCGGTCATCGTGTTGGGCGAGGAGATCGCCCTCCACCAGATCGTGGCCTTCGTCGTTGTGGCGCTGTCGATCTACGGGCTGACGCTAGCCAGCCTGCGAAAGTCCCGTCCGGAACCTGCCTGACGCAAGAGCGCGCTCGTGCCTCGAGCCAGACCCGTGCCCGGGGGAGCCGGGCAGGGACCGCTGGTCAGGTCCGGCGCGGCTTGGCGGGCGCCTTGGGGCGCGTCGTCTTGGCGGGCTGCCTGGCTGTGGTCTTGCGGCGCGTCGTCCTGGCCGTCGTGCGGCGGGTTCTGGCGCGGGTGCGGGCGGGCTTCTTGCCGGTGAGCGCCTCTATCAGCACCTTCTCGAGCGTCGATTGGGCGGCGGGGCGCTTGCGGCGGGAGGTGGTCTTGCGGCGGGTGGTCTTGCGCCGCTGGGTGCGGCGGCGCTTGCGGGTGACGGCGCCCTTGGACATGCCATCGACGAGGGCGTCGACGACCTCCCCGATCAAGCCTTCGAGGAACCCCGTCATGGCGCGCGCCTAGTCCGGGACGCTGGTCTGCAGCGCCAAGGCATGCAGCACCCCGCCCATGTTGCCCTCGAGCGCCCGGTAGACCATCTGGTGCTGCTGCACCCGGCTCTTGCCGCGGAAGCTTTCGGCCACCACTTCCGCCGCGTAATGATCGCCGTCGCCGGCGAGATCGCGGATGGTGACGGTGGCGTCAGGGATCCCGGCCTTGATCATTTTCTCGATATCATTCGCATTCATCGGCATGGGGAGGCTCCTGATTGGGCTATTCGGGCGCGAGCGCGGCCGGGCTATCCATGAAGGAAGGGAACCACGATTCATGGGCGCTGCGCAATGCGGTTAGCGGCACGGCCATCACCCCCTCGATCGTGAGGCTGTCGCCCTCCATCGTGCCGAGCCGGCGGAACGGCACGCCCGCGCCCTCGGCGCTGGCTGCGACATAGGCCGCAAGATCGGCCGGAACGGTGAGGACGTAGCGCGCCTGATCCTCGCCGAACAGCAGTGCATGCGCCGGGCCGTGGCACGCCGAGAATTCGATCCGCATGCCGAGACCGGACGCCATCGCCATCTCGGCGAGCGTGATCGCCAGGCCGCCCGAGGAAATGTCGTGGCAGGAGGTGACGAGGTCGTTGCGGATCGCCGAGCGGACGAAATCGCCGTTGCGGCGCTCGGTCATCAGGTCGACCGGGGGCGGGGCGCCTTCGGCGCGGCCCAGGCAATCGCGCATCCAGGCCGACTGGCCGAGATGGCTGCCGTCGCCGCCGATCAGCAGCACGGCGTCACCTTCCTTGGCCCCGCCGATGCGCGCCATGTGCGCCCAGTCGGGGATCAGGCCGACGCCGCCGATGGTGGGGGTGGGCAGGATCGCCTCGCCATTGGTCTCGTTGTAGAGCGAGACATTGCCCGAGACGATCGGGAAGTCGAGAGCGCGGCAGGCCTCGCCGATGCCCTGGATCGCCATCACCAACTGGCCCATGATCTCGGGCCGCTCGGGATTGCCGAAATTGAGATTGTCGGTGGCGGCCAGCGGCTCGGCGCCGGTGGCGGTGAGGTTGCGCCAGCATTCGGCGACGGCCTGCTTGCCGCCCTCGAAGGGATTGGCCTCGACATAGCGGGGCGTGACGTCGGAGGAGAAGGCCAGCGCCTTGGTGGCATGGCCGTCGACGCGGACGACGCCGGCGTCGCCGCCCGGGATCTGCAGCGAATTGCCCTGGATCAGGGTGTCGTACTGCTCCCAGACCCAGCGGCGCGAGGCGTTGTTGGGGGAGCCGAGAAGATCGAGAAGCGCCTGGCCGTAATCCTCGGGCTCCTCGACATCGGCGGTGGCGAGCGGCGACAGGCCGCCGATCTCGCGCCATTCGCGGTCATATTCGGGGGCCTCGTCGCCGAGCTCCTTGATCGGCAGGTTGGCCACTTCCTCGCCCTGGTGCAGAATGCGGAAGCGGAGATCGTCGGTGGTCTTGCCGACGATGGCGAAATCCAGGCCCCATTTGACGAAGATCGCCTTGGCGACCTCTTCCTTCGAGGGCTCGAGCACCATGAGCATGCGCTCCTGGCTTTCCGACAGCATCATCTCGTAGGCGCTCATGCGCTCCTCGCGCACCGGCACCTTGTCGAGGTCGAGCTCGATGCCGAGATCGCCCTTGGCGCCCATCTCGACGGCCGAGCAGGTGAGGCCGGCGGCGCCCATGTCCTGGATGGCGATGACGGCGCCGGTCTGCATCAGTTCGAGGCAGGCCTCGAGCAGGCATTTCTCGGTGAAGGGATCGCCCACCTGCACGGTGGGGCGCTTTTCCTCGATCGATTCGTCGAATTCGGCGGAGGCCATGGTGGCGCCGCCGACGCCGTCGCGGCCGGTCTTGGCGCCGAGATAGACCACGGGGAGGCCGACGCCCTTGGCTTCGGACAGGAAGATCGCGTCAGTGCGGGCAATGCCGGCTGCGAAGGCGTTGACCAGGCAATTGCCGTTGTAGCGCGCGTCGAACTCGACCTCGCCGCCTACCGTCGGCACGCCGAAGGAATTGCCGTAGCCGCCGACGCCGGCGACGACGCCCGACACGAGGTGGCGGGTCTTCGGGTGATCGGGTGAGCCGAAGCGGAGCGCGTTCATCGCCGCGATCGGCCGCGCGCCCATGGTGAAGACGTCGCGCAGGATGCCGCCGACGCCGGTGGCGGCGCCCTGGTAGGGCTCGATATAGGAGGGGTGGTTGTGGCTCTCCATCTTGAAGACGACGCAGTCGCCGTCGCCGATGTCGACCACGCCGGCGTTCTCGCCCGGACCCTGGATGACGCGCGGGCCGGTGGTGGGCAGGGTTTTCAACCATTTCTTCGAGGATTTGTACGAGCAGTGCTCGTTCCACATCGCCGAGAAGATGCCGAGTTCCGTGAAGGTTGGTTCGCGGCCGATCAGATCGAGAATGCGCTGGTACTCGTCGGGCTTGAGCCCGTGCGCGGCAATCAGCTCGTCGGTGATGGGGATCGTATTGGGAATGGTCATGGCGGGGGTCGCCCTCTTGTCACACGCGTCCCGCAGCCTATAGCGCACTGGCGGGCCGGATGGCAGCTTGAATTTCACCTTAAGGCGCGATGCCCCGGCAATCCTGTGGACACGCGGCGCGATCCGCCGCCGGTCCGGTCCAGGCCGGCACCTTCAGCAGCCGGTGCCGCCCGAGGCCCAGCGCGAGATGTCGGTGTTGATGCGCCCGGCCAGCGGCTGGGAGGACAGCGGGCCGTAGAACTGGGCCTGGCCGGCGGAGGCGACGATCACCGCCTGCGGCAGCGACTGCGGCTTGCCGCGCGGAATGATCAACAGCCGGGGCGTGCTGGTGGTGTCGAGTTCGGGCACGATGCCATAGGCCTTGAAGGCGCCGTCCTTGAGCCAGCAGAGATGCGCCTGGGAATTCACCCGCTGCAGGGTGGAGACGGATTGGGCGTGGGCGCTCAGCCCCGCGGGCGGGCTCGCGGCGGGAGTGCAGGCCGACACGCCCAGGGCAAGAGCCAGGCCGTGCATCCGCCAAAGTCGCTTCATCTCTGTCTCCTGCCGCCTGGCGCGCCGATAAGGGCTTTAAGGGCGTGCCATAGCACGATTCCCGCCGCGGCGAAGACGGTTTGCGCGGGACCGCCGGGTCCGATCGCGGTTGACCCGATGGACGGGGCTGCTATGACATCGGCATTCTCAGGCGCGGGCGGGCGGTTTGGTGAAGGTGGATCATTATCGCGTATGTGTTGTCGGCGCCGGGCCCACCGGCCTTGCGACGCTCAGGGCGCTCACCGAGGCCGGGATCGGCGACATCATCTGCCATGAAAGCCGGGGCGAGAGCGGCGGCATCTGGGTCTATTCCGAGGACGCCGACCGGCCCAGCGTCTACCGGACCGCGCACACGATCAGCTCCAAGCACCTGTCGCAGTTCCGGGATTTCCCGATGCCGGACGATTATCCGGACTATCCGTCCAACCGGCAGGTGCTCGCCTATATGCGCGCCTACGAGGCGCATTTCGGGCTGACGCGCCCCATCCGGTTCAATTCGACGGTCACGGCGGTCGGCCGCCGCGCGGGCGGCGGCTGGGAGATCACCTACGAGGACGCCACCGGGCGGCACAGCCATACCGCCGATGTGCTGTTCGTCTGCTCGGGCCATCACCGGGCGCCGGCCATGCCGGACCTGCCGGGCGACTTTTCCGGAACACAGATGCATTCGGCCCGCTACAAGACGGCCGCGGGCTTCGCCGGGCAGCGGGTGCTGGTGGTGGGCGGCGGCAATTCGGCCTGCGACATCGCCGCGGAAATCTCGCGGGTCGCCGACCATGTGAGCCTCAGCATAAGAAGCCCGCAATACATCCTGCCCAAGCTGGTGGGCGGACGCCCGGTCGACGTGCAGTTCGCCAAGCTCCACAAACCGCTGTTCCGCTGGGCGCGCGACCTGATCATCCGGGCGGCGCTGGCGGCCGATGTCGGCCCCTACACACGCTACGGGCTTCAGCAGCCGGATTTCCCGGTGCTGAGCCGGCATCCGACGCTCAACACCGTCATTCTCGATCTGATCCGGCACGGCAAGGTCAGGCCACGGATGGGAATTGCCGGGGCAAGCGGGCGCACGGTGCGGTTCGCCGACGGAAGCGAGGACGATTTCGACGCGATCGTCTGGGCGACCGGCTTCAAGCTCGGCGCGCCGTTCCTCAGGGACGTGTGCCCCAACTGGAGCGACGCCGTCACCGTGCCGCTCTACCACAAGATGATGCTCGCCGATGCGCCCGGGCTCTATTTCATCGGGCTGATCCAGCCGGTCGGCTGCATCTGGGTGCTGGCCGAGCTGCAGGCGCGGGTCGCCGTCGCCGAGATC
>NZ_JRJG01000036.1 GCF_000759435.1 Hoeflea sp. BAL378
CCGGTCGAAGAGGTGGCCATCGGGTCGCTCGAGGACATGGTGGCGCTGGCCGAAAAATACCGCGACATCGCCATGAAGGTGCAGATCCGCACCAATGTGCGCCTGGTGCGGATCGAGCCGGGCCGGCTCGAGATCAGCCTGACCCCGGACGCGAGCCCGAGCCTGCCGGGCGAACTGATCAAGAAGCTCACCGACTGGACCGGAACCAAGTGGAGCGTGGCGCTGAGCCGCGAGCAGGGCGCGCCGACGCTGTCCGAGCGCGAGGCCGCCAAGCGCGACGCGCTGGTTAGCGACGCCCGCCAGGACCCCGACGTCGCGGCCATCCTGGCGCGGTTTCCCGGCGCCCGCATCACCGACGTGCGCATCGCCGTCACCGAGGAGAGCCTAGCGGAAGTGGCGCTGACGCCGTCCGAGGAGGGCGACATTCTTCCCGACGACACCGAACCCGGCGACGAGGCGGACTGATCCGCGTGCATTCGCGCCGCGGGCGCGCCGCCACCGGCAAACCCCACACAAAGGAGACACCGCGATGAAAGACATCATGGGCATGATGGGCAAGATCAAGGACATGCAGGCCAAGATGGAGCGCATGCAGGAAGAGCTGGCCGAGCTCGAATGCGAAGGCGTGGCCGGCGGCGGCATGGTCACCGTGCGGCTCTCCGGCAAGGGCCTGATGAAGGGGCTGAAGATCGACCCGTCGATGTTCAAGGAAGACGACGTCGAGATCCTCGAGGACCTGATCGTCGCCGCCCACAACGACGCCAAGGGCAAGGTCGAGGCGGCGATGGCCGAGCGCACCAAGGAACTGACCGCCGGCCTGCCGATCCCCCCCGGCATGAAACTGCCGTTTTGACAGCGGCTGACCGCACCCGGAGATCCAGATGCAAAAACGTGTGACCGGCCCGGAGATCGAGCGCCTGATCCAGCTTCTCGCCCGTGTCCCGGGGCTGGGGCCGCGCTCGGCGCGGCGCGCCGCGCTGCATCTGATCAAGAAGAAGGACCAATTGATGGGGCCCTTGGCGCTGGCGATGAACGAGGCCTTCGACAAGGTCCGCATCTGCTCGACCTGCGGCAATGCCGACACGTCCGACCCCTGCGCGGTCTGCACCGATCCCACCCGCGACCAGAGCGTCATCATCGTCGTCGAGGACGTGGCCGACCTCTGGGCGCTCGAGCGCGCATCGGCGATGAACGCCGGCTACCATGTGCTGGGCGGCACGCTCTCGCCGCTCGACGGCGTCGGCCCCGACGATCTGACCATCTCCAGGCTGGTCGACCGCGTCGCGAAGGGCGGGGTGCGCGAGATCCTGATCGCCGTCAACGCCACCGTCGAGGGCCAGACCACCGCGCATTACATCACCGACCAGCTCTCCGGTTTCGACGTCAAGATCACCCGGTTGGCCCACGGCGTGCCGGTCGGCGGCGAGCTCGATTATCTCGACGAGGGCACGCTGGCCGCCGCCATCCGCGCCCGCACCGCGTTCTAGCGGTGCGATCCGACGGATGCTGCATCCGTGAGCCTCAATCGCCCCGCCACATCACCAGGAGACAGGCCATGCCGCGCTTCTTCAATCCCGAATCCATGCCGAAGCCCGCGTCGAACTACGTCCAGGCTGTCGAGATAACCGCGCCGGGCCGCCGCCTGGTGGTCTCCGGCCAGATCGGGGTGACGCCCGAGGGCAAGATGCTGGAAGGCTATGCCGCCCAGGCCGAGCAGGCCTGGCGCAATGCGCTTTCGGCGCTTGCCGCGTCCGGCATGTCCGTCACCGACGTGGTGGCGATCCGCGTCTACGATGTGGCGCCGGGCAATGTCTCCGCCTATCGCGAGATCCGCGACCGGATGCTCGAAGGCCATGCGCCGGCCTCGACCTATGTCATCGTCGCCGGCCTCGCCCATCCCGCGCTGATGACGGAGATCGAGATCGAGGCCTTCCGCGAGAGCTGATTACGGCAGGGATTCTGCCTGTCACGGCGTCCTTTTCCCCTCCAATCGCCTGCGCGGCGCCGTAAGCACGGCCATCGCCGTTTTCCTGCCATGCCGTCCGGGTTAGTCTCGGGCATGATTCGCACCCTGATCCTGTTCGCCCTTAGCCTTGTCCTCGCCGCCGCCGCGGCGCCGCTTCCCTCCCATGCCGCGACCAAGGCGGGCGTCGACGCCCAGTTCCGGCAGTGGCTCGAGGCCGATCTCTGGCCCGAGGCCAAGCGGTCGGGAGTCTCCCGAAGCGTGTTTGAGCGCGCCTTTTCCGGGGTCGATCTCGACTGGGACCTGCCGGACCTGGCGCCTCCGGGCTTCCCCAAGCCCAAGAGCCGCGCCCAGAGCCAGGCCGAATTCAAGAGCCCCGGCGCCTATTTCAGCGAAAAGAGCCTGCAGGGCCTGGCGGCCTCGGGCCGGTCGCTGATGCAGCAGCACGCGGGCGTTATCGGCAGGATCGAACAGCGCTATGGCGTTCCGGCCTCCATCATTGTGGCGATCTGGGGCAGGGAGTCGGGCTTCGGCCGGGCCAAGATCCCCCATTCGGCGGTGCGGGTGCTGGCCACCAAGGCGTTCATGTCGACCCGGCCCGAGCTGTTCCGCAGGGAGATCCTGGCGGCGCTCAGGATTCTCGAGCGCGGCGACATCCCGGCGTCGGCGATGAAAAGCTCCTGGGCCGGCGCCATGGGCCAGCCGCAGTTCCTGCCGTCAAGCTATCTCGAGCATGCGGTCGATTTCGACGGCGACGGCAAGCGCGACATCTGGAATTCCACGGCCGACTCGCTGGCTTCTATCGCCAATTACCTGGCGCAGAAGGGCTGGGTGCGCGGCCGCGACTGGGGCTTCGAGGCGGTGATCCCGGAGGGCGTCACCTGCGCGCTCGAGGGACCCGACCGCGCCAGGCCGATCAAGGCGCTCACCGACATGGGCATCATCCGCATCTCCGGCCGGCCGTTTCCCGACCACGAGCGCGGCGCGCCCGGCATGGTGCTGGTGCCTGCGGGCACCTTCGGCCCGGAATTCGTGGTGACGCCGAACTTCTACGTCATCAAGGAATACAACAACTCCGATCTCTACGCGCTGTTCATCGGCAACCTCGCCGACCGCATCGCCCATGGCGGCGGCGCCTTCGTCACCCCCTGGGCCAACACCGGCGCGATGCTGCGCTCCGACATCGCCCGGCTGCAGTCGTCGCTGGAACGCCAGGGCTACGATGTCGGCGGCGCCGACGGCCTGCCGGGCTACAAGACCCGGCGCTCGATCGGCGAATGGCAGGCAAAGAACGGTGAGACGCCCACCTGCTTTCCCACGCCCGCGGCGCTCAAGGCGCTGCGCTGACCCCTGCGGCCTGCCCGGCCGGTCAGGACCGCCGCGGCAGCGAAAGTGTGCGCGTGGAGCTTGCCATCGCGCCCGGTCCCGCCCTAAACATCTGCTGGCGAGAGAGCCGGGGAGCGATTGGCCCGCAAGTGCAGGGCGTTCTGGACCTTGCACGCGCCGGAGAACTGCATATCTGGAACGTGAAACGCCTTTTTGCGGCCCGCCCCCGGGGCGGCGTCCGTGTCAGCCCATATTGGAGAATGAAATGATCGAGAAGCGCGAGTTCTACATCAACGGCGCCTGGGTGGCGCCGATCGCCGCCCGGGACTGCGAGGTCATCAATCCCTCGACCGAGGAACCCTGCGCGGTGATCTCGCTCGGGTCGACCGGCGACACCGATGCCGCCGTGAGCGCCGCCAAGGCCGCCTTCGAATTCTGGTCGCAGACCGATCCCGAAGTCCGGCTCGGCTATGTCAAGAAGATCCGCGAGATCTATGTCGAGCGCGCCGAGGACATGGCGCAGGCGATCAGCCTGGAAATGGGCGCGCCGATCGACATGTCGCGCAATGACCAGGTCACTTCGGGCACCTGGCACATCGACAATTTCATCAAGGCCTTCGACGCAATCGAGTTCATCCGCCCGCTCGGGCCTCACGCACCCGACGACCGCATCGCCATGGAGCCGATCGGCGTCGTCGGCCTGATCACCCCGTGGAACTGGCCGATGAACCAGGTGACGCTGAAGGTCATCCCGGCGCTGCTGGCGGGCTGCACCATGGTGCTCAAGCCGTCCGAAATCGCGCCGCTGTCCTCGATCGTCTTCGCCGAGATCGTCCATGCCGCGGGCCTGCCCAAGGGCGTGTTCAACCTGGTCAATGGCGACGGCGTCGGCGTGGGCACCGATCTTTCCACCCACAAGGACGTGGAGATGATCAGCTTCACCGGCTCGGCGCGGGCAGGGGTTGCCATCTCCAAGGCCGCCGCCGACACCTTCAAGCGCGTCTGCCTCGAACTCGGCGGCAAGGGCGCCAATGTGATCTTCGCCGATGCCGACGAAAAGGCGGTCGAGCGCGGCGTGCGCCGCTGCTTCAACAATTCCGGCCAGAGCTGCAACGCGCCGACCCGCATGCTGGTCGAGCGCCCGGTCTATGACCAGGCCGTGGAAAAGGCCATCGAAGTCGCCGCCACCGTCAAGGTCGGCCCCGCCGACCAGTCGGGCAAGCATATCGGCCCGGTGGTCTCGGCCGCCCAGTTCGACAAGATCCAGGGTCTGATCCAGAAGGGCATCGACGAAGGCGCGCGCCTGGTCGCCGGCGGCACCGGCCGTCCCGAAGGCTTCAACCGCGGCTATTTCGTCCGACCGACGATCTTCGCCGACGTTTCCAACGACATGACCATCGCCCGCGAGGAGATCTTCGGGCCGGTGCTGTCGATCATTCCCTTCGAGAACGAGGAAGACGCGATCCGAATCGCCAACGACACGATCTACGGTCTCACCAACTACGTGCAGAGCCAGGACGGCAAGAAGCGCAACCGCATGGCGCGGCGGCTGCGCTCCGGCATGGTCGAGATGAACGGCAAGTCCCGCGGCGCGGGCTCGCCCTTCGGCGGCGTCAAGGCCTCGGGCCGGGCGCGCGAAGGCGGCGTCTGGGGCATCGAGGAGTTCCTCGAAGCCAAGGCGATCTCGGGCTGGGCCAGCGACGCCGAATAGGCCCGGGCCGGACCTCCGGAACCAAGCGGCTCGCCCCTCGCCGGGCGGGCCGCTGTGCGTTTGGCCCCGGTTTTCTGCCGCGCAAGCCTTCGTCGCGAAGAGCTTTGACACGGCCCGTCCGGCGGAGTAATCCCGGATCGACAGGCCATCGGTGATGCCCGAAGCGCCGCGCATCCTGCCGGATGCGCAATGGCCGCTTTGCAACGACATGCCTTGAGAGCTCGTGGCCGGCACAGCAGCCGGACGAAGGACGCGGACCGCCCATGACCTGGCTATATCTCATTCTCGCGATCATCGGCGAAGTGGTCGGCACGACCGCGCTCAAGGCGTCGGACGGTTTCAGCAGATGGGGCTATGGCGGCATTTCCATCCTGGCCTATGCATTCGCCTTCTATCTGCTCTCCATCGTGCTCAAGACCATGTCGGTGGGCGTGGCCTACGCCATCTGGTCCGGTGTCGGCGTGGCCTTCGTCACGCTTATCGGCATCGTCGTGTTCGGCCAGAAGCTGGATGTCTTCGGCTATCTCGGCATCGTCCTGATCGTCTCGGGCGTGGCCGTGCTCAACCTCCTGTCGGGGTCGGCCACCCACTGATCCGGATCACGGGTCCGGCCTTCGGCGGGTCTTCGCCGGCGGTGCAGGGCCGGCGGGCGCCTCAGCGGCACTCCTCGCAGAACTCCTCATAGAGGACCAGCAGGATCCGGCGGGTTCGGGCATGGGACAAGGTGTAGTAGATCTCCCGCCCGTCGCGCCGGAAGTCGACAAGGCCGGCGGCGCGCAAATTGGCCAGTTGCTTGGAGACGACGGCCTGGGGGGCGCCGGACACATGCTCCAGCTCGCCGACATTGGCCTCGCCCTCGAGCAGCCGGCACAGGATCACCAGCCTGAGCGGGTGGGTCAGCGGCTTGAGAAACTCGCTCGCCTCCCCGGCATTCTCCAGCATGAAATCCGACACGCCGATGGCCTTGGCCTGGGCGGTGTCTTTCGCAGTCGGTCGGAATCTGGAAGCCATCGGATCGAATTCCTCGTTTCAAGCTATCATCTAGGGCGGCTGCGCTCTGCGCCAAGAACCCCCGAACCGGCGCAAGGCCTGCTGTCCGGCATTCGCAGAACGCGGAAGTCCATGGTTCAGTTCATCGCGGTGAGGGCCTAAATTGCCGGCGGAGCGCCGGGACCGCATGTCGGGCGCCGCAGGCTGATCTATGCTGGTCTGCCATCACATCTGTCCGTCTTGCCTGCGCGGTGTCGCCGCCGCCGAAAGGATCCGCGCCGCCCCCGTGCGGACCGGCGCTGTGCTTCGGACGTTCCGGTCGGGACCGGAAGGCCGAGCCATTCAGGAATAGGCCGCCGTGGTTAACGCAAGCTGCCGCGCAGACCGCGAAATGTCGTTATGGAATCTGTCAGAAGGCGAGACATCCGCCCGCGACCCTCGTTGAACGCAAACCCCGCGCGGACCGGATGATCCGCGCGGGGTTTGTCGTCATCTCTTTTCGGCCTTTCGGGCCGGGCCGGCCTGTTCCGGAAAGCCTACCAGCGCAGGGAAAGCGATCCCGACACCCGGTGCTGCTGGGCGTTCTCGCGGAGGTCGACATCGTAGCCCGCCGCGAAGGACAGCCTTTGGCCCTTGCCGGCCTCCAGGCGGATGCCGCCGACGAAGGCGTCCCGGCCGATCGGCGCGCCAAGGCTCGTGAAGCTGGTGCCGAGCACCGAAGCGGAGGCGTGGTCGGAGATCTCCATCAGGTCGTGCCGGTAGCCGAAGGTGGCCTGGGGGGTGACATGCAGGTCGTTGTCGAGATCGAACCGGCGCGAGAGCGTGACGGCGGCCGTGACATGGCCTTCCTCGAAGGTCTTGCCCGGGGTCGACAGCGGCAGCACCGCGCCGCTCTCCGTCGTGCCGTCAAAGCCGAAGGCGCGGTAGCCGAAGGTGAGCGCGGGCACGGCCCGGGTTCCGCCCAGCTCGAAGGTCTTCTGCAGCGTGGCCTCGGCGAAGCCGCCGAACCCGGTGTCGCTGCCGCTCAGCGCGGAGGCGCTGCCGGCGCTAAAGCTGATGCGCCGGGAGACGTCGAGCCGGCCGTAGCTCAGGCCGGCGCGGCCGGCGAAATCGACCCCGCCGAGCCCGACCTGCCCGAAGGCGGCGGCGTGATAGGCCTTGAGGTCGGCCTGGCCGTTGCTGCCGGCGGAAAGCCCGGTGCCCTCGTAGCGCACCGCGCCGCCGAGCCAGCCGCTGTCGAGCGGAATGTCGGCGCCGAAGGTGGCCGACGCGCTGTCGGTCTTGTAGCCGCTGTAATCGCCGACCCACCGGTCGCCCTGGGTCCAGACCCGGACGCTGTCGCCCGTGGGCGCGCCCGCAAGCGCCAGTCCGGTCTGGTGCTGCCAGAGCATGTCGGCGAAGCGGCCGACCGAGAGCGCCGCCGACTGGCCGCTGTCGATGTAGATCCGCCCCGTTGCCTGCTCGAGGCCCTGGGCAACGCCGGACGCGGTGCCGAGATAGAGGCTCGAAAACAGCGGCGAGAGACTGTCGCCCGGACGCACCCCCGCAGCGGGTCGCGCCGCGTCGATCGCCGCGCCGACGCCCCTGGCCGCGCCGCTCTGCGCCACGCCAAAGGCTGCGAGGTTGGCGTAGCTCGCGGGCGTCGCCGCCAGCGTCAGGCTGCTGGCGCCGTAGACGACGTCGAAGCGGGTGTTGGCGGCGAGCCCGGCCGTGGGCTGCGCGAGGCTCGAAAACGAGCCCGTGACGCGGCCGTCGGCCACATCGAGGAACCGGAAGCCGGCGCCGAGCGACGGCGTGAAGCTGTTGCCGGCGGAGCCGGAAATGCCCCGCAGCACCGGCGCGAGAACCCCGCCCACGGCGGCGGTCCGGCCGCTTCCCGAAACCAGGATCCGGTCGAAGCCGCCTGCGCCGACCTGTGCTGCGGGTCCATCGACCTCGATCGCGGTCCGGCTGCCCGGCGCCAGCGTCAGGTTGCCGTTGATCGTCATGAGGCCGGGGGACTGGCCCGGCGACAGCGTGCCATAAGAGGTGACATTGGCCGTGATCGTGCCGTTGCCGGAAACGCGACCGCCCTTGGCGATGGTGACAGAGGCGCCGGTCAGGTTGCCGTCGACCCTGAGCTCGCCGCCCTCGACGACCACGCCCTGGGCGAACCTTGCATTGCCGGCCAGCACCAGCGTGCCCTGGCCCTGCTTGCCGAACGAGCCGGCACTGTCGATCATCCGGGTCCAGACCATCTTCTGGCCGGCGAGTCCGCCGGCGCCGGCGACATAGGCGCCCTTGTCGGCCGGATTGAGGCCGGCGGGGCCGGACTGCAGCGCCAGGTCGAGCCGCAGGAAGCCGCGGCCATAGACGGCGTCCGTGCCGGCGGCGCCCAGATCCTCGGCCGTCTCCAGCAGGATGTTGGCGATCTGCGCCGGCGTGTAGGTCGGGAACGCCTCGATCAGCACCGCCACCGCGCCCGCCACATGCGGCGCCGCCATCGACGTGCCCTGCAGCGCCTGATAGCTGCCGCCCGTATAGGTCGAGACGATCGGCCGCTCCACCCGGTCGTCATAGGCGCCGCCCGGCGCGGCGATGCACCATTCGGCGGCGACGCCGCAGGTGTTGGAATACTGGGCGATGACCTTGCTCGCATCCGTCGCCACCACGACGAGGATGCGGCCGCGCCGGATGCCGTCCGCCGCCTCGGCGGCAGTCAGGGCGGCGTCGGTCATGTCGCTGAAATCGGCGGTCTCCGAGCCCGTGTAGATGCGGGCGCCGGCGGAGTTGGTCCTCGACGCGTTGGCAGGCGCGATGAACGGGAAAAGGCCGATGCCCGACGGGTTCTCGCCATAGACCGGAGCCTTGGCCCTCTCGTTTCCGGCGGCGATCGTCAGGATCTGCCCGGCCCTGAGCGAGGCGCGCACGGCGGTGGCCTCGGCCGAAAGGTCGCCGGTGGCCCAGGTGACGGCGCCCGCTTGCGGATCGGGTCCGAACGAGCCGTTGATCACCCGGACATCCTTCTGGGTGGCCAGATAGGCGATGGCGTCGCTGGTGCCGATGCCCAAAGGATTGGCCTGGCGGCACTGGTCCTCGTCGGCGAGATAGGCGTCGCTGCCGCAATAGCTCAGCGCCACCGTGTTGTAGCTCGTGCCGTTGATCTCGAAATTGTTGCCTTCGTCGACATGCTCCGATTTCTGCACGGACGGCAGCGCCTGGATGGCGAGGAACGAGGCGCCGGGCGCCACGCCCTGCATGCCGCTGCCATTGGCGGCTGCGCCGATGATGCCCGCGACATGGGTTCCGTGCCCGTTGCCGTCCTCGGACGCGTCGGCCGGCCGGACGAAGCCGGCGGCCACGTCGCCGGCCTCGACGGCGAGATTGGGATCGTACCAGTGAAACAGCGAGGTCGAGCGCGGGTCGACCCGGCCCTGGAACTCCGAATGCGGCGCGCCGCTGGCGGTCCTGTCGATGCCGGTGTCGACCACGCCGACGACGACGCCCCGGCCGGTGAGGTTGCGGGCGACCGCGTCCTGCGCGCCGATGGCGCCAAGTCCCCAGTTGCGCTGGAATTCCGGGATGGCGGCGAGATTGACCGTGGGGTCCGCGCCCGGCGGAAGGGCCGTCGCCGCGGCCGGGCTGCCGAGGGCGGCGCCGGCGGCGGCCCGGGCATGGCCGAGCGCCATGTCGGTGGCAAGGTCGATCTGCCGTGAAAGTTCGGGCGCCAGCAACAGTGCCTGGCCGCGCACCGCCTCCGCCCGGAACGGCGTGACGCGCGCATTTTCGTAGACCGAGGCGATCAGCGAGGACTGGCCCTGGGATGCCGCGAGCCTCAGCGCCTCGGCCAGTTCCCAGGTAACAGCCTGAGCGCCGGCGTCCGCCGGGGAGGATGCCGCCGCCGGGCTCCCGCCGGCGGAACGGTCGGCCGCCATCGCCGGACCGGCGACGAGCGACGTCGAGGCGAGCAGCGCCGCCAGGATAAAGACCGGGCGCCGACCCCTGTACCGGTTGTGCTGAAGGACAGGATTAGCTGCGATAGAGGCCATGGAAATTCCCCGCTTGCCCAAAATAAGATGACCAGAGTCAAGCCCGCACCCCGCCGCAAACCGCCGGCGCGAAGGAGAGGCCATAGACTGATGCCGATGCCCGGTGGCGAAGACGTGCGGAGACGCCGGGTCTGTGTCGCAGCGAACGGATGTCATGCGGAAATCGGCGACTTCAAGCATGAACCGGCCAGGACGAACGCGGAGTGTCCGGCACACATGCCTTGCGGCACAGGGCCCTAACGGAGTGTATAGGCGACGGCCGGGAGCGGCGAAACACGCCTCAACACCCATTTCGTCCCGCAATGATGGCATTTCGTTCCAGCCCCGGCACGAAGGCGCTGCGCCGGCGCACGGCGCCCCCGGACGCGGTCTCCTTTAAGGGATTCCGGCCTCAATTCAGGGGCCCGGCCGTGGCCGGGACCTCCGCGCCTTCTGCCTCAATCGGCCTCGCGCAGCCGGTAGCCGACGCCGGTCTCGGTGGTGATGTGGTGCGGCTCGTTGGGGCTCTTCTCGATCTTCTGGCGGAGCTGCCGCACATAGATGCGCAGGTACTGGACGTCGGCCGATCCGCCCCAGACTTGGTTGAGCAGGTGCTGGTGGGTGATCACCTTGCCCGCATGCTGCACCAGCACCCTCAGGATGTCGTATTCCTTGGGCGACAGCTTCACCTCCGCGCCGCCGACCTTGACGATCCGCTTGACCAGGTCGACGGAAAGCTCTCCGGTCTGGAAGACCGGCCGCTCGCCCTGCTGCTGCAGCCTGTGGCGCAGCGCGACTCGGATGCGGGCCGCCAGCTCCCTGGTGCCGAACGGCTTGGCGACATAGTCGTCCGCGCCCAGTTCCAGCGCCTTGACAATGCCGGTCTCGTCGGTCCGGCTCGACAGGATGATAATCGGCAGCTCGAGACCTTCGCCGCGCCATCTGGCCAGGAGATCGTGCCCCGCCATGTCGGGCAGCCCGAGATCGAGCAGGATCAGGTCGGGCCGTTCGGCGGCGACCTTCTCGATCGCGGTCCTGGCGTTGGTCGCGTCGACGATCGCGTAGCCCTCGGCCGTCAGGCCGACGCGCAGCAATCTGCGGATGGCGGGTTCGTCGTCGACCACCAGTATCTTCACGCTCGAACCTGTCATTCCATGTCTTCCAGCTCTGGCATGGCGGCCGGGACCGGCATGCGGATGGTGAAGACCGCGCCGCTGCGGTCGGTCCTGTTGCCGGCCGCGATCGTTCCGCCCATCGCCTCGACGAAGCCCTTGCAGATCGACAGGCCCAGCCCGGTGCCGGCCAGCACGTGGTCGCGCTTGCGCACGCGGTGGAAACTGTCGAAGACGCGTTCGAGGTCGGCCTGCGGGATGCCCGCGCCTTCGTCCAGCACCTGGATAGTCATCCAGCGCCCGTCATCCCAGGCGCGGATGCGGATCGCGGTGCCGGGCGGCGCGTATTTGGCGGCATTGTCGAACAGGTTGAACAGCACCTGCTCGAACAGCACCGGATCCACCTTGAGCATCGGCAGGTCGGAGGGAATGTCGGTGCTGATCGTGTGCTGCGCCATGATCTTGCGCGCGCGGCGCAGTGCCGAGCCGACGATGTCGTCGAGATAGATGAGCGACGCATTGGGCTCCATCGCCCCGGTCTCCAGCCGCGACATGTCGAGAAGATTGGCGATGAAGCGGTTGAGCCGCTCGGCCTCGTCGACCACCGTCGCAAGCAGGTCGGCGCGATCGGCGGGCGACATGGCGTCGGAATAGTCCCGCAACGTCCCGGCCGCGCCGAGGATGGAGGCCAGCGGGGTCTTGAGGTCGTGCGAGATCGAGGCGAGCAGCGCCGAGCGCAGCTTGTCGGCCTCCGCCGCGAGCTTTGCCTTGTCGACCGCCTCGACCAACTGGATGCGCTCGATGGCCACCGCCGCCTGGTCGGCGAGCGAATCAAACAGCCGCTGCTGCTCGGGCGTGAGCAGCGGGCCGTCCCGGTCATTGTCGAGCCCGATCACCCCCACCGGGGTGTTGCCGGTGATCAGCGGCAGATAGAGCCGCTTGGCGCCCGGCAGGGTGTCGGCGCCGCGGCCGGCCGGCCGATTGTGCTCCCAGGCCCATCGCGCCGCGGCGATGTCGGCGTCGATCAACGTGTCGTCGGGGGGATAGCCGGCCCTGACCGCGACCGTTCCGTCCTCGGGAAGCAGGATCACCACGCGCACCTTCAGCATCGACGCCATCTGGTAGGCGGTCGCCCACAGCACGTCCTCGAGCACGCCGGCCCCGGCAAGCTTGCGGCTGAAGGAATAGAGCGATTGGGTGGCGCGCGCTCTCGTCTTGGCCGCCACCGTCTGGGTCCGCGCCCGTGCGGCGACATTGGAGACGATCACCGCGACGATCATGAAGAAGACGACGGAGATGAACTCCCGCGGCCGGGAAATATAGAGCGTGTGGTAGGGGTCGGTGAAAAAGAAATTGTAGGCGAGCGCCGAGACCGCGCTGGCATAGAGCGAGGGCCAGAGGCCGTGGCGCACCGAGACCGCGACCACCGCCGTGATGAAGATCAGGCCGATATGCTCGACCCCGAGCCAGGGCCAGGGCAGCATCCCGATCGCCGTCGCCGCGGCGACGATCAGCGTGGAGAGGAGATAGGGCCTCCATTCGAAGGCGGGCCTGGGACGGGCGGGCTCGACCGCCCGCCTGGCGCTGCGCGCCTCCGGCGGCTCGCCCGCGACGACATGGACGCTGATGCTGCCGGCGCGGCGCACAAGCTCGTGCACGACCGATCCGTTGACGATCTCGAACCAGCGCGACCGGTCGCTCTTTCCCAAGACGATATGGGTGATGTTGTTCGCCTCGGCATAGCCGACGAGGTCGTCGGCGACGGGATGGTCGCCGCCGGGGATGGTGACCGCGTCCCCGCCCAGGCTCTGCGCCAGGCGCAGCGCTTCGGCAATGCTGTCGCGCTCCTCCTCGCCAAGGCCGAGGCTGCGCCGGTCTTCCACATGCAGCGCCGTCCAGGGCGCATGCAGCTTGTCGGCCAGGCGCTTGGCATAGCGGACCAGGCCCGCCGAGCGCGCATCCTGGCTGACGCAGACGAGGATGCGCTCGCCCGCCGGCCAGGGCCCCTTGATGGCGCTCGCCTGCATCTGCGACAGAAGCTGCTGGTCGACCCGCTGCGCGGTGCGCCGCAGCGCCAGCTCGCGCAGCGCCGTGAGGTTGCCCGGCGAGAAATAGTTCTCGGCCGCGCGCTTGGCCGTCATCGGCAGATAGACCTTGCCCTCGTGAAGCCGCTTGATCAGATCATCCGGCGTCAGGTCGATGATCTCGACGTCGTCGGCGCGATCGATGACCGAATCGGGGACCGTTTCGCGAACCCGGATGCGGGTGATCTGCGCCACCACGTCGTTGAGGCTTTCGACATGCTGGATGTTGAGCGTCGTGTAGACGTCGATGCCGCGGTCGAGCAGTTCGAGCACGTCATGGTAGCGTTTGGGATGCCGGCTGCCGGGGGCGTTGGTGTGCGCCAGCTCATCCACCAGCACCAGCGAGGGAGCGCGCTCGAGCACGGCGTCGAGGTCCATTTCCTCGAGCACCCGGCCCTTGTAGGCGATCCTTGTCCGCGGAATCACCTCGAGGCCGCGCACCAGCGCCTCGGTCTCCTTGCGGCCATGGGTCTCGACCACGCCGATGACCACGTCGCAGCCGTCGGATTTGCGGGCCCGGCCGGACATTAGCATCTCGTAGGTCTTGCCGACGCCAGGGGCCGCGCCGAGGAAGATCTTGAGCCGGCCGCGGGTTTCCTGCACCGCCTTCTCGAGCAGCGCGTCCGGGGACGGCCGCAGGGCGTCGTTGCGCAGATCGTCAGAAGCCATCGTCATGTTCCTGTCGGGGGACGGCGGCGCTCGCCGCCGCCGTCCCCCGATGCTTACAGCTTGTCGAGCGCAAGGTTAAGCTCCAGCACATTGACGATGCGTTCCCGCGTCGGCAAGCCGCCCGGCGCCACGGCGGCCGACCGGATCAGCGCCTCGACCCGGGCCGGCTCCACTCCGCGCGCCGCGGCGACGCGGGCCGCTTGGTAGAGCGCGCCCGCCTCGGAGATATGCGGATCGAGCCCGGCGCCGGACGCGGCGGCGAGGTCGGCCGGCAGCGGAGTCTGAGGCGTGGCGCCGTAGCGATCGGCGATCTCCCGGCCGCGGACGGCCAGGTCCGGGCTGGTCGGCGACGTGTTGCTGCCGCCGGCGCCCGCCGCGTTGTAGTCGACGGCCGACGGCCGCGGCCAGACATACCCAGGTCGCGTGAAGGCCTGCGCCACCTGCCGGCTGCCGATGATCGTGCCGTCCCCGGCCGTGATCAGCGAGCCCTTCGCCGCGTCGGGGGCGAAAGCCCGGGCCACGGCCCAGACGGCGGTGGTGTACCCCGCGACGCAGATCAGCAGGGTCGCGGCGGCGATGCGGATGCTTGCCAGTAGGGAATGCATGGTCGTGACCTCCGGTCAGTTCATGTAGGTGACGTGTTCGGCGATCGGGCCGAGCGTCGCCGCCGGGAAGAAGGTGAGCGCGCCGACAACCAGGATGGTGGCGGCGAGCATGGTGGCGAAGACCCCGCCCTCGACCGAGAGCGTGCCGCCCGATTCGGCGCTGCGGCGCTTGGACGACAGCGAGCCGACGATGGCGAGCGGCAGCAGGATCGGGATGAAGCGCGCCAGCAGCATGATGATGCCGGTGGCGATGTTCCACGGCGCGGTGTTGTCGCCGAGTCCCTCGAAGCCCGAGCCGTTGTTGGCGCTGGCGGAGGAGAACTCGTAGAGGATTTCCGAGAAGCCGTGCGGCCCGGCATTGGCGAGCGTGTCAACGCCCCATGGGGTCGCCGCAAACAGCGCCGTGCCGCCCAGGATGAACAGGCCGTGCGCGAGCAGGGCGAACACCGCAAGCTTCACCTCCCGCGATTCCACCCGCCAGCCCAGATAGTCCGGCGTGCGGCCGATCATCATGCCGGCGATGAACACGCCCAGGATGATGTAGAGGAACATGTTGATCATGCCGACGCCGACGCCGCCGAAGGTCGCGTTGAGCCACATGCCGACCATCGGCATCAGCCCGGTCAGCGGGTTGAGGCTGTCATGCATCGCGCCGACCGAACCGTTCGAGGTCGAGGTGGTCAGCACCGACCAGAGCGGGCCTGAGGCCGGGCCGAAACGCATTTCCTTGCCCTCGAGATTGCCCACGGCCTGGTCGATCGGCAGATGGGCGAAGGCCTGGGTGGGGGCGCTCTCGAAATAGACGGCGCCGGTGATCTTGACGGCGAGGAAGGCCAGCATCACCGCGAAGATCACGCCGGCATGGCGCATGCGGCCGATGATCCGCCCGAACATCCAGACGCAGGCCATCGGCACCAGCACGATGGCGATCATCTGGACGATGTTGGTCCAGAAGGTCGGGTTCTCCAGCGGATGGGTCGAATTGGGGCCGAAAAAGCCGCCGCCATTGGTGCCGAGCTGCTTGATGGCGACAAAGGCCGCGACCGGGCCCCGCGCAATGGTTTGCTGCACGCCTTCGAGCGTGGTGGCGATGGCGCTGCCGTCGAACGTCATCGGCACCCCGCCGAGCACCAGCAGGATCGCCAGCGCGAAGGCCAGCGGCAGCAGCACGAGGAAGCAGGCGCGCTGCACGTCGATGAAGAAATTGCCGAGCGGCCGGCCGGCAAGCCCGCGGGCGAGCGCGGCAAGCGCCGCGATGCCGGTGGCGGCGGAGACGAACTGCAACCACATCAGCCCGCCGAGCTGCGACAGGTAGCTCAGCGACACCTCGCCCGAATAGTGCTGCAGATTGGTGTTCGAGGTGAACGACGCCGCCGTGTTGAAGATCAGGCTGCCCTCGAGCGCCTGCTTGCCATCGGGATTGAGCGGCAGATGCTGCTGCAGCGCCAGCAGGGCGAAGGTGATCGTGAACATCACCCCGTTGAAGGCGAGCATGGCGACCATGTAGCGCTTCCAGTCCTGGTCCGGTGCGGTCAGCGGACCGCCCACGGCCCTGAAGGCGCGGGTCTGCCAGCCGGCAAGGCCGGACGAGGGATCGGCGGGGTCCATCGCCCATTTCATGTACCGGCCGAGCGGCCAGGAGAGGAGCGCTGTGCCGCCGACGACGAGAACGACGAAGAGTGTGGCGTATAACAACATCGGAAAATCTCCGGTCAGGCTTGAAGGATCAGACCCGGTCGGCGCCGGCGGTCATCACCAGGAGACCCCCGAACACCGCCAGGCCGAGAAGGAAATAGAGATACGTCATGTCGTGAACTCCTGTGATCAGGCGAGGCCGAGGGCGGTGACGGCGAGGTCGATCGCCTTGATGCCTATGAACGGCGCGATCAGGCCGCCAAGCCCGTAGATGAGAAGGTTGCGCCGCAGCAGCCCGTCCGCGCCGATCGCCTTGTAGGCCACGCCCCTGAGCGACAGCGGGATGAGCGCGATGATGATGAGCGCGTTGAAGATAATGGCCGACAGGATGGCGCTCTCGGGCGTAGCCAGCCCCATGATGTTGAGCGCGCCCAGCCCGGGGTAGAGTCCGATGAACATCGCCGGTACGATGGCGAAGTATTTGGCGACGTCATTGGAGATCGAGAAGGTCGTCAGCGCGCCGCGCGTCATCAGGAGCTGCTTGCCGATCTCGACGATCTCGATGAGCTTGGTCGGGTCGGAATCGAGATCCACCATGTTGCCGGCCTCCCGCGCCGCCACCGTGCCGGTGTTCATCGCCACGCCGACATCGGCCTGGGCGAGCGCCGGCGCGTCATTGGTGCCGTCGCCGCACATGGCCACGAGCTTGCCCTTGGCCTGTTCCTGGCGGATGAGCTGCAGCTTGTTCTCAGGCGTCGCCTCGGCGAGGAAATCGTCGACGCCCGCTTCGGCGGCGATCGCCGCCGCCGTCATCGGATTGTCGCCCGTGATCATCACCGTGCGGATGCCCATGCGCCGCAGCTCGGAAAAGCGCTCGCGGATGCCGCCCTTGACGATGTCCTTGAGATGGATAACGCCCAGTAGCCTGCCGTCCTTGACCACGGCGAGCGGCGTGCCCCCCGACTTGGCGATGTCGCTGGCAATCGCCTCGAGGTCCCGCTTGCTGTCCGCACTGGCGCGGGTGGAGCCGCCTACCGCCGCCGCCTGCTCGACATGGCGGAGCACCGCATCGACGGCGCCCTTGCGGATTGAGGAGCCCTCGAAGTCGACGCCGCTCATGCGGCTCTGTGCGGTGAAGGGTACGAAATGCGCATGCAGCGACTGCATGTCGCGGCCGCGGATGCCGTAGTTTTCCTTGGCCAGCACGACGATCGAGCGGCCCTCGGGCGTCTCGTCGGCAAGCGAGGCCAGTTGCGCCGCGTCGGCGAGTTCCTGTTCGCTCACGCCCTTGACTGGCCGGAACTCGGTCGCCTGGCGGTTGCCGAGGGTGATCGTGCCGGTCTTGTCCAAGAGCAGCGTGTCGACGTCGCCCGCCGCTTCCACGGCGCGGCCCGACATGGCGAGCACGTTGAAGCGCACCAGCCGGTCCATGCCGGCGATGCCGATGGCCGAGAGCAGCGCCCCGATCGTGGTCGGGATCAGCGTCACGAACAGCGCCACCAGCACGATCACCGGGATCGAGCCGCCGGCATAGGCCGCAAACGCCGGGATCGTCGCGGTTGCCAGCACGAAGATCAGCGTGAGGCCCGCAAGCAGCACGTTGAGCGCGATCTCGTTGGGGGTCTTCTGCCGTTCGGCGCCCTCGACCAGCGCGATCATCCGGTCGATGAAGGTCGACCCTGCGGCGGCCGTGATCCGGACCTTGATCCAGTCCGACAGCACCTGGGTGCCGCCGGTCACGGCCGAGCGGTCGCCGCCCGATTCGCGGATCACCGGCGCCGACTCCCCGGTGATCGCCGCTTCGTTGACCGAGGCGATGCCCTCGACGATCTCGCCGTCCGAGGGAATGATCTCGCCTGCCTCGACCAGCACCACGTCGCCCACCTTCAGGCTCGTGCCGGGCACAAGCGTGACGGCGCGGCTGTCCGGATCGGCGAGCAGCCGCGCCTGGGTCTCGCTGCGCGAGCGGCGCAGCGATTCGGCCTGCGCCTTGCCGCGCCCTTCGGCGACAGCTTCGGCGAAGTTGGCAAACAGCAGCGTGAACCAGAGCCAGAGAAGGATCTGGAAGGAAAAGCCGAGATTGCCCGCGCCGGTGGCGGCGTCCTTGAAGAAAAGCACGGTCGTCAGCACCGAGACGACGGCGACGACGAACATCACCGGGTTCTGCGCCAGCGTGCGGGGATTGAGCTTCCGGACCGCGCCGGAAAGGGCGGGGATGAGAATGCGGCCGTCGAACAGGCTCGCGGAGGGGGACTGGCTCATGGATGGCTCCCGTTGAGGACGAAACAAAGGCTCGCGGCGCTGGCAGGGCCGCGGAGAGGCGCTGAGGGCGCCGGCGAACGGCGCGGCCGGACACCCCGCCCGGCCGGTCAGAACCGTTCCGGGCGCAGCAGCGCGATGAGAAGATAGGCGGTGATGAACAGCGTCACGGCGCCGCCCAGGGCATAGTCGAAAAACATGTCGCACCTCGTCTGTTGGGGCGCCGGCGGCGCCACGTCCCGTGCCGCCGCGCCCTTAGCCCGGTCTGCGACGCCTCGGGCATTCGCAGGATCGGGCCGGCCTGGCACCTGACGCAACCATGCCACGACGCCGCGTAAAGGTTCGAGACAGGCGAGCCCCCAACAAAATAGGAATCCCATAGGAATTTGCGCCGGGGCGGACGGCCCAACGGCCTCCTCGCCGTCGGCCAGGCTGGGACGGTTTCGTCTTGAGCACGATGCGAGAGGCAGGCGGCTCGAGCCTGTCGAGCAGCTTCAGCCACGGCTTCCGCCCCGCGCCGGCGTCAGCGGGCGGGAGGCGCGGCTTCGTCGGGGCCGGTCTCGAGCAGATGGGCCAGGCGCAGCGCGATGTGCAGCTCCAGCGCGCGGACCGGGTCGTCCCAGCCGCCGGTGATCTGCCTTAGCGTGTCGAGCCGCTGGCGGACCGTGTTGATGTGGACGCCGAGAGTGTCGGCGGCGCGCCTGATGTTGTACTGGCCCTCGAGATAGCACAGCAGCGTCTTTTTCAGCTCCGCCGCCTGCCGCGGCCCGCGTGCGTCGATCGGGCGGAGCATCTGCTCCATGTATCGCGCCAGGCTCGCCGGATCACCGGTCTCGAAGATCCGGGCGAAGAAATTGATCTCGGACTGGGCGATGAAACGGTCGAGCGGCTTCATCTTCATCATCACCGTGAGCGCCCTGCTCATCTGCCCGTAGCGGGCCGAGGCGGCCGTCAGCTCGGGGAACGGATCCGACAGCACGCCGCCCGGCTTCCAGCCTTTCGTGGTCCTTGCAAGCTGCTGCAGGAAGGCGCGCAGCGCGCCCTCTGAGCCCAGCCCCACATAGGCGTCGTCCAGGAGGTCGACCAGCACGTTGGTTCGCGACGCGCAGTCCTGGATGGCGGCCGAGTGCGCGACCCGGTCGTGCCGGGGGACGGCGATCAGCGCCAGCATGACCGGCTCGTCGGACGAAAGGCCCAGCCGGTCGCGGACGGCCGAGACCGTCGAGGGGTCGGCGGGCGTGACGGCGACCAGATGCCGCAGCAGCGTCGACGAGGCGATCAGCTTCTCGGTTTCCCGCTTTTCGTTCCACAGCTTGGCGATCGACAGGGCGACGGCGCTGCGCTCAAGGTTGCGGATCTCGATGGCGTCGAGTTCGCCCTGATGGCAGACGACCAGGCACTCGCCGCTGCCGATCCAGCCGTGCAGCGCGATCACGCGGCACTGTTCCTCGGCCGCGGCGTGCATGACCACCGACCGGCCGGTGTGCCGCGACTGTGAGGTCGAGCGGATCAGCGGCGTGGTCTCGAACTCGCCGGATTTGAGGTCGGCGGCGAAGCGGCCGCGATAGGCGCTCGCGACATATTCGTCGCGGATCCTGAGCTCGTCGTCGAACAGGAAGATGGCGCCTGAGATCTGGTTGGCCATCCGCTGCAGGAATTTCTGCATCTCGCCGCCGGCGGCGAGCAGCGACGTCATCTCGTCGTGGACCGCCGCCGACGCCTCGACCCGCTGGATGTGTTCGATCAGCGCATTGCGGTTGCGCTGCGCCTCGGCCAGCGCTTCCGACAGCAGCCGGAACGCGTTGGCGTTGCGCATCGCCACGCCGGCATGCAGCGCGAAGGAGCCGAGCACCGACATGTTGCGTCCGCTCAGCTTGCGGGCGTAGCGGTCGGCCACGAACAGGAAGCCGTGGACCTCGCCGTCGGCCATGATCGGGAACCCCGCCAGCGAGACGATGTTCTCGATGCGGAAGGCCCGGTCGAGCTCGGGCAGGTGCTTGAAGCGGGTGTCGTTGAGATAGTCCTGGGTGTCGAAGAAGCTCTTCGACTGCATGATCAGGCTGACCGCGCCATATTCGAAATTGCTGGTCATGACGGCGGCAGAGGGCGAGAGATATCCTTCCGAGGCGACCGAGCGGAACAGGCCGCTGTCCTCGTCGAGGATCGTCACCCAGGCGAGATTGGCGCCGACAAGGCTGCGGGCCCTGGAGACGATGGTCCGGAACAGGCTCGGCAGTTCCAGGGTTTTGGACAGGTCATGGGTTGTTTCGATGAGAAGGCTGAGTCCGTTTTCGGACAGCACCGTTTCGCGACGCGACTGGCTGATCTGTAGGATCGTCGATTGCAGATGATGCAGGTCCTCGGACCGCATCGCGGGCGGCGCAAGCCTCGCGAGCCTGTCCACCGCCGCCACGATGCCGGCCTCGTCCTCCTCGCGGTTGATCTTCTGGAGGATGTCCAGCACCGCCGTCAGGGCCTCGGTCTCCAAGCGTCTCTCCCATGCTGACCCGGGGCGGTGACCCGGATGCCGGTCCCGTGCTGCCGATCCAGTATATATAGCTGACATAAAATAGCACATCGACTGTAGGTAAAGCACATATACGGCTTTGAATGCCCGGACTAGTGTCGACCCATTCGCGCAGGGAGAGCGCGGCGGGGGAGGACGATGCGACATTCCGGGCAAGGCGGTGCATTCGCGGCCGCGCAGACACGTCACAGCGGATCGACCGCCGCGCGGGAGCGCGGCCGATGAAGCCCGTCCGGCGCAAGGTGATCATTTCCTGCGCGGTGACCGGCCGGGTCCACACCCCGTCGATGTCCGACAGCCTGCCGTTCACGCCCGACCAGATCACCAGGCAGGCGGTCGAAGCCGCGCGCGCCGGCGCCTCGATCCTGCATCTTCATGCACGCAATCCCTCCGACGGCAGCCCGACCGACGATCCGGCCGTGTTCGACCTGGTCCTTCCCGGGATCGCCGCCGAGACCGACGCCCTGATCGAGATCCCGGCGCCGCGCGACGGCGCCCGGTTCCCGCGCGCCGTGACCCCCGATTTCTGCTCGATCGACATGGGATCGGTGAATTACTGTTTCAGCCGGGCCGCGCGCGGCGTCTCCGACTGGAAGTTCGCCTGGGAAAAACCCTATCTCGAGGCCTCGGAAGACGGGGTTCTGAGGAACAGCTTCCGCGACATCAAATCCGCCCTTGCCCGGTTCGGCGACGGACACGATCCGCGCTACGCCTTCGCCTGCCATGATCTCGGCCACCTCCACAATCTGGCGCAACTGGTCGACGAGGGGCTGATCAAGGGGCCGCTGTTCCTGCAATGCAGTCTCGGCATCGCCGGAGGCCTCAATGCGGATCCCGAGAACCTGTTCCTGATCCGCAGCACGGCGGACCGGCTGTTCGGCCGCGGCGCCTATGAATTCTCGGTGCAGGCCGCCGGCCGCCACCAGATCCCGCTGGCGACCATGGGCGCCATCATGGGCGGACACGTCCGCGTCGGCCTCGGCGACAGCCTGTTCCTGGGCAAGGGCCTGCTCGCGGCCTCGAGCGCCGCGCAGGTGCTCAAGATCCGCAGGATCCTAGAGGAGCTGTCCTTCGAAATCGCAAGCCCGGAGGAAGCCCGGGAGATCCTTCAGATCGAGGGCGGCGGCCAGACCGGCCGGGCCGGAAGGGAGATCGGGCTCAATGGCTGAGATTCTCTCGATGCTCAGGACAAGCAAGCGTAAGGGCAGGCTGCTCGAAATCGTGGTGATGGCGGTCACCGTGGCGCTGGTGGCGGCCTTTTCCATCGCCGTCGATGGCTTCGCCACACCCGGCAACCTCGAGATCATCCTGTCGAACTCGGCGTCGCTGGTGATCCTGGGGTGCGGCATGGCCGTGGTCATCATCTCGCGCGGGCTGGACCTGTCGCTGATCGCCGTGATGGTCGCCGGCGCGACCACCTTCAGCATCTTCATCAATGCCGACATACCGGTCGTCACCGCGCTTGTGCTGACCGTCGCGGCGATGGCGATGGTGGGCCTGGCGAACGCCTGGCTGATCGCCTATGTCGAGATCCCGGCGATGCTGGCGACGCTCGCCTCGGCCATGGCCGTCACCGGGTTTTTCCGCTTCGCCATCCTGCGCGGCGAGTTCCTGCTGCTGCTGTCGAAGGACAATCCGGCGGTGATCTTCCTGTCGGGCGACATCGTGCCGGGCCTGCCGACGCCGGTCGCGCTGATGGTGGCGGCGCTGATCGTCACCTGGGTCCTGCTGCGGGGGACGGCGGCGGGCCGGACGATCTACGCGATGGGCGACAATTTCCAGGCGGCGCGCCTGACCGGCCTGCCCGTGCGCACCACGACCATCGTCGTCTATGTCTTCGCGGCGATGATGGCGCTCTGCGCCGGGCTGGTGACCTCGGCGGCGAGCGGCGCGGTCGATTTCCGCACGGTCACCAACGGCACGCTGCTGTTCGAGGTCGTCCTCGTCGTGGTGCTCGGCGGCATCCCGCTGCGCGGCGGCCGCGGGGGCGTCTGGAACATCGTCATCGGCGTGGCGCTGATCGCGGTGCTGCGCAACGGCATGACGCTCATGAATTTCACATCCCAGACCCAGGACGTGCTCAAGGGGCTCGTGCTGATGGTTGCGATCGTCGCAGACAATTATCTCAACCCCAGGGACACGGAAACCGACGCCGTCGGCGATCTCTGACACGACCGAACCACCAATGGAGGAGACTATGGTGATTAAATTGGGAAACAAGATCCGCAGTGCCGCGCATGGACTCATGATCGGAGCCGGCGTCCTGCTTGCATCCGGCACGCAGGCATCCGCCGACACCGACATTTCGGGCAAGAAGGTCGTCTTCGTGCCCATCGCGATGGGAATTTCCCTGACCGAGGGCTGGGCGCGGCGGATGCGCGAACATGCCGACATGCACGGCTACACGATCGACGTTCGCGACGCGGCCTTCAACACCGGCGCGATGGCGGAGCTGCTCGCCAAGGCGATCAGCGAGAAGCCCGACGTGCTGGTGGTGCACAATCCGACCGTGCAGCTCCTGGCGCGCCAGATCAAGCAGGCCGAGTCCGAAGGCATCAAGGTGCTGCAGATCAACCTGCAATCGAACCAGCCGTCGGCGGCTTTCGTCGGCGCCAACTGGGAGCGCATCGGCCGGGAGATCGCCGAGGACATCGTCAAGGAATGCGGCGAGGGCAGCGGCAAGTCCGGCAAGGTGTCGATCGTGCCCGGCCAGTTGACTGCGGCCGACAGCGTCATCATGAACGAGGCCGCTTTCAAGGTGTTCGAGGCGCACAAGGAGATCGAGGTCGTCTCCAACCAGGCGTCGGACTGGGAGCCGGAGAAGGCGCGCCAGATCACCGCCACCGTGCTGCAGCAGCACCCGGACCTCTGCGCCGTCTTCGGCCACTGGGACGTCCACACCATGGGCGCGGGCAATGCGGTGAAGGACGCCGGCCTTGCCGACAGCGTGCTGGTCTACGCCACCGGCGGCGGCGACGACGTCGCCTGCAAGGCAGTCGAGGACAATGTGCTCGACCGGGTCTGGAGCTACGACGCCGACGGCCAGGGCCGCGACGCCGGCACGATGGTCGACCTGCTGCTGCAGGGCGCTTCGGGCGCCGACGGGGCGATGATGTCGGTCGAATCGCCGATGAAGATCATCAAGGGCGGCGACGCCTACGATCCGGGCCTCTGCTGGAAGATGTAACCGGCAACCAGAGGCACTCGTTCCCGCAGGGCTGTAGCCGGCCCTGCGGGTCCTCCTTGATGGGACGTATCCATGTCAGCCGATTTCAAGTTCTCCAGTCTGCCGAAGCAGCCGGTCCCGCGGTTCATGCTGTCGCCGCGGCGCATTCTCGCCGATGTCCTGTCGAGCGGCTGGGTCGAGAGCATGATCCCCTTCCTGGCCTTCGTCTGCGTGGTCGTGGGCGTCGCCTTGACCACGGAGAACTATTTCGTCGCCTCCAACCTGCGGAATCTCGCGCAGTACTCGGCCGATGGCGGGCTGATCGTGCTCGCCATGCTGATCGTCGTCGCGGTCGGCGGGATCGATCTGTCGGTGGGCTCGAATTTCGCCATGTCGGCCTTCGTGGCGCTGTTCTGCTTTCACATTCTTGGTCTTCCGGTGCCCGTGGTGCTGGCGGCAAGCCTCGCCTGCGGCGCCCTGATCGGCGCCACCAACGGCGTGCTCGCCGGCCTGATCGGCTGCGGCGCGCTTTTGACCACGCTTGCCACCATGATCACCGTACGCGGCATCTTCACGCTGTCCTCGCAGGCGCAGATGGTGGAGATCTCCACCAGCGCCCGCATCGACGACCTGTGGGACTGGATCGGCTTCGAGAAGATCCTCACCATGCCGGTCGGCTTCTGGGTGCTGTTCGCCGTGGCGACCCTGATCTTCGTCATGTTCCGGCAGTCGGCCTTCGGCTGGCACGTGCTGGCGGTGGGCGGCAACCGCAAGGCGGCGCGCCACGGCGGCATCCGCGTCAAGGCGACGATCTTCCTGTCCTACGTGCTGACCGGCCTGATCGTCGGCCTGTCGGGCTTCCTGTTCGCCGCCCGCCAGAACAGCATCAGTTCAGATACCGGGATCGGGATGGAGTTCTTCGTGCTGACCGCGCTGGTGGTAGGTCTCGGCGGGTTCGTGCCTGGCCGCGGCGCCGTGGTGCCGGTGCTGATCGGGTTTGCGACAATTTACCTTTTCAACAATGCGATGATCAATGCGGGGTTTCGCGGCGATTTCGTCCAGCTCTGCATGGGCGCGATCATCATCGTGATCCTGGCGATCGACGTGAAGTTCCGCAAGAACCGGCACCGCCTTCTGGCCTCGACCTATCTCGACCCCGTCAAGGTCACGCTCGAGCCCACCAAAGGCATGGCCGGCCTGATGCCGCACGAGAAGGCGCCGAAACTCGCCCAGGCGCGGATCCTCGGCGCGGGAGACCTCGACGGTCCCGAGGATGTCATCCTCGACCGCGACGGCAATCTCTATTGCGGCAACCGCGACGGGCGGATCCTCAAGCTCTCCGGGCCGGACCATTCCGAGATCAGCGTCCTGGCCAAGATCGGCGGCCGTCCGCTCGGCCTCGCCTTCGACGCCGAGGACCGGATCGTCGCCTGCGTCGCCGGCATGGGGCTCCTGCGCGTGACCCTTGACGGCGCCGTCGAACTGCTGACCGACCAGACCGGGCGCAGCCTCATGAGCGTCCAGGACGACACCTCGATCCGCATGGCCGACGATCTCGACATCGCCCCCGACGGCACGATCTATTTTACCGACGCGACCAAGCGCTACGACATCGACAACTGGGGCCTCGACCTGCTCGAGGGGCGGCCCAACGGCCGGCTGCTGAGCTACGATCCGAAGACGAAGAAGACGCGTACGGTCTGCGACAACCTGGTGTTTCCGAACGGCGTCTGCGTCACCCATGACGGCAGGCATCTTCTGGTGGCGAGCACCTGGGGCTGCTCGATCCTGATCTTCGATCTGGCCGACCTTGCCGCCGGACCGCGGGTCTTCCTCGACGGCCTGCCCGGCTATCCCGACAACATCAACCGCTCGTCGGACGGCGGCTACTGGATCGCGCTGGCGGGCATGCGCAACGCCATCCTCGACCAGGCGATGAAATATCCGGGGTTGAGGCAGCGAATGACCAAGCGGGTGCCGCCGACCAACTGGCTGTTCGGCAATCTGAACATCGGTGGCGTGCTCAGGACCGATGGCGCAGGCAGGATCGTCGACGCGCTGTGGGATGCGCCGGACGGGCCGCTCTACATGATTACCTCGATGCGCGAGCACGAGGGCGCGCTCTATCTGGGCGGCGTGACCAACGACAAGATCGGCCGGCTCGAGCTCGCCGACGCGGATCGGCGCTGGACCGGGCCGCAGAGCTACTGGGGGAAAGGCTAGGTCATGTTTTTCAGATCCAGACGAGAGGCACCGCCGGCGATGACCCTGGAGGGCGTTCTCGGCCCCAACACGACCATCGACGATGCCGCGGGCATCAAGGTCGAAGCCCCGCAGGCGCTGTGCGTGGTGGATGACGCCCTCCTGCTCCTGAGCTCGGGCAACACGGTTCTGGCGATATCCCGCTGGGGGGACGAGCCCCGGCTCTGGTGCAGCTTCGACCAGCCGGTGACGGCGCTCTGCGCGAGCCCGGCTGGAGCAATCGGCATCGGCCTGGCCGACGGCAGCTTCGCCGTGCGTGACAAGGCGGGATCGGCGCTGGCTGGCTGGGGACAGCCGGAGGGTCTTGCCTCGGTGACCGACTGCCTGTTCCTCTCGGAAGAGGAGATCGCCATTGTCGACAGCGGCTACCGTGCGGGCGAGGACATCCTGTCGCGTGCGCCCTGGGACGAGGCCGGGCGCGGCCAGGTGGTGGCGATCAGCCGTAACGGCGCGACGCGGCAATTGGCGGCCGGTCTGCATTGCCCGATGGGGCTGGCCCGCGACGCGGGCGGCGAGCTGATCGTCAGCCTGCTCGAACGCGCGGCCATCGTCGATCTCGCGGGCAAGGTCCGGCAGTCGGGATTTCCGGCCTATCTCGGCCGCATCCGCGCCACCGGGACGGGCTATCTCCTCTCCTGCCTGTCGCGGCGCGACCCGCTGATCGAATTTCTCAAGACCGAGACGGAATTCGTGGCCGAGATGAAGGCCACGATCGATCCCCGTCACTGGCTCTCGCCCCGCGCCAATCCCGAGTTCAGCCACGACTTCCCGATCGAGCTCGGCGCCACGCGGCTGTTCGGGGAGATCAAGCCCTGGGCTCCGTCCTTTTCCTACGGCCTCGTGCTTGCGACCGACAAGGCCTTCATCCCCACCTCTTCCGCCCATTCCCGCGCCAACGGCGCACGCCATGCGATCAGCGATGCCGTCGAGTGGAACGGCGACGTGATCGCGGTGAGCCGGGCCAGCGGCGAAGTCCTCCGCTTCTCGATTGCGAGGGAATCCGCATGAGCCGCCAGCCGATCATCAGCCTCGAAAACGTCACCAAGAGCTACGGCGGCATCAACGCGCTGGAGGACGCCAATTTCGAGCTCTATCCGGGCGAGATCCACGCGCTCGCCGGCGAGAATGGCGCCGGCAAGTCGACCCTGTGCAAGCTGATCGCCGGCGTCATCGCCCCGAGCGCGGGGACCTTGCGCATCAATGGCGAGGTGGTGAAGTTCTCCGCGCCCAAGGACGCGAGCCGGCACGGCATCTCGATGGTCTACCAGGAGACCAGCCTGGTGCCGCAGCTCACCGTGGCGCAGAACATGGTGCTGGGCCGCGAGAGCGCGTTCAACTCGGTGCGCAAGGTGCGCAATTCGGCCCGGCAGGTGCTGCAGCGGCTGAATTTCAAGGTCGACCCGTCGCAGCTCGCCGGCACCCTGTCCACCGCCAAACGGCAGATGGTGGAAATCGCCCGGGCTGTGCTGAACCAGGCCCGCGTGATCATCCTCGACGAGCCGACGGCGGCGCTGACGCCCGAGGAGACCGACCATCTGTTCGACCTGATGCGGACCCTGCAGGCCGACGGCGTCGCCATGATCTTCATCTCGCATGCGCTCGAGGAGGCGCTCAACCATTCCGACCGGATCTCGGTGCTGCGCAACGGCCGGCTGATGGTCACGGGCGAGGCATCCGCCTTCGACCGCAAGCGCCTCATTCACCACATGATCGGCGAGGAGCTGAACGAGCGGTTGCACGTGCCCAGGGCCCCGCATGCCGTGCGCTCGGCGCTGCCGGTGCTGAGAGTCGAGAACATCCGCATGGGCGCCATGGTCAACAACATGTCGTTCTCGATCTTTCCCGGCCAGATCACCGGCATCGCCGGCCTGATCGGTTCGGGGCGGAGCGAGGTCGCCAAGGTCATCATGGGCCACACCAAGCGCAATTTTGGGGGCGGCCGGATCTGGCTCGACGGCCGCGAGGTGCGCTACAGTCTCCCCGCCCAGGCGGTCGCCGACGGCATCGCCTATGTCAGCGAGGACCGCAAGCTCGACGGCTTCTTCGACACGCTCAATGTGAGCGAGAATATCGGGCTCGGCTGGCTCGCCAAGTTCGGCCGCCGGCGTGTGCTTGCGCCGCTTCAGAAGATGCGCGCGCTGTCGCGGGAGTGGGAGGGCAAGCTGTCGATCCGCTCCATCGGCAAGGACCAGTCGGTGCTGTATCTGTCGGGCGGCAACCAGCAGAAGGTGGTGATCGCCAAGTCCCTGGTGCAGGAGCCCAGGCTGGTGATCTTCGACGAGCCCACCCGCGGCGTCGATGTGGGCGCCATCGCCGAGATCCGGCAGATCGTCCGCCAATTCGCCGAGAGCGGGGCGGGCGTGATCCTGATCTCCTCCTACCTGCCGGAGATCCTCGACCTGTCGGACCGGATCCTGGTCGCCAAGAGCGGCACCATCGTCGCCGAATTTGCCCGCGCGGATGCGACGGCGGAGAAGATCCTGCATGCTGCAATCCATTGAGGTCACGAGCGGCCTGACCGTGTAGAAGGCCCCGGCCAGGTCCGATTGGACCGACTGAAACACAGGAGAAATGTCTTGAGAGAAGCAGTCATCGTCAGCACCGCCCGCACCGGGATGGGCAAGTCCTATCGCGGCAGCCTGAACGCCATCAAGTCGCCGACGCTCACCGGCCATGTGCTCAGGCATGCGATCGAGCGGGCGGGCGTCGAGCCGGGCGAGATCGAGGATTTCGTGCTCGGCACCGTGCTCGGCGCGGGCACCGCGGGCATGAACCTCGCCCGCAACGCCGTCTTTGCCGCCGGCTCGCCGGTGACGATCTCCGGGCAGACCATGGACCGCCAGTGCGCCTCGGGCCTGATGGCGGTGGCGACCGCGGCCAAGCAGATCATGGTCGACGGCATGGATGTCGTCGCCGCCGGCGGCCAGGAGAACATCTCCGCCGTGCAGGATCAGTATTTCCGCTGGGTCCAGGCCGAGGCCGATCCGACCGTGACCGGCCATGTGCCGCATGCCTACATGCCGATGCTGCAGACGGCCGAATTCGTCGCGAAGAAATTCGGCGTGAGCCGGCAGGCGCAGGACGAGTACGCGCTGCAATCCCAGCTCCGCACCGCCAGGGCCCAGGCCGCAGGCCTCCTCGACGACGAGATCGTGCCGATCACCGCGACGATGATGGTCAAGGACAAGATCACCGGCGAGGTGACCGGCCAAGAGGTGACGCTCGACCGGGACGAGGGCAACCGGCCGCAGACGACGCTCGAGTCGCTTGCCGGGCTGAACCCGGTGATCGAGGGCGGCGTCATCACCGCCGGCAATGCCAGCCAGCTCTCCGACGGCGCCTCGGCCTGCATCCTGATGGACTCGAAGCTTGCCGAACGGCGCGGCCTCAGGCCGCTCGGCATCTATCGCGGCATGGCGGTGGCCGGTTGTCCGCCCGAGGAGATGGGCATCGGCCCGGTCCATGCGGTGCCGAAGCTGCTCGAGCGGCATGGCCTGAAGATCGGCGACATCGGCCTCTGGGAGCTCAACGAGGCCTTCGCGGTGCAGGCGCTCTACTGCCGCGATCGCCTCGGCATCGATCCGGAGATCTACAACGTCAACGGCGGCGGCATCTCCATCGGCCATCCCTACGGCATGACCGGCGCGCGCCTGGTGGGCCATGCGCTGATCGAGGGCCGGCGTCGCGGCGTCAGATACGTGGTCGTCACCATGTGCATCGGCGGCGGCATGGGTGCTGCGGGGCTGTTCGAAGTCAACCAGTGAGACATCTCCGCGCCGCAAGCGGCGGTTTGGCTCGAAAGAGCAGGAAAGAGTGCGGGAAGAACCCAAGTGACAGCTCAAGACATGACCTCGGCCGCGGCGTCGGCCGCAGCGCCTGTGCCGGACGGCGGCGTTGCTATCGACGGGGCGATGCAGCCCTTCGGCCTGACGCTCGACAGGTTTCTCAGCCATGCCGCCAAGTGGCACCAGGACGCCGAGGTGGTGACCGCCGGGCCGGACGGGGCCGTCGCGTGCGTCTCCTATGCCGGGTTGAAGCAGAGGGCGCAGGGCGTCTCCCGCATCCTCGCCGGCCTCGGCGTCGCGCCCGGGGCCCGGGTGGCGACGCTGGCCTGGAACACCCAGGCGCATCTCGAGGCCTGGTACGGCATCATGGGCATGGGGGCTGCCTGCCACACGCTCAATCCGCGCCTGACCGCCGAACAATCGGGCGCCATGCTGCGCCAGTCCGGCGCCCGGATCCTCATCGTCGCCGTCGATCTCATGCCGCTCGCCGGCCAGATCGCGGCGCATGCGCCTGGCGTGACCCGGATCCTGGTGATCGACGGCGCGGCCGGCGTCGGGCCGGCGGAAGACCAAGCCCTGCCGGTGGCGGCGCTCGAACCGATGGCAGGCGCGGGTGGCGAGCCGGTCGTCTGGGGAGCGTTCGAGGAGACCACGCCGTCGGGACTCTGCTTCACCTCCGGCACCACCGGCGCGCCCAAGGGCGTCACCTACACCCACCGTTCGAGCTATCTCCACACTCTCAGGGCGCTGCAGGCCGATGTCCTCGGCATCACCCGTCTGGATGCGGTGCTGGCCGCGGTGCCGATGTTTCACGCCAATGCCTGGGGACTGCCATTCGCCGCGCCCGCCGTCGGCGCAAAGCTGGTGCTGCCGGGGCGGTGGACCGATGGCGCGAGCCTGGCGCGGCTGATCGTCTCCGAAGGCGTGACGGTCGCGGCGGGCGTTCCCACCGTCTGGCTCGGGCTGGTCGAGCATCTGGAAGCCAATGGTGGCGAGGTGCCGAGCCTTGAGCGCATCCTCGTCGGCGGGGCGCCGCTGGCGCCGGCTCTGATGGAGCGGATCGAGCGCCGGCTGGGCGTGACGGTGCAGACAAGCTGGGGCATGACCGAACTGTCGCCGTCGGGAACCATGGCGCTGCCGGGCGACCCCGGCAGGACCGCCCCGGTGTCGGGCCGGCCGGCGGTGGGCCTCGACCTGCTCCTGACCGACGCCGAAGGCCGGGCGCTCGCAGAGCAGCGAAACACGGAAGGCCATCTCCGGGTCAAGGGCGCTGCCGTGGTCGAGCGCTATCTCGGCGACAGCGAGCCCGCCACCGACGCGGACGGCTGGTTCGACACCGGCGATCTGGCGCGGATCGACGCTGAGGGAAACCTGATCATCACCGGCCGGGCCAAGGATCTCATCAAGTCGGGCGGCGAATGGATCAACCCCGCCGAAATCGAGGCCATCATCGGTGCGCTGCCCGAGATCTCGCTGGCGGCCGTCATCGGCCGGGCCGATGCGAAATGGGGCGAGCGGCCGGTGCTGCTGGTGACGGTCCGCAAGGACCAGGCGATCGGCGACGAGGCGCTGCTGGCCGCGCTTACCGGCCGGGTCGCCTCCTGGTGGGTGCCCGACGCGGTCATAAGGCTCGAGGACATGCCGCGGGCGGCCACCGGCAAGATCGACAAGCTGCGCCTGAAAAAGCTGTATGGCGGCGCTTGACCTTGCCGCTGCGTCGGGGTTCTGGTCCGCGCAGGCGGAGCGGCGCCCGCGCGGCGCCGCGGCCGGGGCTCGTCAAGGAATTCACGCTTGATCGCGTAGGACACTGAGCGCACCCGCTCAACAAAGGAGACAGGAATGAAGCTGAAGGATCGCACCGCAATCGTCACCGGAGCCGGCGGGGGGCTGGGCAGATGCCATGCGCTGCTGCTCGCCCGGCAGGGCGCCCGGGTCGTCGTCAACGACATGAACGCCGAGAACGCCGAGCGCGTCGCCGCGGAGATCAGGGCTGCGGGCGGAGAGGCGATCGGGGTTGCCGCCTCCGTCACCGACGAGGCCGCGGTTGCCGCCATGATCGACCGGACCATGGCCGAATGGGGCCGGATCGACATCCTGATCAACAATGCCGGCATCCTGCGCGACAAGAGCTTTGCCAAGATGGAGATCGCCGATTTCCGTGCCGTGGTCGATGTCCACCTGATGGGGGCGGTGATCTGCTCCAAGGCGGTCTGGGAGATCATGCGCAAGCAGGCCCATGGCCGCATCGTCATGACCACGTCGTCCTCCGGGCTCTACGGCAATTTCGGCCAGTCCAACTACGGCGCCGCCAAGATGGCATTGGTCGGCCTGATGCAGACCCTGTCGCTGGAAGGCGAGAAATACGGCATCCGCGTCAACTGCCTGGCGCCCACGGCGGCGACCCAGATGACCGAGGGCGTGCTGACGCCGGAAGTGCTCGCGCAGCTTGCGCCGGAGCTGGTGAGCCCTGGGCTGCTGGCGCTGGTGGGCGCCGACGCGCCGACGCGGGCGATCCTGTGCGCGGGCGCCGGTCATTTCGCCCGCGCCAACGTGACGCTGACCCAGGGCGTCTATATCGGCGGGGGCG
>NZ_JRJG01000037.1 GCF_000759435.1 Hoeflea sp. BAL378
CCGCCACCCGCCTGTTCGGCAATGCGATTGCCGCCAACATGTTCATGCTCGGCATGGCCTCGCAGAAAGGCGCCCTGCCGCTGTCGCCCCAGTCGGTCGAGGAAGCCATTCGCCTCAATGGCCAGGCCGTCGAGATGAACCTCGCAGCGTTCCGCTGGGGACGTAAGGCGGGACATGATCCGGAGGCGGTCGAGGCCATCGTATCCGGACCTGCACCGGACGCCTCCGCCGCGGCGGAGGAAACGGTGGCGGATCTGATCGATCGCCGCGCCGCCTTTCTCAGGGACTATCAGAACGAGGCCTGGGCCGCCAAATACCGGGAGAGCCTCAGGCCGCTGGTCGAGGCCGAGACCCGTGTGGCCGGCCAGGCCGGACCCGCATCGACTGCCGCGGCGCGCTCCCTGTTCAAGCTGATGGCGACCAAGGACGAGTATGAAGTGGCGCGGCTTTACAGCGACGGCAGCTTCAAGCGGCAATTGGCCAAGCAGTTCGAGAGTTTCGGCAAGCTGGAATACCACATGGCGCCGCCGGTGCTGGGGCGCAAGGACTCCCGTGGCCATGCCGTCAAGACATCCTTTGGCCGCGGAATGGCCGCGCTTTTCCCGGTGCTCGCATCGCTCAGGTTCCTGCGGGGAACGCCGCTGGATGTCTTCGGCTACAGCGCGGAACGGCGCATGGAGCGCGATGTGCTTGCGGAATTCATCGCAGAACTGGGACAGATGGCCGGCGCCATGCGCGCCGAAAACATCGACAAGATCACCGAGTTTCTGGCTTATCCGATGGGGATAAGGGGATATGGCCATGTCAAGATCAGGAACAAGGAAGAAACCTACCCGAAAAAGGATGCTCTCAGGAAGGCGATACTTGCAGGGGAAAGCATGCCCCACTCGATCGCGGCGGAGTAGTCTGGCGCGTCGAGGTTTCAGGTCGATATTACATTTATCTTAACCCAAAGAAATTAATCATGTTTCGCGCGCGATTTGCGGCGGGAATCGGGCGCCGATAAATGGGTTCTTAAGGTCCGCTTGCTAGATTGCCGACTTGAATTCAGGGATCGGTGTTCATGCAAGCGGCAGACAACACAGCATTCGCGGATGATGTCCGGCTTTCCTTCGTGGCCTCGCTGTACCAGCAGCGCGGGACGTTGTTTGCCGGCATGGTTGCGCATGTCGTGACGGCCATGGCGGTCTATCTGCGGATAGACGATCCGTTCTATCTCTATGCGGCGCTGGCGCTTTTTGTCGTCTGGCTGGTGCGCAACCTCGACATGATGGCGTTTGACAGATTACCGAAGGCCGACTTCAAGCTGGCCGACACGCTGCACTGGGAAAAGCGCTACGTCGTCGGCTCCTTCGTCACCTGTTCGATCCTGGGCACGATCTGCGGCCACGCGCTGGTGGTGGCGCAGGATCCCTTCGCCGAACTCGTCACCGTCTCGGTGACCCTTGCCAGCATGATCTCGGTCGTGGGCCGGAATTTCGGCTCCAAGCTCAATGTCGACATGATCATCCTGGCCGCCTGCCTGCCGATCATGGCCGGGCTTTCCATGGCCGCCGATCCGTTCATGATCCTGATGGCGCTGCTGATGCTGCCGCTGTTCCTGACCACGCGGTCGATGGCCAATGGCGTTCGCGATTTTCTGTTCAACGCAGTCACCGCCGAACGCAAGGCCTCCGAAATTGCCGAACGGTTCGACACCGCGCTCAACAACATGTCGCACGGCCTGTTCATGCTCGATGGCGACGGGCGGATCGAGGTCGCCAACCGCAAGGCGCGCGAGTTCTTCAACATCGATGCCGACATCGACCTCAGCGGCCGCGTCCTGAAAGCCGCGCTTAGGCTCGGCGCCCGCAACGGGGTGATCGCGCGCGAGAATTTCCATCAGATCAACGAGCATCTCGACCACCTCATCAGTGGGCGGGAGGACCGTTCGCTGGTGCGTCTGGACAAGAACTCCTGGCTGGAGTTCAGCGCCCGCCATCGCGGCGAAAAGGGCGTGGTTCTCATATTCGAGGACGTCTCCGCCCGAATCCAGTCCGAAAAGCGCATCCTGCACATGGCGCGGTTCGACAGCCTGACCGACCTGCCGAACCGCTCCTGGTTCAAGGATGTCGTGGCGGTGAAGATGGCGAAGGCCAAGCCCGGCCAGAAGCTGGCGCTGGCAGTGCTGGACATCGACGACTTCAAGCATGTCAACGACACCATGGGCCATGTCAGCGGCGACAAGCTGCTCAGCGCCATCGCCAACCGGCTTCGCTCGCTGTCCCGGCAGAAATTCGTGATCTCGCGCTTCGGCGGCGATGAATTCGTGCTGTTCCTCCCCGACGTGGAGGACCTGGCGGATCTGAAGCGGACGATGGACCATGTCATCGACACGCTGCGCGGCACCTACATGATCGACGGGCACAAGCTCTTCATCAGCCTGTCCGGCGGGGCGTCGATGGCGCCCGTGGAGGGCGCGCAGATCGAGGATCTGCATATCCAGGCCGACCTGGCCCTTTACGAGGCAAAGCGTCGCGACAAGAACCGCTGGACCCTCTTCGAAGAATCGATGGACCTGCAGTACTCCGAGCGGCAGCGCATGAAGTTCGACCTGCGCGAGGCGATCCGCACCAACGCGATGGATCTGTTCTACCAGCCGATGTTCACTCCCGACGGCGCCCGCATCGCCGGCGCCGAGGCGCTGTCGCGCTGGAACCATCCGCAGCTTGGGCCCATCTCTCCCGCGGTCTATATCCCGCTCGCCGAGGAAATGGGCATCATTGGCGACCTGACGCGGTGCGTGATCGAGAAGGCTGCGCAGGAATGCGCCTCCTGGCCCGACAACCTGTTCGTCTCGGTCAATCTCTCCGCGTTCGACCTCGGCGACCGGGCGATCATCTCGGTGGTCGCCGACGCGCTCGACCGGAGCGGTCTGTCGCCGGACCGGCTGCAACTGGAGATCACCGAAAGCGGCCTGATGAACGATCTCGACACCGCACGGGTGATCCTGACGGAATTGCGCTCGATGGGGATGTCGATCGCCATCGACGATTTCGGCACCGGCTATTCGAGCCTCAGCTACCTCGACATGCTGCCGCTCAACAAGGTCAAGATCGACCGGTCCTTTGTCAGCAACCTCGCCGCGGACGACCGCAAGCTGAAGCTGCTGCGCGGCGTCGTCCATCTGGCCCGCGAACTCGGGCTGGAAGTGGTGGTGGAGGGCGTCGAGACGGAAGCGCAACTGGTGATGATCCGCGAGAACGAGTGCGCCGATTTGATCCAGGGCTATATCTTCGGCACGCCGATGCCGAGGGGCGCGTTCCATGAACTGGCCACCAAGCTGTCCAAGCAGCAGGTGGTCGCCTCGACCGAGGCGCGCCGGCTCTCCGAAGCCGCCAAATCAACCCGTTAAGCCCGCTCCGCCCCAATCCATCGCTCAAACCGGGCTTGAAATCTCTCCGGTACTTTCTGGTAGCCGCACTGTTTTCCTTAAAGTTTTACCGTTTTCATTAACCATAATAAAGAGTTAATGGGTCCCGGGCAGAGCCGCGCAATTGATTAGTGAAAAATTAACGATAAAATTCCCTTCAATTCAATTGCGGGGACTTGTCATCGATGGCGGCGGCGACACAAGGCAAGGTTTCGACTTTCAGCGACGGCGTGATGCGCTTGCTCGAGAGCATCGAATATCGCAGGATCGAAAGCGCGGATGATATCGAGGATATCGCCCGGCTTCGCTACAAGGCCTTCACCATGGTGGGGCTGGCGCAGGAAAATCACGAATCCCTGCTGATCGACGAGTTGGACTTCAAGCCCAACGCCCATGTGATGGGCATCTTCTTTGACGAACAGCTCGTCTCCACGATCCGCGTGCATCACGTCACGGCGGCGCAACGCGACAGCGTTGCCGTCGCCCGGTTTCCCGATGTCATGAATCCGCTGCTGGATGCCGGCAACACCTTCATCGACCCGGTGCGGTTTGCCGCCGATCCCGAGATCATGCGGGACTATCCGGCGCTGCCCTATCTGACCCTGCGCGTGGCGACGATGGCGACGGTGTTTTTCGATGTCGATTACTGCCTGTCGGTGATCAAGCCGAACCACCGCGCTTTCTACAAGAGGGTGTTCCAGACGATCGAGCTGGCCGGGCCGCGCTTCATCGAGCAATACAACAACAATCTCGAGCTGCACGCCGCCAATGCGGAAGAGCTCAAGAGGACCCTGTTCAAGCGGTTTCCGTTCTTCAACTCGCAGCCCTACGAGCGCAAGATGATGTTCGCGCCGCGGGAAATCCTCGGCCAGACGCCGCTGACCATCCTTCCGACGGCACGCTACGCGCTTCAGCAATCGAACTGAATGAAGTGGCGGTTTTCATGGGGATTTCGCCGGTCCGGGCGAAATCCCCGTCATGTTTGCGACGGCTTGTCCATTGCACAACGCGGGCGGTTTGTGTAATCCCTCCTTGAATTGTCAAATGGGAGCTACAGCATGGCTGAACAGATGAACGGTCCTGTCGAAACCGGTGCCGCAATGGATTATTCCGAGCACGAAAAAACCTATTCATTGTTCCTCGCCGGCGCCAAATACGGCACGATCCACCTGGTGGCTCTGCTGATCGCCATGGCGGCCTATTTTTTCACCGGCGCCGGCGCCATTCTCAGCGTCCTGCTGTTCATCGTTCTCAGCATCGGCGCCATCATCCTGGCCCGCTGAAACGCTGCCACTTTTCGGGCGGTTTCCTGAATATTCCGCTCCGATTCGTCTCATCCGCTTTTTAGAGGAGGGGCTCTCGTGGGCGCCACCGTTTTCGTAGCAAAAGAATCCGATCCGCTTGAATCACGCGTCGCCGCATCGCCGGAGACGGTGAAGAAGATGACGGCGCTCGGACTGGACGTCATCGTCCAGAAGGGCGCCGGCGAGAAATCACGGATCTCCGACGCGGACTTTGTTGCCGCAGGAGCGGCAACAGGAACGGCGGCTGACGCCAAGAAGGCCGATGTCATGCTGCGCGTGCGCCGCCCGTCGGAGACGGAGATCAAGTCGCTCAAGTCCGGCGCCATCGTGCTGGCGCAGATGGACCCCTACGGCAACGAGAAGGCGCTCGCGGCGCTGGCCAAGGCGGGCGTCACCAGCCTCGCCATGGAGCTGATGCCGCGCATCACGCGGGCGCAGTCGATGGACGTCCTGTCTTCGCAGGCGAACCTCGCCGGGTATCAGGCGGTCATCGAGGCCGCGCATGCGTTCGACCGGGCGATGCCGATGATGATGACGGCCGCCGGCACGGTGGCCGCCGCCAAGGTGTTCGTGATGGGGGCCGGCGTTGCCGGCCTGCAGGCCATCGCCACGGCCCGCCGCCTCGGCGCGGCGGTTTCGGCCACCGATGTGCGCCCGGCTGTGAAGGAGCAGGTGGCCTCGCTCGGCGCCAAGTTCGTGGCCGTCGAGGACGACGAGTTCAAGGCGGCGGAGACATCGGGCGGCTATGCCAAGGAGATGTCGAAGGAATACCAGGACAAGCAGGCGGCGCTGGTGGCCGATCATATCGCCAAGCAGGACATCGTCATCACCACCGCGCTGATCCCGGGCCGGCCCGCGCCGAAGCTGATCACCCGCGACATGCTCAAGAGCATGCGGCTGGGCTCGGTGGCCGTCGATCTGGCGGTCGAGCGCGGCGGCAATATCGAGGGCTCCAAGCCCGGCGAGACGGTCGTCGTCGAGGGCGTCACCGTGATCGGCATCCTCAACATGCCCGGCAGGATCGCGGCAAGCGCCTCGCTGCTGTACGCAAAGAATCTGCTGACCTTCCTCGACACCATGATCGACAAGGAAACGAAGACCGTTTCGGTCAATCTTGAGGACGAGTTGGTCAAGGCAACGGCGCTGACCCATGGCGGCGCCCTTATCCATCCCGCGTTTGGCGGCGAATCCAGCAAGGGAGCAGCGTGATGGCAGGATCCGCACTTGATACCGCTCTTGAAAATCTCGAGCAGGCTGTCGCCGCCGTTCGCGCGGCGGCCGACAGCGCCGGTCCGGCCGGCGATGGCATCGCTGTCGCCGTGCATGCCGCGAGCGGCGGGGTGATCGATCCGTTCGTCTTCCGGCTTGCGATCTTCGTGCTGGCGATTTTCGTCGGCTACTACGTGGTCTGGTCGGTGACGCCGGCCCTGCACACGCCGCTGATGGCGGTGACCAACGCGATCTCCTCGGTGATCGTGGTCGGCGCGTTGCTCGCCGTGGGCGCATCGCTGTCCGGCTGGGCGACCGGGTTCGGGTTCGTCGCGCTGGTGCTGGCTTCGGTCAATATCTTCGGCGGCTTCCTCGTCACCCAGCGCATGCTGGCCATGTACAAGAAAAAAGAGAAGTGAGGGCCGGCTGATGTCAGAGAATTTTGCCGCATTCGCCTACCTCGTTTCGGGCGTTCTTTTCATCATGGCGCTGAGGGGCCTGTCGCATCCGACCACCAGCCGCCAGGGTAACACCTACGGCATGGTCGGCATGGCGATCGCCATCGTCACGACGCTGCTGCTGGCCAAGCCCTCCTTCGGCGGCTTCGTGCTGATCATCGCCGGCCTTGCCATCGGCGGCGGCGCGGGCGCCTATATCGCCCGCAAGATCGCCATGACCTCGATGCCGCAGCTTGTCGCGGGCTTTCACAGCCTGGTCGGCCTCGCCGCAGTGCTGGTGGCGGCCGCCGCGCTCTATTCGCCGCATGCCTTCGGCATCGGCGAGGTGGGCGGGATCCACGCCCAGGCGCTGATCGAGATGTCGCTCGGCGTCGCCATCGGCGCGGTGACCTTCACCGGCTCGATCATCGCCTTTTTGAAGCTGGACGGACGCATGTCGGGCAAGCCGATCATGCTGCCGATGCGCCATGTCATCAATGCGGGCCTGGCCATCGGCATCGTCGTGCTTGTCGGCGTGCTGGTGGCGACGGAAAGCTACACCGTGTTCTGGCTGGTGGTTGCGCTGTCGCTGGCCCTCGGCGTCCTGCTGATCGTGCCGATCGGCGGCGCCGACATGCCGGTCGTCGTGTCGATGCTCAACTCCTATTCGGGCTGGGCCGCGGCCGGCATCGGCTTCACGCTCGGCAACCTCGCGCTGATCATCACCGGCGCGCTGGTCGGCTCCTCGGGCGCGATCCTCAGCTACATCATGTGCAAGGGCATGAACCGGTCCTTCGTGTCGGTGATCCTGGGCGGCTTCGGCGGCGAGACCGCGGCGGCCGCGGATGATGGCATCGATCGTACGGTCAAGCTCGGCTCCGCGGACGATGCCGCCTTCCTGATGGCGAACGCCTCCAAGGTCATCATCGTGCCCGGCTATGGCATGGCGGTGGCGCAGGCGCAGCACGCCACCCGCGAACTTGCCGACAAGCTCAAGGAACATGGCGTCGAGGTCAAATACGCCATTCACCCGGTGGCGGGCCGCATGCCCGGCCACATGAACGTGCTGCTGGCGGAAGCCAACGTGCCCTATGACGAGGTGTTCGAGCTCGAGGACATCAACTCCGAATTCGCCCAGGCCGACGTGGCCTATGTGATCGGCGCCAATGACGTGACCAATCCGGCGGCGCGCGACGACAAGTCGTCGCCGATCTACGGCATGCCGATCCTCGACGTGGACAAGGCCCGCACCTGCCTGTTCGTCAAGCGCTCGCTCGGCTCCGGCTATGCCGGCATCGACAACACGCTGTTCTACAAGGAAGGCACGATGATGCTGCTTGGCGACGCGAAGAAGATGACCGACGACATCGTCAAGGCCATCGGCCACTGACGGCATCGCCTGCGGCGACCATCGAGACAAAAAAGCGGCCCGGTTGGAAAACCGGGCCGCTCTTTTTTTAGGTAAGCCGTCAGGCCTTAGTCGGCTGCCGAGCGCAACTGCAGCTCGGAAATCGCCACGGCGACATTGACGCCTTCCTGAGCCTGCACGCTGAGCGGCTGCAGGGACAGGGTCTGGTCCGATCCGCCGACCAGGACGTTGACGCCGCCGCCGGCCGCGGCGGAAGCTTCAGCCGAAACGCCGGTGTAGTCGCCGGCCAGCGAGCCCTTCTGGTATTCGAAATCGGTGGTGGGTGCGAGGACGGCCCATGCGATCAGCGTCGTGCCGGTCACGCCGATGTCGATGCCGTATTTGTTGATGACGCCGAAATAGGCTTCCTTCGACTGAGAATCATTTGCCGGCGTGTACTCGCAGGACAGATCCTTGGAAGAGCCGAAGATGAAGCCGGTGCCGCCTTCGACGACGCATTCAAGCAGACCCACTTCGACGCTGTCGGCCTTGGCAGGAAGGGTTGCGGCGCTGAAAGCTGCAGTCGCAAGGATGGCTGCGGCGGCGACGGATTTGGTCTTGGTGATCATGATGAACTCGCTTTCCAGTTGGTTGGTTCGCCACGACAACGGGGTGGAAGCGGAATTGTTCCGAATTGGCCGGCTTTGATGCCTGGACGGAACAAGGGAGGGAAAAATGACCGTGGGCCGGTCACGCCGCAACCGGCGACGGACGCGGGTGCGTCAACCAAGATGAAGGACAGGGACTGTCGGGATGGCAAACCGCAAATCGCCGGAGCTTCGCTGCGACCCTCAGGTCCGCGTGCGGGAGAGGGGGCGAGGCCCGCGCTCAGCCGCCGCGCACGCGCGCCAGACCATCGAGGGCGGGGCGGTATTTGGGATCGAGCTGTGCCGCGCGGGCATAGGATTTCGAGGCGCGTTTCAAGTCGCCGCGGCGCTCATAGATCAAAGCCTGGTTGGCCCAGGATTCGGCGACGCCCTGGTCGAGTTCGACCGCGCGGTTGAAATCGGCGAAGGCGTTGTCGTCGTCATTGAGCGCGACATAGGAAATGCCGCGGCCATTGTAGGGCTCGGGCGAATTGGGCGCGAGCGAGATCGACGCCGAAAAATCCTCGATCGCCTGCGGGTGCTGGCCCCGCACCTGCTTGATCAGGCCGCGGTTGTGGTAGGCCCGCGGGTCGGTGGTCTGCAGGTTGATGGCGCGGTTGTAATCGTTCATCGCCTCATCCAACCGCCCGGCCTGGCGGTAGAGATTGCCCCGGCCGATATAGGCCACGTCGTAGCGCGGGTTGATCTGCAGGGCGCGGTTGTAGTCGTTGGCGGCCTCGGCGACATTGCCCATCGACCGGTTGATCAGCGCCCGGTTGGCATAGGCCTGATAGAATCGGGGATTGAGCTGGAGGGCGCGGTTGAAATCATCCATCGCATTGCGGAACTGCCCGGACCGCCCGTAGGCCGCGCCGCGCACATTGTAGCCTTCGGGGTCGTTGGGGTTGCGCTGGATGACTTCGGTGAGCGACGAGATGTTCTCGGTCGTGCCCTGGGTCTTGTCGATGGAGATGGCGTCGACCGGCGATGTGGTGGAGCAACCCGACACCAGGGTCAGGGCGATAGCGGACATGGCGGCCAGCATCAGGGCGCGAGGAGCCCGGAATGTCCGGTCTCGTGTGTGCATAGCCGCAATCAACCGCATTATTTGAGCCCCAATTCGTTTGTTACGGGAACACCCCGGTCCGCCACACTGAAAAAGGCGGAGACGAATCATCGCCTCCGCCTCACATACATGCAACCCTATAAGGGCGAAAAAACGGCTGGATCAGCGAGCGGCTGCCGGGCGACCGCCGCCGATGAGGCCTTCGCGCTGGGCGCGCTTACGCGCCAGCTTGCGGACCCGGCGAACGGCTTCGGCCTTTTCGCGTGCGCGCTTCTGCGACGGCTTCTCGTAAAAATCACGCATCTTCATTTCACGGAAGATGCCTTCGCGCTGCATCTTCTTCTTGAGAGCGCGGAGCGCCTGATCGACATTGTTATCGCGGACAAGTACCTGCACGTTAATCCCGTTCCTTCGAGTTTTCGGTTGGCTCAAACAACCTTGGCAAACAAATAAATCCCATTCGCTCGGCCATGGGCGTTACGATTGAACGGGCAAATACCAGTTTCAACGGCCGAAGTCCAGTCCTTGCCAGCTTGACATTGGCCGCGCCGGGGTATTTTTCCGCCCTGTCCATGCCATGCCGGGTGGCAGAGGACAATCCGTCCCGGCCTGCGACAAAACGCACTGCGACATTCATGGCCGTCCGGAAGTCGCAAAAGAGCCGATGTCGACCCGTTGAATTTGCTTTTGCTGGGTCAAGTCCACCCGAACCGTTGGAGCCATGACAGCCATGCGCAAATACTCCGCTTTTGCCGTCGCCCGTGAGGCGATGCGCGGCCACAAGGGCTGGCCCGCGCAATGGACCTCGCCCGAACCGCGGAAGGACTATGATGTCATCATCGTCGGCGCCGGCGGGCATGGGCTCGGCACGGCGTATTACCTCGCCAAGGAACACGGCATCACCAACATCGCGGTGATCGAGAAGGGCTGGCTCGGCGGCGGAAACACCGGCCGCAACACCACCATCATCCGCTCGAACTATCTCTATGACGAGAGCGCGGGGCTGTATGACCACGCGCTCAAGCTGTGGGACGGGCTGTCGCAGGATCTCAACTACAATGTGATGTATTCCGCGCGCGGCGTGATGATGCTGTCGCACAATGTGCACGATACGCAGGTGTTCAAGCGCCATATCCACGCCAACCGGCTGAACGGCATCGACAATGAATGGCTGACGCCCGAAGAGGCCAAGGCGTTCTGTCCGCCGCTCAACATCCACCAGTCGGCGCGCTACCCGGTGATGGGCGCGGCGCTGCAGCGCCGCGGCGGCACCGCGCGTCACGATGCGGTGGCCTGGGGCTATGCCCGCGCGGCAGCCGCCATGGGCGTGCACATCATCCAGAACTGCGAAGTCACCGGCATCCGCCGCTCGGCCAATGGCGCGGTGACGGGCGTCGACACCAGCCGCGGCGTCATCGGCGCCAAGAAGGTCGGCGTCGTGGCCGCCGGCCACACCTCGGTGATCATGGAGATGGCCGGCATCCGCATGCCGCTCGAGAGCTATCCGCTGCAGGCGCTGGTGTCCGAGCCGGTCAAGCCGGTCTTCCCCTGCGTGGTGATGTCGAACACCGTGCACGCCTATATATCCCAGTCCGACAAGGGCGAACTGGTGATCGGCGCCGGCACCGACCAGTACACCTCCTATTCCCAGACCGGCGGTCTGCACATCCTGAGCCATACGCTCGACGCCATCTGCGAGATGTTCCCGATGTTCACCCGCATGAAGATGCTCAGGACCTGGGGCGGCATCGTCGACGTGACGCCGGACCGGTCGCCGATCCTGTCGAAGACCCCGATCAAGGGGCTCTACGTGAACTGCGGCTGGGGCACCGGCGGGTTCAAGGCGACGCCGGGCTCGGCCCATGTCTTCGCCCACACCATCGCCCGCGACGAGCCGCACAAGATCAACGCTCCGTTCAACCTGGAGCGTTTCCAGACCGGACGGCTGATCGACGAAGCCGCCGCTGCCGCCGTGGCGCATTGAGGGCGGTCCGGTGACCGAGACCGCTGTCAAAACCAAGATCTGACCAAGGACCAAGCAATGCTTCTGATCCATTGTCCCTACTGCCAGGAAGACCGGCCGGAACTGGAATTCCGCAACACCGGCGAGGCGCATATCGAACGGCCGAAGGACATCGCCTCAATCAGCGACGCGGACTTCGAGAAGTTCTTCTTCATCCGCACCAACCCCAAGGGCGTGACCTATGAGCGCTGGCGGCACATTCACGGCTGCGCGCGGTTCTTCAACGCGGTTCGGGACACGGTGAGCGACCGGTTCGTCACCACCTACAAGGCGGGCGAACCGCGCGTAGAGGTGGAGCGGGGCGAGGACGGCATGCTGAAACTCAAGGAATCTGGACAATGAGCGGCGCGAACCGGATCAAGGGCAAGGGCCGGCTGACGCCCGCCAGGACGCTGCGTTTCACCTTCGACGGCAAGGCGCTGACCGCGGTTGAGGGCGACACGCTCGCCTCGGCGCTGATTTCCAACGGCATTCATCTGACCGGCCGCTCCTACAAGTATCACCGGCCGCGCGGCATGCTGTCGGCGGGCCCCGAGGAGCCCAATGCCCTGATCGACATCAGCCGGGACGCCGCGCGGCGCACGCCGAATGTGCGGGCGACCGTGCAGGAAGTGTTCGACGGCATGCGGGCCAGGTCGCAGAACCGCTGGCCGTCGCTCGCCTTCGATATCGGCGGGATCAACAATTTCGCCTCGCCGCTGTTTGCCGCGGGATTTTACTACAAGACATTCATGTGGCCGAAGGCCGCGTGGACGAAGGTGTATGAGCCGATCATCCGCGCCGCGGCGGGCCTCGGCGTGGCGCCTGTCGAGCCCGATCCGGATCACTACGCCAATCACCATGTCCATTGCGATGTGCTGGTCATCGGCGGCGGCGCCGCGGGTCTGTCGGCCGCTCTGGCCGCGGCCCATGCGGGGGCGGAGGTGATCCTGTGCGACGAGCAGCCTGAGACCGGCGGCGCATTCCATCACGACACCGATGCCACGATCGACGGCGTGCAGGGCTGGGAGTGGGCGCAGGCGGCGACCGCGGAGCTCCGCGCCATGGACAATGTCCGGGTGCTGAGCCGGACCACCGCCTTCGGCTCCCAGGCGCAGAACCATGTGGCGCTGGTCGAACGGGTGACGGAGCATCTCGCCAATCCCGACCCGGCCCTGCCGCGCGAGCGGCTGTGGCAGGTGCGCGCCAGGCAGGTGGTGATCGCCACCGGCGCGATCGAGCGGCACATGGTGTTCGCCAACAACGACCGTCCCGGCATCATGCTGGCCTCGGCGGCGCGGACCTTCCTCAATCATTTCGGCGTCGCCGTCGGCGCCAAGGTCGGGGTCTACACGGCCTGCGATTCGGCCTGGGCGGCGGCCTTCGATCTCAAGCAGGCCGGCGTCTCGGTGCCGGCCATCGTCGATGTCCGCACCGACCCCGATCCGGCGCTGGTGGCGCGGGCGAGGGAGCTCGGCATCGAGGTCCTGGCGGGCCAGTGCGTGCTCGACACGTCGGGCAAGCTGCGCGTCAAGTCGATGAAGGTCGGCAGGGCGTCGGGCGGCTCGACCCGAGACATCGCCATCGACGCGCTGATCATGTCGGCCGGCTGGACGCCGTCGGTGCACATGTATTCGCAGTCGCGCGGCAAGGTGGTCTGGGACGAGGCCAGCCAGCGCTTCCTGCCGGGCCGCAATGTGCAGGACTGCATGAGCGTCGGCGCCTGCGCCGGCGTGGACGATCTCGCCGATGCCATCGCCGGCGCAGCCGAGGCGGGTCAGGCTGCGGCCAGGGCGGCCGGCGCCAAGGACGGGAAAGACTGGACTGCGCCGCAATCCGCGAGCGCCGCATCCTGGGCCGGAAGCATGATGGGCTCGGCCGGCGGCGCCGGTGCGGAGACCTCCGTCAAGGCCTTCGTCGATTTCCAGAACGACGTCACCGCCAAGGACATCCGCCTCGCCGTGCGCGAAGGCATGCACTCGATCGAGCATGTCAAGCGCTTCACCACCAATGGCATGGCCACCGACCAGGGCAAGACCTCCAACATCCACGGCCTGGCGATCGCCGCCGAGATGCTGGGCAAGCCTTTGCCGCAGGTGGGCCTGACCACGTTCCGCGCGCCCTATACGCCGGTGACCTTCGGCGCCATCGTCAATCATTCGCGTGGGAGCCTGTTCGATCCGACCCGCTGCACGCCCATGCATGCCGCGGAAGAAGCCCAAGGTGCTGTGTTCGAGGATGTCGGCCAATGGAAGCGCGCCTGGTACTATCCGCGCGCGGGCGAGGACATGCATCAGGCTGTCAACCGCGAGTGCCGTACCGTGCGCGAGGTGGCGGGCCTGTTCGACGCCTCGACGCTCGGCAAGATCGAGGTGGTCGGCCCCGACGCGGCCGAATTCCTCAACCTGATGTACACCAACAGTTGGGACAAGCTCGAGCCGGGTCGCTGCAAATACGGCATCATGCTGCGCGAGGACGGCTTTATCTATGATGACGGCGTCGTCGGGCGGATGGCAGAGGACCGCTTCCACGTGACCACCACCACCGGCGGCGCGCCGCGGGTGATGCACCACATGGAAGACTATTTGCAGACCGAGTTCCCGCATCTCAAGGTCTGGCTCACCTCGACCACCGAGCAATGGGCGGTGATCGCCGTCCAGGGGCCGAAGGCGCGCGAGATCATCGCGCCGCTGGTCGAAGGCATCGACATGTCCAACGAGGCGATGCCGCACATGAGCGTGCGCGAGGGGACGATCTGCGGTGTGCCGACGCGCCTGTTCCGCATGTCGTTCACCGGGGAGACCGGCTTCGAGGTCAACGTCCCGGCCGACTACGGCGCCGCGGTGTGGACGGCGCTGTGGGAGCGGGCGGAACCGCTGGGCGCCTGCGCCTACGGCACCGAGGCCATGCACGTGCTTCGTGCGGAGAAGGGCTACATCATCGTCGGCCAGGACACCGACGGCACGGTGACGCCGGACGACGCGGGGCTCAACTGGGCTGTGGCCAGGAAGAAGCCGGATTTCGTCGGCATCCGCGGCATGACGCGGCCGGACCTCATTGCGCCGGGCCGGAAGCAACTGGTGGGCCTTGTCACCAGGGACCCGAGCATCGTGCTCGAGGAAGGCGCGCAGATCGTCGCCGATCCGAACCAGAGCGTGCCGATGACCATGATCGGCCATGTCACCTCGTCCTACTGGTCGGAGAACTGCGGCCGGTCGATCGCCATGGGCGTGGTCGCCGGCGGCCGATCGCTGAAGGGCAAGACGCTTTATGTGCCGATGCCGGAGCGGACGATCGAAATCGAGGTCACGGATGCCGTATTCATCGACAAAGAAGGAGTGCGCCTGAATGGCTAAATCCGCTCAAGCCGTCCGGACCCCGCCGCTTGCCGGTCGCATCAGTGGCGCAGCCGGCGTCCAGCTGACGCCCGCAGCCCCTGCGGCCCGTGTCTCGCTGCGCGCCGGCGCTAACGACGCAAAGGCGCTTTCCACGGCGCTCGGCCTCGATCTGCCGCTCCGCCCGAAGACCTCCGCGGGCAGCCTGCCGGGGCGGCTCGCCGCCTGGCTCGGTCCGGATGAATGGCTGGTCATCGACGAGACCGGCGACCCGCTCGCCGATCTCGGCAAGGCCGAGGTGCTCTGTTCGGCGGTCGATATTTCCCACCGCAACACCGCGATCCTGGTGTCGGGCAAGGGCGCGCGCGCCACGCTCGAATCGGGATGTCCGCAGAACCTCAGCGACTCGGTGTTTCCGGTCGGGGCAGCGAGCCGGACGGTGCTCGGCAAGATCGAGGTGGTGATCATCCGCACCGCGGACACGGACTACCGGGTCGAGTGCTGGCGGTCGTTCTCGACCTATGCCTTCGACTTCCTGAGCGAAAGCGCCAGGGACTGCCTCGCCTGAGGGCGTTGGCCACAGGCGAAAGCCGCCGGTCGCCGGCGGCTACTCTTCCTTCCTGGGCCAGATCTCGGGATCGAACTGGATGATGGTCAGCCAGACCGCCGTCAGCGCCGGCTTCTTTCCGCCTTCGATCTCGACGGTGACGTCGAAGGTCATCATCAGGCGGCCGGGTCCGCGCAGCCGTGCTTCCCTGAGCACGAAGCGGCCGCGGATGCGGCTTCCGGCAGGAACCGGCGCCATGAAGCGGATCTTGTTGAAGCCGTAATTGATGCCGTAATTGTCCTCGCGCAGTTTCGGGATCGTGTTGGCGTGCATGGCCGACAGCATGGAAACGGTCAGGAAGCCGTGGGCGATGGTCCCGCCGAAGGGCGTCTCGGCCGCGCGCACGGGATCGACATGGATGAACTGGTGATCATCGGTGGCCTCGGCGAACATGTCGATGCGGGATTGCGGTATGTCCATCCAGTCGGAGATGCCGACCTCCAGACCGACCAGATCCGGGATTTCTGTGATTGAGATCTCGCCCTGCACGAAAGGCCCCCCTGTGTGAAATGGTGAATCGGCGCGCGGATTTCTTAGTTCGATAAGGCCATCATTGCACCACTTCATTGCAATTGGGCAGCAACTTGTGGCCGGAGGCCACGAGCCCACATCTTTTTGCCGCGATCGCCTCAGCCCTGCTTCGGCGTTTCCCGCCAGCACAGGACGGAGCGGGGCGCAACCACGCCGTCCTCCGCAGCCCCCGGCGTGGCCGGTCGCCAGCGGCCCGCGCTGTCGGGCAGCCGGCAGGGGATCGCGTGGCGGGCCCGGTTGAACGCGATTGCAATCCGCTCCCCGGGCTTTCCCAGCACCATCAGGAAGCAATGGCCGTCGGCGTCTTCCCAGTGGTCGGGCGCCATCGGCCCGCCATCCGGCGTCAGCCAGGCGGCGTGATCCTGGTCGCCGATGCCATTCGCGTCCTCGAGGAATTCCGTCCGGATGAGGAGGTCGGATTTCGCCCTGAACTCGGCCCAGGCGCGGGTGAAGTCGAGGCGGTCGTGATTGAGCTTGCTCCAGTCCCGCCAGGTGATGGCGTTGTCCTGGGCATAGGCATTGTTGTTGCCGCCCTGGCTGTGGCCGAATTCGTCGCCCGCGGTCATCAGGATGGCGCCGCGGCTTGCGAACACGCTGGCGATCAGGGCGCGGGCGTCGGCCTCGCGGGCGGCGAGGATGGCCGGGTCGTCGCTCGGGCCTTCCACGCCGTTGTTCCAGGAGTGATTGGCGTCGTGTCCGTCCTGGTTGTCCTCGCCATTGGCTTGATTGTGCTTGGTTTCATAGGCCACGACATCGGCGAGCGAGAATCCGTCATGGGCGGCGACGAAGTTGACGCTTCGGGTCCGGGTGGCGCCATCGCGCGCGAAAATGTTGGAGGAGCCGGACAGCCGGGTCGCAAAGGCCCCGGTCGCGGCCTTATCGCCGCGCCAGAAACGGCGCATGTCGTCGCGCGCATGGTCGTTCCACTCAAGCCAGGGCGCTCCGAATTTTCCGAGCTGGTAGCCGCCCGGGCCGATGTCCCAGGGCTCGGCGATCAGCATCGTGTCCTTGAGCACCGGGTCCTCGACGATGCGCCGCAGAAGCGCGGCGTCGGCGGAAAACCCGCTCCGGTCACGGCCGAGAATCGGCGCCAGATCGAAGCGGAACCCGTCAATGCCGGCCTGGGTCACGAAATGGCGCATCGCCGCCAGCACCAGGTCCTGAACCGTTGGGTGGTCGCAGGCGAGCGTGTTGCCGCAGCCGGTGTCGTTGACCAGCCGGCCACGGTCGTCATGGCGATAATAGGTCCGGTTGCCGAGCCCGCGCAGCGACAGCGTCGGACCCTCGATGTCGCTTTCGCCGGTGTGGTTGAAGACGACATCGAGGATGACGCCGATGCCCGCCGCATGAAGCGCCGTCGTGGCGGAGCGCAGGTCGGCGATGCCGCCTGGCGCCAGGCGCGGATCGAGCGCCAGCATGGTCACCGGATTGTAGCCCCAGGCATTGGTCAGTCCCAGCGGCGGCAGGTGCCGCTCGTCGATCCAGGCCGTGACCGGCATCAGTTCGACGGCGCTGACATGAAGCGAGGTGAGGTGCTCGAGGATCGCCGGATGGGCGAGCGCCCGCAGGGTTCCGCGATCGGCCCGGGGAATGTCGGGATGCAGAAGCGTGAAGGCGCGCACCGGCAGTTCGTAGATCAGCCCGCCGGGCTTCATGGCCGGGCGTGGCGCGGTCCATGCCGGCCCGGGTCTTTCGACCAGCGCCTTCGGCACAAGGGGTGCGGTCTCCGTGCCGCGCTCCGCCAGGCGCGGATCGTAGGCGAAGGGGCGGTCGATGCGCAGCGCGTAAGGATCGACCAGAAGCTTGGCCGGATCGAAGCGGTGTCCTTCCTCGGGCCGCCATGGTCCGCGGGCGCGAAAGCCGTAGCGCGCGCCTTCGCCGACGCCCGGCAGAAAACCCGAAAATAGCCCGTCGCCGGCAAGGGCGAGCTCGCGGCGCGCGGTTTCCCGGTCGTCGGCGTCGAACAGGCAGACGCACACCGAATCGGCCGAAGGCGCCTCGACGGTGAAGCGCACGCCGTCGGCGGTCAGCTCCGCGCCGGGGGCCGGCGGGGCGCGAAAGTCAAGGGACTCGCGCATCAGGTGATGACGGTGGGGGCGTCGCGCCCGGTCCATCCGCGGATGCCGGCAAGGCTCTCGGCGGCTGCGATCACCGGCGCCAGTGCGTCCTGCGTTTCCTGGCCGTGGCGTGCGGGATCGGGTTCATGGCGCTCCATGTAGACCCTCAGCGTCGCGCCCGAGGTGCCGGTGCCCGACAGGCGGAACACCAGCCGCGACCCGCCCTCGAAGAAGATCCGGAGTCCCTGGTTGCGGCTCACCGACCCGTCCACCGGGTCGTGATAGGTGAAGCTGTCGGCCTTCTCGATGGTGAGAGATCCGGCCTCATGGCCGGCGAGACCATCGAGCCTGGCCTCGAGCGCGGCGACGAGCCCGTTGGCCTGGTCGGTGTCGATCGCCTCGTAATCATGCCGGGAATAATAGGTGCGGCCGTATTCGGCCCAGTGATCCTCGACGATCTGTTTCACGCTCTGCTTGCGCACCGCCAGGATGTTGAGCCACAGCAGCACGGCCCAGAGCCCGTCCTTTTCGCGCACATGGTCGGAGCCGGTGCCGGCGCTTTCCTCGCCGCAGATGGTGCAGCGGCCGGCGTCGAGCAGGTTGCCGAAGAACTTCCAGCCGGTCGGCGTCTCGTGCATCTCGACGCCGAGCTTGGCGGCGACGCGGTCAGCCGCGCCGCTGGTGGGCATCGAGCGGGCGATGCCCTTGAGGCCGCCCTTGTAGCCCGGCGCAAGATGGGCGTTGGCGGCGAGCATGGCAAGCGAATCCGACGGCGTGACGAAGACGCCGCGGCCGATGATCAGGTTGCGGTCGCCGTCGCCATCCGAGGCCGCGCCAAAATCGGGCGCGTCAGGCCCCATCATCAGGTCATAGAGTTCCTTGGCGTGGACCAGGTTGGGATCGGGATGATGGCCACCGAAATCCTCAAGAGGCGTGGCGTTGAGCACCGAGGCCTCATCGACGCCCAGGCGCTTGACCAGGATCTCGCGCGCATAGGGGCCGGTGACGGCGTGCATGGCGTCGAAGGCGATCCTGAATCCGCCCGACACCAGCGCGCGGATGGCGTCGAAATCAAACAGCGTCTCCATCAAGGCGGCATAGTCGGCGACGGGATCGACGACCTCGATGGTCATGCCCGCGCCTTCGAAGGTGCCAAGGCTGTCAAGATTGACGGCCTCGAAATCGGCGATCCTGTAGCGGTCGATGGTCTGGGTCCGGGCATAGATCGCCTCGGTGATCTTTTCCGGCGCGGGACCGCCGTTGGAGATGTTGTACTTGATGCCGAAATCCTCGGTGGGGCCGCCGGGATTGTGGCTTGCCGACAGGATCAGTCCGCCGAAGGCCTGGTATTTGCGGATCAGGTGCGAGGCGGCGGGTGTCGACAGGATGCCGCCCTGGCCGACGAGGACGCGGCCGAAGCCATTGGCGGCGGCCATGGCGATCGCAGTCTGGATGACTTCCCGGTTGTAGAACCTGCCGTCGCCGCCGATCACCAGGGTCTTGCCCTGATAGTCTTCAAGGCTGTCGAACACCGACTGGATGAAGGCTTCGGTATAGCCCGGCGTCTGGAAGACGGGCACCTTCTTGCGCAGGCCGGACGTGCCGGGTTTCTGGTCCTTGAAGGGGGTGACGGAAACGGTCCGGATCATGGATTTTCACTCTTTGCGGCAAGGAGTTGGGCATAAAGGCTGGCATAGCGCAGGGCGCTGCGGTCCCAGGAGACATCGGCCTTCATGCCCTGATTCTGGAGCCGCGCCCAGATCTTGGGCTCGGCAAACGCCCGGATCGCGCGGCGCAGCGCCTCGCGCAGGGCATCGGCGGTGACGGGCGAAAACTGGAAGCCCGTCGCCACGCGCGCGGCGATTGCCGCTTCATTGGCGTCGATGACCGTGTCGGCCAGGCCGCCGGTGCGCGACACCACGGGCACGTTGCCGTAGCGCAGGCCGTAGAGCTGGGTCAGGCCACAGGGCTCGAAGCGCGACGGCACCAGGATCAGGTCGCCGCCGGCCTGCATCAGATGCGACAACTGCTCGTCATAGCCGATCGCCAGTCCGACCCGGCCGGGATGGCGGTGGGCTGCCGCCTGCAGGGCAGCCTCGAGCGCATGATCGCCGGAGCCCAGCACCGCAAGCTTGCCGCCCATGGCGACGAGATCGTCGACACACTCGGCAAGCACGTCGATGCCCTTCTGCCAGGTCAGCCGGCTGACCACGGTGAAGACCGGGCCATCGGTGTCGGCGAAGCCGAACCTCTCGGCCAGCGCCACCCGGTTGGCCTGGCGCAGCTTCAGCTTGGACAGGGTGTAGGTTCCGGCAATCAGCGGATCGGTCGCCGGATCCCAGACCTTGGTGTCGATGCCGTTGACGATGCCGTGCAGGTCGCCGGAGCGGGCGTTGATCAGCCCGTCCAGGCCCATCCCGAACTCGGCCGTCCTGATCTCCTGGGCATAGGTCGGGCTGACCGTGGTAATGGCCGAGGCCATCTGCAGCCCGCCCTTGAGGAAGCTGACATCGCCGTAATACTCGAGCCCGTCGACCGAGAAGACCGAGGGCGGCAGGCCGAGCTGCGGGAAGATCTCCGGCCCGAACTGGCCCTGGAACGCCAGATTGTGCACGGTCATCACGGTGGGCGTCGCCGCGGCCGTGCCCTGCCGCAGATAGACCGGGACCAGTCCCGCCTGCCAGTCATGGGCATGGACGATGTCGGGGAACCAGCGCTCCAGCCCGTCCTCGGCGACGGTGGCCGCTGCCCGGCACAGGGCGGCAAAGCGCCGCCAGTTGTCGGGGTGATCGGCGCCCGCCGCATCCGTGTAGGGTCCGCCGTCGCGGTCGTACAAATGCGGCGCGTCCAGCACGAGATATTGCAGGCCGTCGATCCTGCAGGCGAGGATCGAGGCGGGCGCGCCGAACAGGTCGGCAAACTCCAGCATCCGCACCGGGTTTCTGAGCTTCGCCATCACCTGCTTGTAGCCCGGCAGCAGCACCTGCATGTCGACGCCGTAGGCCGCCAGGGCCGCGGGCAGGGCGCCCGCGACATCGGCAAGCCCGCCGGTCTTGATCAGCGGGTAGACTTCGGAGGCGACGGAAAGAACCTTCATTCGTAGATCAGCCCCGCGCGGTCGAGCATGTCCTGGGTGATCAGGCAGATCCCGGTTTCGCTGCGATAGAAGCGGGTCGCGTCGAGCTCCGGGTCTTCGCCGACGATGAGGCCCGCCGGGATCTTGACGCCCCGGTCGATGACCACGCGGGAGAGGCTGGCGTGGCGGCCGATCACGCATTCGGGCAGGACCACCGCTTCGTTCAGCTTGGAGTAGGAGCGGCACAACACGCCGGTGAACAGGAGAGATTTCTGCACTTCGGAGCCGGAGATGATGCAGTCGCCCGACACCAGAGAGGAGATCGCGGTGCCGCGGCGGCCTTCCTCGTTGTGCACGAATTTCGCCGGCGGCTTGATTTCCGCATAGGTCCAGATCGGCCAGGACCGGTCGTAGAGATCGAGCTCCGGCAGGATCTCGGTCAGATCGATATTGGCCTGCCAATAGGCGTCGATGGTTCCGACATCGCGCCAGTAGGCTTCCTTGTCCGGCGTCTCGCGGACGCAGGAATCCGCAAACCGGTGCGCCACGGCTTTGCCGTTCTCGACGATGTAGGGAATGATGTCCTTGCCGAAGTCGCGGCTGGAGCCGGGCGTGGCGGCGTCGCGGCGCAACTCGTCCATCAGGAAGTCGGTGTTGAAGACATAGATCCCCATCGAGGCCAGAGCCATGTCGGGCTTGTCGGGCATCGCCGGCGGGTCGGCGGGCTTTTCGACGAAGGCGATGATCTCGTCCTTGTCGTTGACATGCATGACGCCGAAACCGGTCGCCTCCATGCGCGGCACTTCGAGGCAGCCCACGGTGACGTCCGCGCCGGAATTGACATGCTGCTGCAGCATCAATTCATAATCCATCTTGTAGATGTGATCGCCGGCGAGAATGACCATGAATTTCGGGTTGTAGCCTTCGATGATGTCGATGTTCTGGAACACGGCGTCCGCGGTGCCGTCATACCACTGGGTCTCCGACACGCGCTGGCTGGCGGGCAGGATGTCGAAGCTTTCGTTTCGTTCCGGGCGCAGGAAGTTCCAGCCGTGCTGCAGATGCCGGATCAGCGAGTGCGCCTTGTACTGGGTGGCCACGCCGATGCGCCGGATGCCCGAGTTGAGCGCATTGGACAGCGCGAAATCGATGATCCGCGACTTGCCGCCGAAATAGACCGCAGGCTTGGCGCGGCGGTTGGTGAGTTCCTTCAGGCGGCTGCCGCGGCCCCCCGCCAGAACATAGGCCATGGCGTCGCGCGCCAGTGGCTGAGACCTCTTTTGCTCCATGCAGTCCTCCCCTTTGTTCCGGTTCACGACCTCGCTAGGCGGGTGTGAACATCAGTGTCGCCAATGGCGGCAATGTCAGTTCCGCAATGGAGCGCCCATCCTCCAGACGTGTCGCCACCTCGCCGAGATTGCCCTTGCCGGACCCACCATAGATGGTTGAGTCCGAATTGAAAATCTCACGCCAGGTGCCTTCCTGCGGCATCGCCACCCGGTAGCCGACCCGGAAGGCCGGCGTCAGGTTCGCGACGATCACCACCGGCTTTTCACCGGGCGCGCGGCGGACCCAGGCAAACACCGAATTGGCGCTGTCGTCGGCGACCAGCCATTCGAAGCCTTCCGGTTCGCAATCGCGGGCGTGCAGGGCCGGCGTCCGGGCATACAGCCGGTTGAGATCGCGCACCAGGTCCTGCATGCCCGAGTGGCGCGGATCGTCGAGATGGTCCCAGTCAAGCTGCCGGGCCTCGCTCCACTCGCCGCGCTGGGCGAATTCCTGCCCCATGAACAGCAGCTTCTTGCCCGGGTAGCCCCACATGAAGCCGAAATAGGCGCGCAGATTGGCAAATTTCTGCCATTCGTCGCCGGCCATCCGGGTCAGCAGCGTGCCCTTGCCATGCACCACCTCGTCGTGGCTGATCGGCAGCACGAAATTCTCCGAGAAGGCGTAGAGCAGGCCGAAGGTCAGGTCATTGTGATGGTGGCTGCGATGGATCGGGTCGCGCTGAAAATAGTTCAGCGTGTCATGCATGAACCCCATGTTCCATTTGAAGCCGAAGCCGAGCCCGCCCTCGTGCACCGGGGCGGAAACCTTGGGCCAGGAGGTCGATTCCTCGGCAATGGTGACGATGCCGGGATGGCTGCCGTAGACGGCCTTGTTCATCTGGCGCAGGAATTCGACCGCGTCGAGGTTCTCCCGGCCGCCCTCCTTGTTGGGGATCCACTCGCCTTCCTTGCGGGAGTAATCGAGATAGAGCATCGAGGCCACCGCATCCACGCGCAGGCCGTCGACATGATAGGTCTCGGCCCAGAACAGCGCGTTGTTGACGAGGAAGGACGAGACCTCGCGCCGGCCAAAATTGTAGATCGCGGTGTTCCAGTCCGGATGAAACCCCTGGCGCGGATCGGCATGCTCATAAAGCGCGGTGCCGTCGAAATGCGCCAGGCCATGGGCGTCGGTGGGGAAATGCGCCGGCACCCAGTCGACGATGACGCCGAGGCCCACCTGGTGTGCGCCGTCAACGAAGCGGGCGAAGCCCTCGGGCTCGCCGAAGCGGGCAGAGGGCGCGTAGAGCCCGGTGGTCTGGTATCCCCAGGAGGGATCGTAAGGGTGCTCGGAGACCGGCAGGAATTCGATGTGGGTGAAGCCCATTTCCACGCAATAGGGAATGAGCTCGTCGCCGAGCTCGTCCCAGGACATGAAAGTCCCGTCGGCGCGCCGGCGCCAGGAGCCGGGGTGGACCTCGTAGATCGACATCGGTTGCCGGCGGGCGTCGACCTTGCTCCAGTGGGCGCGGTGGGCGCTGTCGCCCCATTCGTGGTCGAGGTCGGCGGCGACGATGGACGCGGTGGCCGGCCTGAGTTCGGCGCGGCGGGCGAAGGGGTCCGCCTTCAGCGGCAGTCTCTCGCCGTTTGGCCCGAGGATCTCGTATTTGTAGGCCGAGCCGGGCCTGACGCCGGGCGCGAAGATTTCCCAGATCCCGACATCGGCGCGGCGGCGCATGACATGGCGGCGGCCGTCCCAGTCGTTGAAATCGCCGACGACGGAGACGCGGCGCGCATTGGGCGCCCAGACGGCGAAATGCACCCCGTCCGACCCCTCATGATGGATCGGATGGGCGCCGAGCTTGTCGAAAAGCCGCAAATGCGAGCCTTCGGCGATGAAGTAGTCGTCCATCGGGCCGAGCACGGGACCATAGGAGTAGGGGTCCGGGATCTCCCAGGCGGCGTCGGCGTTGGCTGCCGCGTAGCGCAGCGGCTGTCGTCCGGCAATGTCGATCGGTCCCTCGAACAGGCCCGGGGCTGCGCCCGGCTCGAGCAGCCCGGCGGGCTTGCCGTCGAGCGTCAGCGCCCTGATCTCGGTGGCGCCGGGTGCAAAGACGCGGGCGATGAACCCGCCATCAAATTGCTGCACGCCAAGAACGGAAAACGGGTTTCCATGCGTGCCGGAAGCGATCGCTTCTGCCTCGACGACCGGAAGGTGAAAGTCCTTCCGGATCGCATCGCGCACGGTTCCCTTTTGGGTCATGGGCCGGCTTTCCATATTTCCTTCGCATACTGCCGGATCGTGCGGTCCGAGGAGAACCAGCCGACACGCGCGGTATTGAGGATAGTACGGCCATACCAGGCCTCTTCGTCAACCCACAAACTGTCGACCTGGCGTTGCGCCTTGGCATAAGCGTCGAAATCGGCCGTGACCATGAACCAGTCGTGATCGTAAAGTCCCGAAATCAGGTCCGAAAACCGGTCGCGGTCGTCGGGGCTGAAAACGCCTGAGCGGATGGCGGTCAGCGCCTGCGACAATTCGCGCGAGGCTTCGATCGTCGCGCGCGGATCGAGGCCGGCGGCGCGCTGTTCGGCGACTTCCTCGGCGGTCAGACCGAAGATGACGATGTTGTCTTCGCCGACGCATTCGAGGATCTCGACATTGGCGCCGTCGAGCGTGCCGATGGTGAGCGCGCCGTTGAGCGCGAACTTCATGTTGCCGGTGCCCGAGGCTTCCATGCCGGCCGTCGAGATCTGCTCGGACAGGTCGGCGGCGGGAACCATCACCTCGGCGAGCGAGACGTTGTAGTTGGGAATGAAGACGATCTTGAGCAGGCCGCGCACGGTCGGGTCGTTGTTGATGACCCGGGCCACGTCATTGGCCAGCTTGATGATCAGCTTGGCGTTGTGATAGCTCGGCGCCGCCTTGCCGGCGAAGAATTTCACCCGCGGCGTCCAGTCCAGTTCCGGGTGCGAGCGGATCTGGTCGTAGAGCGCCACCGCCTCGATGATGTTGAGCAATTGCCGCTTGTACTCGTGGATGCGCTTGATCTGGATGTCGAACAGGGATGAGGGATCGAGCCTGATGCCCATGCGGCGGGCGACCAGGTTGGACAGCCGCGCCTTGTTGTCGCGCTTGACGGCGGCGAAACGGGCGCGGAATTCCGAATCCCGCGCGAAGGGCTCCAGCGCTTTCAGCGCTTCGGCGTCGTCCATGAAGCCGTCGCCGATCGCCTCGCGGACCAGCGAGAACAGGCCGGGATTGCACTGCATCAGCCACCGGCGCGGGGTGATGCCGTTCGTCTTGTTGTTGATGCGTTCGGGATAGAGTCCGTGCAGGTCGGAGAAAACCGTCTTCTTCATCAGCTCGGTGTGCAGCGCCGAGACGCCGTTGATCGAGTGCGAGCCCAGGAAGGCCAGGTTGCCCATGCGCACGCGCCGGTCGCCGCCCTCGTCGATCAGCGAGACCGAGCGGATCTGCTCCTCCTCGTAGCCGCGCTCCTTGCGGGCATGGCGCAGCACCTTGGCGTTGATGGCGTAGACCAGTTGCATGTGCCGCGGCAGCAGCCGTTCGAACAGCGGCACCGGCCAGCTTTCCAGCGCTTCGGGCAGAAGCGTGTGGTTGGTGTAGCTGAAGGTCTCGCGGGTGATGTCCCAGGCCTGGTCGAAGTCCATGCGGTGTATGTCGATCAGGAGCCGCATCAGTTCGGCGACGGAGACCGCCGGATGGGTGTCGTTGAGCTGGATGGCGGCCTTCTGCGACAGCGAGCGCAGGTCGCCATATTGCTGCAGATGCCGGCGAAGGATGTCCTGCAGCGACGCCGAGGAGAAGAAATATTCCTGGCGCAGCCGCAGTTCCTGGCCGGCCGGGGTCTGGTCGGCCGGATAGAGCACGCGGGCGAGCGCTTCGGCCTTGTTGCTCTCGCGCAGTGCGCCGATATGGTCGCCGGCATTGAAGGCGTCGAGCAGGATCGGATCGATCGGCTGGGCGGTCCAGAGTCTCAGCGTGTTGACGCGCTTGGCGCGCCAGCCGACCACGGGCGTGTCGTAGGCGGTGGCGATCATGCGCTCCTGCGGCTTCCAGATGCAGCGCTGGGTTTCCTCCGAGCCGTTGCCGATGGTGTCGACCGAGCCGCCGAAGCCGATCTCATAAGCGCTCTCGCGGCGCTGGAACTCCCAGGGGTTGCCGTTGGCGAGCCAGGTCTCGGGCAGTTCGACCTGCCAGCCGTCGCTCATCTGCTGGCGGAACAGGCCGTGGACGTAGCGGATGCCGTAGCCATAGGCGGGGATATCGACGGTGGCCATGGATTCCATGAAGCAGGCGGCGAGCCGTCCTAGGCCGCCATTCCCCAGCGCCGCGTCGGGTTCGAGCGCGGCCACTGCATCGAAATCCACGCCCAGGGAATTGAGCGCCTCGCGGACCTCGTCGATCATGCCGAGATTGGAGACCGCGTCGCGGGTCAGCCGGCCGATCAGGAATTCCAGCGAGAGATAATAGACCCGCTTGCCGCCGGTCTCATAGGTCTGGCGCGTGGAGGCCATCCACCGGTCGATCACCCGGTCGCGGATCACCAGAATGGTGGCGGTCATCCAGTCATGCGGCTTGGCGACCTTGGCGTCCTTGCCGATGGAATAGGTCAGGCGCTCGATGATCTCGGCTGCGAGGGTGGCCGGTTCGGCGCTTCGCGGGGCGGGAGAGGGGAGGTCGGCGGACTTGGTGATCATCAAATGTCCCGTTCTTCTTGGGCCTGCGCGCGGCGGACGCCGTCGGCGCGCAGGAATTGACGTGAGCGAGCGTTTGACAGAGCATTGAATGATTTTACCGTCAATATCCAGAATTAAATCCATTAGATCGCGCATTCTCCGGGAAAATGTCGCGGTTCCCCGGTCATCCCAGCCTGTTTTTTGGCCGTTCTGGCGTGAAAGCGGGCAGGCGGGGCGAACCTCGTCCGTGGCGGGGGCAGGGGCATGCCTGCGCATGCTCTTGAGACCGGAATGCACAAATTGTGAGCGTGACCTTTTTTTTGGCAAAGGCCGATTGACAACGGGCGGGAACCGAGTTTCTTTTTGTTCATACAAAACGATCGGACGCCGTCGAAGGCGCCGACATCCAGAAGGGACAGCCAGACATGAACTTCAAAGCACTCATGACCACAGCCATCGCGGGTTTCATCGGCCTGGCCGCCCTGGGCGCGGCGCATGCCGAGGATGTTCTTGACAAGGTCAAGGCGGCCGGCGTCCTCAAGGTCGGCACCGAAACCGCCTTCGCCCCGTTCGATTTCATTGACGCGGGCGAGCATGTCGGCCTCAATGTCGATCTGTTCGCCGAGATCGGCAAGGAACTCGGTGTCGAGATCGAATGGGTGACGCTGCCCTGGGACGGCGTGTTCCCGGGCCTGGAATCGGGCAAGTTCGACATGGTCGCGGGTCCGGCGACGATCACCAATGACCGCATGAAGCGGTTCCGCTTCACCTCGCCGATCGCCGAAGCCACCGTGGCGCTGCTCAAGAAAGCCGGTGACGAAACCATCATGAAACCCGAGGACATCGCCGGCAAGCCGGTCGGCTCGGGCAAGGCCACGGCGCAGCTCGCCCAGGTGATCGAGTACGGCAACACGCTGCCGAGCCCGATCGAGCCGATGGAATATGTGAGCTTCAACGAGGCCTATGCGGATCTCGCCGCCGGCCGCGTGGTGGCCGTGGCGAACTCGTTCCCCAACATCGCCTATGTCGCGCAGCAGCGCCCGGAAACCTTCGAGCTTGTCGAGCCGCCGTTCGGGGTCAAGACCTATTTCGGCTTTCCCGGCCGTCCCGAACCCGAATACGCCACGCTGATGGACGCGATCGACGCGGCGCTCGCCACCATCAAGGCCGATGGCCGCATGGGCGAGATCCAGAAGAAGTGGTTCGGCGTCGAATTCGACACGCCGGAAAAGATCGAAAAGGCCAATATCTGATCCGTCCCCAATTGAATGCCGCCGCCGGAGACCAGCTTCGGCGGCGGTCTGTTTCATTGCGGTGAATGATCGCGTTTCCGGAAAGGTCCTCCCATGTCATGGAAGCTGTTCTGGCTTCTGGTCGAGGCGTCGAGGCTGACGATCATCCTCAGCGCGGTCTCCATCTCCATCGGGTTTCTCCTCTCGTCGGTGGTTTGCGCTGCGGTGATGTCCGGCAACCGGACGGCGCGCATGGCGGGCAAGCTGTTCGTCAGCTTCTTCCGCGGGACACCGCTCCTCGTGCAGCTTCTGCTCATCTACTATCTCCTACCGCAGATCGGGCTGAACGTCCCGAGCGAGGTGGCGGCGATCGTCGGCATGTCCCTGTGCACCGCCGCCTATCAGGCCGAGATCCTGCGCGGGGGATTTGCGAGCGTTCCCAAGGGGCTGGTCGAGGCCGCGAACATGTGCGGCTTTTCGCCGGCGGCCACCTTCCGCAGGATCCGGCTGCCGATCGCCGTGCAACTGACGATCCCGGCGCTGACCAGCGAAGCCATCATGATGCTCAAATCCTCGTCGCTGGTCTCGGTGGTGGGCGTGATCGAACTCACGCGCATGGCGCAGGATCTGGCCGCCAGCACCTACCGGCCGCTGGAGCTCTATGCCGCCGCAGGCTTCGTCTATCTCGTCATCAACATCGTGGTCGCGGCCCTGGGCCTCGGGCTGGAACGGCGCATGAGCTGGGGGCGGCTATGACCTTCGATCTCGACCTCATCATCAGTTTCCTGCCCGATATCGTCCGGGCGCTGGGCGTCACCATCCTGTTGTGGATCGCCGGGTCGATCCTCGGCATCATCTTGGGCTTCGTGATCGCCGTCCTGCGCCGTTACGGCTCGCGGACGGTCGACCTCGCGCTGCTGGCGCCGGTCGAGCTGATCCGCGGCACGCCGTTCCTGGTGCAGGTTTTCCTGCTCTATTACGGAGGACCCTTCATCGGCCTGTCGCTCGACAGCATCACCGCGGGGCTTCTGGGGCTCACCATCTACGGGGCGGCCTATTATTCCGAGCTGTGGCGCAGCGGCTTCATCGCCATTCCCAAGGGGCACATCGAGGCCGCGCAATGCGTCGGGCTCAACCGCAGGCAGACGCTCAGGCGGATCATCCTGCCCGAAATGACCATGCTGCTGCTGCCGTCCATGGTCAACATGACCATTCTGATGCTCAAGGAGACCGCCATCCTGTCGATCATATCAGTGCCCGAACTGACCCTCGCCGTCAGCGCGCTGGGCACGAAATATTACGCCTTCGTCGAGGGCTTCGCCATTCTGGCGCTGGTCTACTGGGCTCTGGTGGAAGCCTGCAGCGCAATGGGCCGCTATGCCGAAAGCCGACTTTCCAAATACAGGTTCGCAGCAACATGACCGATACGCCCGCCATCAAGGTTGAAAAGCTCGTCAAGCGGTTTGGCAAGAACACGGTGCTTGACGGCATCGATCTGATCGTGCCGCGGGGTCAGGTCACCTGCCTGATCGGTCCGTCGGGCTCGGGCAAGAGCACGCTCCTGCGCTGCATCGCGCTGCTTGAGGAAGCCAATGAAGGCTTCATCGAGATCGACGGCGAACCGCTGGGTTTCAGCAGCGGAGACTTCGGCGAGCGCAACCGGCTGCCGGCTGCGCAGACCCGCAAGGTGCGCTCGCGCATCGGCATGGTGTTCCAGCAATTCAATCTCTGGCCGCACATGACGGCACTCGGCAATGTCGCCGAGGCACTGGTGACGGTGCGGGGAATGGCGCGCAAGGATGCGGAGGAGCGGGCCATGGCGCAATTGTCCAATGTGGGCCTGCGGGAGCGGGCCGGCCATTATCCGAGCGAGCTCTCGGGCGGCCAGCAGCAGCGGGTCGCCATCGCGCGTGCGCTGGCGCTGGATCCAGGCATCATGCTGTTTGACGAGCCGACCTCTTCGCTCGATCCGGAACTGACCGGAGAGGTTCTCAACGTCATGCGCGACCTCGCGCAAAGCGGCATGACCATGCTGGTCGTCACGCACGAGATCGGATTTGCGGCCTCGGTCGGGTCGAAGATCGTGTTCCTGGATCATGGAAAGAAGATCGTCGAGGGTAAGCCCGACGAGGTTTTCGGCAAGCCGCGGCATGAACGGATCGAGCAGTTCCTCGACACCTATCTCGACCGGGGCGCGGCGACGCTGCTTTGATGTGACAAAGCCGCAGAGGAATGAGACACTTCGGAGAGGCCGGGACGACGGGGAGACGTGCGATGTTTGTGAAGAATGCATGGTATGTGGCGGCCCTCGATCACGAGGTCGACCGCAAGCTCACCCAGGTCAGGATCCTGGGCGAGAACGTGCTGCTCTACAGGCGGCAGGACGGCGTGGCGGTGGCGCTCGAAGACGCCTGTCCGCACCGCAAGCTTCCCCTGTCGATGGGGCGGCTGCTGGGCGACGAGGTCGAGTGCGGCTATCACGGGCTGCGGTTTGATTGCGAGGGCACCTGCACCCGGGTTCCGGGCGCCGAACGCATTCCCCATGTCGCCCGGGTGCGCGCCTTTCCGCTGGTGGAGCGCTACGGCATGCTGTGGATCTGGCCCGGCGAAGCGGCGCTCGCCGATCCCGCCAGGATTTTCAGCATCGACCAGTGGGACAATCCCGACTGGGGCAAAAGCCGCGGCGACGCGATGGTGGTCGACTGCAACTATCTCTACATCACCGACAATCTGCTCGATCCCTCCCATGTCGCCTGGGTGCATCAATCGTCCTTCGGCAATGCGGCCTGCGAGGACGTGCCGGTCAACACGCTCGAAAAGGAAGACGGTGTTGTCGTCTCGCGCTGGATGCTCGATGTCGATGTGGCGCCGTTCTACGCGCCGTTCGTCAAGTTTACGGGCAACGCCGACCGCGAGCAGCATTACGAGGTGCGCTATCCGTGCCACGCCATCATCCGCGCCGTTTTCGTTCCGGCGGGAACCGGCGGGCCGGGCAAGCCATTGCACGAGGACGTGTTCCTCATGGACAGCTACAATTTCATGACGCCGATCGACGAGAAACGGACCCGCTACTTCTGGTTCCAGATGCGCAATTTCGCGCCGGGCGACGAGGAGGTATCGGCGCAGTTCGGACGCGCCGTCCAGGCGGCGTTCGAGGAGGACCGCATCGTGCTCAATGCCGTGCAGATCGGCATGGACACGATGACGACGCCCAACCTCAACCTGAAGATCGACAAGGGCCCGATCAAGTTCCGCCAGCAGATCGAGCGGATGGTCGATGCCGAACGGCGGATGCTGCAGGCGGCCGAATAGGACGCCACTTCGCTCCAATTGAGATGATTCAGGCCGGGTTTCGAGCGTTGACGGCGGTTGCGAGCACGCACAACAGTTCGAACATGATCGAGATGCCGAGCCAGGCTGTGCCGCCGGAGGCGTCGAACGGCGGCGAGACCTCGACGAGATCGGCGCCGATGATGTCGACGCCGGCAAGTTCACGGACAACCTGAAGCGCCTGGAACGAGTTCGGCCCGCCCACTTCCGGCGTTCCCGTTCCCGGCGCGAAGGCCGGATCGACGAAGTCGATGTCGTAGGAGACATAGGTCGGCTTTCCGCCGGCGATCTCGCGGGCCTCGGCCATCACGTCGGCGACGCCGCGGGCGAAGAACTCCTCGATCCGGATCAGGCGGACGCCGACGGCCTTCGCGAAATCCAGGTCTTCTGTGTCGTAGCTGGTGCCGCGGATGCCGATCTGCACCACGCGCTTGGGGTCGAGCAGGCCTTCCTCGATGGCGCGCCGGAACGGGGTGCCGTGGGTGAATCTGGAGCCGTTGAAATAGCTGTCGAACAGGTCGGTGTGGCTGTCGAAATGGATCATGCCGACCGGCGCATCTGACGCCAGTCCGCGCAGGATCGGCAGGGAGCACAGATGATCGCCGCCGGCCGTCAGCGGCGCTATGTCGGCCTGCTTTACCCGCGTGTAGAACGCGCTCATGCGGTTGAGCGAATCCATCAGGTCGGCCGGGTTGGGCGGGACATCGCCGAGATCGGCGCAATTGACCAGTTCGAACGGCCGGATGCCGGTGGCGCCGTTTCCGGCGCGGATCATGGTCGACAGGTCGCGCAACTGGCGCGGTCCATGCCGCGGCCCGGGCCGGTTGGTGGTGCCGCCGTCCCAGGGGGCGCCGATCAGGCCGATCTGGACCTCCGCGATGCGCGGGTCCTCGAGCGGCACATGCGGAAGACGCATGAACGTCGCCACGCCGGCAAATCGCGGCAGGTCAAAGCCCGACACGGGATGGAAAAACGGATCGCCCATGATGTCTCCGGAATGCGGGTGAGATGGAAACAATGTCCGGCATCGGGAGACGCCGGCCGGGCCGAGTTTAGACAGATTTCGGGGCCCGAGTCTCGCCGTTTCTGCGGCCGCAATCACTTTGGAATCGTCCGCCGGGACACGGCGCTTCCCTCGGAAGCGACAGGGCAAACGGGCGGATCCGGGGCTGTGTCGATGCTGTCGTCAAGGAAGGGGGATCGGATGGTGGGCGTAACAGGGATTGAACCTGTGACCCCTACAATGTCAATGTAGTGCTCTCCCGCTGAGCTATACGCCCATCCGATGCGCCGCATACACCACAGAAAGCCCCGCGGCGTCAACAAGAAAACGGTGCTTTTTTACCGATGGCCTTTTGCCGGCAATCGGGCTCGCGCGGGCCTTGCGCGGAGCGCCCGGCATGCCGGCGGGGCGATCCGCATCCACGGAGTCGCTGCGTCAGCGCTGGCGCCTGAGCAAAGGGGTTTGTCGGGGGTCAGGCGGCCTGGATCATCTTGTTGACCTCTTCGACGAGGTCGCGGAGGTGGAACGGCTTCGACAGGACTTTCGCATCCCGCGGCGCCTTGGAGTCGGGATTGAGCGCGACGGCGGCAAAGCCGGTGATGAACATGACCTTTAGATCGGGGTCGAGTTCGGTCGCCCGGCGGGCCAGTTCGATGCCGTCCATCTCCGGCATGACGATGTCGGTCAAAAGCAGCGAAAACGGTTCTTCGCGAAGACGGTCATAGGCGCTGGCGCCATTGTCAAAGGAGCGGACTTCATAGCCGGCCTTTTCGAGGGCCTTGACCAGGAAGCGGCGCATGTCGTTGTCGTCTTCGGCGAGGAGAATCTTCGGCGTCATTATGTTTCCAGACCTGTCTTCGTGCGCGCGGAGCGCTGCCTTGCCCATCTGTACGCCATTCCAGTAAACATCAAGTGAATGATGGCGATTTTGAGATGCAAGCGAGGCGGACTGGACAGCTTCGGGGGCAACTGGCAAGGTGATTCAAGCGGTTGCAGGGTAGAGGGACAAATATGCGCGAAGCCGACGTGCTGAAAGCGGGAAACGAGCCGGAACCGGTTGCGCCCTTTGAGATTCGCCGTCCGCTGCACCAGACCGAGCCCTTCGTGTTCAATTCGCCGCATTCGGGCCGCGTCTACCCCGACTCGTTTCTGGCCATGGCGCGGCTCGACCGGATGGCGATCCGGCGCTCGGAAGACCATTATGTCGACGAATTGTTCGCCGGCGTGATCCAGCTCGGCGCGCCGCTGCTCGCGGCCCAGTTTCCGCGCGCCTGGCTCGATGTCAACCGCGAGCCCTACGAGCTTGACCCGCGCATGTTCGACGGCGCGCTGCCGTCCTACGCCAATGTCGGATCGATGCGGGTGGCGGGCGGGCTGGGCACGATCCCGCGCCTCGTCGCCGAGAACATGGAGATCTACCGGGGACGGCTCAGCGTCGAGGAGGGGCTCACGCGGATCGAGCGGGTCTACCGCCCCTATCACGCCACCCTGCGCCGCATCATCGCCCAGACCCATGTCCAGTTCGGCAAGGCGATCCTGATAGATTGCCATTCGATGCCGGCCAATGTGCGCATTGCCGGGGGCAACCAGAGGCCGGACATCATCGTCGGCGACCGCTATGGCGCCAGCGCCTCCCACGACCTCTCCCGGGCCGCCGTCTCGTTCCTGTCGGAACTCGGCTATCGCGTGGTGCGCAACAAGCCCTATGCGGGCGGCTTCATCACCGAGCACTACGGGCGCCCGGCGCGGGGGCTGCACGCGCTGCAGATCGAGGTCAACCGCGGCCTTTACGTCGACGAGTCGACGCTGGAGCGGACCGCCGGCTTTGACCTGCTCAAGGCGGACCTGACCGAGTTCGCGGGCCAGATGATGGCGCATGTGCGCCAGGATCTTGCCGAGGACCGCCTGGCCGCGGAATAGGCTTCGGAGCGGCGAGACCGCGGTGCCCAGTGCTGCCGGGTCCAAAAAAAACCGCGCTCGAAGCGCGGTAAAATCTAGGGAGGAAACGCCCAAGGAGGGCATTCACAGTCAAAGACTGTGGGTGAAGATTAATGCTGCAATGCACAAAAGTCAACGGGAATTGCGCTCCCCATGGTGCGCATGCGAACGGCGCCTGTCCGGCAGGCTTGCGTGGCTTGCTTTTCCGCGCCGGCCGGTTCAGACGTGGGATCAGACCGGTTGAACGACGCCGTCCGACACCACGAAACTTGCCCGGAGTCCGCAGTGCTTCCCGATATCTCCTTTTTCGACGCCATCGCCGAAGCCGCTGCGGCGGAAACGCTGCCCCGGTTCCGCATGCCGGCTGCCATCGACAACAAGCATGCGGGCGGTTTCGACCCGGTGACGGAAGCCGACCGCGCGGCGGAGGTCGCCATCAGGCGGCTGATCACCGAGCGCTATCCCGACCACGGGATCCTGGGCGAGGAACATGGCGATGTCGGCCTTGACCGGGACTATGTCTGGGTCATCGACCCGATCGACGGCACGCGGGCCTTCATCTCCGGGCTGCCGGTCTGGGGCACGCTGGTGGGGCTCTATCACAAGGGCCGGGCGGTGATGGGGATGATGGACCAGCCGTTCACCGGCGAGCGCTTCATCGGCAGGCCCGGCAGCGCCAGCGTGCGGCGCCACGGCCAGGTCTCGCCGCTCACCTCACGCAAGAATGTGTCGCTCGACCAGGCGATCCTGATGACGACGTCGCCCTCGATTTTCGCCGAAGAGCTCGAGCCCTGCTACAGGCGCGTGGAAGAGAGCGTCCAGCTCGCGCGGTACGGCTGTGATTGCTACGCCTATGCGATGGTCGCCTCGGGCTATATCGACCTGGTGGTCGAGGCCGGGCTGAAGGCCTATGACGTCGGCGGGCTGATCCCGCTGATCGAAGAGGCCGGCGGCGTCATCACCACCTGGAGCGGCGACCGCCCGGAGAATGGCGGCAGCATTGTCGCCGCCGGCTCGGCCGACTTGCATGCCGCGGCTCTGGACGTGCTCAACCGGGCTGACTGACGGCGCCCGGCTGCGGCTGGCGCGCCTGATCGGGCGGGATGAAGGCGTCGATCGCCGCCAGCGCCGCCATCCGGTAGCGGTCAGCCTCCTGCAGCAATTCATGGCGCGCGCCATCGATGATGATGGCCCGTCCGGCGCGGAAGTGGTTGGAGATCCTCTCGATCGCCTGCTGGGCGACGATGGGGTCGTTGCCGGCGCCCATCAGCAGGGTGGGCACCTTGATCCGGTCGAGATGGTCGAGACGGTTGACCCGGTCCATGGCGCGATGCATCTCGTTGAGCCAACGGGCCGTGGGCGGACCCAGCCGCAGTTCGGGATGGGCGGTGTAGAGCGCCTGATTGCGGGCATAGCGGCCGATATCGGTGGTGAGCGCGTTGCTCTCGAAGGGCCGCGGGAAGCGATCCCTGCCGGAACTGATCCAGCCGAAGCCTGTCAACCGCAACAGCCGGGTGACGAGGCGCGTGAGCCATGTCGGGATCGCCTGGTTGGAGAGTTCGACGAAGGGGGCGGTCAGCACCATCCGTTCGATCCGGTTCGCCAGTCCGGGCGCCATCGACAGGGCCACCAGCGCCCCCATCGAATGGGCGACCATGCAGAAGGGAAGGCGGGTCTCGGGCAGGACGATCGTCTCGAGGAAGATTGACAGGTCCGTCTCCAGGTCGCGGAACCGGCGGATGTGTCCGCGCAACGGGTTCTTCGTGAGCCGGTCGGACAGGCCCTGGCCGCGCCAGTCGAAGGTCGCCACCCACAGCCCGCGGTCGGTGAAATGGCGGATGGTCTCGTAATATTTCTCGATGCATTCGTTGCGGCCCTGTAGCAGAACCACGGTCCCCCGCGCCACCGGCACGTCCGATTTGAAGATGGCATAGCGCAGCCGCTTGCCGCCGGCGCTGGTGAACCAGCCTACCACATGGTTGTCCGGGACAGGATTGCCGTCCGTCTCGATCAGCTTGGGAAGATCATCGCTCATGGTGATCCGGATTACGGCTTCGCCACTGTTTGGTCAAAAGGAAAACGCCGGATGCCGGACGGAAAAGGCCGGATCCGCGCGGGGCGCGGGTCCGGCCAGGTGCTCGGAGCAGAAGGGACAGGATGCCCCGGGCGGGTCAGGCTGCTTTGCCTGAACGCGCTCACTATGGCCCAGGCCGGCTGAACCGGGACCAAACGCCCCGTTCATCCCCGGTTCATGGCGCGTTTCGCCGGTCTGCCGGATGAGCACGCAGGCTCTTGAACCCGGTTTGCGGAGTTCCCACATTGGTCCTGCAGGCGCCGGATACCGGGCCTGCTGGCCGGTGTGCCGCCCGATGCGGGGCACGCCAGGGCCAGAAACGCTAAACCAACCGTTGCTCTTAAGGAGGACACCCATGCGTCACGTTGATTTTTCCCCCCTCTACCGGTCCACTGTCGGTTTCGACAAGCTGCTGACCATGCTGGACAGTCTGGCGCCCGCCGAGCAGGCCCAGTCCTATCCGCCCTACAACATCGAGCGCACCGGCGATAACACCTATCGCATCACCATGGCCGTGGCCGGTTTCGGTGAAGACGAGATCGCGATCGAAGCCCGCGAACATGTACTGACCGTCAAGGGCGAGAAGGCCGACGAGAAGGATGCCGAAGGCACCGAATTCCTCTATCGCGGCATCGCCAAGCGCGCCTTCGAGCGCCGCTTCCAGTTGGCCGACCATGTCGAGGTCACCGGCGCATCGCTGCGCAACGGCCTCCTGCATGTCGACCTGGTCCGCGAGCTTCCCGAAGCCATGAAGCCGCGCCGCATCGCGATTTCCAGCGACGCCGGCGACAAACCCAAGCAGATCGAAGCAACAAAGGCCTGATCCATCCCCCCAGAGGAGAAGGCTTTCTGGCGCCCGGGAGACCGGGCGCCATTTCTATGTGTGCGCCTGGTCGCGCCGCCTTGCCAGCAGGTGGTCGAGCGACAGGAGCCCCGGTCCCTTGAGGACGACGACCGAGAGCGGCACCAGCCACAAGAGCCGCTGGTCGGCGATGATGCTGTCGGGGAAGCGGTCGAACAGGCCGCCGATGGCCTCAGCGCCGATCTGGTGCACGGTGACGTCGACCAGGGTCTGTACGGCGATGAAGCCGATCATGCCGAGCGCCGCAAGCCGCGAAAACAGGCCGATGACGATCAGCAGAGGCAGCAGGAACTCCGCATAGGTGCCCAGGAAGACCAGGAGGCCCCAGGGGAGAAACGGCACCGCGCCGACATCGCCGCCCGCCGCTTCGACCGCCGGCAGCGCGATCTGGTAATAGGCCCCCGGCGCTATCGAGAAGAACCCGCTGATGCCTTCGCCCACCTTGGTCCGGGCCGAATTGAGGAAGTAGATCCACAACACCGCGGCAAAGGCGAAGCGGGCGGTGAGGCCAAGCAGCCAGCGGTCGCCGGCCCGTTCGATCGCTCCGAAGACCCGGTCGTGCAGCCCGGTGAGAACAGTCATCGCGGATGTCATTGCGGGTGCTCCGTCTTTGCCGGGCTCAGGGAACAGGCCGAGAAAATCCCGGCCTCGAGCATGGCTGAAATGGCTGCGGGAAGATCGAATCCCGGCTGTCGCCCGAGCGCGAGAGTGGCGGCCTCCGCCAGCGTGGCGCCGGTCATCAGGGCCTTGAAGAAATCCGCCGCGCCGGGCGGCAGCAACCGGACCTGAACCTCGTGGGCGGGGCGGGTGATCAGCCCGTCCTCGGGCTCGAGCGGCCGGATCGTCTCCAGCGGGCGCTGTTCGCGGCTGGCCGAAAAGATCGACACGGCGGCGGTCCGGCTGCGGACCATGCGCGCCGCCGGATGTGGCGTGAAGGTTAGATCCCCCAGGTCTTCGGCCGGGACGGCGCCCAGTGCTGCAGGCGCCAGCGGGTCGGCGTCGGCGGCGTGAAAGGCGTCGAGCCACGCCCTTTCCAGCCGGGACACATCGGGCAGATACGGCAGTTCCGAGACCGGCTCGAACCGCTCGAGAAAGGCCGCTAAGCCCTGGCCGTATTCGAACAGAACGGCCGAGACCGGCGGCTCCTGCGCCAGGTAGATCCGCGCCATGCCGCGGAAGAAGTCCGCGCCGACCAGCCGCTGGACTGCCGGGAAAATATCCGCGAGCGCGTCGATCCGGGTCACCGTCACCGTGTTGCGGTAGACCGCGAAGCGTTTCCGCGCGCCCTTGCCGCGGGGGCCGGACACGCCCACGGGCGGCGGCAGGTCCGGATTGATCAGCGCCGCGCTGAATTCGGACTGCGCCGACCGGCGCGCGGGCTCACTCGGCGGCATGGCGGGAGCCGAGCAGCGAAGCGGGGCCGAGGCGGTCGAGAATGGCGTCGGCGAGGCGGGCCTCCCGGCGCAGCACCGGCCAGTCGGGCACGTCATTGTCCCATTCGATCAGCGTCGGCAGGGCGCCGGTCTGGCTGATGACGATTTCATAGAGTTTCCACACCGCATCTGCGACCGGGCGGTCATGGGCATCGATCAGCAAAACATCGCCCTCGTCGTCGGTGTCCTCGGCGTGGCCGGCGAGATGGATTTCCTCGACCAGTTCGAGGGGAAAGCGCCTGAGATACTGCAAGGGCTTCCAGCCGTGATTGGTGGCGGAGACGAAGACATTGTTGACGTCGAGCAGCAGGCCGCATCCGGAGCGGGTGGCGATCTCGCGGATGAAATCGGCCTCGCTCATGGTGGTCTCTTCGAAGGCCACGTAGGTCGAGGGGTTTTCGATGAGGATATGGCGCTTGAGCCGGTCCTGGATCCGGCCGACATGGGCGACCACGCGGGCGAGCGTCTCCGCATTGTAGGGCACCGGCAGGAGATCGTTGAAATAGCCGGCGTCGTGGCTCGACCAGGCAAGGTGTTCCGACACCATCGCCGGCTCGTAGCGTTCGACGACCCTGGCCAGGCGCTCGAGATGGGCGTGGTCAATGCCGCTCTCCGAGCCGATCGACAGGCCCACGCCGTGCACCGAAAGGGGAAATTCGCGGCGAATGGCGGTCAGCGCGCGATGCGGCGCGCCGCCGTCGCCCATGTAGTTCTCGGCATGAACCTCGAGAAAGCCGATCCTCTGCGTGTCGGCGAGGATCTGGTCGACATGCTCGGGCTTCAGTCCCGCCCCCGCGCGTGGCGGGAGCGGGAGGGACGGAAAACGGGCGGTCCCACCTGTCTGCGGGTCAGGGGCGGATCGCATCATGTCGGGACTCCGTTTCTCAGGCGTTTCTCGGGTCAGGCCGGAAGATCGCGGTCAAGCGGCTCGAGCGAACCCATGCGGCCGCCTTCGAGGCTCATGGTGGTGCAGGTGCCGGCTTCGACGCTCTTCCAGGCGTTGCCCTGGAAGTCGACCTTGGACGTACCCGCGCATGTGGTGCCGGGACCGGCGGCGCAGTCATTCTTGCCGGCCATGGCGACGCCGTAGCATTTTTCCGTGGCCGCGGTGGCGCTGTCGGTCGAGGCGAGGAAGGTCGCGCCGGAAATGGCCATGGCAACCGCGCCAGCGAGAGCCGAAGCGCCGATGAGTGTCTTCTGGGACATGCTGTTCTCCTTGGAGGTGTTCTTGAAACTATTTTCCGGGTCTTTTCGTCCCGGCAGAACAACCTTGGAGAATTCCCGCATCACTTGGAAATCAAGCGCGCGTTATCGGGCTTCACTTGCGTGTGAGAGCGGTGTGATAGCTGTTGTTGGTGCGTTGCAGCGCGCCGCCCCCGGGGGTGGCGCGCGGGGTGCGCGTCAGCCGAGCAGGTCGACGAACCGGTCGACTTGATCTTCGGTCGTGGCGAAGCTGGTGACGAGCCGCAGCATGGTTTCCCCTTCGCCCACGAGGTGCCTGGCCGAGCGCGGCGGGGACCATTCGTAGAACATCGCGCCCTTGGCGGCCATGTCGCTGGCAAGGTCCTTGGGCACGATCGGGAAGATCTCGTTGGCGGGGCTTCGCCAGGCCAGCCGCGTCCGGGTGGAGGCTTCGATGCCCGCCTGCAGCCGCGCCGCCATGGCGTTGGCGTGGCGGGCGACATCGAGCCAGAGGCCGCCTTCGAAATAGGCGTCGAACTGGGCGGCGATGAAGCGGCTCTTGGAGAAGAGCTGCGCCGCGCGCTTGCGGATGAAGGGGACCTGGGTGGCCATTCCGGGGTCGAGGAACACCAGCGCCTCGGCGCACCAGCAGCCGTTCTTGGTGCCGCCGAAGGAGACGATGTCGACGCCCAGATCCACGGTCATCTGCGCGGGCGTGAGGTTGAGCGCGACCAGCCCATTGGCGAAGCGCGCGCCATCCATGTGCAGCGGCAGGCCGTGCGCCCTGGCGATCTTCGAGATCGCCCGGATTTCATCGGCGGTGTAGACGGTGCCGGCCTCGGTCGCCTGGGTCAGCGTGATTGCCACCGGCTGGCCGCCGTGGACAAAGCCCTTGGGAAAACGGGCGATTTCGGCTTCCAGAAGCGCCGGGTCCATCTTCCCTTCGGCGCCATCCACCGGGACCAGCCGCGAACCCTGGCTGAAGAATTCGGGCGCGCCGCATTCGTCGGCGATGACATGGGCTTCGCGGTGGCAGAAGGAGACGCCGCCCGGCTTGCTGACCGCGGACAGCGCCAGCGAGTTGGCGGCCGTGCCGGTGCCGACGAAGAACACCGCGACCTCGCGGCCGAAAATCTCGTTGAAGCTGGCCTCGACCTTGCGGTCGAGATCGCTCGTGCCATAGGCGGCGGCAAAGCCGGTCGAATGGGCCGAGAGCGAGGCGGCGATCGCCGGATGGGCGCCGGCCCAATTGTCTGACGTGAAGATCATGCGTGCAAGGCTCCCAAGCTGATGGCCGTCCGGCTATCGCATGATTTGACCCGCTTTCAAAGCGTTGGGGAGAATCGCACGGACAATTTCCGCCCGCGCGCGCAGCCTGATGCGCAGCCCTTGCGATCCGCCCATTTCCGGCGCTGAAACAGCAAAACGCCGGAAACTGACGCGGTTGCGCAATAATCTTGTGCGATCGGCATCCCGTCGATCATTTACGGTCGCCGGGCCCAGGTTTTTTGGGCCGGGTCTCTTGCGCAAGCGGGTGCATTCTGTCATAGAACACTGGAAATAGGACAGCCTTGCTGTCCTATTTGTGTCCGCCCGGGCCGTCTGGCCAAGGTCCTGGCAGGCGCAAGGGGCATTGGGCTGCACTCGGCGATCGCGCTTTCCACCCGAACAAGGTGACCGTCTTGCCCCTTCATGGTAGAAAAGTGCGCCGCGCGCCCTTAATCAAAGGTGCGGACCACACGCCGCACGAGGCCAGACGAACAGATGCATCCGGAACGAAAGCGTCGCCGCACGGGCGGTGGCGGACGGCAGGCCGGGATCACCCGCCGCGGCGGTCACGAAGGAGGAATGAAGATGGCAGATCATGCACCATCTCGGACGGACGCACTCGCTGGCCCGGCAAACGCCGAGACCAAGCCGGCCGCCCTGCAAGCCTTTGGCCAGACCTCTGGAATGCCGTCGAAACAGGGTCTTTACGATCCGCGCAACGAGCATGATGCCTGCGGCGTCGGCTTCGTCGCCCATCTCAAGGGCCAGAAGTCGCACCAGATCGTGCGCGACGGCCTGTTCATGCTCGAAAACCTCCCCCACCGCGGCGCGGTGGGCGCGGACCCGCTGATGGGCGACGGCGCCGGGCTTCTGGCGCAGATTCCCGACCGGCTGTTTCGCGAGGAGATGGCGGCGCAGGGCGTGACCCTGCCCGAGCCGGGCGACTATGCCGTGGGCTTCGTGTTCATGCCGCAGAACGACGCGCTGTGCACGCATCTCAAGAACATCATCGCCGAGGTCGTGGCCGCCGAGGGCCAGAGGCTGCTCGGGTTTCGGGATGTGCCGGTCGACAATGCATCGCTGTCCAAGGCGCCGGAAATCGCCGCCACCGAGCCCCGCCATGTGCAGGTGTTCATCGGCCGCGGCGACGGCGTCGAGGATCAGGTCGCGTTCGAGCGGCAGCTTTTCGTGCTCAGGAAGGTCATCTCCAACCGCGTCTATGACGAGACCGATGGCCGCGACAACGGCTTCTATTTCGTGTCGCTGTCGACGCAGACCATCGTCTACAAGGGCATGTTCCTGGCCTACCAGGTCGGCGCCTATTACAAGGACTTGAGCGACCCGCGGTTCGAAACCGCCGTGGCGCTGGTCCACCAGCGGTTTTCGACCAACACCTTCCCGTCCTGGAAGCTCGCCCATCCCTACCGCATGGTGGCGCACAACGGCGAGATCAACACGCTGCGCGGCAACGTCAACTGGATGGCGGCGCGCCAGGCCTCGGTCTCCTCGCCGCTGTTCGGGAGCGACATTTCCAAGCTGTGGCCGATCTCCTACGAGGGGCAGTCCGACACCGCCTGTTTCGACAACGCGCTCGAATTCCTGATCCGCGGCGGCTATTCGATGGCGCATGCGGTGATGATGCTGATCCCGGAAGCCTGGGCCGGCAACGCGCTGATGAGCGCCGACCGCAAGGCGTTCTACGAATATCATGCCGCGCTGATGGAGCCGTGGGACGGCCCTGCCGCCGTGGCCTTCACCGACGGCCGCCAGATCGGCGCCACGCTCGACCGCAACGGCCTCAGGCCCGCGCGCTATATCGTGACCAATGACGACCGGGTGATCATGGCGTCGGAAGCGGGTGTGCTGCCGGTCGATGAGGGGACCATCGTCAAGAAGTGGCGGCTGCAGCCCGGCAAGATGCTGCTGATCGACATGGAAGAGGGCCGGATCATCTCCGACGAGGAGGTCAAGTCGAGCCTGGCGGACAAGCATCCCTACAAGGAATGGCTCGAGCGCACCCAGTTGATCCTCGAGGATCTGAAGCCGGTCGAGCCGCGCGCGCTGCGCAAGGATGTGTCGCTGCTCGATCGCCAGCAGGCCTTCGGCTACACCCAGGAAGACACGAAGATCCTGATGGCGCCGATGGCGACCACCGGCCAGGAAGCCGTGGGATCGATGGGCACCGACACGCCGATTTCGGCGATGTCGCGCAAGTCGAAGCTGCTCTACACCTATTTCAAGCAGAATTTCGCGCAGGTGACCAATCCGCCGATCGACCCGATCCGGGAAGAGCTGGTGATGAGCCTGGTGTCCTTCATCGGCCCGCGGCCGAACCTGCTCGATCACAAGGGGGCGGCCAAGAAGAAGCGGCTGGAAGTCCGCCAGCCGATCCTGACCAATGGCGATCTCGAGAAGATCCGGTCCATCGGCCATACCGAGGACCGCTTCGACACCAAGACGCTGGACTTCACCTATGCCAGCGAAAAGGGCTCGGACGGCATGAAGGCCGCGCTCGAGCGGCTGTGCGACCGGGCCGAGGAAGCCGTGACCGGCGGCTATAACATCATCATCCTGTCCGACCGCCAGGTCGGCGCCGACCGGATCGCGATCCCGGCGCTTCTGGCGACGGCCGCCGTGCACCATCACCTGATCCGCAAGGGCCTGCGCACCTCGGTCGGCCTCGTGGTCGAATCGGGCGAGCCGCGCGAAGTGCATCATTTCTGCTGCCTCGCCGGCTACGGCGCGGAAGCCATCAACCCCTATCTCGCCTTCGACACGCTGCTCGACATGCACAAGCGCGGCGAGTTCCCGCCGGAAGTCGACCAGTACGAGATCGTGTCGCGCTACACCAAGGCGATCGGCAAGGGCATTCTCAAGGTCATGTCCAAGATGGGCATTTCCACCTACCAGTCCTATTGCGGCGCGCAGATCTTCGACGCCATCGGCCTGTCGAGCGACTTCGTCGACACCTATTTCACCGGCACCGCGACGACGATCGAGGGCGTGGGCCTGGCGGAAGTCGCCACCGAGACCGCCGAGCGCCACCGGCTCGCCTTCTCCAATGACCCCGTCCTGGCCACGACGCTGGAAGTGGGCGGGGAATACGCCTACCGGATGCGCGGCGAGGAACACGCCTGGACGCCCGATGCGGTGGCCTCGCTGCAGCATGCCGTGCGCGGCAACGCCAAGGATCGCTACCGCGAATTCGCCGACATGGTGAACCGCTCGACGCTGAGGATGAACGCCATTCGCGGCCTGTTCGAGATCCGCACCGCCGAGGCCGCCGGACGCCAGCCGGTGCCGCTCGACGAGGTCGAATCCGCGGCCGATATCGTCAAGCGGTTCTCGACCGGCGCCATGTCGTTCGGCTCGATCAGCCGCGAGGCGCACACCACGCTCGCCATCGCCATGAACCGGATCGGCGGCAAGTCGAACACCGGCGAGGGCGGCGAGGAGCCCGACCGCTACCTGCCGCTCTATGGCGGCGGCCGCAACCCGGAACGCTCCGCCATCAAGCAGGTGGCCTCGGGACGTTTCGGCGTGACCACGGAATTCCTGGTCAACGCCGACATGATCCAGATCAAGGTTGCCCAGGGCGCCAAGCCCGGCGAGGGCGGCCAGCTTCCCGGCCACAAGGTCGACGCGACGATCGCCAAGACCCGGCATTCGACCCCGGGCGTGGGCCTGATCTCGCCGCCGCCGCACCACGACATCTATTCGATCGAGGACCTGGCGCAGCTCATCTTCGACCTGAAGAACGTCAATCCGGAAGCCGACATCTCGGTCAAGCTGGTGTCCGAAGTGGGCGTCGGCACGGTGGCCGCCGGCGTCGCCAAGGCGCGCGCCGACCACATCACCATTTCCGGCTATGACGGCGGCACCGGCGCCTCGCCGCTGACCTCGCTCAAGCATGCCGGCAGCCCCTGGGAAATCGGCCTGGCCGAGACCCACCAGACGCTGGTGCTCAATGGCTTGCGCTCGCGCATCGCGCTGCAGGTCGATGGCGGGCTCAAGACCGGCCGCGACGTGATCGTCGGCGCGCTGCTGGGCGCCGACGAATTCGGCTTCTCAACCGCGCCGCTGATCGCCGCAGGCTGCATCATGATGCGCAAGTGCCATCTCAACACCTGCCCGGTGGGCGTGGCGACGCAGGATCCGGTGTTGCGCAAGCGCTTCAAGGGCACGCCCGAGCATGTCATCAACTATTTCTTCTTCGTGGCCGAAGAGGTCCGCGAGTGGCTCGCCGCCATGGGCTACCGCAGGTTCGACGACATTATCGGCCAGTCGGAGCTGCTCTCCAAGGACGGCATGATCGAGCACTGGAAGGCCAAGGGGCTGGACTTCAGCCGGATCTTCCACAAGCCAGATGCCCCCAAGCAGAAGACCTACTGGACCGAGCGGCAGAACCACCCGATCGCCGATGTCCTCGACCGTAAGCTGATCGAAAAATCGATGGCTGCGCTCGAGCGCAAGGAACCGGTCGAGTTCGACGTCAAGATCCGCAATGTCGACCGCTCCGCCGGCGCCATGCTGTCGGGCGAAGTCGCCAAGCGCTTCGGCCACAAGGGACTTCCCGAGGACACGATCTCGGTCCGGCTGAGCGGCACCGCCGGCCAGTCGTTCGGCGCGTTCCTCGCCCATGGCGTCACCTTCACGCTGTCGGGCGACGCCAACGACTATGTCGGCAAGGGCCTGTCGGGCGGATGCATCATCGTCCGGCCGCCGGAGAATTCGTCGATCGTCGCCGAACGCTCGATCATCGTCGGCAACACCGTGCTCTACGGCGCCATCGAGGGCGAGTGTTACTTCCGCGGCGTCGCCGGCGAGCGCTTCGCGGTGCGCAACTCGGGCGCCATCGCCGTGGTCGAGGGCGTGGGTGACCATGGCTGCGAATACATGACCGGCGGGCTTGTCGTCGTCATCGGCGAGACCGGGCGCAACTTCGCGGCCGGCATGTCCGGCGGCGTGGCGTATGTGCTCGACGAGGCCGGCGACTTCGCCAGCCGCTGCAACATGGCGATGGTGGAGCTGGAGCCGGTTCCCGAGGAGGACGACATCCTCGAGAAGCTGCACCATCACGGCGGCGACCTTGCCCACAAGGGCCGGGTCGACGTGTCGGGCGACATGACGCGGCATGACGAGGAGCGGCTGTTCCAGCTCATCTCCAACCACATGCATTTCACCGGATCGACGCGCGCCAAGGAGATCCTCGACAATTGGGCCGATTTCCGTCCGAAGTTCCGCAAGGTGATGCCGGTCGAGTACCGCCGCGCGCTGATCGAGATGGAACGGATGCGCATGGGCGTGGCTGCGGAGTAGGCATCATGATCACATCCACCACCCACAGCATCGAAGGCCGGCAGATCGCCGAGTACAAGGGTATCGTCACGGGAGAGGCCATTCTCGGCACCAATATCTTCCGTGACCTCTTCGCCGGCATCCGCGACATTGTCGGTGGCCGGTCGGGCGCCTATGAAAAGGCGCTTCGCCAGGCGCGCGAGATCGCGCTCGAGGAAATGCAGGACGAGGCCAGGCGGATCGGCGCGAATGCCGTGATCGGCATCGATCTGGATTACGAAAACATCTCCGCCGGCAGCAACTCCTCGATGCTGATGGTTTCCGCTTCCGGCACGGCCGTGGTTCTGGCCGGATCGTGATCCGGAACCGGTCGTCCAAGTGACGCCAGGCAGTCAAGTCGGATTAGTGCAGTCATTCCGGTACAGTGCGTCAAGCGCCGGACCGTGAGCGAACAGGACAGATAAATGGGCAAGGTAACGGGTTTTCTCGAAATCGACCGGCAGACGGCGAAATATCAGCCGGCGTCCGACCGCATTCGCCATTTCGGGGAGTTCACCCTGAGGATGAGCGACCAGGAAGTCCAGAAGCAGGCGGCCCGCTGCATGGATTGCGGCATTCCCTATTGCCATGGCCCCACCGGATGCCCGGTGCACAACCAGATCCCCGACTGGAACGATCTGGTCTACAACGACAATTGGGAAGAGGCGATCCGCAACCTGCATTCGACCAACAACTTCCCCGAGTTCACCGGCCGGATCTGCCCCGCGCCGTGCGAGGAAGCCTGCACGCTCAACCTCGAGGATGCGCCGGTGGCGATCAAGACCGTGGAGCAGGCGATCGCCGACAAGGCCTATGAGCTCGGCTTCGTCGTGCCGCAGGCGGTGACCACCAAGACCGGCAAGAAAGTCGCCATCATCGGCTCCGGCCCGGCCGGCATGGCTGCGGCGCAGCAGCTTGGCCGCGCAGGGCACGAGGTTCATGTCTACGAGCGCGAAAGTCGCCCCGGCGGCCTGCTGCGCTATGGCATCCCCGACTTCAAGATGGAAAAGCACTTCATCGACCGCCGCGTCGAGCAGATGCAGGGCGAGGGCGTGACGTTCTTCTGCAACGTCAATGTCGGCGTCGACAAGAGCGTCGAGGAGATGCTCGGCACGTATGATGCGGTGCTCTACACCGGCGGCTCGGAGAAGCCGCGCGACGTTGGCATTCCCGGCGCCGACCTGATCGGCGTGCATGACGCGATGCCCTATCTGGTCCAGCAGAACAAGCGCGTGGCGCGCGAAAACATCGACAATGTCGGCTGGCCGTCCTCGCCGGTGCTTGCCGGCGGCAAGCATGTGGTGGTGATCGGCGGCGGCGACACGGCGTCCGACTGCGTCGGCACCGCTTTCCGCCAGGGCGCGGTCAAGGTGACCCAGCTCGACATCCGGCCGCAGCCGCCGGAGAAGGAAGACAAGCTCGCCGTCTGGCCCTACTGGGCGACGAAGATGCGGACCTCGTCCTCGCAGGCCGAGGGCGCCATCCGCGAGTTCCAAGTGGGGACGCTCGAACTGGTCGGCGAGAACGGCATTCTCGCCGGCGTCAAATGCTGCCAGGTGGATGAAAAGCGCAAGCCCATCGCCGGATCGGAATTCGTCATCAAGGCCGACCTGGTGTTCGTCGCCATCGGCTTCCGCGGCGTGCTCGACACCGGCGTCGTCAGCGAGCTTGGCGAGAAGCTGTCGATCAATGTCGATCGTCGCGGCTCGACCAACATCGCCGCCAACGAGGACGATTACAGGACATCGGTCGACAAGCTGTGGGCGGCGGGCGATGTGCGGCGCGGTCAGAGCCTGGTGGTCTGGGCGATCCGCGAAGGCCGACAGGCGGCCCGGGACATCGATCTGAGTCTGATGGGGGCGACCGACCTTCCGCGCTGATCGACCTTCACGGTCGGCTCAGCGGTTGCCGCGCGGCCAGGCGTGGTTGTCGGCGCGGCCCTCGGGCGGTTCCGGCAGCACGCCGTCGATCACCATCATGTCGCGCGGCGTGCGCACCAGCGTGGCCGAGACAGGCATTTCGCCCAGCAGCGCCGATCCGCCGTCGAGGTCCGGGTCGGTCATCGCCACCGGCAGCGTTCGCATGATCGCCGCCGGGCTGTCGTCGGGCGCGGGCGGCATGAAGATCTCGGGAAAATCCTGCGAGGAAATCGTCGCGACGCCGGCAGCAGCGGCGTCGCCCAGCAGCCGGCGCGCGGATTTCTCGACATAGAAGGCCACCTTCCGGCGTCCGGCGCCGGTCAGGTTGATGCCGTCCGAGCCGCGCAGCCGCACCTGCTGGCCATTGATGTCCGAACCGGTGAAGATGAACTTGCCCTCGGCATCGACAAAGCCGTCCCAGATGTCGATGAACTCGCCGCCGGCCTTCTCGACAAGCTTGCGGTGCACGCCGTTGAGCGCGACCATGTCGGTGGTCATCGCCGGGGATTTGAAAGCGGGCAATCCGACCCACAGCAGCGGCGTCTTGCGGGCGCGCAGGATATCGATCAGCCTCTGGCTGCGGCGCTCGTACTCGGCCATCCAGTTGACGGAGCGCACCGGTTCGCGCACGCCGTTGACCATGAGCTGCTGCCGGTCGTTCGAGCCGATCTGCACCACGATGATGGAGGGCTGCACCTCCTCAACGATCGCCGGGGCCTGTTCGAGCCAGTTGTAGTAATCGTCGCGCACCAGGCCGGAGGATCCGTTGGTGCGGTCGACCACCACCACACCCGGCGCCTCGGCGAAGGCCTCGGTCAGGCCGTCGGCTGCGCCGTTTGCCAGGAAGTCGCCGAGCACCAGGATCTTCCGGGCGTTCTCGAGCTTCTCGACGGCGGGCTCCGGCGCGGGCGCGGCCGGGGCGCTGGCAACCGGCTTCTTCACCCGGCTGGTGCGGGTGGTCGGGCTTTCCGGCTTCGGGCTTCGGGTCTCCCCGCCGCTGCCGCCGCCAAACAGAAGCTGCAGGATCGACTTGCGCTCGACGCGCTCCTGGGCCGCGGCGGGCTGCGCCGCCTGCAGGACCGCCAGGCCGGCGACCAGGGCGATCAGCACGACGGCGAGAAGACGAATCACTGGAAAGCGATCTGGCACGGGGGAGCGATCTCCATTTCGGATGGCGGCCGGTTCGGATGCCGGCCAGCCGCCATCCGTCGTCTGGCACAGGCTCAATAACGGCGGATCGCGTCCAGTACCTTCTGCGACGGAATCGGTTCGCCGGTCAAGCCAATCCGCGACTGGAAGGCCGCGATCGCGGCCTTTGAGCCCGATCCGAAGTTGCCGTCGATGTCTCCGTCATAATAGCCCAACTGCTTGAGACGGGTCTGCAGTTCGAACTTTTCCTTGACGTCGAGTGTGCCTTCGGGGCGCGGCCAGCGCTGGTCGACGCCGCCATATCCGGCGATTTCGTCCGCCAGCACACCCACGCCGAGGGCGTAGGAATCGGACGCGTTGTAGCGCTTGATGACGAAGAAATTCTTGGTCATCAGGAAGGCGGGTCCGCCGGCGCCGCCGGGCATCTTCAGCTCCGCGCGCCGGCCTCCGTCGGGAAAGGCCCTGCCGCCGGTCCGGCCGAATCCGAGCGCGGACCATTGCGACAGCGTCTTGGTCTGGCCGTCGTACTTGGCGCCGCCGCGCGGGGCGGCGACCTCGTAGCCCCAGGTTTCCCCGGTTTTCCAGCCGTTCTTCTTGAGAAGGTTCGCCGCCGTCGCCAGCGCGTCGGGAATCGAGTTCCAGATATCGCGGTGGCCGTTGCCGTCCGCGTCGATGGCGTAGGCCAGGTAGCTCGTGGGAATGAACTGGGTATGGCCCATGGCGCCGGCCCAGGAGCCGGTCATCTCCCGCGTCGAGATGTCGCCCGACTGCAGGATCTTCAAGGCGGCGACCAGTTGCTGGCGGGCGAATTTCGCGCGCTTCTTGTCCGCATAGGCCAGCGTCGCCAGCGCCTGCGGCACGTAGTGCAGGCGATCGGTCTTGGTGAGGATCTCGCCATAGTTGGATTCCATCGACCAGATGGCCAGAAGCACGCTGGCATCCACGCCGAAATGGCTTTCGATGGCGGACAGCGTCCGTGCGTGCCGGGAGGCCATCTCGCGGCCCTTGGCGATGGTGTAGGGGTTGACACGGGAATCCAGATAGTCCCAAACCTTGGTGGTGAATTCCGGTTGATAGCGCGCCTTCTCGAGCACGATCGAGTCCGGCGCGGTCACGCCGCTGAACGCCTTTTCATAGGTGGAGCGCGTGATTCCGGACTTGGCGGCGGTGCCGTAAAAGCCGGAGACCCACTTCTGAAACCCCGCATCGGCATGGGCGGAGAGAGGGGCCGACAGTGTGGCAAAGAGGCAGAGGCCGGCGGCGCGGACAAGGTTTCTGGGTGTTCGGATCATGTTCCAAGCATCCTGTTTTTGAGGCTGTATCGGGTGACTGATCAATGATCTTAGCTCTCAGCCGTCAACAAAACGTTTACCATATTTGCCGCGTCGGCGCTTCCTTTTGCCAATTCCTAAGAGATGCCGTCTATTGCCGGTGGCCGCGGCCGGGATGTACCGGATAAGATCATTTATGAGAAATGAGGAAAAGACATGACATTGACGCGCAAAATCAGAAAAGCCGTCCTGCCGGTCGCAGGTCTTGGCACCCGCTTTCTGCCCGCCACCAAGGCGGTGCCGAAAGAGATGCTGACCGTGGTCGACAAGCCGGTGGTGCAATATGTCGTCGAGGAGGCCATGGAGGCCGGCATCGAGCATTTCATCTTCGTCACCGGCCGCAACAAGGGGGTGATCGAGGATCATTTCGACATTCAGGTCGAACTCGAGGCGACGCTGCGCGAGCGCGGCAAGACGGTGGAACTGAAATCGCTCGAAGACATGCTGCCCAAGGCCGGCGCGACCAGTTTCACGCGCCAGCAGGCGCCGCTCGGTCTCGGCCACGCGGTCTGGTGCGCGCGCGACATCGTCGGCGACGAGCCCTTCGCGCTGCTGCTCCCGGACATGGTGATGCGCGACAAGGTCGGTTGCCTGTCGGGCATGGTCGAGCTTTACAACAAGGTGGGCGGCAACATTGTCGCGGTGGGCGAGTGCGATCCCGAGCTGGCGCACAAATACGGCATCGTCGGCAAGGGCGAGGCGCTCGACGGCGGCTTTCGCATCACCGAAATGGTGGAAAAGCCGGCGAAGGGCACCGCACCCTCGAATTACTACATCAATGGCCGCTATATCCTGCAGCCCGAGATCTTTGACATCCTGTCCAATCAGGAGCGCGGCGCCGGCAATGAAATCCAGGTGACCGACGCCATGCTCAAGCTTGCCGCGGGCCAGCCGTTCTCGGCCTATCCCTTCGCCGGCGAGACCTATGATTGCGGCTCGAAGGAGGGCTTCATTCTCGCCAATGTCGCCTTCGCGCTCGAGCGCGAGGACATCAGGCCGCTGGTGGCGGACGGTCTGAAAAAGCTGATCGCCAGCGCCTGACGCGCTCGCGCGCCCCAGAGGACGCGGCCGGATCGAGGGGACGGGCGGTTGCCCGGCCCGTCATCTCCTGAGCCTGAGGCCGAGCCCGACGCGGGTCGTCTTCTCGTCGGTGACGCCGGGTTCCCGTGTGCGGGTGTAGCTCGCATCCGCCTCCAGGTCGAGATAGCGGTTGATGCTCCAGGTCAGCCCGGTGGAGACGCCGTAGCTGCGCTGGTTGCTGCGGCCGCTGCCCGAATCGTAATCCCTCAGGCCCGCGGCAGCGCCCAACCGCGCCACCACCGAACTGTGGATCTGCTGGGTGAGGGTGGAATTGAAGGCGTAGACGACCGAGCCGGACTGGCCGGCGGCCGTCGCCGATTCCAGCGTCGTGGCGAGCGCGGTCCTCACGTCGGTCCCGCGCCGGGGCGACCAGTTGACCACGCCGTCCAGCGTCAGCCCCGACAGGTCGCTCAGCTTGCCGTCGTCCAGGTTTCTCAGCACATAGCCCGCGGCAAGCTCGCCGGTTAGCTTCTCGCCGAAGTCGAATTCGGAGCCGGCGCGCACGCCATAGGTCGTCGACGAGCGTTCGGCGCCGGTGTTGTCGATGCGCTGGTCGTAGCGCTCGCGGCCGACCGAGGCTTCCAGGAACGGAATCAGGGCCGGCGACACGGCGTAGCCGATGCGCGTGGTGAGTTCGGCCCCCAGCGTGTCGCGGTCGTTGACCGCAATGGTGCTGCCATCCGCGGAGGTGGCGTCGCCATAGATCTTGCGGGTCACTTCGAGCGTAGTCGTGCCGCGTAGAATCCCAAGGTCCTTCTGGGCGCCTACGAGCGCGCGCAGTTCGTGGATCCCCGATTGCGTGGTCGCCCCGGCGATGGCGTTCGGGTCGGTGCGGCTTTCCTGGGAATAGCTGTATCCGGCGCCAAGGATCCCGGTCACGTCGTTGACGAGATCGAGGTTGAGCCGGGCATCCAGATTGGCGCGCGGCTCCTCGGCGCCCGTGCCCGAGATGTTCTTCTGGAACGTGCCGGAGCCTTCGACCCGGAGCTGGTGGCGCGACCAGTTGGATTCGAGCACCCCGGATGCGGTGGTCTCGCTGTAGATCCTGCTGGTCTTCGACCCGCCATAGCTGGTCGATTCGTGCACGAGCCGCTCGGAAAGCGTTGGCCGCAGGGTCAGCGTCCCCAGCATGAAGCCCGGCACGGTGGCGTCATCTGCGGGCGGATTGAGGGGCAGACCGTCGACCGTGGCGATGCGCTCGTTCTGGCGCTCAAGGCTTGCGGCGTAGTCCCGGTCGGCCTGGCTCAGATCCGAGACGGGGCCAACGGCGCCGGTTTGGTCTGCCGCAACGGCTTCCACGGGAGCCGCGACGGGCTGTACCGGCTGGCTGGGGCTGGCCGCGACCGCGCCCCTGGCGGCCGCAGTTCCGGTATCGGGGCGCGCGGGCAGGGCTCCGTACAGGGTGGCGGCAGCGCTCGATTGCGCCGACGGGGCAGCCGTAGTCGTGCCGCGCAGCCCGTAGGTCTCGTCGGCGGCATCGGCGCCGGAAACCGATTGCGCCTGCGCCGCCGACATCAGCGCGATCAGGCAGACCGCCGAAGCGTAGGCGCGCAAGCGCGGGCGTCGGGCCGCCGTGTGTGTCAGTGCCGTCGTGTCTCGCTTGCGCATGCGTTTGTCGGATCCGGAGCCATCGAAATCTTGTCAAACCGTAAACACATGTGGTTAACGCAAGGTTTCGATCCTGCCTTTTGCCGCAGGCTTGTCTGGTTGATGGACACGGAGGCGGCAAAGCGATATTCCGGCGCCATGAAGAAGATCCTGCCCGATTACCCAGCCCACGAGATCACGCTGTCCGCGCGGCGGACGATCCTCACGGAGAAGAACGGTCTCGATGCGCTGGCCGCCGCCCTCGACAATGGTCTTGCGGAGCCCTTCATCCGTGCGGTCGAGGCGCTGGGCGGCATCTCGGGCCGGGTGATCGTCACCGGCGTGGGCAAGAGCGGCCATATCGGCGCCAAGATCGCCGCGACGCTGGCCTCGACCGGCACGCCGTCGCATTTCGTCCATCCGGCGGAAGCCAATCATGGCGATCTCGGCATGATCGCCCATGACGACGCGATCATCGTGCTGTCCTGGTCGGGCGAAAGCGCCGAGCTCAAGGGCATCGTCGCCTATTCGCGCCGGTTCCAGATCCCGCTCATCGCCTTCACCGCGGGCGCGCATTCGGCGCTGGCGCGGGAGGCCGACATCGTCCTGCTGCTGCCGCGCGAGCAGGAGGCCTGTCCGCATGGGCTGGCGCCGACCACCTCGACGCTGATGCAGCTTGCGCTCGGCGACGCGCTGGCCGTGGCGCTGCTCGAGGCAAAGGGCTTCACCGCCGGAGATTTCCACACCTTCCATCCCGGTGGCCAGCTCGGCGCCAATCTGGCGCATGTCGCGGACGTGATGCACACCGGCGATTCTGTGCCGCTGGTGCCGTCCGGCACGCCGGCGCAGGACGCGATCATGACGCTGTCGCAGCGGAAATTCGGCTGTGTCGGGGTGACCGGGCCGGACGGGCGCCTGATCGGCATCGTCACCGATGGCGACGTGGCGCGGAACCTCGGACGGAACCTGGTCGATCAGCCGATCGACGCCATCATGACCAACCAGCCCAAGACCATCGCGCCCACCGCGCTCGCCAGCACCGCGATGGCCATCCTGAACAAGAACGCCATCGGTGCGCTGATCGTCACCGATCCTGGCCTCATGCCGATCGGCATCGTGCATTTCCACGATCTGCTGAGGATCGGCGTCGCCTGAACCGCGGCCCTGCCGCTCAGGCGGCGGGCTCCACCGTCAGGCATCCCGCTTGGGCCATGACAATCCGCACCCGCGCGCCCGCAGGCATGTCCGGGCCCTCTACCAACCAGGTGGTGTCGTCGAGCCGGATGCGACCCCTGCCTTCCCGGATCGGATCCTCCAGCATCGCGGTGCGGCCGACCAGCCCTTCGATGCGCCGGTTGAGCATGGGCTGATCCGTCTTGGTGTTGGATCCGGAGAAGCGCCTTCCGGCGAGCGCCAGAACCAGCGCGAGAACCGCGAACACCAGCATCTGCATCTGCCAGCCCCAGATCGCCGCGCCCCACAGCGGGAACGACAGGGCGCCGACGATGATGGCCGCCAGCCCGATCCAGAGCAGGAAAACACCCGGCACCAGGATCTCGAGTCCCAGGAACACCAGGCCGACGATCCACCAGGTCCAGGGCCCGAGTTCGGTGACCAGCCAGGCGATCATGCGTCAGGTTCCGTGGTGCCGGCGGAAAAGCCGGGGGTCGTGGGCCGCGCCGGGCGGCCAGCTTGGCTCGGAGCGCGCACCGGGATCGCCGAGGGCGCATCGCCATCCTTGCCGAAGACCTCGCGGGCGATCGCGCCGATGCCCCCCAGCGTGCCGATCAGCGCGGAGGCCTCGAGCGGCATGAGGATGACCTTCTGGTTGTTGGCCGACGCGATCTTGCCCAGCGCCTCGGTGTATTTCTGCGCGACGAAGTAGTTGATCGCGGCGGGATCACCTTCGGAGATGGCGATCGACATCATCTGCGTCGCCTTGGCTTCGGCCTCGGCCAGCCGTTCGCGCGCCTCGGCGTCGCGGAAGGCTGCGTCCCTGCGGCCTTCGGCCTCGAGGATGGCCGACTGCTTGGCGCCCTCGGCGCGCAGGATCTGGGCGTTGCGGAAGCCCTCGGCCTCCAGCACCTCGGCGCGCTTCTCGCGCTCGGCCTTCATCTGCCGGCCCATCGATTCGACCAGGTCCACCGGCGGGGCGATGTCCTTGATCTCAACGCGGGTGATCTTGATGCCCCAGGGGGCCGCTGCCTGGTCGACGACGCGCAGCAGGCGGTCGTTGATGGCGTCGCGGTTGGACAGAAGCTCGTCGAGATCCATCGACCCCATGACGGAACGGATGTTGGTCATGGTCAGGTTCAGCAGCGCCTGCTCGAGATTGGACACCTGATAGGCGGCCTCGGCGGCGTTGAGCACCTGGTAGAACGAGACGGCATCGGCGGAGACCGAGGCGTTGTCCCTGGTGATGACCTCCTGGGTGGGGATGTCGAGCACCTGCTCCATGATGTTGATCTTGCGGCCGATGCGGTCGACGAAGGGGACGATGATGTTGAGCCCCGGCGTCAGCGTCCTCGTGTAGCGGCCGAAGCGCTCGACCGTATAGGCATAGCCCTGCGGTACCGTCTTGATGCCTGATACGAGGATCAGCAGCGCAATGACGACGACGACGATGACTGTAATATCCAGTCCCAACATGCCCGTGACCTCCCTGGCGCGCCTGCCGCGTCAGGTCCGATGCGGCGGCGGCTCTATCCAACACTTGTCCACGCGGCCTGCCGCGTCTCCCGATCAAGCTCCGGGTCGATGCCGCAGCGGGCTTGTGGTTGGCGGCGCGAAGCCGCTCCGACAACAGGTAATTGGTCTCGAAGGAGCATGCAATCTTAACCGGGCAATATCTTTGCGCCCGGCCCCGCGCCCGGCGTCCCCGCGCCTTCCGGGGAGATCTGGCCGGCTGTCAGATCCAGCCCTGCAGTTCGCGCCGGACGATGGCTTCGAGCACCTTCATGCCCTCGGGACTGTCGTTGAGGCAGGGGATATGGGTGAAGTGCTCGCCGCCATTCTCGTGGAACAGCTCGCCGGCCTCGCCCGCGATTTCCTCGAGCGTCTCCAGGCAGTCGGAGACGAAGCCGGGATTGATCACCGCGATGCGCTTCACCCCGTCGCGGGCGAGCTTCTCGACGGTCTTGTCGGTGTAGGGCTGCAGCCACTCCTCCGGGCCGAAGCGGGACTGGAAGGTCGGCATCAGCTTTTCCTTGGGCCAGCCCAGCCGCTCCCGCACCAGCCGCGCGGTCTTCATGCACTGGCAGTGATAGGGGTCGCCCTTGAGGAAATAGGACTGCGGGATGCCGTGGAACGAGGTGAGCACGATCTCCGGCTCCCAGCCCAGTCCGGCGATATGAGTCTCGATCGAGCGGGCGATGGCGTCGATATAGACGGGATCGTCATGATAGGGCGGCACGGTGCGCAGCGCGGGCTGCCAGCGCATGCCCATCATCGCCTGGAAGGCCTTGTCGTTGACGGTGGCGGTGGTTGCCGCGGCATATTGCGGATAGAGCGGAAACAGCACGATGCGGTCGCAGCCGGCATCCTTGAGCGCCTGCATCCGGTCGGGAATCGACGGCTGGCCGTAGCGCATGGCCCAATCGACCATGACCGCCGGATGGTCCGACAGGGCGGCGCCGAGCTGGTCGGACTGGTTGCGGGTGTAGGTTCTGAGATAACTCTCGTCGAGATCGTGGTTCCAGATCTCCTCATAGGCCTTGCCGACGCGCTTCGGCCGCGTGTTGAGGACGATGCCGAACAGGATCGGGTACCACAGGATGCGCGGCCATTCGATCACCCGCTTGTCGGTGAGGAATTCCTTGAGATAGCGCCGCATGGAGCGGTAGTCGGTGCCGTCGGGCGTGCCAAGATTGACGATGAGGACGCCGACTTTCTGGATCTTCACGGGCGCATGGCCAGGCGGCAGTTCGCCCACGGCCCGGCTGGCCTCGTCATTCAGGGTCACACGGGTGTTCAAAGTCGCGTCCATTTCATGTGCTTTGCAGGATGGGGTCGATGTTGCTGGGGAACATAGTGACATAGCGCGACAAATCAATCATCCGTCGGACCGGCATTCGTTATTCCGCAAATGCAAAAGGGCCCGGAAAACCGGGCCCTTCCGCGAAGATGTGCCTGGAGCGCTCAGTTGGCCGGGATGGTGAGCGTTTCCCCGATCACCAGGCCCCTGGCGGATGCCGAGGGATTGGCTTCGGCGATCTTGTTCCACTGCGTGGGGTCGCCGTAATAGGTCTTGGCAAGATCCCAGAACGTGTCGCCTGAAGCGATGACATGTTCCTTGGCTGTCATCGCGGCGTCCGCCGCGGGGGCCACCTCTGCCGCCGGCGCGGTCTCTGCTGCCGGGGCGGTTGCTTCAGCAGCGGGAGCGGTTTCTGCAGCCGGTGCCGTTTCGGTTACCGGAGCGGTTTCCGCAGCGGGAGCCGTTTCGGCCGCTGGGGCAGTTTCTGCAGCAGGAGCCGTCTCTGTTGCCGGAGCGGCCTCGGTCGCCGGGGCGGTTTCCGCGGCCGGAGCGGCTTCGGGGGCTGTCGTAGTGGCGGCGGCCATCACGCGTCCATCGGTGTAGGGCGTGTAGGGCGCGTTCTTTTCCAGATAGTCGGCCACAACCTGTTCGAGGCCGGGGCCGAAATCATAGGCATTCATGCCGGCGGTCTTGAAGGTCGAATAGCCGTCGCCGCCGCCGCGCATGTAGTTGTTGGTGGCCACCGAATAGGTGGCGTCAGGATCAATCGGCTTGAAGCCGTCCCCATCCTTGACCTCCACCGAGACGATCCGCGAACCGGCCGGAGCGCCCTTGTCGAAGGTGTAGCGCAGGCCCGAGACCTGGGCGAACCGGCCGGCGCCTTCCTCGATCTGGCTGGCGCCGTTCTCAAGCGCCGCGATGATGTCGGAGCCCTTCAGCTCGAACGTCGCCAGGGTGTTCTGGAACGGCAGCACGCCGAGCACTTCGCCCATGGTGATCTCGCCCGCATCGATGGAGGCGCGCAGGCCGCCGCCGTTCTGGATGGCGATGGTCACGCCCTGGTCCTTGACGCGATCGACCATGGCGTCGGCGACGAGGTTGCCCATTGCGCATTCGGTGGTGCGGCAGGTCTCGCGGCTGCCGTCGATCTCCGCCGTGCTCTCGGAGACCTTCTTGGTCTTCAATTCCTCGATGGGAGCGCCAAGCTCCTTGATCCGCGCCAGCACGGCCTCATCCGGCTTGATCGCGGCGTCGAGAAAGAGCGGATCGCCCTTGGCTTCCTTGACCACGCCATTGTCGTCGAAGGTCACGGTGAATTCGCCGAGATACTTCGAGTAGGACGCGGCCTGGGTGACCGGAACCTGATAGCCTTCCGGATTGTCGATCATGGTAGGATAGGGCCCTTCGGCCTTCTCGTCCGTGTTCGACAGCAGCGAGTGGGAGTGACCTCCCACCACCACGTCGACGCCGGGGATCTTGGCGATCATTTCCTTGTCGCGCGGATAGCCGACATGGGTGAGCGCGATGATCTTGTTGACGCCTTCGGCCTTGAGCTTCTCGACTTCGGCGGTGATCGTGGCGATGTCTTCCTCGATCGTGATGTTCGGGCCGGGAGAGGAGATCTCCGGCGTGTCATTGGTCACCGCGCCGACGATGCCGATCTTCTCGCCGCCGACCTCGATCACCACCGAGGGCTTGATCCGGTCGCCGACCTTCGAGGCCGCGCTGGCCGACACGTTGGCCGACAGGACCGGAAACTTGATCACGTCCAGGAACGGCGCCAGCGCATCCTCGCCGTCGTCAAACTCGTGGTTGCCCACGGTCATGGCGTCGAACTTCATCAGGTTGAGGAATTCGGCTTCCACCGTGCCCTTGTAGGTGGTGTAGAACAGCGAGCCCTGGAAATTGTCGCCGCCGTTCAGAAGCAGCAGGTTGTCGCCCTCATGGGCCTGGCGGCGATCGGCGACCGCCGTCACCAGCCGCGCCGCGCCGCCGATGCACTTGTCCTCGGCTTCTTCCTCGGCGGAACAGGTCGATTCATACTTGTTGTTGGATTCAATGCGGCTGTGCCAGTCATTGATGTGCAGAATCGTCAAGGTGTAATCGGCGAAGGCCGCGCCCGAACTCAGTGCGAGGATCGACGTCGACAAGAGCGCGCGTTTGAGAAGTGTGGTCATGGAATGGTTCCCTGTTCTGGTGCCCGCTGCCCGCTTGCAATCCGGCTTCCCGGAGCTTCCGGCAGTCTTGCCCCGATGTTTTCATCATCGGGGTCGAACATCAAGGGCCAAGAGTCTCCTGCGCCGAATATGACGCATTCCCCGGGCGCGTCAGGGCGCAGCCGGCGGAATGACCGTTCGCGATCGCCGGCGCTCGGGGCGGCGCGGCCAGGGGTCTCGGATGATGATGTCAGGCGGAGTAGTCGCGCTCGTCGGCGATGACCTTGCCGTCATTGGGAAGACTGCCGGGCGCGGCGATCTCGACGGTTCCGCGCAGCTTGAGGACCGCCGAAAGCGTCGCCTCGATCGGCGCGGGTTCGAGGGCGGCGCCCGGCGTCGGCTCGACGATCAGCCTCATCACGTCGGCGTCGCCCGAGCGGCTGACGACCAGGCGGGCGCGGGCGATGCCGGGATGGGCCTTGAGCACCTCGGAGACCTGCTTGGGGTCGACGAACATGCCCTTGACCTTGGTGCGCTGGTCGGCGCGGCCCATCCAGCCCTGGATCCGCGGGCCGGTGCGGCCGCAGGGCGACGCGCCGGGCAGGATCGCCGACAGGTCGCCGGTCCCGAAGCGGACCAGCGGATAGGCCGGATTGAGGGTGGTGACGACGAGTTCGCCGACCTCGCCGTCGGGAACCGGCTGGTTGGTGCCGGGACGGACGATCTCGACGATCATGTCCTCGTTGACGATCATGCCGGGATGCGGCGCCCCGTCCGCGCCGGCGCTCTCATAAGCGATGACGCCGAGATCGGCGGTGGCGTAGCACTGCAGCACCGCCACGCCCCGGTCGGCATAGGCCTGGCGCAGCGAGGGAAACAGCGCGCCGCCGGAGACCAGCGCCCGTTTGATCGACGTGAGGTCGCGGCCCAGCTCATCGGCCTTTTCGAGAATGATCTTGAGGTAATCCGGCGTGCCGGTGTAGCCCGTCGGCTTGAGGCGGGCCGCCGCGTCGACCTGGGCTTCGGTGTTGCCGGCGCCGGCGGGGAAGACGAGGCACCCGAGCGCGCGCGCGCCCTCGTCCAGGATGAAGCCGCCCGGCGTCATGTGATAGGCGAGCGAATTGTGGATGATGTCGCCGGCGCGAAAGCCCGCGGCAAACAGTGCGCGCGCCGCCGACCAGGGATCGGCGCCGAGCCCCTGCGGCTCCCAGACCGGACCCGGCGACAGGAACACCCGGTTGCCCCTCAGGGCTTCGGGGTCGGCCAGGCCGCCGAAGGGCGGGTTCCCGGCCTGCATCTCCATCAGGTCGGGCTTGCGCAGCACCGGAAGTGCCGCCAGCGCGGCGCGGCCCGTGAGGCTTGCGGGATCGGGATGGCCGAGCCAGGAATCGAGCGCCGGAAGCCGCTTGAGGCTCCGTTCCAGCAGGGCCCGGAGGGCGTCGAATGTCTCGCTTTCGCGGAACTCGGGCGCCCGCGTTTCCCGATCATCGAAATGGCTGGTCATCGCCTGCGCCCCGCCTCTGGCCTAGATGCGGCGCACCAGGGTGAATTGCGAGCCGGTCGAAGAGGTGCAGTTGAGCTGCGACGGAGTGGCCAGCGCGCAATTGACCCGCGATGTCGTCTGGCGCAGCAGCGAGGTCAGGTCGATCTCCACCATCTGATCGGAGACGTACCGGTAGGAGCCTTCGGCCAGCAGCGAGTTCGTGTCGGTCGTGCGGGTTTCGAAACGGCCGCCGTTGAAGCTCGAGATGATGCCGTTGGGATCCGTCCACTGGCCGTCGATGCCTTGCGGCTGCGCCGCCGGGATCGGGCGCGGGCTGTAGGAGGCGGACTGGCAGGAAGCCAGCAGGACGGCGAGCGCGCCGACAGCGAGAATGCGATGTGTGTTCATGGCGCGGTGCTCCCTTGAGCCTTCACAAATATGATTCCTTAGATGGAACAATGCAGCGCCGATGCGCCGAAAGCAAGGCAGACGCACGCCGGCCGGTCAATATGACCGGCCGGCGCTGCCTTTTGCGGGGTGTTTAGCGGACGAGGACGTTGCGGAACTGCCAGGGATCGCTTTCGTCGAGATCCTCGGGGAACAGGCCCGGGCGGCCGGTCAGCGGCGTCCAGTCGGTGTAATGGCCCTCGACCGGTCCGAGATAGGGCGTCTGCACTTCGAGGCAGCGCTTGTAGTCGACCTCGTCGGCCTCGACGATGCCGGCCTCGGGGTTTTCCAGCGCCCAGACCATGCCGGCGAGCACCGCCGAGGTCACCTGCAGGCCGGTTGCGTTCTGGTAGGGCGCGAGCTTGCGGGTTTCTTCCAGCGACAGCCGCGAGCCGTACCAGTAGGCGTTCTTGTCATGGCCGTAGAGCAGCACGCCGAGCTCGTCGAGACCCTCGACCAGCTCGTTCTCGTCGAGCACGTGCTGCACCGGCTGGGCATTGCCGCCATTGCCGAACATCTCGTGCAGCGACAGCACCGCGTCATTGGCCGGATGATAGGCGTAGTGGCAGGTCGGGCGGTAGCTGACGTCGCCGTTCTTGTCCTTGACCGTGAAGTAGTCGGCGATCGAGATCGACTCGTTGTGGGTGACCAGGAAGCCGTACTGGGCGCCCGGCGTCGGGCACCAGGTGCGCACGCGGGTGTTGGCGCCGGGCTGTTCGAGATAGATCGCCGCCTTGCAGCCCTTCTTGTGCTTCTTGGCGTTCTTGGGCATCCATTTCTCGTGGGTGCCCCAGCCGAGTTCGGCCGGCTGCAGGCCTTCGGAGATGAAGCCTTCCACCGACCAGGTGTTCCAGAACACGTTGAGGGGCTTGGGGGTCTTGGTGAGCTGCGTGTCGCGCTCGGCGATGTGAACGCCCTTGACGCCGACCTTCTTCATCAGCTTCGCCCAGCCCTCGCGGTCATGCTGGTCGGGCTCCTCGAACTTGATCTCGAGATCGTGGGCCAGGTTGACCAGCGCCTGCTTGACGAACCAGGACACCATGCCGGGATTGGCGCCGCAGGTGGAGACGGCGGTGGCGCCACCGGGGTTCTTCTTCTTCTCATGGCGCAGCGTCTCGCGCAGCGCGTAGTTGGTGCGCTCGGAATTCTTCATGTTCTTGTCGAAGTAGAAGCCGAGCCAGGGCTCGACGACGGTGTCGATGTAGAGCACGTCGAGCTTGCGGCAGAGCTTGATCAGATCCACCGAACCGGTGTCGACCGAGAGGTTGACGCAGAAGCCCTGGCCCTCGCCGTCGGTCAGCAGCGGCTTGAGCAGCTCCTTGTAGTTTTCCTTGGTGACATGCGCCTTGATGTGTCGGACGCCATATTTGGCGAGGATCTCCATGTCGTCGGCGTCGTCGCGCGGATCGATGACCACCATGCGGCTCTTGTCGAAGGTGAAGTGCCGCTCGATCAGCGGCAAGGTGCCGCGACCGATCGATCCGAATCCGATCATCACGATCGGACCCTTGATTTCGCCATAGACCGGATAATCCTGCTGGGCCATGTCATTCGCTCCATAAACTCATGCCGCGGCCATCCGCGACGGATAGCGGCGGCGTAAACCACACTTCGCTGTTACAATAAAGCGAAAACGGCTGCGATCACGAGTCCATGGCTTCGAGTTCGTCGATCAATCCCTCGATCATCGACAGGCCCTGGTTCCAGAAACCGGGGTCGGACGCGTCGAGGCCGAAGGGGGCCAGAAGCTCGGTGTGGTGCTTGGTTCCCCCGGCCTTCAGCATGTCGAAATAGCGCTCGCGGAAGCCTTCCGGGCTGTTCTGGTAGACCGAATAGAGCGAGTTCACCAGGCAATCGCCGAAGGCATAGGCGTAGACATAGAACGGCGAGTGGATGAAGTGCGGGATGTAGGCCCAGAAGGTCTCGTAGCCCTCCGAGAGCGCCACCGCCGGCCCGAGGCTTTCCGACTGGACGTCAAGCCAGAGCGCCCCCAATTGGTCCGAGGTCAGCTCGCCCTCGCGGCGCGCGGTGTGCACCCGCCGCTCGAATTCATAGAACGCGATCTGGCGCACCACGGTGTTGATCATGTCCTCCACCTTCTGCGCCAGCATCGCCTTGCGCTCGCGGCGATCGGTGGTGCGCTCGAGCAGGGCGCGGAAGGTCAGCATCTCGCCGAACACCGAGGCGGTCTCGGCGAGCGTCAGCGGGGTCGAGGACATCAGTGCGCCCTGCGCGCCCGCGAGCACCTGGTGGACGCCGTGGCCGAGTTCATGGGCGAGCGTCATCACGTCGCGCGGCTTGCCCAAATAATTGACGAGCACATAGGGATGGACCGAGGGCACGGTGGGGTGGGCGAAGGCGCCCGACATCTTGCCCGGGCGGCTCGGCGCGTCGATCCAGCGGCGGTCGAAGAAGCGGCCGGCGATGTCGGCCATTTCCGGCGCGAAGCCGTGATAGGCCGAAAGCACGGTGTTCCTGGCCTCGTCCCAGGGGATCACCGCCGACGGCGTCTCCGGCAGCGGCGCGTTGCGGTCCCAGAATTCGAGCTTGTCGACGCCCAGCCAGCGGGCCTTCATCGCATAATAGCGATGCGACAGCCGCGGGCAGGCCTCGCGCACCGCCTGGGCCAGCGCGTCGACCACCGGCCGCTCCACCCGGTTGGCGAGATGGCGGCTGTCGGCGATGTCCTCGAAGCCGCGCCAGCGATCGGAGATTTCCTTGTCCTTGGCGAGCGTGTTGGTGATCAGGGTGAAGGTGCGCAGGTTCTCCTTGAACGTCGCGGCGAGAGCCAGGCCGGCCTTCTTGCGCTTCGCCCCGTCGGAATCCTGCAGCATCGACAGCGTCACCTCGAGCGACAGTTTCTCGCCGTCGACGACGAATTCGAGGCTGCCCATGGTCTCGTCGAACAGCCGGTTCCAGGCGGCATGCCCGGTCATCGACTTCTCGTGGAACAACTGCTCGATGCGGTCGTCGAGCTGGTAGGGACGGTCGAGCCTGAGATCGTGGATCCAGGGCGTGTAGCGCGCCGCGCGCGGGTCGCGCTTCAGGCTGTCCTCGATCACCGCGTCGTCGATGCGGTTGAGCTCGAGCGCGAAGAACAGGAGATGCGCGCTGGTGTCGGTCATCGCGCTCTGCACGTCGCCGTAGAACTTGGCGATCTTCGGGTTGGAGGTGTCGGTGAAATAGGCCAGTCCCGCATAGGAGATGATCCGCCCCATCAGTTCTTCCAACTGCTCGTAAGCCTCGATGGCCGCGCCCAGCCCCTCGTCGCCCGAGCTTCTCGCCGCTTCCTCGATCCGGCCCTTCCAGCGCGATTCGAACGCCTCGGCGCGGCGCCTGGCCTCGGCCAGATCGGATTTGAACTCCGGCGCGTCGGGCGCGGCGTAGAGGTCCCCGAGATTCCAGCCCGGCAACTCTCCCAAAGCGGCATCCGCGCCCTGGGCCGTCGCGGCTGCGCGCACCGGCGCGTGGTCCAGAATTGTATTCGGCATGATGGCACTCTCTTTCGAACAGGATTGGTCAACGGAACCGGTCGGACGGGACGGCGAAGCGGCCTTCCGGTTTTACTGGCAGCGACGATTAAAATGCAAACATTTCTCGAAATGCGATTTTCAGCCTTTGCTGGCAGTCTCCGGCAATGGCGAAAGCCCTGACCGTACTCCCGGTAGTGAGGAAACAAAGCTCGTGTCCAACCGTATTGTGATTGTCGATGATGACCCGGTGCAACGCCGCTTGCTCAAGGCTGCGGCCGAACGCGCCGGCTATGAGACCGAAGTGTTCAGCGACGGGCGCTCTGCGCTGGTCCGGTTGAGCGACGGCGGCCCAACCGTGGACGCGGTCGTGCTCGATCTGATGATGCCGGAAATGGACGGGCTGCAGTTGCTTCAGCATATGCGCGACGCCGGCATCGCCGTTCCGGTGGTGGTGCAGACCGGGCAGGGCGGCATCGAGACCGTGGTCAAGGCCATGCGCGCGGGCGCCTTCGATTTTGTCGTCAAGCCGGTGTCCCCCGAACGCCTGGCCCTGTCGCTCGCCAATGCGCTCAAGGCCGCACGCTCGGGCGTCATCCCGAAGATGTCGCGCAAGGGCGTGGGCTTCAAGGATATCGTCGCCGCCAGCCCGGCGATGGAGCGGGTGATTTCGCTCGGCCATCGCGCCGCCGCCTCCACAATCCCGGTGGTCCTGGAAGGCGAATCCGGCGTCGGCAAGGAAATGATCGCCCATGCCATCCAGGCCGAGGGGATCCGGCGCAACAAACCGTTCGTCACCGTCAATTGCGGGGCCATTCCCGAGAACCTGGTGGAAAGCATCCTGTTCGGCCATGAGAAGGGCGCCTTCACCGGCGCTTCCGAGCGTCACGCCGGAAAGTTCTCCGAGGCCGATGGCGGAACGCTGTTTCTCGACGAGATCGGCGAACTGCCGCCCGAGATCCAGGTCAAGCTCTTGCGCGCGGTGCAGTCCGGCGAGATCGAAACCGTCGGCGCGCGGGTCGCCAAGAAGGTCGATGTCCGCCTGATCTCGGCCACCAACAAGGACCTGATCGCCGAGGTCAAGGCCGGCCGGTTCCGCGAGGATCTGTACTACCGGCTCAACGTGTTCCCGATCCATGTGCCGGCGCTGCGCAAGCGCAAGGAGGACATTCCGCAACTGGTGCGCCATTTCACCCAGCATTTCGCCGAGACGCTCGGCAAGCACCGTATCCGCGCCATTGCGCCCGAAGCCATGGCGCTGCTGACCGCGCATGACTGGCCGGGCAATATCCGCGAGCTGGAAAACGCCATCCACCGGGCGATCGTGCTGTGCGACAGCGACACGCTGACCGTCAGCCTGTTCCCGCAGATCGCCGCCCAGATGCCGGGCTACAGTCTCGAAGCGCGCGACGAGCCGGGCGAGCCCGGGAGCCTGGGGCAACTGCCTCCGGCGCTGGGCCTGATGGCCCCGGACGGTCTGGTCGAGCTCGATGCTCTCGATCCGCCCGAGCTCCCCGAGCCCGCGCTGCCCTCCGGCTACGGACTGCCGGCGGTCAATGCGGTGACGCTTGACGGCGAGGTGCGTCCGATTTCCGAGGTCGAGGAGGAACTGATCCGCTTCGCCCTGTCGTTCTACCGCGGGCAGATGAGCGAAGTCGCGCGGCGTCTCGGCATCGGCCGGTCGACGCTCTACCGCAAGCTCAAGGATTACTCGATCGACCCGGACAATCCCGGCCGCGAGGCCGCCTGAGCCCCCGGAATGCCGGCCGTGAAAAAATCGGCGCCCTGTTGATCTGTTTCATTCCTTGTTAAGTGATTGTTCACTATAAAAGGGCGTGAGCAGCGATACGTGGCGTTGGTTGCCATTGTGTCACCGCATTTGATCAGCAAATGGTGATCAACAACGGTTTTCCGGCGTTCGGGGACAATTTTGGCGACAATGACAAAGGGTTCAGCACTGGCACCGTCCACTTGGCACGTGGCTATTGGCTTGCGGCGCGCACTGGCGACGGCGCCATTGGTGCTGCGGGCCTGCGTACTGGCGCTCGTTGCGGTGACCATGCTCGCGGCCATGTCCGCCGGCGCCTTCGCGGAAACCCGCTCGCTCAAGCTCTATTACATCCACACCAAGGAAAAGGCCGAGATCGTTTTCAAGCGCAACGGCCAGTATGATCAGGCCGGGCTCAAGAAGCTCAACCGCTTCCTGCGGGACTGGCGGCGCAACGAGCCGACCAAGATGGATCCGAGACTTTTCGATCTAATCTGGGAAGTCTACCAGCGGACCGGCGCGCGGGACTACATCAACGTGGTTTCGGCCTACCGGTCGCCCGCCACCAACGACATGCTGCGCCGGACCCGCGGCGGCCAGGCCAAGAAAAGCCAGCACATGCTCGGCACGGCGATGGACTTCTTCATCCCCGGCGTGAAACTCGCCACGCTGCGCGCCACCGCGATGAAGATCCAGGGCGGCGGCGTCGGCTATTATCCGAAATCCGGCTCGCCCTTCGTCCATCTCGATGTGGGAAGCGTGCGCGCCTGGCCGCGCATGAGCCGGCAGGAACTGGCCAAGATTTTCCCCGACGGCAAGACGCTTCACCTGCCGCCCGACGGCAAGCCGTTGCCGGGCTACAAGGTGGCGCTCGCCGAATACAAGCGTCGTGGCGGAGCCATCGTCTCGACCAGCAGCGGCGGCGATTCGGATTCCGGCGGCAAGCGCTCTGGCGGCTTGCTGGCTGCCCTGTTCGGCGGCGACGAGGATGAAGAACCCGAAGCAATCGCCGCGGCGCCGACGCCTGCACCCGCGCCGGCCCGGACCGAAGTCGCCGCACTGCCCGGCGTGATGGACGCTCCGGCCGAGGCCGCGCCCGCAACGGAACTGGCGTTCACGCTGCCCACGCGGGGCCCGATGCCCGACGCACGGCCGGTGCTTGAGCCGCCGGTGGAGATGGCCGCGCTGGCGCCGCCCCCTCCGGTTCTGCCTGCCCAGGCCGAGGTCGACGCCTTTGCCGCCGCCGCCGGCGCGGTGGTCGCGACCACGCCACCGGAAGCCGTCGCTCCCGAAACCCCGGAAAGTGCCGTTGTCGACCTTGCCAGCATTCGCGCGCCGATCCCGGAATTCCTGGCTGAACGGACCGGCGGGGAAAGCCCTGCGCCCGAAGCGCAAGCCGTCGATGTCGCCCAATTGCCGGTGCCGAGCCTGATCAGGGCGCGCATGCTGGCTGAGGCCGAGGTGCCCGTGCCCGCAGATCCCGCCGGTGACATCCAGACCGCCTCGGCAACGCCCGTACCCGTAGCCGCTCCGGCGACGGACGATTCGTCCGCCACCGCCACGACGA
>NZ_JRJG01000038.1 GCF_000759435.1 Hoeflea sp. BAL378
CGGTCGAGGCCACCGCCTCGACCGGGGGGCAGTTGATGCCGCCGATCATGGGGGCCGCAGCCTTCGTGATGGTCGAGATCACCGGCGCCTCCTATCTGTCGATCATTACCGCCGCCTTGCTGCCGGCGCTGTTCTATTATCTCTCCATCGGCGCGATGGTCCATTTCGAGGCCGGGCGGGTCAATCAGCAACGCAGCGCCCGGGCAAGCTGGCCTGAAATGCGCAGGGCGTTGGTGCGGTTGCCGCCCTTTCTCGTGCCGGTCGCGGTTCTCTTGTTTTCGATGATATACGGCTATTCGCCGATCCTGGCGGGATTCTATGCCTTCCTCGCACTGGTGGTGGTGACCACGGTGCGGAAGGAGACCCGGCTCGACCTTTCGGGATGGATCGACGCGCTGGTCTTCGGCGCGAAGAATGCGGCGCTCATTGCCGTGGCCTGCGCGACGGCGGGTCTGGTGGTTGGCGTCATCGAAGTGTTGGGCGTGGGGCTGAAATTCGCCAGCGCCATCTTCTCGGTTTCCAACGGCGTCTTCTTCGTCACCCTGCTTCTGGTGATGATCGGGTCGATCATTCTCGGCATGGGGCTGCCGACGACGGCGGCCTATGTCATCGTGGCAGCGATCGCAGCACCCCCGCTTGTCAATTTCGGGATGTCGCCCGTCGCGGCGCATCTGTTCGTTCTGTATTACGCCTGTCTGTCGGCGATCACGCCACCGGTGGCGATCGCCGCCTATGCCGCGGCCGGCATCGCCGGATGCGACCCCATCCGCGCGGCACTGCATGCAACCAAGCTCGGCAGCGCCGGATTCATCATTCCCTTCGCGTTCGCCTATTACCCCGGCCTCCTGCTGCAAGGCTCCTGGGGCGACATCGCCGGCGCCATCCTGGTGGGGACCATGGTCATTTTCGGATTGGCGATCGCGATCATCGGCTGGTTCACCCGGCCGATGTCGCTTGCCTGGCGCGCAGCCTTCGGCCTGGCAAGCCTGATGATGCTCTACGTCACGCCCTGGACCACCGTGGTCGGCGTGATCGCCTTCGGCGCGTTGATCACCGGTGTCTACCTGTCGCGGCCGAAAGAGGGCGAAGCTCAGAAAGAATCCGTCCCTGTATTTGAAGGGACAGAGAAATGAGGCCTGCGGAGGGCGGGAATCATGAAGTCCAAAGTCATGACGAGTTATGGAAACGGGAGATGAAATGATGAAAAACATAAAGCCTTCGATGTTGCGTGGCAGGTTGCTGGCCGGTGTGTTCGGCATGGCGCTCTGCCTGAGTGCAGGCCCGGCTACGGCGCAGGACGTGCGCTGGACCATGGCGACCTATTCGGGTGGTCACTGGTTGGATTACGGCGTGACGAATTTTGTCCGCCTCGTGGACGAGATGACCGACGGGCGGGTCAAGATCGACATCTCGCAGCCGGGCACGATGGGCAGCGCCCTCAAGGTTACCGAGACGGTGCAGAACGGCATTACCCAGGTCGGCCACAACTGGCCGGGCTATGACTGGGGGGTCGACACCGCCGGCGCGCCGTTCGGGGGCTGGGCCGGCGGCCTGACGCCCGAGGAGCAGCTCCTGTGGATGTACAAGGCCGGCGGCGCCGAAATGCTGGCCGAATGGCGCTTGGAGAAGTTCGATGTCGTGAGCTTCCCTTGTGCGGTGGCCGAGACGGAGGTCTTCCTGCATTCGCACAAGCCCGTGCGCACGCTCGAGGACTTCAAGGGCCTCAAGATCCGCACGGCCGGCGCCTGGGCCGACATCGCGGCCGGGCTCGGCGCATCGACCGTGGTGCTTGGCGGCAGCGAGGTCTTCAGCGCGCTGGAACGCCATGTCGTGGACGCGGTCGAATGGGGCGGTCCTGCCCTGAACGTCTCCACCGGATTCCGGACCATTTCGAAATACATCGTGGTTCCGGGGATCCACCAGCCGTCGAGCCTGCAGGAATGCATGTTCAACAAGGACGCCTGGGCGCAGCTCTCGCCCCATGACCAGAACCAGATCAAGCTGGCGGCCGAACTGAACGCCTTCGATACCTTCCTCCAATATGGCGACGAGGATGTCGACGGCTGGAACACGCTGACGGAGGGCGACAACGAAATCGTCACTCTCGACCCTGAGTTCATTGAGGCGGCCCGCAAAGCCTCCTACGAATGGGCCGACGGCAAGGCTGCGGAAAACCCTTGGTTCAAGCGGGTCTATGACAGTCAGCGCGCGTTCCAGAAGCGCTATTCTCGCTGGAGCGAGTTCCGCATTCCGATCGGTGCTGCCAGCGTCGAGTAAGCCTGGACAAGGCGTGTCCGGCGCGCCCGTCCCGCGAGGGCGGCCGCGCCCCTCAGCCAACCCGACCGGGCCGGTCTGCTGACCGGCCCGGTCACGACAACGGCAATCGCTGTCTGCGCATCGCAAACGGTGGATCAACGATGGATGGAACGAGGCTTCGATGAAGGCTGTGAGGGTTATTGAGAGGATCACGGATGCGACTGCCGTGATCGGGGTGGTGATGATCGTCCCGCTGATCGGGTCGATGGTCTACGAGGTGGTCAGCCGCTACGTTTTCCGGGCCCCGACAGCCTGGGCCTATGAAACAAGCTACATGCTCATGGCGGCGGTTTTCGTGTTCGGCATCGCCTATACCCTGAAGGTGCGCCAGCATGTTTCGGTCGACATCATCGACGAATTCATCGGCCGGAAGGGCCGCGCCGTCATCGACCTGCTGGGCTATTGCCTGCTCCTTCCCTGCGTGGCCTGGATAAGCTGGAAGCTGTGCGGGAATGCGGTTCATGCCTTCCAGACCGGCGAGGTGACGGGAGAGTCGTCCTGGAACCCTGTCGTCTGGCCGCACCGCAGCGCAATCGCCGCGGGTTTTGTCATCTTCACGCTGCAGATCGTCGCCGAAGTGATCCGCGCGCTCAGCTATCTCCTTGCCGCTCCTTCGCCGGCGGAGGCGATGGAATGATGGATCTCGGCCTCTGGATGTTCCCGGCACTGTTCCTGCTGATCATACTGGGATTCCCCATCGCCTTCTCGATGATGAGCGTCGCGCTTGTCTTCGGATATCTCCGATTCGATGATGCTGTTGTCTTTCAGCTCGTCTCCAAGGTCTATGACGTCTCCGGGAACTATGTTCTCGGGGCCATTCCGCTGTTCATCTTCATGGGCGCGATGCTCGAGCGCTCGGGGATCGCGGAGCGGCTGTTCGACGCAATCCATTTGTGGACCCGCCGCATTCCCGGCGGCCTGGGCGTTGGCGCGGTGGTGATGGCGACGATCTTCGCCGCGGCCAGCGGCGTGGCGGGCGCGACGGAAATCGTTGTCGGCATGCTGGCGATCCCGCCGATGGTGAAGCATGCCTACGACAACCGGCTGATCGCGGGAACGATCTGCGCCGGGGGATCGCTGGGCACGATGATCCCGCCGTCGATCACGGTGCTGGTTCTTGCCCCGATCGCCAACCTGCCGGTGGGCGATCTGTTCGCCGGGATCATGCTGCCGGGCATCCTGATGTCAGGCATGTTCATCCTCTACATCATCGTCAATAGCTGGGTCGGGCCCAACCGGGCGTCGCGGCGCCTGATCCAGGACGAGGGCCCCGCGCTCAGCGTTTTCGCCATCCTCAGCATGACGGTGCTGGCGCTGCTTCCGCCTGCGGCACTGATCTTCATGGTGCTCGGCACGATCCTCATGGGATGGGCGACGCCGACGGAAGCGGCGGCCTGCGGCGCGTTCGGCAGTTTCCTGCTGGCGCTGATGCACGGGCAGATCACCTGGAAAGTGATGGTCTCTTCGCTCTACAGCACCCTGAAAATCACGGCGATGATCATGTTGATCATTCTCGCCGGCAATATGTTTGCGGGCGTTTTCTATGCTTCGGGGGGGATGCACGCAATTCAGGGCGTCCTTGATCAATATGGCCTGGCGGGATGGCCGGCGATCGTGGCAATCCTGGTCCTGACCTTCCTCGGCGGGTTCATCCTGGATCTGATCTCGGTTGTGCTGCTGGTCATTCCGGTGGCGATGCCGCTGGTCAAGCTCTACGGGATCGACCCGCAATGGTTCTGCATCCTGTTCCTGGTGACGCTTCAGACCGCCTATATCACGCCACCGATGGCGCCTTCGATCTTCTACATGCGGGCGATCGCGCCGCCGAGCATCACGCTCATGGATATGTATCGCGGCGTCATTCCCTTCATTGTGCTGGAGCTGATGGTGCTGGCGATGGTGGTGGTGTTCCCGCAACTCGCAACATGGTTGCCCCAGGTGATCTATGGATACAAGTAAGCCTGAGGCGAGCGCCGCGGCGCTCCCGCTCTACAGCATTCACGCGATCCGCTACGGGCATCTTGAACGGCGCTCCTCCGAGAATTTCCTGGGAGGCGACAGCCACGATGTCGCGATGCCTCTCGATTATTATGTCTGGGTCATCAAGGGCGACGACGGGCGGGCCATCCTCGTCGATACCGGGTTTTCCAAGGCGACAGGTGAGAAACGAGGACGGCAGATCCTGAGGCCGGTGGCCGAAGGATTGCGCGCGCTTGACGTCGATCCGGGCACGGTCGAGCATGTCATCATCACCCACATGCATTACGATCACGCGGGAAACCTGCCGCTCTTTCCCAAGGCGACGTTCCATATCCAGGAACGCGAGATGTCGTTCTGCACCGGGCGTTGCATGTGCCAGGATATTTTCCGCCATCACTTCGAGGCCGAGGATGTCGTGGAAATGGTACGGCGGCTTTTCATCGGACGGGTCGCGTTCTGCAACGGCACGCAGGAGATTGCTCCGGGCCTGTCCGTGCACCTGGTCGGCGGCCATACCGACGGCCATCAGGTTGTGCGGGTTCATACCGCGCGGGGCTGGGTGGTGCTGGCCGCGGATGCATTGCATTTCTACGCCAATCTGGAGCGGAGAATACCCTTTCCGGCCTTCTACAACCTGGCCGACATGCTGGCTGCATTTGACGAGTTGCTGCGCCTGGCGGAAACGCCGGACCACATCGTGCCCGGCCATGACCCCGAGGTGATGGCGCGCTATCCTGCGTCATCGCCCGGCATGGAAGGGTGGATCGCCCGGCTCGACGCCGATCCGGTTTGCGCAGACGTCAAGGCTCTTCCCGCAGGCTATAGCGGCATAGGCTAATACACTTTGTTTCAGGCAGGAGGTTTGTCTAGATCTTGCTGCGGAGGAAACGCCATGACGATCCCGGGAGCCTTCGGCTCGGTTTAAATCTCGGTCTGCCCGGCCCGGGGTCAGCCGTAGCCTGCAACCGATGCAGTCAACCGTCCGGACCAACTGAATGGCCGCGGCGCCACGATAGGGAGTGATGAGAATGTCGGAAGCGAAAAGCGATCTGTCGCCGGAATGGACGCAAGACGGTCCCGAGGCAGGGTCGGCGGGCTTTGTCGGCAAGATGCTCATCGGCGGCGAGTTGGTGGAGGCTGAAAGCGGGGCCTGGCTCGAAAGCTTCAACCCGGCCGATGAGAGCTATCTCGGCAAGGTGCCGATGGCCGGGGAAGCCGATGTGGCGCGCGCGGTTGCGGCGGCACAGGCCGCGCAGCCGGGCTGGGCGGCGCTGTCGATGGAGCAGCGGGGGAACTATCTTCTTGCGTTCTGTGACAGGCTGGAAGAGCGGTCCGACGAAATCCTGCGCATCGAGGTGGCCGATACGGGCAACACGATCAAGCCGATGCGCAACGACCTGATCAACGGGCTGCAGCGGCTGAAATACTTCATCGGCCTCGCCTATGAGTTGAAGGGCCACAGCATTCCCTCGACGGCGGGCAATCTCCATTTCTCGATCCGTGAGCCCTATGGCGTCTGCGGGCGGATCCTCGCCTTCAATCACCCGATCTATTTTGCCCTGTGCGGCATTGGCGCGCCTTTGATGGCGGGAAACGCGATCATCCTGAAGCCGTCCGAGCAGAGCCCGCTTTCGGCGGCGATCTTTGGCGAGGTCGCCAGCCAGGTGCTGCCGAAGGGGATCCTCAGCGTCGTCACCGGCGGACGCGAGACCGGCGAGGCGATCGTGCGGCATCCGAAAATCAAGCGGCTGTCCTTTGTCGGTTCGGCACCGACCGGTATGGCAATCCAGCGCGCCGCGGCCGAGGTGGCGGTCAAGCATGTGACGCTCGAACTTGGCGGCAAGAACCCGTTCATCGTTTTCGCCGATGCGCCGATCGAGAAGGCCGCCAAGGCGGCGGTCAGCGGCATGAATTTCGGCTGGCAGGGCCAGTCCTGCGGATCGACAAGCCGGTTGCTGGTGCAGGATTCGATCTATGACCAGGTGCTCGACCTTGTCGTGCGCGAAGTGAAAGCCATCCGCGTGGGCGATCCGTTTGACGAAGCAAGTCAGATGGGACCGATCAACTCGCCGCCGCACTACCGCAAGGTGCTGCACTACATCAATGCGGGCAAGGAGGACGGGGCACGCCTGGCCGCCGGGGGCAAGCGGCCCGCAGGCGAGGGGTTTGCCAAGGGGCTGTGGATCGAGCCGACCGTGTTTGCCGATGTGAAACCCGGCGCCCGGATCGCGCAGGAGGAGATCTTCGGCCCGGTCCTGTCGGTCATGCGCTGGTCCGATACCGAGGAAATGATCGAGATCGCCAATGGCGTCGATCTCGGACTGACGGCCGCGGTCTGGACCAACGACATCAGCGCCGCCATGCGCACGGCGCAGCGGCTGGAGGCCGGCTATATCTGGATCAACGGGGTCGGCTCGCATGTGCGGGCGATGCCCTATGGCGGATACAAGAACAGTGGCATCGGCCGCGAACGCGGGCTCGAGGAACTGATCTCCTACACCGAGGAAAAAGCGATCCACATCATGCTCTGACCCGCGGCAACGCAGATCTTGAGCAGGGCGTGGAGAAGCTGAGGGACAGCGCCCAGCCACGCCGGTGACGGACAAGGTCGTCCGGGGGACCGGGCGCATAACGGCAGAAGAGGAACTGGACTTGGACAATGGAGTAAAAATCAGTGGCAACAAGTTTGTCATTACCGGCGGCGCCAGCCAGGTCGGATCGGAGATCACGCGCCACCTGCTGAAAGCGGGCGCGAGTGAAGTCGTCCTGTTCGACAATTTTGCCCTGGGCACGCCGGAGGCGGTGGCGGACCTGCTCGACGACAAGCGGGTGGTGCTGACACGGGGAGACGTGTTGCGGACCAATGAGCTGTTCGACGCGCTCGACGAGGCGGCCGGCATCTATGCCCTTGCGGGGTTCCTGACCAAGCCGCTGACGCTGAACCCGGCCCTCGGCCTTGCGGTGAACGTCCAGGGAATGCTCAACGTCTTCGAGGCCTGCCGCTATCGCGGCCGCCCGAAGGTGCTGTTCTCCTCCTCGGTCGCCGTCTATGGCGAAACCAAATCGGCGCTGACGGACGAAGCCGATGCGTGGAACTGGTATGGGCAGCAGCCCGGCGCGGCGCTCTACGGCGCCTCGAAAATCATGGGCGAGAACCTCGGCCGGCTTTATCACGACCGCTACAAGGTTCCGTCGATCTCGCTGCGCTATGCCTCGGTCTATGGCGAGCGGCAGCACCGGCGGGCGGTCAACTCCGCCTATATCATCGATACGATCGACAGCATCCGCAGGGGCGAACGCCCGACCATTCCCGATGACGGCAGCGAGGTGCATGATTACATCCATATCCATGACATCGCCACCGCGAACCTGATGGCGATGGAAGCCGATGTCTCGCGCGAGTCGATGACGGTGGCAACCGGCACATCGACGTCGTTGAACACGCTGGTCGACACGATCCTCAAGGTGATGGGTTCGGACCTGAAACCCGAACACCGCAAGGCCGACAATGCGATTCGCGCGACCGTCTCCAGCACGCTGAAATTCACGCCCGAGAAGATCAAGAAAACGCTTGGCTGGAAGCCGGAGATCAGCCTGGACGAAGGCATCCGCCGCATTATCGCATGGCTGGATGCGGAGAAGGCCTGAGTTAACGGACGGGTCCGATCGGCCGACACATCGAGGGCCGGGGCGCTGAGTTCAGAGCCCCGGCCCTCGATCGTTGGAGTGCGCTGTCAGCGACCGCGCTTATGAAGTGAGGCGATGCGGCTGCTTTTCTCGACGTGCGGTATTTTTGAAGAACCTGCACAGATCAGAAGGGCGCCGGCGGGTCTGCCAAGCGCATTTGTGCCGCCGGCAATGATCCTTTCACCATGCCAAATTTTTGTAGACAGACGGGCGCGGTTGCCCCGACCTGGTCGGCGGCGACAGGCTGCGGATCGGGACCGATCCCGTGAGCCGGAAAGCAACTAGATACGCTCGCTTCAGTTTCGCCGCATGCGCCTTCAGGCGCTACTGCGAAACAAATAGCATAATAAATCCAATGATCTGTTCGAATCGCTCCGAACCCGAACCGCAGATCTACCCTGGCGATGTCAAATCCCCCGGGCGTCGGACTCCGGTTTCACTATTCGAAAAACAAGTGTCTCGAAGCAAGCAGGAGCGGATGATCAGAACTAACACGCATACTGGAATGACGAGATACTCTGACACCTCGCCACGCCAGATGATAGCAATTGCCTCGGTTCAGTATCCAAGGAATACACGCTTCTAAGGGAGGAAGGCACAGGCATGAATGGTCAGAACGAATACGATGTCATCGTCGTGGGCGGCGGAAACGCCGCGCTCTGTGCGGCATTGTCTGCTGTCGAAAATGGTGCGCGCGTGCTTGTGCTCGAACGGGCGCCGGAGGAAGAGCGGGGCGGCAACACGGCCTATACGGAAGGGCTGATGCGGTTCGCCTACAACGGCACCGACGACATCGTCGCCCTGTCTCCGGACCTGTCGGAAGAGGAGAAGAACAGCGATTTCGGAGTCTACACGGAAGATACGTTCTTCGACGACATGGCGCGGGTGACCGAGATGCGCACGGATCCGGATCTGTGCGAGATCCTGGTGCGCCAAAGCAATTCGGTCATGCATTGGCTGCGCGAGCAGGGCCTGAAGTTCCTGCCGCAATTCGGGCGCCAGTCCTTCAAGGTCGATGGGCGGTACAAGTTCTGGGGTGGCGCCACCCTGGCCGTCGTGGGCGGCGGGCGCGGGATGGTCGACTTCCTGTTTTCCGCGGCGGAACGCAGGAACGTCGACATCGTCTATGACGCCTGGGTGCGGGACCTGATCCACGATGATGACGGCGTGCATGGCGTCATCGCCCGCGTCAAAGGCAAGACGACGCATTTCCATGGAAAAACCGTTGTTCTTGCCTGTGGCGGGTTCGAGGCAAATGCGGAATGGCGCACCCGGTATCTCGGACCGGGCTGGGACCTCGCCAAGGTTCGCGGCACCAAGTACAACACCGGCGACGGTCTCGACATGGCGCTACGGATCGGCGCGCAGCCGCGCGGTAACTGGTCCGGCTGCCACGCCGTCGGCTGGGAACGCTATGCGGATGAGTATGGCAGCTTCGAGGTGATCGACGACTACGAGCGCGACAGCTATCCCTTCTCGATCATGGTGAACGCCGACGGCAAGCGCTTTCTCGATGAAGGCGCCGACATCCGCAACTACACTTATGCGAAGTACGGCCACATCATCATGAAGCAGCCGCAGCAGTTCGCCTGGCAGTTGTTCGATTCCTCGGTGACGCATCTCTTGCGGCCCGAATACCGGTCGCGCCGGGTGACCAAGGTCATCGCCAATACGATTGAGGAACTGGCCGAGAAGATCGATGACGTGAACACCGAGCAGCTCATCAGGACGCTCAAGGACTTCAATGCGTCGGTCAAGAAGGACGTGCCGTTCGATCCGACACTGAAGGACGGACGCTGCACCGTGGGGCTGGACCAGCCGAAATCAAACTGGGCCGTCGGCCTGGAGAATCCCCCGTTCGAAGCGTTCTCCGTCACGTGCGGCATCACCTTCACATTCGGCGGGCTGGGGATCACCAATGACGGCCAGGTCCGCGACGTGAACATGAAGCCGATCAAGGGGCTTTATGCTGCGGGCGAAATGGTTGGAGGCCTGTTTTACTTCAATTATCCGGGCTCGACCGGTTTGACCAGCGGCTCTGTTTTCGGGCGCCTGGCCGGACGCAGTGCGGCGCAGGCGGCGCTGGGACCGGCATGAGCGAAGTTGGGCGCGCGGCGGAAGCCGCCGCCCTTTACCCCAAAGGTTTTGGGGGTTAGGGTTTCCGACTGGACGCTTGGACAAAGGCGCGTCCGGGGCTGACGGGCACCAGTTAGAAGCGGCCCGGAACAAGGATTTCTGGCGCGGGTGGATGCGCTGGCGGGTCGGGGAATGGAGTAACCGTGCAGCTTCGTCAAATACGTTATGTGCTGGAGGTCAATCGCTGCGGCAACAACATTTCAGCCGCGGCGGAAGCGCTGCACACGTCGCAGCCGGCGATCAGCAAGCAGATCCAGTTGCTCGAATACGAACTGGGCTTCAATATCTTCGAACGCACCCGGAACCGCGTCGTGGGCCTGACCGATCCCGGGCAGGAGGTGCTGAAGATCGCACAGCGGATCTTCAGCGACATCGAGAATCTGCGTTCCATCCGCGACGATTACGACAACCTGCAGCAGGGGCGCCTCGTCATCGCCACGACGCATACCCATGCGCGCTATATCCTGCCAAAGGTGATCAACGCCTTCCTGAAACGTTATCCCCGGGTGCAGATCGGCCTGTTGCAAGGCAACCCGACCGAAATCTGCGAGATGATCGAAAGCGGCGTCGCCGATCTTGCGATCGGCACGGAGGCGATGCGGTCGTTTCCAAGCCTGGCGGTGCTGCCGTGCTTCGAGATCAAGCGCAGCGTGATCGCGCCGAAGGACCATCCGATCCTGACGGTGGAGCCGTTGACTCTGGAGGAGATCGCCAAATATCCGGTGATCGCCCATGATGCGTTCAGGAGCGGCCAGTGGAAGATCCTCGATGCCTTCGTACGGCGCGGGATCGAGCTGAACATCCCCTTTACCGCCGTCGACGCCGATATCGGCAAGACCTATGTGGAGCTTGGCCTTGGCATCGCCATTCTGGCGACCGTTGCGGTAGACCCGCTGCATGACGGCGATCTGCGCGCGCGCGATGCGAGCCACCTGTTCGAATCGAGCACCACCGCGATCCGGTTCAGGAAAAGCGCCTATCTTCGCCGCTACATCTATGACTTCATCCAGACCATGGCGCCGAACATGACCAAGAAGGTGGTTCAGTCCCACCAGCGGAGTTGAACGATCTGTCCATGGCGGCCGGGGCGGCTGGTCAAATTCTTGGCCGCCCGCAAGCGCGCCAGGCCCGCCGACTAGACACGCAACCTATAGCGCTATGATGTATTGTTGGATTGTCTGCGGACGGTCCACTCCCTACTCTCTGACCCAGAACCGCGCGACCGAACCCTGGCAAGCTGCAGGGTCCGCGTCGCTCTCATCGCTTTCGTGCAAGACGCTTGGCGGCTGCTGCGGCGGTTTGGACGATGCGTTTGAATGCTGCGCTGGAGAGGGTGCCGAATGGAAGAGACAGAGGGTTTCCAACTCACGCGGTTTCTGCATGAACTCGCTCCGCGAGACATTCCGGACGATGCGCGGGTCATGGCGAAAGCCTGCATCCTGGACGCATTCGGCTGCGCCTTTTTCGGATCGACGCAACCCTGGTCGCAGATCCTTGCAGCCGAGCTTGCAAGCGATGGAGGCGATGGGGCGGCGACGGTGATCGGGCGCGCGCTGCGCCTTCCGGTGACGGCGGCGGCAATCTGCAACGGCACCGCGATCCACGGATTCGAACTCGACGACCTGATCGCGGAATCGATCATTCATCCTGCCGCGGCAGTGGTGCCGGCGGCGCTGGCCGCGGCCGAGGCGAACGGCGCGCGCGGCGATATCCTCGTCAAGGCCGTCGTGGCGGGCTACGAGACCATGCACCGGATCGGCCTCGGGATGGGCACCGAACCCGCGGGGCGCGGGTTCCACACCACCAGCCTCACGGCGCCGACCGCTGCGGCGATGGCCGCCTCGATCGTCATGGATCTGCCGCTTGACCAGTTGCGTTCGGCGGTCGGACTGTCGGCCTCGGCGGCGGGCGGCATCAAGAATTTCGCGGCGGGAAACGGCGGCGGCATGGTGAAGCGTCTGCATCTGGGGCGCGCGGCAGGCGAGGGGGTGCGGTCGAGCCGCCTTGCCGCGGCGGGCTTCATGGGGCCGCCCGGCGCCATCGACGGCAAATTCGGCCTTCTGCCGGTCTATGGCGGCAGCGGCGCGAACCCCGCGCGTCTGGTCGCGGATCTCGGCAGCACCTGGGCCATAAACCAGGTGTGGTTCAAGGGCTACCCGATCTGCGGATGGATTCATTCCGTGATGCAGGTGCTGCTGGATCTGCGCGGCGACGGCCCGTTGGACCCCGAGGATGTTGAGCAGGTGATTGTCGGCGTCAGCAGCTATGCGGCGCGCAACAACGGCGAGAAGGCTCCCACCGACACGATGGGCGCGCAATACAGCATCCCCTTCTGCTCCGCCGTGGCGCTTCTGGGAGATCCGCGCGATCCCGACAGCTTCCGGACCGAAGCGGTCGCGGATCCGCGCACGCGCGCGCTTGCACAGCGTGTCGATCTGGTTGTCGATCCCGATGTGGAGGCCGTCTATCCCGCGAAGTTCGGCGCGCGCGTTTCGCTGCGTCTCAGGAACGGCACGGAAAGGCAAGGCATGGTGATGGAATGCCACGGAACCCCGGCGGATCCGTGTTCGGCGGATGAATTGCGCGACAAGTTCCTGCTGCTGGCCTGCAAGCGGATCTCCGTGAGCCGCGCCGAGGAAATCGCCGACCTTGTCGAGAACCTGGAAAATCTCGAATCCGTCACTGACCTGGCGCTGCTGCTTGCTGCGGACTGACAGCGTCCGCCAAATTTGCATGTGAAGAGGAAGATCATGACCAATCCGTTTGACACGATTGCGCGCCAGCCTATCGACCTTCCCGGCAAGGGGCGGCTGGATTTCTATTCGGTCCCTGCGCTCGAAGCCAATGGGGTAGGTGCGGTGTCCCGCCTGCCGGTGGTGTTGCGCGTGGTTCTGGAATCGGTGCTGCGCCATTGCGACGGACGGACCATAACCGCCGATCAGGTGCGTGCGCTGGCGAACTGGAAACCAAATGCCGTGCGCACCGAAGAGGTGCCTTTTACCGTCGGGCGTCTCGCGCTCAACTGCGCCGCCGGCATCCCGCTGCTCGGCGATGTGACGGCAATCCGCGGCGCGATGAACCGGCTTGGGCTGCCGGTGGAAAACGTTCAGCCGGAAGTCCATGTCGACATGGCGCTCGACCACACGCTGACCGTGGACTATTACGGCAATGCCAGCGCGCTGTTGCGCAACATGGAACTCGATATCGAACGCAACTACGAGCGCTACCGGTTCGTCAAATGGGCGATGCAGGCCTATGACGGCATCCGGCTTTTTCCGCCCGGCGCCGGCATTCTGCACCAGTTGAACCTCGAATTCCTGGCGCCCGGGTTCCTGACGCGCGACGGCGTCGCCTTCCCGGACACGATGGTGGCGACCGATTCCCATACCTGCATGATCGCGGGTCTGGGCACGGTCGGCTGGGGCGTTGGCGGAATCGAGGCGCAGGCCGCGCTGCTGGGGCTGCCCAATTATTTCCTCACGCCCGATGTCGTGGGCGTCCACGTCACCGGCGCGCTTCGCGATGGCGTGACGGCGACCGATCTTGTGCTGCATGTCACGGAAATGCTGCGCGAGGCCAAGGTGGTCGGCAAGTTCGTCGAATTCTTCGGGGAGGGCGTCGGACGCCTGTCATTGCCCGACCGGGCGACGATCTCGAACATGGCGCCGGAATATGGCGCGACGATCGGCTATTTTCCGGTTGACGAGCAGACATGTCGCTATCTGCGCCAGACCGGCCGCGACGAGGCGACCGTGGCCGCCACCGAGAAGTTCTACCGCGCCCAGGGGTGTTTCGGCGCCGCCGAAGCGGGGTCGGTGGAGTACAGCCGTGTCGTCGACCTCGACCTGACCAGGGTCGAGCCTTGCGTGGCCGGGCCCAAGCGGCCGCAGGACCGTGTGCCGCTCGGCGCGCTCGCCAGGGAATTTACCGGTCTTCTGGAACGGCCCGCAGCGGAAGGCGGCTACGGACGGTCGAAGGCGCCGGCGGACGCGAAATCTCGGGACGCCCACACGGTGGCCGATGGCGATGTCGTCATTGCGGCGATCACATCCTGCACCAATACCTCGAACCCCTCGGTGATGCTGGCGGCGGGACTTGTGGCGAAAAAGGCCGTCGAGCTTGGGCTGAAGATGCGGCCCTCGGTCAAGACGTCGCTGACGCCGGGGTCTCGCGTGGTCAGCAAGTATCTGGAAGCGACCGGCCTGCAGGATTATCTCGACGAACTGGGTTTCGCGGTGGTTGGCTATAGCTGCGCGACCTGCGTCGGCGCATCGGGGCCCATAGACAGCGCGCTCGAAGAAGAGATCAACGAGAACGGGACGGTTGCCTGCGCGGTGCTGTCGGGCAACCGCAATTTCGAGGCGCGTATCCATCCGGCGGTTCGCGCCTCCTTCCTTGCAAGTCCGCCGCTGGTGGTCGCGTTTGCGCTGGCGGGCACCGTCAACATCGATCTCACCCACGAGCCCCTAGGCCATGCGGCAGGGACCGGCGAGCCTGTCTATCTGTCCGACATCTGGCCCACCCAGGAGGAGCTGGCGCAGGCCCTGGCCACTGCGGCGGATCCGGCTTTCTACCGGGACATCTATGATTCCGACTTTGAATCCAGCAATCCCTATTGGGCCGAAATCCCCCAGGCAACCGGAAGCCTTTATCCCTGGGAGCCGGAGTCGGAGTACCTCAAGGAGCCGCCTTTCCTCGACGACGATCTGCGGGTCTCCACGCTGGCCGAGATCAGGGGCGCGCGCAGCCTGGTCATTCTGGGAGATTCGGTCACCACCGATCATATCAGTCCGATCGGGACGATCGGGATAAGGACCCCGGCCGGCAAATACCTTGCCGCCCATGGGGTCGCGCCAGGCGCCTTCAACAATTATGGGGCGCGCCGCATGAACCACGAGGTGATGATCCGGGGGGCCTTCGCCAATGTCCGGCTGCGCAACCTGATGGTTCCGGGGATCGAAGGCGGCATGACGCTGCACCAGCCAGATCGCGAACAGATGACGGTGTTCGACGCCGCCATGCGCTACCGCGAGGAACAGGTGCCGCTGATCGTCATGGCGGGCGAGGAGTACGGCACCGGCAGCGCGCGCGACTGGGCGGCCAAGGGGACCCGGCTGCTGGGCGTCCGTGCGGTCATCGCCAGCAGTTTCGAGCGTATCCACCGCAGCAACCTCGTGGGCATGGGAGTCCTGCCATGCCAATGGCCCGAGGGGGTCAATGCCCAGACGCTGGGCCTTACCGGCGCGGAGCGTTTCGACATTCTCGGCATTGACGACACCGCAGCTCCGGGCCAGCCGCTTCGTCTCGTCATTGCGCGGGACGACCGGGAGCCGGAAACAGTTCCGATCATGCTCCGGGTGGATACGCCGATCGAGTTTGACTATCTGCGCGAAGGCGGACTCATTCCCTTCGTGCTGAAGAAATTGATCGACAAACCACGCCCGGCGCCGGCGCGCGAAAAAATCTCTGCTTTCGCGGGAAGCCAAAGGGGCTAGCCCGAGCGCTTGCGCAGGCTCTCTGGCGTCACGGCATGGGGCCGAGCCGGCCTGGTAAGGCGCCGTCGCCTCAGCTCTGCAACTGGCGCGAAAAATCGCAGCTTTCGCGCGCCAGTTCGGCGACGCGCGCCGCGAAGGCGTTCGGGAGATCCTTGCGGTAGCTGACAACATAGGGAATGTCCGGCAATTCGGGCTCCGTCGGTATGATCGCAAGCTTCCCCTCGGCCACCAGCGGTTCGAAACACAGCAACGGAAGGTAGGTCACGCCGAGACCGGCCACCGTCATGCCCAGCAGCGCGATCAGGCTGTCGCTGGAGAATTGCCGCCGCACGACCGCGGCTTCCGACTGCAGCCAGTTGGCGACCCAGAGGCCGGTGCCGGACCGGTTCCCCTGCACCAGGATCGTGTGTTCGGTCAGTTCCTCGATCGAGACGCGGCGGGGGGCGCCGACCAGCTTCGGACTGCCCATCCAGACGTTCCTGACCCGCGCAAGATGCAGGGACGTGACATGCGGGCTGGCAAAGGCATCCGGCACGATGATGACGTCGAGCTGGCCCTCCGTCAGCCGGTCGTGAAGGTTGCGGCCGAGATCGACCTCGGTCTCGATCACGACATTGGGATGCGCCGCGCGCAGCGCGAAGATGAACCGGGGCAGCCAGGTCAAAGCGCTCAGTTCGGTGACGCCCAGCCGGAGCAGCCGGGCCGGAACGTCGTCCTGCCGGGCGATAGAAGCCGCGCGCTGGCGCAGAGCCAGCATTTCCTCGGCGAGCGCCAAGAGCTGCTCGCCCTTTTCGGTCATCACCGCATTGCGCTGGCTGCGATCGAACAGCGTGACCCCGGTATCGAGCTCCAGCTCCTGTATCCGCTTCGATATCGCCGACTGGGTGGTGTTCAGCCTGGCCGCGGCCCGTTCGAAGGTGCCGAGCTGGCCGATCCAGTAGAGGCCCTCAAGTTGTTTCAAGGTAATGATCACAGCCTCCGTCCCGGCTCGCGGCCGGAGTTGGGTAAGTTCGCAGCGGTAGGCGACTGCCGCCTCCCACAGCAGCATACACATTCCTTCAGCGAATGAAAATCGATGCAAATATATCGTTTTTATTTGTGTATCGCGGACCCTATCACTGTCTGAGATCACCATCCGGCCGAGCGATTTCGGCCGAGGTTTCCGGGCGGCATGGCCTGTCCTGTCGTCGACAAGCAATTCAAGGAGTGCCGCCTATGGTTCTGACCGAAGAAGAGCAGCGGATGCTCGACGGTGACAGTGGCACCGCCGTCAAGAAGGCCATGGAAATCCTGGTGGCCCTGGGCGAAAGCTTCGGGGCCGAACGGCTGGTGCGCACCAACAACGTCCATATGGCGGGCTCCTCCGTGCTGGTGGCCGAAGAGGCAGGGACGCGCTTTGTCGAGGATATCCGTGCGCAGGGTGGAAATTTCGTCACGCGGGTGACAACCAATCCGACGGCGATCGATCCCACGAAATGGAAAGAGATCGGGATTCCCGAGTCGGATGAGGTGATGCAGAGGCGTCTGACGGCAGCCTATGCCGGGATGGGAGCGAATTCCTGCAATTCCTGCATTCCCTATCTCGTCGGCAACAATCCGCGCTTCGGCGAGCACATGGCGTGGGGCGAATCCTCGGCGGTGGTGTTTGCGAATTCCGTATGCGGGGCTCGGACGAACCGCGAAGGCGGGCCCAGCGGCCTTGCCTCGGCGCTGACCGGACGAACGCCGGAATATGGCTTCCACCTCAAGGAAAACCGGTATGGAAGCTTCCTGGTGAAGGTCGAGGCTCCGCTCAACGACATGACCGATTACGGCACGCTGGGGTGCTTTGCCGGCAAGATCGCCGGACAGGACACGCCGGTCTTTACCGGCATTCCCGACAATCCGACGATCGAGCAGTTGAAGGCGCTGAGCGCGGCGCTGGCCTCTTCCGGCTCGGTGAGCATGTTCCATGCCGTCGGCGTGACGCCCGAGGCGCCGACGGTCGAAGAGGCTTTCGGCGGCAAGGATCCGGAGAAGGTGATTGTTTTCGGCGAGGCGGAGAAGGCCGAGACCGAGGCCTTTCTCAACAAGGAGCCGACCGATCACGTCGACTGGATCCTGGTGGGCTGCCCGAACGCCACGGTGCAGGAGATACGCGAGGTCGCCGATGCGCTCGTGGACAAGAAGGTGCATGCCGACGTCGCGCTTTGGGTCACCACCTCGGGCGCGATGTACGCGATGGCGGAACGCGTGGGCTATGTCGAGACCATCGAGAAGGCCGGCGGGACGGTGGTCCGGGAAACCTGCCCCTTCCTTGCGCGAAGCCGCGTGATCGCGCCCGCGAAGGGGTACAAGACCCTGACAACCAACTCGGCAAAGATGGCGTTCTACGCGCCGGGACAATTCGGGCTGTCCACCCATTACGGAAACCTCGATCGGGTCATGAAGGCCGCGATCAACGGTGTGTGGAGCTTGAGATCATGGATGGCAGCAAACTCATTCTCAAGGGCCGCAAGATTGTCGCCGGCAAGGCCAGCGGCGAGGCCATCGTGACCAGGGAAGCGATCAGCTTCAATGGCGGCGTCGACAACATGACGGGGATCGTCACCGAGCCCGGGCACGAGCTGGAAGGCCAGAACATCGCCGGCAAGGTGCTGGTGTTCCGGACCGGCAAGGGGTCGACCGGCGGTTCCTACAAGATCTACGACATGGTCTCGCGCGGGACCGCGCCAGTGGCCTTCGTGCAGGTGCAGTCCGAGGGAATCACCACGATCGGCGCCATCATCGGCAGTATCCCGGTCGTGGCGTCGCTGGACCAGGATCCGACCCAGGTCATCCGGACCGGTGATTTCGTTGAACTCGACGCAGAGGCGGGAACCGTGGTGGTGACGCGCCGCGCCGTCGACAGTGTTTCCGGCGCTGACCTCACCCAGGGGGCAGAGCATGGCGGATAATGCAGGGCGCGTCCCGATGTCGGAGGCCGATCTGGTGCATGCGTTCCGGGGCCTGCCGACGGCTGTCATCAGCGACAACCTCGACCGGCTGCCGGGGCCGGTCGGATTGCGGGCCTTCCATTCCGGAACACCGCTGGTGGGGCGTGCGCTCACGGTGCGGACCCGGGTGGGCGACAATCTGGCGATCCACCAGGCGCTGGAGCTTGTAAAGCCCGGCGACGTGATCGTCGTTGACGGTGGCGGCGACGTCAGCCGTGCGCTGGTTGGCGAGATCATGAAGGCGATCGCCGAGAAAAAAGACGCTGCGGGCTTCGTCATTGATGGCGCCATTCGCGACAGCGCGGCTTTCGCCAGCTCGGATTTTCCCTGCTACGCGCGGGCTGCCATCCATCGCGGCCCCTACAAGAACGGTCCGGGCGAGGTCAACGTGCCGGTCTCGATCGGCGGCTGCGTCATCTCTCCCGGCGATATCATCGTGGGTGACGAGGACGGGATTGTGAATTTCGCACCGGCGAAAGCGGAAGACCTGCTGGCCGCGGTGAAGGCGTTTCTCGTCCGCGAAGAAGAGATCATGCGATCCATCGCGGATGGGACCTACCAGGGCGCCTACGGTGTCAAGGCAACATCCATTACATGAGGAGACCAGTGTGAGCCAGAAAAGTGAATTCCACAAACTCGACGATCCGAGCGACGGACTGTTTCGGGAACTTGGAACCGGCCTGACGACCCATATCTTTTCGGGCGAACACGCCATGCTTTCGGTGGTCGTGATCGAACCGGGCTGTGTCGGCACGATGCATCATCATCCGGAAGAGCAATGGGGCGTCCTGCTGGAAGGCAGTGCGATCCGCTACCAAGGCGACGAGGAGATCCCGGTGAGCAAGGGTGATTTCTGGCGCACGCCGGGCAATGTTCCGCACACGATGCGGGCGGGTCCCGATGGCGCGCGCGTGCTCGACATCTTCAGCCCGCCGCGCCCCGAATACCGCAAGCCCGGCAAGGGTTTTGCCGCCGGCTGACGCCGGCCCGGCGCCTGAGCGACATGTTCAGGCGCCTGTCTCAAGGTCGGGCGCCGTGGACCGCATTTCTGGCGCCGCCACCCGCATATAAGCCCTGAAATTCCGCGACATGATCGTGACGGCTGGTCGCAAGCGAGCCTCTTCGTTGTGCAGAACCCGCGTCCCCCCGATAATTCCGGGATGCGGGACCACCTGCACCAGTCCTCCGCTCCAATCCACCGATTTCCCGAGACGGCTACTCTGCAAACCCGGTGCGCCGAGACGGTTGCGCCCGGCATTTTCCCGCTTGCTCGTCGGTGCCTCGCCCGGATTTCGCGCCCGGATGAACCGGCGTGTCAATCTGCGATGGAATGGACCATGAATGCTCAATGCAATCGATTGCAATTGCGCTTGCAATCGAGTGCAAAGCGTGGAACTAATCGCTTGGGCACATTTTATTGGGAGATCAAAATGAAGCTACGCACCACACTCGCAGCGCTTGCTGCGTCGGTAATTTCCATCGCATCCGCAGGGGCTGAAGAATTCACCATTGGCCTGTCCAATGGCTGGGTCGGGTCCGAATGGCGGACCCAGATGATTGAAGAAGCGGAGGCCGCCGCCGCCGCATGGGCTGAAAAGGGCGTGACCGTCAAGGTTGTCGTCCAGAGCGCAAATGTCGACGTGCCGGGGCAGATCGCCCATGTGCGCAACTTCCTCAACCAGGGCGTGGATGCGGTCATCATCAACCCCAACAGCCCGACCGCCTTCGATCCGGTCTTCGCCCAGGCAAAGGAGGCCGGCGTGCTCGTGATCTCCACGGACGCCGAGGTTTCGTCGCCTGACGCCATGTATGTCGGGATCGACCAGCAGGCCTGGGCCGAGGCGGGCGCCGCATGGCTCGCCAAGACGCTCGACGGCAAGGGCAAGGTGGTGGCCATCAACGGTGTCGCCGGCCACCCGGCCAACGAGATGCGCGTTGCGGGTTACCGCAAGGTCTTCGGCGAGCATCCCGGCATCGAGATCGTCAACGAAGTGAACGCGAACTGGGACCAGGCGCAGGGCCAGCAGGCGATGCAGAACCTGCTCGCCACCTATCCCGACATCGACGGCGTCTGGGTGCAGGACGGCATGGCCGCCGGCGCATGGCGCTCGATCCAGGATTCCCCGCAGGCCGGCAAGATCGCCGCGACCGGCGAGATCCGCAAGGACTTCATCGATCTCTGGGTCAAGGACGACCTGAATTCCGGCGCGTCCGTCAACCCTCCCGGCGTCATGGCCAGCGCGCTGAACGTGGCCGTGCTGATGCTTCAGGGTCGTGAACTGAAAGAGCCTGCGACTGCCGGCCAGTACGGCAACGCCATGTATCTGCCGATTCCGTTCATCGATGCGTCGAACCTTCAGGAAGTGGCGACCGAGCTTGAAGGCAAGCCGGGCTTCTATTCCTACACCAGCGCCTTGAGCATTGAAGAGGCGGAAGCGCTGTTCAAGTAGCGTCTGCTGAACATCAGGCCGGCCCCTCAGCGGGCCGGCTTTTTCTCAAACTGAATCAGGGTGGATGTCATGCCGAGACTTCGTCTTGAGGGTGTGTGCAAGCGCTATGGAGCGACCGTCGCCCTGGGCCGCGGCGATCTGAGCCTCATGCCGGGGGAAGTGCACGTCCTGATGGGATCCAACGGATCCGGCAAGAGCACGCTCAGCAAGATCATTGCCGGCAGCGTGCGTCCCGACGAGGGGGTGATCGAGTGCGACGGCTCGATCGTCACCATCCCGAGCCCGCGGGCCGCGAGGGATCTCGGCATCGCCGTGTTTTACCAGGAATTGAGTCTGGCTGCGCATCGCAGCGTGGTCGAGAATATCTGCTTGCCCGGACTGGGCCACGCCAGGGGCCTGTTCCGCAACCGCGCCGAGATGACGGCCGCCGCGGAACCCTTCATCGAACCGTTCGAAAGTGTTCTCGGCGAAGGCTTCGGGCTCGACGTGCCGGTCGGGCGTCTGCGCGCGGATCAGCGTCAGCTTGTCGAAATCATGAAGACGCTCGCCGCCAGGCCGGACATCCTCATTTTCGATGAGCCGACATCGGCGCTGGATCGTGCGCAGGTCGAGTGTTTCATGGCGGTGTTGCGCAAGCTCAAGGCCGACGGCAAGAGCATCATTTTCATCTCGCACCGCATGGACGAGATCTTCGAGATCGGCGACCGGGTGACGATCATCCGCGACGGGGAAACGGTCCGCACGTCGGTTCTTGCCGACACGACGATGGAAGAGATCCTGCGCACCATGACGGGCGAGGAAGCGACCGGACCCGCGGCGCCCGCCGTTTCCGCTGCGGTGAAGACGCCCCAACGCCCGACGGTAAAGCTCAAGGTGTCAAATCTCGTGGCGCCCGGCGTGAACAATGTCTCCTTCGAGGTGGCGGCAGGCGAAATCCTGGGCTTCGGCGGTCTGCACGGCCAGGGGCAATCCGCCGCGCTGCGCGCGCTTTTCGGCGCGGCACAATCCCGGTCCGGTGACATCGAGGTCGGAACGACCAGATTGACGGGCAATTCCCCGCGCGCCTCCATTCGCAACGGCCTTGCCTATGTGTCCGGGGATCGCGCCCGCGACGGCGTGATCGAGGGACGGTCGATCCTCGAAAACACCGTGCCCATCTACGCTCTGAAGAACCACCTCTTCGTCGCCTCGCCCCGGTCGCTCGGAGCCAAGGCGCAACAGGCGCTCGAGCAGTTGCAGACCAAGTATCAGACCCTGTTCCACCCGATCAACTCGCTGTCGGGGGGCAACCAGCAAAAGGTGGTTGTCTCGCGCTGGCTGATGGCCCCGCCCGAGGTCATGCTGCTGGACGACCCGACCAAGGGGATCGATATTGCTTCGAAAGCAGAGCTGTTCCGGGTGCTGCGGGAGCTCGCCGCCGCAGGCATGGCGATCTTGCTCTATTCCTCGGAGGATGCCGAATTGCTGGAGAATTCCGATCGCGTGCTGGTGTTCAACAATGGCCGCACCGTGCGTGAACTCGTGGGCGACGAGCGCACGCGCTACCATCTCTACCACGCTGCCTACGAGGCCGCGTGATGAGCCTGCCCTCCCACGCCATGCCCCACCAGCGTTCGGTGTTCGAGCGCTTTCCGTTTATCCCGGCGCTGGGGATCCTGGCGGTCCTGTTGCTTCTCAACGGAATTGCCGAGCCCAACAGCATGTCCTTTGGCGCCATCACGGGGCTCACCAAGACCTATCTGGCCCTGATGTTCCTCGCCGTGGCGCAGTCCCTGGTCGTCTTCTCGTCGGACATTGACCTGTCGGTGGGCGCGATCCTGTCTCTGGTCAATGTCGTGGTCGTCGTCCTGATCGAGCGGCTCGGCGGCGGCGCCGATGCGGTGCTGCTGTCCTGCCTGGTCGGGGTCCTGGTCGGCACACTCGCCGGCGTCTTCAACGGCTTCGTGGTCGTCGGGCTGCGGCTGCAGCCGATCGTGGCCACTTTCGCGACCGGGATCGTGTTCACGGGCCTTGCCCTGTGGGTGCTGCCGGTCGCCGGCATGCCGGTGCCGCAATCGTTCTGGCGCACCTATGGCGGCAGGATCTGCGACATTCCCTTCGTGTTCTACGTCGTTGCCGCCCTGGGACTGCTGATTTGGCTCACGGTCAGGACCAAATACATCATCCAGTTGATGGCGGTCGGCGACAACCGGCTCGCCGCCTACCAGAGCGGCCTGCCGGTCACGCGCATCCGCATCAAGGCCTTTGCGCTGTGCGGCATGCTGTCGGCGGTGGCCGCGCTCTGCATCATCGGCGACACCGCAAGCGGCGACCCGGTGGTGGGCAACGCCATGACGCTCTACAGCGTCGCCGCCGTGGTGCTGGGCGGCACGGCGCTTTCGGGCGGCTCGGGCTCCATGCTCGGGTCGGCCATCGGCGCGCTGATCATCGGCCTGATCAACTCCTTCGTCTTCTTTGCCGGCGTGTCGTCGGAATGGCAGAATTTCGCCCAGGGCGTCGCGGTGCTTGTCGCGCTCATGGCGGGCGTCCTGATTACAAGGAGGATCAGCAAATGAGCGGGCTGTCCACCTCGATCGCCGATCTGGCCAGGACCCCGCTGGTGGTTGCGCTGGGCCTGATCCTTGCTCTGCTCGTGCTCGGCGAACTCCTGTCTCCCGGCTTTGCCTCCGCCTCCCAGATCATGCGTCTGCTGATCGTGGCCTCGATCCTCGGCGTGGTCGCGGCCGGGCAGAACCTGGTCATTCTCGGCGGCCGCGAGGGGATCGATCTCTCTGTCGGCGGCGTGGTGTCGCTGAGCGCGGTGATCGCCGGCAACATGATGCAGGGAAGCGACGCGGGCATCATTCCCGCGATCCTCGCCTGCCTGGCGACGGGCGCCTTTTTCGGGCTGCTCAACGGCCTCGGCGTCACGCTGCTGCGCATTCCGCCGCTGATCATGACGCTCGGCATGCTCGGCGTCCTGCAAGGGTTGCTTGTGGTGGTGCGCAGCGGCATTCCCTCGGGCCTTGCCGCCCCGGGTCTGGCCCGTTTCGTGACCCAGCCCTTCCTGTTCGGCGTGCCCGGGATGATCTGGCTCTGGGGCGCAATCGGCGTGCTCATGGCGCTGCTGCTCCGGCGGACGCTGTTCGGCTACCGCGTCTATGCGATCGGCTCGAACGAGACCGCCGCCCGGATGGCGGGTGTGCCGGCCGACCTGATCCGCGTCAGCCTGTTCGTCTTCTCGGGCATGTTCGCGGCCGTCGCAGGCTTCTGCATCATTGGCTATTCCGGCTCGTCGTTCTCCAATGTCGGGGCGCAGTACATGCTGGCCTCCATCATTGCCGTGGTTCTGGGCGGCACGCCGCTCTCGGGCGGCAAGGGCGGCTACACCGGCACCATGGCCGGCGCGGTTCTGCTGATCCTTCTGCAGAGCATTCTCACCACCTTGAACATCGAGGAGGCTGGCCGCCAGTTCGCCTTCGGCGCGACCTTGCTCGTGCTGATGCTCTTTTACGGTCGCGGCAAGGCCCTGAGAGGATGAGCGCGCCGGTGCGACCCAATCTCAAGGACATTGCGCAACGGGCCGGGGTCTCGACCTCCACGGTGTCGCGTGCCCTGAGCGGGTCGAGCCTGATCGCCGAAGCGACGGTGGACCGGATCCGGGCTCTCGCCGATGAATACGGCTATCGCCCGAATGTCAGGGCGCGCAATTTCCGCACCCAGAAGACCATGGCGGTGCTGATCGTCGTCCGCGACATCGGCAACCCGTTCTACCTGGAGGTTTTCAAGGGCGTCGAGCGCGTCGCCCGGCAGGCCGGCTATTCGGTGCTGATGGCGAATACCGAGAACGACAAGGAACGCGAAGTCGCCTATTTCGAGATGCTCAGCGACGGTCTCGCGGACGGCATGATCCTGATGACCGGCGCGGTTCCCAAATCCGTCCGCGATCACAGGCCCGGCCACGACAACGTGGTCGTGGCGCTGGAAATGGTCGAAGACTTCAACGTGCCGCAGATCCTGATCGACAACGAGGCGGCGGCGGTCACGGCGGTCGAGCACCTGATCGGGCTCGGCCACACCCGCATCGCCCATATCGCCGGGCCGATCCCCGAGGGCATGAGCATCCGCAGGCAGAAGGGATACTGCCTCGCCATGCAGGCAGCCGGACTTGAAATCCCTGCGGGCTACCTGTGCCGGGGCGATTTCACCCTGCAGAGCGGAGAGCGGTGCGCCCGGGCCCTGCTCAACGCCGAGCCCCGGCCTACCGCGATCTTTGTGGCCAATGACGAAATGGCATTCGGCGTGATCCGCCAGGCGTATCAACTGGGCCTGAGCGTGCCGGCGGACCTGTCCGTCATCGGCTTCGACAATATCGCCTTCAGCGAAGCGTTCCTGCCTTCCCTGACCACCATCAGCCAGCCGCGTCTCGATATCGGCGAGCGCGCCATGTCGGTTCTGCTCGATCTGATGAACGACAAGACTCCTCCCGCCGATCCCACCATCCTGCCGACCCAGCTTATGGTTCGCGAAACGACAGCGGCGCCCCATCCCGCCGCGCAAGATTGAAGAAAGAGATCCTGATCGTGAGTACTCCCGCAAGACAGACCCTCCGTATCGGCATTATCGGAACCGGGTTCATCGCCGAGTTCCACCTGCGCTCCATGGTGGGCGTACGGAATGTGAGCGTGGCCGGCGTCTACAGCCGCAATGCGCAGAACCGGGAACGCTGTTCGAAACTCGCCACCGATCTCGAGCTCGGGCCCTGCAAGCCCTTCGAGACGCTGGAGGCCATGCTGCAGGACGACACGATCGATGCAGTCTGGATCCTGTCGCCCAACCACACCCGGCTCGACATCATGCGCACCATCCACGCCGAGGTGACGGCGAAGCGCTCCAGGGTGTTCGCGGTTGCCTGCGAGAAGCCGCTGGCGCGGACCATTGCGGAAGCGCGGGAAATGCTCGAGCTGGCGGAATCGGCCGGCCTCAATCACGGCTATCTCGAAAACCAGGTGTTCTGCACGCCGGTGCTGCGCGGCAAGGAGATCATCTGGCGGCGCGCGGCCTCGGTGACCGGCCGCCCCTATCTCGCGCGGGCGGCGGAAGAGCATTCCGGACCGCATGCGCCCTGGTTCTGGCAGGGCGACAAGCAGGGCGGCGGTGTTCTGTCGGACATGATGTGCCACAGTGTCGAGGTGGCCCGGCATCTGCTGACCGAGCCCGGCGCCAAGCGCAAATCGCTTCGCGTCAAATCCGTCAACGGCACCGTCGCCAACCTCAAATGGACGCGGCCGAAATATGCGGAGCAACTGGCGGAGCGTTATGGCAAGGCCGTCGACTACCGCAACCGGCCGTCCGAGGATTTCGCCCGCGGGACGATCCTGCTCGAGGACGAAGAAGGCAATGAACTGGTGATCGAATCGACCACCTCCTGGGCCTATGTCGGCGCCGGCCTCAGGATCCAGCTCGAACTGCTCGGGCCGGAATATTCGATGGAGTTCAATTCGCTCTCCACCGGGCTCAAGGTGTTCATGTCGCGCGAGGTCACGGGCGCGGAAGGAGAGGACCTGGTCGAGAAGCAGAATGCCGAACAGGGGTTAATGCCGGTCCTCGAGGACGAGGCGGGCATCTACGGCTATACCGACGAGAACCGGCACATGACCGAATGCTTCCGCAAGGGCGAGACGCCGGCCGAAACCTTCCATGACGGCTTGGCCGTCGTGGAGATCCTGATCGGTCTCTATCGGTCGGCCGAAATCGGACAGACCGTGCATTTCCCCGCGACCGATCTCGATGACTATGTCCCCCTGGTCGCCCGTCGCCAGAGTCCGCAGGACTGACTTCCGTCCGCCCAACAACAGGCCCCGATCTGATGACCATCATGCCCGGCCCGACCCGGATGAAGTCGGAAATCCTGTCCGTCCCCCAAGTCGTTGCGGGACAGATGGATGCATCGCTCGACGCCTATCTGGCGTTTGGGAACCGGCTGGCGTCGCTCGATCCCAACCTGGTCGTCACCTGCGCGCGCGGCAGTTCCGACCATGCGGCCACCTACTTCAAGTATCTGGTGGAAATCTGTCTCGGCGTGCCGGTCGCCTCGATCGGGCCTTCGGTATCGTCGGTCTACCGCACCCGCTGGAAACTTGAGGGGACGCCGGTCATCGCCATATCCCAATCCGGCGGCAGCGATGACCTGAGGCTGTTCATGGAGGCCGCGACACGGTCAGGCGCCATCAGCGTGTCGCTGACGAACGACGTGGCATCTCCGCTCGCAAGGGCGACAGATACGGTGCTCGACATGTCGGCGGGTCCGGAATTGGCGGTAGCGGCGACGAAGACCTACATCGCCTCCCTGGTGGCGCTGGCTGCGATCATGGCCGGCTGGTCGAGGGACCCTTCGATGACCGAGGCGCTCAGGGCGCTGCCCGATGACCTCGACAGGGCGCTGACCTGCGACTGGTCGGCCGCGCTGGAAAGGTTCCGAAATCCCGGCAGCGTGTTCGTGACCGCGCGCGGGCCGGGGCTCGGCATCGCCAACGAAGCCGCTCTCAAGTTCAAGGAAACCTGCCTGATCCGGGCGGAGGCTTTCAGCGCCGCGGAAATGATCCATGGGCCCTTGGCGCTGTCCGGACCATCGCTGACGGCGCTTGCCTTCCTGACGGATGACGGCGGTCGGGAGGGCATCGAGGGCGGGGTGGCGCGGTTGCGCGAAACCGGGTCGACGGTGTTCACGGTGGACAATGAAAAGACCGGGGCGCATGTTCTGCCGAGCGTGAAGACCGGGCACCGGCTCCTGGATCCGATCGCCCAGATCCTGAGCTTCTACCTGTTCGTCGAAGAGTTGGCCGTCAGCCTGGGCCTCAACCCCGATGCCCCGCAGCATCTCAACAAGGTGACAGTGACACGATGATCATACGCGTCTGCGATCTGGGCGGAACCCACTGCCGCATCGGTCAATATGTCGACGGGCGCCTCGATGCGGCCTCGGTCGCCCGCTTCCGCAATGCCGATCATGCCTCCTTTGCGGCGCTGATGACGCATTATCATGCCAGCGCCGGCGTGGCGCCCGCGGACAGGCTGGTCATCGCGCTCGCCGCGCCGGTCACGGGCGATGTCGTCGCCCTGACCAACCTCGACTGGACCATCGACCGGCAGGAGATCAGCCGGGCGGTGGGTGTGCCGGAGGTTTTCCTGATCAACGATTTCGAGGCCCTGGGCCACGCGTTGTCCTCCCCGCAGGCACTGCAGTCGGAAAGCCTGCAGGAGGGAACCCGAACTGCCAAGGGCACGCGGCTCATTCTGGGGGCGGGGACCGGTTTCAACTGCGCGGCGCGCCTGACCGACGGTTCGGTCGCGATCTGCGAGGCCGGGCATTCGACCTTCGTGGCGGAGACGGAACTCGATCGCGCTCTTCAGGCGCGGATCTCGCAGAAGCACGGCCGCTGCTCGAACGACCGGGTGCTGTCGGGCTCAGGCCTGGCTGAAATCTACCTGACTTTGTGCGAGCTGGAGGGCCGCACGCCGCGTTACGCGACCAGCCAGCAGATCGTTCCGGCGGCTCTCGCACAGGAGGATGACCTTGCCGTGCGCGCCTGCGAGGAGTTTGTCCGCATGCTGGGCCGCGCTGCGGGCGATCTGGCGCTGGTGTTCCTGGCGAACGGCGGTGTCTATGTCACCGGCGGCATGGCGCACGCGCTGCAGGGCTTCATGGTCGGCTCCGAAAGCCGTTTCCTGCAGGCTTTCAAGGCGAAGGGGCGCATGACCGAGAACATGGAGACAATCCCGGTTCATCTTGTGCTGGATGACAACGCCGCCCTGCTGGGGTGCCATGAATTTCAAGCGTCCATGTCACGGGCGGTGCCGGTGGCGGACCACCGAGGATAACGAGCCGACCTGCGGCCGCCTCAAAGCCGGGAACAGAGCCTGTAGCCCTCATAGATGGCGGAATAGACGTCGCGGCTGGCGACTGCATCGCCGATCCGGTGCAGAATGAAGCCGCCGCCGGGTTTCCTGTCTTCGATCTCCAGTGTCTGTCCGATCATGGAGCGGATATCGGTCACGCCCTGGTTCCTGGACCGGTCCCTGAGATCGGTGTAGAGCGTGTCCACCGGCACGGTGCCGTTCTCGATGATGATCTGTTGCGCGAGATGGGTGCTCTCCCGATCGGTGAGCTCATTTCTGAACGTCGCGAGCATGCCATTGCCCTGCCGGACGACTTTGATCAGCCTGACCTGAACCTTGGTTTCGATCTCCAGCTCCGCGACGTGCTTTCGAAACCCTGTCTTGTCCTGATAGGTCATCTCGACGGCGAGGGCTTCATCCGGCGTGGCGATGGTGACCTTCATGCCCTTGCGCGCGAGATCAAGCGCACAGGAAGGCGCGGCCTGCCGGCCGGTTCCGTCATAGACGAGGATGTCCTGCTTTCCCGGCACCAGCCCGGACAGCAGATCCCAGACCGTATCGCACAATTCGGCCCCCTCCAGCCATTCCGTGTCGGGGATGCCGCCGGTCCCCACGATGACCGCGTCAGGGCTCTCGGCAAGAACAGCGGCGCTGTCGGCATAAATGTTGGTGCGGACATCAACGCCAAGGCGGGCAAGCTCGCGCTCGCGCCACTCGACAATGCCGATCAGGTCCCGGCGGTCCGAAGCGGCCGCGGCAATCAACACTTGTCCGCCAAGCTTCTGCGCAGCTTCGAGCAAAATGACGGCATGCCCGCGCTCCGCGGACACGCGCGCTGCCTCGAGGCCGCCGGGACCTCCGCCGATGACGACCACCTTCTTGCGGGTTTCGGCAGGTTCAACGACATGCGGCCAGACCGTTTCATGGGCGGTGGACGGATTGTGGATGCAGTGGACCTTCTTGTACAGGCAATAGGACGCCCCCACGCAGGGCCGGATCCGGTCTTCCTCTCCCCGTTCAATCTTGCTGACGAGATGCGGATCGGCGATGTGGGCCCGGGTCATGCCGACCAGATCGACGACATTCTCCCGAATGGCGTGCCTGGCGGTGGCCACATCGCGGATTCCGCCCGCATGAATCAGCGGAAGCTTCGTGCAGGCCCTGAAATTGGCGACTTCGGCGAGATAGGGCGCGTTTTTTTGAAACAGTCCCGGCATGTTGTGCTCGGACAGGGCCAGATCCGTGTCCATGCGGCCGTAAATAGTGTCGAAATAGTCGAGCGTGCCTTCGCTCTGAAGGAGCTCGGCGGTCTTCACAGCCTCCTCAAATGACAGCCCGCCTTCGGTCGCCTCGTTGATGACGAACCGGATGCCGACCACGGCCCGGTCGCCGACCGCCCTGCGGATCGCCTCGTGAACCATGATCCCGAAACGGGCGCGGTTTTCCGTGGAGCCGCCGAAGGCATCGCTGCGACGATTGGTGAGCGGGGAGAGGAACTGGCCAATGAGGTGACCGCCGGTGACCGTCTGGACGCCATCAAGACCACCTTCCATGGCCCGGGCGGCGGCCTCGGCATAGTCCCTGATCACGCGCTCGATGTCGGCCAGGTCCATCTCCTTGGGGAAATTGCGGTTTCGGGTTTCACGCACCCGCGACGGCGCCAGTGCGGGCAACCAGTTGCCGCCGAAGGCCGTCGCCCGTCTGCCGAGGTGGGACACCTGGGTCATCACCGCCGCTCCGTGGCGATGGATGCGCTCCGAAAGCTGTTGCAGATGCGGAATGATCCGGTCGTTCGACAGGTCCAGTTGCCCGCCACCCCAGCTCGAATCGACAGAGGTCATCGCGGAGCCGCCGATCATCGTCATGGCGACCCCGCCTTTGGCCTTTTCCTCATGGTAGCTTTGATACCGCTCCAGAGGCAGGCCGTGGTCGTCGAGCATCGACGCATGGCTGGTGCTGACGATGCGGTTTTTCAGTACAAGCTGCTTCAGGCGGAAAGGCTGCAGAAGCGGATCGGTTTTCGCAGCGAGGTTCGGCACAGGGTCGGTCATCGGGTTTCCAAGGAAAACGAGAGGGCTAAGTCGAACATCGGGCACACCCACCCTAGGCAGGGGGGAGACGCGGCGTTCAGCCAGCTTCCGCGAAATCCGCGCAGATCCAAAGGCCGAATAAATCTTGGAGGGGTATGCGCCAGGCGAATACCCCTGGCGACCACGGATCGCTCGCCGGCGCCTGCACCGGGCGTGATGGGCATGTCGGCGGGAAGCCGGTCAGAAACCGAAACGAAGCCAAGTGCCTGAACCAAGGACGGACCGCTTCAGCGGTCCGGCGATAGCTCCGACAGAAAGCCGGAGAGTTCGGCGATATCGGTGCTCATTTCATGGACCAACCAGTTGCGAATGTCGTCCACGATCGGCCTTGGAGACTGGGATTTCAGCCGGACGAGCTGATGCACCTTGCCCGTCCTTGTCATGCGATCGGCCACGGGCACAAGCGTGCCCTTGAGCAGGTGCCGTGCAATCACGCTGATCCAGCCCAGCGCAATGCCCTCACCGGCAAGAGCGGCCTGGAGCACCACCGCATAGTCGGAGAACTCCAGCCATACGCCTTTCATGGCGTTTCGATTGGCCAGGCCGCCGCAGAGCGCCCGCCAGTGCTGCTGATCGTGATCAGTGAGGTGAAGAAACGTATGACCGGTCCCGTCGCTGGCCGGATCAAGCGGTCCGAATTTCTCCAGATAGGCCGGGCTGCAGACAGGAACGATGATCTCCGGGGCGAAATCCCATCGAAGAAAACGGGTATCCTCGACCGGAAGGATGCGGGTCGCGAGATCGGTATTGTCAGGCACGCCGCGCAAGAGGCCGGCAACGAGATCAAAGCGAAGATCGACCTTCGGGAAGGCCTTCTGGAAATCCTGCAGCTTCGGAACCATCCAGTGCAGGACGAAGGAGCTGGAGAATGAAAGCGTCACGCTCGGGCGCATCACCTTGTTGCGCTCCTGAAGATCGAGCACCTTGTTCTCGATCCGGTCAAGACTGTCGCCGACAACCGCGTGGAGTTCCCGCCCGTCGTCCGTAAGGGTCAATCCGCCCGGCGAGCGCTCGAACAGGATGATGCCGAGGCTCGCCTCCAGCTCTGCGATGCCGCGGCTTACCGATGGCTGCGTGAGGTTGAACTCCCGCGCTGCCGCCGAAAAGCTGCCGGCGCGGGCCGCGGCGTCAAAGATGAGCAGCTTTCGGCTGGACGACAATAAGCGGGAGATACGCACCATACGGTCAGCGTATACCGCTCCGGGTCTTTTTCAAGCTCCTTGCTTCCATGCTTTTTGAACGTTGGTCGCCGAGACAGTCTCCCCAGTTTCGGGAAAACGAACAGCAGTCAGGTCCATGACCTGTCGCAGCGTCTCGCATAGGAAACGCCTATAGATATTCCGATGCGGTCTTCCGGATACAATCGACCATGGCCTTTTCCGCCCGGGACAGCGCGGTGTTGCGCAGCGTCAGGAGCGACACCGGCAATTGCGGCGAATCGATCAAAGGGCGTTGCTGGATGCCTGGGAACATCACCCGGGGCAGAAGCTCGTCAACGACCGCCACCCCCAGTCCGGCCCGGACGAAAGCCGCCGCCGGAAGCGATGAATCGATTTCGATGTCGGGCCTGAATCCGGCGCCCGCGCGCCGTGCCGCCGCCACCAGCTCGTCATAAGGGCGGGTGCGACTGCGGTAGGAGATTACCTGCTCGTTCTGCAGGTCGACAAAGTTCACGGCCTCGCGGGCGCACAGCGGATGCGCCTCGGGCAGCAGGCAGCGGAATGAAATTTCGCCGATCCCCTCAACCTCGATATCGGGGGGCAGTGCATTGTCCAGCGCCACAGCCAGCGCGGCGTCACCGGAGCGCAGCATTTCGATCATCGATGCCAGGGGGGCAATATAGGTCCGGAGCAGGACTTCCGGATACTGCGCCCGGTAGGCCGCAAGGGCCTGGGGCAACAGGGCCATGCCCGCAGGCGCGCCGGCGGCGATGCGAACCAGCCCGGTGCGGCCCAGCCGCAGGTCGGCGGTCTTGCGCCGCATCCCCTCCAGCCCCGCGAACAGGCGTTCGGCTTCGGGGTAGAGTTCCAGCGCCTCGGGCGTGGGGTGCAGCCGTCCCTTCTCCCGGTGGAACAGTTGAAAACCCAGTTCGTCCTCTGTGTGGATCAGGATCTGGCTCAAGGCCGGCTGCGAGGTGTGCAGCAGCCGCGCGGCGCCGGTGATGGTGCCCGCACGCATGACGGCCGTAAAGACTTCCAACTGCCGCGCCCGCATCAATCTGCCCCCATAGGTCCTGCTTATATCTTACAGCGATTTCGGCGTTTGATTCAATCTGGGCATGCCACTTTGGTAAACCGGCTTAGAAGGGCGGCGGCGGGCATGGCCGTGATCATTCTCGGTGGGGGTCTCATGGGCGTCGCCTGGGTAGTCTTCCTGGCTCGGCGCGTGCGCCACCTTTCCCACCTGCCGTCGACGCGTCGCTCCCCGGACTCTTGGAGCCAGGCCGAGAGACCTGCCTGACCGCGGTGGGGAGTTGCGTGCCAGCGGCCATCTGCGGCTGGCAGAGGTCGTCTGCAAGCGGTTCCGAAGCACCTGTTCTAAAAGTCTATAAGCATTCCTTATGCAGGATGCCGCGATGCGACTTGGACATCGGAGCCGCTTTTTGATGGGGTCACCGGGACACATTGGAAAAGGTTTTAGCTCATGAACAGCAGCGCTCCGCTGGCAGACTGGAAGATCGGCGTCGATATCGGCGGCACCTTCATGGATTTCTGCGCCCTTGAGACCCGGACGGGGCAGATCGCCTCGCTGAAGGTCTTGACCACCCCGGACAATCCGGGCGCGGAACTGCTTGTCGGATTGGACCTGCTCCGGGAGCGCGAAGGGTTGGACCCGACGGCGATCAGCCGCTTCGTGCACGGGACCACGGTCGGGATCAACACCATCCTGCAACGCGCCGGCGCGCCGCTCGCGCTGATTACCAATGCAGGCTTCGAGGATGTGATCGAACTGGCCCGCCTGGGGATGCCGGAGATGTATTCGCTGTTCTGTCACCGGCCGGAGCCGCTGATCGCGCGGGACAGGATTTTCGGCATTCCGGTCAGAATGCGCGCGGACGGAAGCGAAGTGATCGCCCCGGACGCAGCGGCGGTTCGCCAGGCCGTGGCCAAGGCGCGTCAATCCGGCGCCGAAGGCATCATCATCGCATTCCTGCACAGTTGGCGCGACGGCCGGCACGAGGCCACGGTCAAGGCCATGATCGAGGCCGAGGCGCCGGATCTGTTCGTGTTCACGTCGTCCGATGTCTGGCCGGTGATCCGCGAATACGAACGCACGTCGACCGCGATCCTGAACGGCTATGTCCATCCGCGCGTTTCCGGCTATATCGCCGCTTTGGAGAACCAGTTGGCCGCGCGCGGCGTGCCCGCGCGGGCGCTGCTGACCAAGTCCAACGGCGGCCTGATGACCGCCAGCGAGGGACGCCGCAACTGCGTCTCGATGCTCCTGTCGGGGACCGCCTCGGGCGTGATCGGCGCTGCCTGGCTCGCACGCCAGGCGGGCGAGCAACGCATCCTTACCCTCGACATCGGCGGCACCTCTTCGGATTTCGCGCTGATCGTCGACGGTGGCGTGCAATACGGAAGCGATGCGCTGATCGGGGAATTCCCGCTGCACATTCCTTCGGTCTCTGTCAGTTCCATCGGCATCGGCGGCGGATCGATCGCCACGGTGGACAGCCACGGACTTCTTCGCGTCGGTCCGGAATCGGCCGGTTCGCTTCCCGGCCCGGCGGCCTATGGGCGGGGCGGCACGCAGGCGACGGTGACCGACGCCATGGTCGTCTGCGGCTGGCTCGGTCATTCGGACATGGCCTACGGCCAGTTGAAGATCGATGCCGCGCTGGCGCGCAAGGCTGTCGGCGCATTGGCGGACAGGCTTGGCCAGACCGCGGAAGAGGCCGCGCAGGCCATTCTGGACGTCGCGGTGTCGGAAATGTTCGTCGAGGTGGAGAAACTCTCCTCGCGCGAAGGCGTCGATTTGCGGGATTTCGCCTTGATGCCCTTCGGCGGCGGCGGGCCGATGCTCGCCGCGTTCCTCGCGCGCGAACTCAAGATGACCCGCGTGCTGGCGCCGCGCCGCCCCGGGGTGGTTTCAGCGCTCGGCGGACTGGTTGCGGACATGCGCGGTGACTTCATCCGCACCATCTTCACCGAACTCGACGCAGAGGTATCCGGACAGCTTGGCATCGCCTTCCGCGAACTGGCGGAAGAGGGACATGAATGGCTAAAGGCACAAGGCTATTCCGGGGTCGCCGATCTCAAGCTGACGGCCGACATGCGGTATGCCGGACAGAGCTACGAGATCGAGACGGTACTCGATCCCGACTGGCTGAAGGAGCCCGCCCGCATCGCGGACGCGTTTCACGCCAACCACCGGCTGATCTACGACTACGACGATCCGGAGGGCCGGGTCGAGATGATCAATCTGCGGCTTTCGGCGATAGGGGCTGGGCCGAAGCCGAACTTCCCCGAAGAGGGCGAAGCCCCGTCGGAGGCCCGTCCGACGCGGCACGTTCCGGTCTATATTGGCGGAGTTCGCGACGTGCCGCTTTACGATCGGATCCAGCTCTCGGGGGGCGCCACCTTCGACGGGCCGGCGATCATTGCCCAGGAGGACACGACGTTCATTGTTCCGGAGGGCGCGCAGGCCCGGGTGGATCGCCACCTCAACATCCATCTCAATTTGGCAAAGTGATCCCGATGTACGACAAGATGACGCTCCAGGTTTTGGCAAACCACGCCCGCGCTGCTGCCGAGAACATGGCTCTGGCGCTGCACCGCACGGCGCATTCAGCCTTCGTCAAGGAGACCCAGGATTTCACGGTCATGCTCATGGACGTGGCCGGTGACACATTTGCCGTGCCGATGGACTTGGGCGCAACATGGTATCCCGGCCTGACCTATGGCCGCGCCATTGACATGGTGCAGGACTACCGCCCGGGCGACGTGGCTTTCACCAATGATCCCTATGCCTGCTTCGTGGCGACCCATACGCCGGACACGCATCTGTGGAAGCCGGTGTTCTACGAAGACGAGATCGTCGCCTGGACCGGCGGCCACATCCATAACACCGACATGGGCGGGGCGGTGGCGGCTTCGCTGTCGCGCTCCCTGACCGAGATATACCAGGAGGGCATCCGTTTCCCGCCGATGAAGCTGGTGCGCGAAGGCGTGTTTGACGACATGATATTGCGCATCATGGAAACCAATGTGCGCAAGCCGTCGCTCAACATCGGCGACATCAAGGCGCTGGTCGGCGCCCTGAACACCGGCGAGCGCAAGGTCCACGCCATGCTGGAGCGGTTTGGCAAGAAGGGGTTCCTGTCCGGCGTTGCCGCGCTCAAGGACCAGTCGGAGGCGCAGGCCCGCGAAATCCTGCGGGGCATCCCGGATGGCGACTATGTCTTCGCCGACTACGCGGATGAGGACAGTGATTTTGCCAATCCCTGCCGGCTGAAGCTTACCCTGCGCATTCGCGGGGACGAGGCGGTGCTCGATTTCACCGGCTCCGACCCGCAGCTCGGCTCTTCTCTCAACGTGCCCTCGGGGGGCGACCCGCGGCACACGGTGCTGATGGTGGGCGTCTACTACGTGCTCTACACGCTCAATCCCCGCCTCTTGCTGAACACGGGGTTGACGAGGCCCTTCACCTGTATCGCGCCCGAAGGCACGGTGCTGAACCCGGTGTCGCCGGCGGCAGTGGGGATGCGGTCGCTCACCTGCGCGCGGCTGCGTTCGGTCATTTTCGGGGCGTTCTCCCAGGCGATTCCCGACCGGATGCCGGCGGCGCCTGCGGGCAACAACTGCATCATCAACGTCAAGAGCCATGACGAGCGCACGGGGATGGCGATCATCGCGGCAGTGAACCCGGTGGTGGGAGGCGGCGGCGGAATGCCCAGCCGCGACGGCACCAACGGTTCGGGCGCCGATGCCGCCTATCTCAAGAACACGCCGATCGAGATCACCGAGACCGAGGTGCCGGTGGAATTCCTGAAATACGGTCTGGCGCAGGATTCAGGCGGACCCGGCCGCTGGCGCGGCGGGCTGGCAACCGACATGGCTTTCCGCGTCTTCGCTCCCGACACGCGGATCACCGCGCGCAACCGCGACCGCTCCCGCTTCCGCCCCTGGGGCGTGCTCGGCGGACGCGCCGCGGGCCTGTCCGACATGGTGGTCAATCCCGGCACGGCCGACGAACGGCGGCTCGGCAGCATCGACACGGCGATATTGCAGCCGGGGGACGTGCTTGAGGTCCGCTCGGCCGGCGGCGGCGGACGCGGTGACCCGATGCTGCGCGAGCCCTGGCGGGTGGCGAAGGACGTGGCGCGGGGCTATGTCTCGGAACCGGCGGCACGAAGCGAGTATGGCGTGGTGCTGACAGGCGGAGAGGTGGACGAGCAGGCAACCGCCGCGTTGCGGTCCAAAGCGATCCCGCACAAGGGGCATTTTCACTTCGGCCCGGAGCGAAACGCCTATGAGACGCAATGGAATGATGCCGCCTATGACCTGTTGACCACCTTGCTGGCGGCGCTGCCGATCCACTGGCGGTTCTTCGTCAAGACCGAGATCTTCCGCCGGATGCCCGGTCGGGCAGGCGCCGAAGGCGTTCGCGCCGCCTTTGAAGAAACCTGCGCGCGCTTTCCGGACCTGCCGCGCCCCGCGGCATTGGCTGCGGCGGCCGAGTGAGCACGGTGGCTTCCTCGGCTGAACAGGGTCGGCTGATCCGCCTCGCCGAGGGCAATCGGGCGCCGCTGAATTTCCATCTCGACGGCGTCGAGCGGCAGGCAATGCAGGGCGATAGCGTCCTGACCGCCGTGCTGCTGTCCGCCGGCAGCCTGCGGAGCGCCGAATTCGGTGGCGAGCGGCGCGCGGGCTTCTGCCTGATGGGAGCCTGCCAGGATTGTTGGATGTGGCAGGAGGACGGGCCGCGTCTTCGCGCCTGTTCCACCCCTGTCAGAGAAGGGATGCGTCTGCTGACGGATCCGCCGAAAACCTGGCCGGGTGACCTGTCATGACCCGGGTGATGATCGTCGGCGCCGGACCGGCGGGGATTCGCGCCGCCGCTGAAATCGCCGGAGCCGGGCTCCGCCCTGTGGTTGTCGACGAAGGCGCTCGCGCCGGAGGGCAGATCTACCGCCGTCCGCCGCAGGAGTTCTCGCGCCCCGCGAAGGTGCTCTACGGCAGTGAAGCAGGCAAGGCGGTTGCGCTGCACGGGCTGTTCGATGCGCTTGTCGCGGAGGGCCGCGTCGACTATTTGCCAAACCGCACGGTCGTGGGCCTTTCGGATGGCATCGCGCATCTGGTAGGGCCTGAGGCCGGGGAAAGTTCCGCCTTCGACCGGCTGATCCTGGCCACCGGCGCGATGGACAGGGTAGCCCCGGTGCCGGGCTGGCAAGCGGCAGGTGTCTATACGCTGGGCGCGGCGCAGATCGCGCTGAAGGCGCAGGGCGTCGGGCTGGGGCGGCGGATCGTGCTGGCGGGCTCCGGACCGCTTCTGACCCTGGTCGCGGCGCAGCTCCTGAAGGCCGGTTCCGACGTGGTGGCCGTGCTGGACACCGCGCCCCTGGCGTCGCAGCTCCGTGGCGGAGTGAAGATGGCGCTGGCGCGGCCGGCAGTCACCGCGCGCGGCATGTTGCTTCGCGCCCGGCTCGGGTCACGCTACCGCGCGGGCGTGAGGCTGGATCGGATCGGGATCGGCCCGAACGGTCCCGAAGCGCTGCATTGGCGCGATGCGTCCGGACGCAGCCATTCCACCCCATGCGATGCCGTCGCGCTCGGCTGGCACCTGCGGGCCGAGACGGCGCTGGCCGATCTTGCCGGGGTTGCTTTCGACTGGTCCGAGACATGGGCGCAATGGCTGCCGCGCACCGATGGCGAGGGCCGGGCTGGCACGGGCCTGTATCTTGCCGGAGACGGGCAGTGCATCCTTGGCGCAGACGGCGCCGAGCTTGCCGGGCGAGTCGCGGCTCGGGCCTGCCTCGCCGATCTCGGCCTGCCCGCCGACCCTGCCGCACAATCGCGGGACCTCAAGCGTCTGGGCAGGATGCGCCGCTTTGCCGAAGGCATCGCCCTGGCCTTTCCCTGGCCGGCGCAGATGGTGCGCGGTCTGCCTGACGACACCGTGCTCTGCCGCTGCGAGGGCGTGACAGCCGGCGAGCTGCGCGCCACGGTGCCATTCTCGGGCGCCGAGGCGAACCGCGTCAAATCGCTGGGTCGCGTCGGAATGGGGCGCTGCCAGGGGCGCTATTGCCAACTTGCCGGCGCCGAACTGATCGCCGCGGCTGCGGGGCTCGGTCCCGCCGAGGTCGGGCGGCTGCGGGCACAGCCACCGGTGCGTCCGGCCCCGGTCGCCGCCCTTGTCCGCCGCGGCGACGACTGAGGCTTCGTCCGATCCGGCCGGATGCCGGTGTCGCGCGGCGGTTGGAAACGGGCGGAGGCAGGGCGGACTACCCTCAAGACCGCAGGCCGTCAGTCCCGCGCATCGACGTAGATAGTGGACCGGGAGACGCCCAGATAGGCGCTCACCGTGTCGACCGCGCGCCGCATGTCCATGAAGCCTGCAGCTTTCAGATCCTTGACGAGAGCCTTGCGCTCGTCGGCTTTCAAGGAGCGCGGCGTCTTGGAGCGGCGCGCGGCATACTGCTCGATGGCGTCGTGCAGCGCCTCCACATTCGCCGGGCTCAGGGATTCCATGGGCGGCCCCTGGACATCGACCTTGGTGAATTCGGTGATGGCGCTCTGGACAGTGTTGAACAGCGTGAGATCGAGATTGAGACAAAGCGCGGCAACGTATTCGCCGCCAATGCCGCGAATTCCGATCGAGGTGCTCTTGGCCCGGCGGCCGTCGCGAAACGCATTCGCATAATTGGCAATCACCTGCGGAAAGTCCCGATCCCGTATGCGCGCCAGGCCCAGCTCGGTCGCGGGATCGCCAATTTTGCGTTCGGACAGGTTGTTGTAGATCGCCATGATCGCATTCCTGGGATGTGTCAGGTCGTGCACCACAACTTCGCAAAACGGCGAGAGAGTTTCGGCCAGTCCCCTGGCGATATGGTCGAGTTGTTCGAGCAAGGCATGGTCGCCCTGTTGGGACCGCGTCGTCTTCATTTCAATTCCCTCCGCTGGCTGGCAGCTTGTACCGATCGGACCTGGGCTACGTCATCTTGTTCTGAAAACAGGCCCAGATTCACTATAAAAAACTGTCCGGTACAAGCTCTGTTAACGGTTACGGGGCCGCCAGGAAAGCCGGAATTGGACAATTAGTCCAGATCTGCACATTTTGTCTTGAATATGGCGTTGACCCGGATTAGCAATGGTTTCGGCCATAGCTCCATTGATAACGACAGCGGCTCCGGCCGGATCGTGAGGGAAGCCATGCAGCGTTCGTTCGGGCGCCTGCATGCTTCGGACTCCTTGCCATCCGGTCACGTCGCGGCCGTGTGTGTGGGAAGGTCATGCAGGAGCAATTCTGCGCACTCGCCGTGGCGTGTCGCGCGCCACAAACGCAAATCTTGGGACACGCTGTCCGCTCAATAATGTAACCAGGGGAATATCATGAATTTCAAGACCGCATTGCTCTCGCTGGCGCTGATGCTGGGATCCGTTCCCGCCCACGCCGATGTCGTCTACAAGGTCGGATCGACCCCGACCGGCGTTCCGTTTACCTTCCTCGACGCCGAGACGAACACGATCCAGGGCATGATGGTCGACCTCATCGCAGAGGTCGGCAAGGATGTCGGCTTCACGCCCGAGATTCAGGCCATGCCCTTCTCGACGCTGGTGCCCTCCCTGTCGTCCGGAAAAATCGACATCATTGCGGCAGCGATGTCGGCCACGCCCGAGCGCGGCAAGGTCGTCGACTTTACCAATGACGTTTACCGCTACGGCGAAGGCCTGATCGTGCCGAGCTCGGATGCCACGGACTACACCAGCCTCGAGGATATCAAGGGCAAGCGCATCGGTGCGCAGATCGGCACGAACTACCTCAACGTGCTCCAGGCTTCCGGCCTGTTTGCCGAAGTCAGGGCCTATGATGCGCTTCCCGACGTGCTGCGCGATGTCGCGAACGGCCGGGTCGACGCGGGCGTCGGCGACTACCCGATCCTGGGCTACCTGCTGTCGCAGGGCAAATACACCGACGTGCGGCTGGTCAAGTCCTACGTCCCCAGCGTCGTGGGCTCGGTGAACATTGCCGTCAAGAAGGGCAATGCCGAGCTGCAGGACAAGATCAACAAAAGCCTTGCAGCGATCAAGGAAGACGGCCGTCTGGACAAGATCCTGGCGAAGTGGGGTCTTTGATTGAAATAGACGGTCAGGACCATGCTAAACTTCATTGAGCAATCGGAACTTTACCTGCCAGTCCTGCTGCAGGGCGTGTATCTCACAGTCCTTGTCACGCTTGGCGGCTTCGTTCTGTCCACCGTTCTTGGCCTGGTTCTGGCATTCATGAGAGTGAGCGGCATCCGCTCACTCTCAGCCATCAGCCGCGTCTTTGTGATCGTGGTTCGGGGCATTCCCGCCCTTGTCACGCTGTTCTACATCTACTTCGTGTTCCCCGACCTGGGGCTGTCGCTGAGCGCTGTCCAGGCGGCGATCCTGGGCCTGGGCATCGCCTACTCCCCCTATATGGCCGAGGTGTTCCGCTCCGGCATCGAAGCGATCGATCGCGGGCAGTCGGAAGCCGCTCTTTCGATCGGCATGGGGTGGGGCATGGTCATGCGTCGTGTCATCCTGCCGCAGGCCATCAAGGTGGCTCTGCCTCCCTACGGCAGCACGATGGTCATGCTCTTGAAGGATTCGTCGCTGGCATCGACCATCACCGTTGCCGATCTCTCCCTGCAGGGCAAACTGCTGGCGTCGTCGACCTTCGAGAACACCACCATCTTCACGCTGGTAGCACTTCTCTATCTGGCGATGAGCCTTCCGCTGACCGCGTTCAACGGATGGCTCGAAAAGAGCCTGAGGCAACCACGATGACTCTCATTTCGCTTTCGAACGTCCGCAAATCCTACGGGCCCCATGAAGTCATCCGTGACGTGTCCACGTCGGTTGCCAAGGGGGAGGTTCTCTGTCTCATCGGCCCATCCGGATCGGGCAAGTCAACGCTGCTTCGCTGCATCAACGGCCTCGAGGACTATCAAGGCGGTGAAATCCTGGTGCATGGCGCAAGGGTCGACCGCAACGATCGCAACGGCATTCGCGGCATCAGGACGCGGGTGTCGATGGTGTTCCAGCGCTTCAATCTGTTCCCGCACCGCACGGCGCTCGAGAATGTTGCGGAGGGGCCGATCTATGTGAAGGGCGAACCGCGCGCCGAAGCGCTTGAGCGGTCGAGGGACCTGCTGGCGCGCGTCGGGCTGGCGGACAAGATCGACGCCCATCCCGCACAGCTCTCCGGTGGCCAGCAGCAACGTGTGGCAATTGCCCGCGCGCTTGGCATGAAGCCCGACGCCATCCTGTTTGACGAACCGACATCGGCGCTCGACCCGGAGCTGGTCGGCGAAGTGCTGGGCGTGATGCGCTCTCTTGCCGATGAAGGCATGACCATGGTTGTGGTCACCCACGAAATGGGCTTTGCCCGTGACGTCGCCGATCGCGTAATCTTTCTCGACGGCGGCGTGCTTCTTGAGGATGGGCCTCCCCAAGAGGTGCTGGTCCGCCCGCAAAACCCGCGAACGCAGGATTTTCTGCGTCGCATCCTTCCATCGTGAGCTATCAAAATGTCCAGTTTGAATGCGCCGTTCTTTTCTCCTGACGCCGTCGACACGCCTTACTGGTGGGATGCGGCGATGCCTGATGCCGCAGAGGCCGCCGCGATTCCCGCCAAGACGGAGGTCGCCATCATCGGTGCAGGCTTCACCGGCCTGAATGCCGCGCTGGTGCTGGCGCGGGCCGGCAAGCAGGTCTCCGTCTTTGAGGCAGATGCACCAGGGTGGGGCGCCTCCTCGCGCAACGGCGGTCTGCTCGGTCCCGGCTGGGCGTTCTTCGACACCGGCATGGGCTACAACGAAAGCGTCGCGCGCCGGGTGGTGGAGGAGAGCTTCCTCTCCCTGCAGCACGTCAAGGACGTTGTCGCCGCCGAGAATATCGACTGCGACCTGAAGGTTGTCGGCTATTTCAAGGGCGCCATGACCCCGCGCATCTATGATGGGCTCGGTCGCTACATCGACCGCATTCAGAAGGTGATCGACTGCGACGCCTATCTCGTCCCCCGGTCCGAACAGCATGCGGAGATCGGCACCGACCTCTATCACGGCGGCATCGTCATGCCGGGCTATGCCGGCATCCATCCCGGAAAATATGTCAAGGGTCTCGCCCAGGCCGCCGAGCGGCTCGGCGTGAAGATCTACAGCAATGCCCGCGTGACCGATCTTCAGCCGAAATCAGGCGAGTACAGCTTCAAGGTCCGGGGCCGCGACGTCACTGCGCGGCAGGTCCTGATGGCAACCAATGGCTACAGCGGCTCGCTGCTGCCCTATCTCAAGCGTCGCATCATCCCGGTTGGAAGCGGCATCATCGCCACCGAACCTCTACCGCCCGAAGTAATGGATCGCCTGATGCCGAAGCGGCGGATGCTCGCCGGCAGCCAGCGCGTGGTCACCTACTATCGGCCTTCGCCCGATGGAACGCGTGTCATCTTTGGCGGCAGGGTGCTCGACATGAGCGGCAGGCCCAAGGTCAACACGGCCAATGCAGCCTATATCCGAAGCCTGATGCTCAAGGTGTTTCCCGAACTTGAGAAGACCAGGATCAGCCATTACTGGCATGGGCAGCTCGGCTTCACCTTCGATCATTTCCCGCATGTCGAGCAGATCGACGGCATGTATTTCTCGGGCGGCTACAATGGCACCGGCGTGGCGCGCGCGAGCTGGCTGGGAAGCAGGGTGGCGCACCAGATGCTGGGCAGCGACCTCGGCAAGACGGTCTATTCGGACCTCAAGTTCAACTCCCGCCCCTTCTTCAACGGCAAGCCGTGGTTCCTTCCGCTGGCGGTCTGGTACTACGGCATGCTCGACAAATGGGACCAGCGTTAAGGCCGGCAGGCCAAGGGTCGCGCATGCCGGGGGCCGCGACCCTCGGCATGCAGGCCGGGAATGCCGGTCATTGTCCCCGCGAGGACGCAACCCCAAGTCCGTTCAGGAGTCCGTCCCCGCGGTGCGGCACAGGCGCGCTCCACATCGTCTTCGGCTGAGGCCGGCATCCCAGAGACCACCCGCATGATTTGCTTAATCGATCGCCCAGACCGCACTTTCTATCTGATTTTCGCGGTCATACGGCACCGGTCCGGAGGATCTCCCGATTACCATGCCGCGAGGATGAGAAAGGCCGCCCATGACGCTGCTCTGTAACCTGGACTCTGCCCGCGCCGCTGCCTTTGCGGCGGTTTTCGAGCGCGCCTTGCCGGAGATCCCGCTCTCGCTGGACCCGGCCTCCGTGGATCCTGAAGAGGTGCGCTATCTTCTGAGCTGGCAAGTGCCGGCGGATGTCGACCGCTACCCCAATCTCGAGATCATGTTCTCGACGAGCGCCGGCATAGATCAGATCGCTTTCGACACTCTGCCGGCCAATGTGAAGCTCGTCCGCATGGTCGAGGACGGCATCATCCGCATGATGCAGGAATATGTCGCGCTCTCGGTCCTGATGCTGCATCGCAATTTCGTCGGCTACAAGGATCAGCAGGCCAAGGCTATATGGCAAGTCATAGCCCAGCCGCAAGCCGCCGAAAGGCGTATCGGCGTGCTCGGCCTCGGGGTTCTCGGGCAGGCGGTTCTCGAACGCCTCGCGCCGTTCGGCTTTGAGCTCTCCGGTTGGAGCCGCAGCGCCAAGCACATCGCCGGCGTGACCTGTCTCAGCGGCGAGGAGGGCTTTGCGAAGCTGATCGCCACCAGCGATATCCTGATCTGCCTTCTGCCGCTCACCGGGGAGACCACCGGCCTGCTCGATGCCGGGCTGCTCGCCCGATTGCCGCAAGGCGCCTCGCTCGTCCAGGTCGGTCGGGGAGCGCACCTCGATCACCAGGCCCTGCTCGATGCGCTGGACCGGGGCCACTTGTCGGCCGCCGTGCTCGATGTCACCGAGCCCGAACCATTGCCGGCCGCCCACCCTTTCTGGTCGCACTCCAGGATCGTGCTGACGCCGCACATCGCCAGCATCACCCAGCCCACCACCGCGGCACTAGCCGTGAGCGACAACATTCGCCGACATCTTCAGGATCAGGATCTCATCGGTCTTGTCGACCGCACCCGCAACTACTGAACAACCAAAGGAAGACTCATGACCGGCATTCACAGGATTGACCACAACCCGACTTTCGCGCCGAAGGAATCGGTGGCTGCGCCCGACCGTCTGATTTCGGGCGATCCGCATTTCAAGAGCTGGCCGATGGATGAGGCCAAGGACGGCACCGTCAAGACGGGCGTCTGGGAGGGAACGCCGGGCGTCACCCACTCGATCAAGGGCGATACGTTCGAATTCTGCCATCTGCTCGCAGGCGTTATCGAACTGACGCCCAAGGACGGCGAACCGGTCGTCTATCGCGCCGGCGACAGCTTCGTCATGAAGCCGGGCTTCGTCGGCGTCTGGAAGACGATCGAGACCGTGCGCAAGATCTACGTCACCGTCACCTGACCGGCGCGCGCGAAAAGGGTTGATGACATGAAAAGCTACGACATCGCTCTCATCCCGGCAGATGGCATCGGTCCGGACGTGGTGGACGCCGCCTGGGCGGTGTTGAGCAAGGTGGCAGCGCAGAGTGGTTTCGGGCTTTCCGGAACCACTTTCCCCTGGTCCTGCACCTACTACAAGGAGACCGGCCAGATGATGCCGGGCGACGGCATCGAAACCCTGCGCTCCTTCGACGCCATCCTGCTCGGATCGGTCGGCTGGCCGGCGGAAGTGCCGGATTCGGTGTCCTTGCACGGCCTTCTGCTGACGATCCGCAAGGCTTTCGATCAGTATGCCAACATGCGGTCGCACCGGCTGCTGCCGGGCGTCAACGGGCCCCTGAAGGCGACGGATTTCGACCTCCTGTGCATTCGCGAGAACACCGAAGGCGAATATTCCGGCGCGGGCGGGCGGGTCCATCAAGGGACGCCCTCGGAAGTGGTCGTCGAAACCTCGATCTTCACCCGGCGCGGCGTCGAGCGCATTCTTCGCCATGGTTTCGAACAGGCGCGGCAGCGGAGCGGGCGCCTGGCATCCGTCACCAAGTCGAATGCGCAGCGGCATTCCATGGTCTTCTGGGACGAAGTCACCCGCGAACTTGCCGCAGAATATTCCGATGTCGAGGTGACCTCCTACCATGTGGACGCGCTGGCGGCGCGCCTGATCATGGCTCCGGAAAGCCTCGACGTCATCGTCGCCTCCAATCTCTTCGGCGATATCCTCACGGACATGGGCGCCGCAATCCAGGGCGGGCTGGGGTTCGCCGCATCGGCGAACATCAATCCGGACCGCTCGGTGCCGTCGATGTTCGAACCGGTGCACGGCTCCGCCCCCGATATCGCTCATCTGGGCATCGCCAACCCGATCGCCACCATCTGGTCGGGCGCGATGATGCTCGAGCATCTGGGCGAAAGGCCGGCGGCGGGCCGGGTGATGAACGCCATCGCGGCGGCGACCGGAAAGGGCATCGGGGCCACGCCGGGCAAGGACAAGACTTCGGCAATCACCGCAGCAGTGCTTGAAGCGCTGGACTGACATCAGGAGAATTGAGTTGAACGCAATGACTGGACAGGCGCTTTTGCGCCAGAGCGCCCTGATCGGTGGAGAATGGGTCGCAGCCCGCTCGGGCAGGACGCTGGACGTGATGAACCCGGCGACCGGGCAGTCGATCGGCTCCGTGCCGGACATGGACGGGAGCGACACCCGGGCGGCGATCGCGGCGGCCGAGGCTGCCTATGCCGACTGGAAGAGCCGGACCGCCGCCCAGCGCGCGACCCTGCTTGAGGCCTGGCATGCGCTGATGCTCGCCCATCTCGAGGATCTCGCGCAGATCCTGACTTCCGAGCAGGGCAAACCCCTGTCGGAGGCGCGCGGCGAGATCGCCTATGGCGCCTCCTTCGTCAAATGGTTCGCCGAGGAGGCGCGCCGCGTGTCCGGGTCGACGATTCCCGCTCCCACCTCCGACCGGCGGATCGTCACGCTCAAGCAGCCCATCGGCGTCTGCGGCATCATCACCCCGTGGAACTTCCCCAATGCGATGATCACGCGCAAGGTCGCCCCGGCGCTGGCCGCCGGCTGCACGGTGGTGATCAAGCCCTCCGAACTCACGCCCTTTTCCGCGCTCGCGCTCGGGGTCCTCGCCGAGCGGGCCGGGATCCCGGCCGGCGTGATCAACATCGTCACCGGACTGCCTACCGCCATCGGCGCGGAGATCATGGCCAGCGAGACGGTGCGGAAGATCTCCTTCACCGGCTCGACCCGCGTCGGCGCGTTGCTGATGAAGGGGGCCGCGGACAGCATCAAGCGGCTGTCGCTCGAACTGGGCGGCAATGCGCCCTTCATCGTCTTCGAAGACGCCGATCTCGACCTGGCGGTCGAGGGCGCGCTGGTCTCGAAGTTCCGCAATGGCGGCCAGACCTGTGTCTGCGCCAACCGGATCCTGGTGCACAGCTCCGTCTATGATGACTTTGCCGACCGGCTGACCAGGCGCGTCGATGCCATGAAGGTCGGGCCCGGCACCGGCGCGGATGTGGCGATCGGGCCGATGATCAACAGCGCGGCACTCGAAAAGATCGAGCGCCACGTCGCCGACGCCATCATCAAGGGTGCGAAAATCAAAACCGCGGAGCGTTCGGTGGAGCCGGGATCGAACTATTTCGCGCCGGTGGTTCTCACCGACGCCACCACCGAGATGCTGCTTTCGCGCGAAGAGACCTTCGGGCCGGTGGCGCCGCTGTTCCGTTTCGAAACCGAGGAAGAAGCCATCGGCATCGCCAACGGAACCCCGTTCGGCCTGGCCGCCTATTTCTATACCGAAAGCCTGAGCCGCGCCTGGCGCGTCGGCGAAGCGCTGGAATTCGGCATGGTGGGCCTCAACACGGGCGCGATCTCGATGGAGGTGGCGCCGTTCGGCGGCGTCAAGCAATCGGGCCTGGGGCGCGAAGGCGGCCAGCTCGGCATCGAGGAATATCTCGAGGTCAAGGCCTTCCACATGGGCGGTCTTTAGGGTCGGCCTGACGCCCGCGTCCTGACACTCTCTCCAAGCTGTTGTCGGTCAAAAGCACAAGGATCCGCCCCGGGCATGTCGGGGCGGATCTTCGCGTTATGGAGAGGCAATTGAGCTTTCCGCTCGAGCCGCTAGATCTTTTTGCGCCCCATGACGGTGATTGCACCGCCGGCCAGAACAAGCGGCAGCGCCACGAGGAAGGCCGATGAAATTGGTTGATTGAAGAGCAGCAGGTCGGCCAGAAGCGGCCAGATGATCGCGAAATAGTCGAAAGGCGCCAGGAAGGATGCTTCCGCATTGCGAAACGCCACCGTGCTCGCGATCTGCGCCAACCCGCCGAACAGTCCGGCCAGGACCAGCAGCACGAACCCCGTCAGGTCCGGCATCACCCAGCCGAAGGGCAGGGTCGCAAGCCCGCATGTCATCGAGGTCACGATGAAGTAGAAGGCGATGGCGCCTGCGCTCTCGGTGCGGTTCAGGCGCCGGATCATGATCAGTGCGAACGCGGTCAAGACACCGGTGAGAAGACCCAATATATAGCCCGCCAGCCGGTCGCCGGAAATCTGGCCTCCGCTCAGTTCGGGCCAGAACAGCACCAGGACGCCGGCGAAACCGATGACCACCCCGCTGGCCCGTCCCGCCGTCATCCGCTCTGACAGGATGAAGACGCCGGCGATGGCCGTGAAGATCGGCGCCAGATAGCCGAGCAGCGTCGCCTCGGCGAGCGGCAGGCGGGCGATTGCGGCGAAGGACGTGAACATGGCCGTTGCGCCGAGAGCGGAGCGGAGCAGGTGGCCGAGGGGCCGACGCGTTGCAAGTCCGGACGGAAGCTCCGACCGCAGCCAGAGGAACAGGACCAGGGGTATGAGGGCAAACAGCGACCGGTAGAAGACGATCTCACCGAGCGGGATCGAACCTGACAGGCTCTTCACACAGACCGACATGGCCGCGAAAAGCAGTCCTGCCAGCACTCTCAGAGAGGCTCCCAGCCAGGGCCGCTCCTCAGGGTGCGAAACGGCGCCGGGCACACTCATCTGGCTTTTCCTTGATAGCTCATGGCGGACAAACGGCCGGGCGGGAATTGGCGCAGGTCACGGCCGGACCCGACGCGTGAGGATCTAGCGTCCGGATGGGCGTAGCGGCGGCGATCCGGGTGAACGCCTAGTCGAAATAGCCAAGGATCGATTTGACTTCGAGATATTCGGCCAGGCCTTCCGGGCCGTATTCGCGCCCGTTGCCGGACTGCTTGTAGCCGCCGAACGGCGCCTGCGGGTCCCAGGCCGGATAATTGAGATGAACCTGGCCGGACCTGATCTGTGCGGCAACGTCCTTTACGACGGACATGTCCTTGCCCTGCACCTGCGCGCCAAGGCCGTAGACAGTGTCATTGGCGATGTCGATGGCTTCCTCGATCGTGTCATAGGGGATGATGCAGAGAACCGGTCCGAAGATCTCCTCCCTGGCGATCTGCATGTCCGTCCGCACTTCGGAAAAGATCGTCGGTCTTGCATAAAGCCCGGCCGTCAGCCCGTCCGGTCTGCCTGCGCCGCCGGTGAGCAGCTTCGCGCCTTCGGCAAGGCCGGTCTCGATCATCATCTGCACACGGTTGAATTGCGCCTGGTTGGCCATCGCACCATGGGTCGTTGTCGGAGAAAGAGGATCTCCGACCACAATTTCCGACGCGGCCCGGGCGGCGATCGCTTCCACCTCGGGCAGCAGGGCCCGGGGAACGATCATGCGCGTCGGCGCGCTGCAGGATTGACCGAGATTGCGGAACGCCGAGGCGACGCCGAGCGAGACGGCGCGCTCGAGATCCGCATCGGGGAGGATGATGTTGGGGGACTTGCCGCCGAGTTCCTGCGCCACCCGCTTGACGGTCGGCGCGGCGGCCTGGGCCACCAGGATGCCGGCGCGGGTCGAGCCGGTGATGGAAATCATGTCGACGTCGGGATGGGAAGCCATCCTCTGCCCGACGACCGGGCCGTCGCCGTTGACAAGATTGAAGACACCGGCCGGAAAGCCCGCTTCCTCGACAGCCTCCGCGAAGAGCAAGGCATCGAGCGGCGCAAGCTCGCTCGGCTTCAGGATCACGGTGCAGCCCGCGGCCAGGGCGGGGGACACCTTGGCGGTGATCTGGAACAGCGGCCAGTTCCAGGGCGTGATCAGCCCGCACACGCCGATCGGCTCGCGGACGATCGCCGTATGGCCGCGCTGCTCGAGAAACGGGAAGGACAGAAGGACGTCGCGCGTGGTTTTGACATGCGCAAGCGCGAGCGGCACCTGGGCGGTGCGCGCATAGCTGATGGCGGCGCCCATTTCCGCCGTCAGGCACTCGGCGAACAGCTCGCTGCGGCTTTCCAGGATCGACAGCAGGCGGGTGAGCAGTTCGGCGCGTTCTTGCGGCGTGGTGCGCGACCAGGCCCGGAAGGCGCGGCGCGCCGCAGCCACAGCCCTGTCGACATCCTGCGCGTCGCCCAACGCGATATGGGCAATCACGTCCCCGGTGGCCGGGTTGGTGACGGCGCCTTTCTCGGCGCCCGATGCCTCCACCCAGCGCCCGTCAATGAAGAACTGCCCCAGCCTGTTGTGGGCGACGAGATGTTCGAGAGCTGCGGTCATGGGTCTATATCCTTCATGGCGAAACAGGCGCCGACTGTCGGCGGAAATCGGGGATGGCCGAAATGTCACGGGATGGTTGGCCAATCAAAATTCTTGCGAAGCGCTGGGATCATCGCGCGACGGATTACCAGCCGCGCATGCGGGTCCAGCGCGCCTGGATGGCGGGGCTTTCGCCCTTCACGACACTGTAGAAATCGTGCTGGGCCGCCATGGCGCAGGCATGGTTTGGCAATATCCGCACCCTCGCGCCGATCGGCAGGTCCGGCATGGCTTCGGTCGATCCCGGGCGAAGGGCCAGAATGCCGTGTTCCTGGCTTGCCTGGGCGACGATCACGTCGTCATAGACACGGCCTTTCTCGTCGCAGACGATGCCGTAGCCCTGGTCGATCTTCTGGCTGGAGGTCCCGCGGTCGCGCGACAGGGCCATCCAGCCCGCATCCACCAGGATCCAGCCCTTGTCCGGCTTGGCGCCGACGACGGTGGCAAGCACCGAGATCGCCAGATCATCGAGCGTGCAGACGCCGACGCCGTGCTGGACAAGATCAAAGAACATGTAGACGCCGGCGCGCACCTCGGTGACGCCGTCAAGATTCTCGGCAAAATGCGCCGTCGGCGTGGAGCCCAGGCTGACGATCGGGCAGGCGTGGCCGTGTGCCCTGAGGATGTCGGCGGCGCGCACGGTGGCGGCGCGTTCGTTCTCGGCGGCCGCCACCAGCGCTTCCCGGGTGTTCAGCGCGTAGGATTCGCCTGCATGCGACAGCACGCCGACGAGATCCACCCCCGCGGCCTTCATCCGGTCGGCAACGGCGATGAGGGCCGGATCGGCCGGTTTCAGACCGCCGCGATGATCGTCGACGTCGAGTTCGATGAAGGCGGATGGGGTGACGCCGGTCTTCCTGCCCGCTTCGCCAAGCGCATCCGCCTGGTCCACCGTGTCGAGGAGAAATTTCACATTGGCCCCGGTGCGACGGCTGAGTTCGAGCCCGCGCACGGCTGCGGCCGGAGAGACGCCCACGGCATAGGTGATGTCCTTGAAGCCATAACCGGCGAAATATTCGGCCTCGGCCAGGGTCGAGACCGTGATCGGGCCCGGCTCCCCGGGATAGATCCGCCGGGCGACATCGATGCTCTTGGCGGTTTTCATGTGCGGGCGCAAAACGGCGCCGAATTTGCCGACATGATCCGCAAGCCGCTTGATGTTGCGATCGAGCTTGCCCTGGTCGAGCAGCAGCGTCGGGGTGATCAGGTCGTCTATGGTCGCGGCTCCGCCCTTGGTCTGGGGGTCAACCTGCTTGGTGTCCATCGTCATCATCCTAACTGAAAGATTGGTTCGCAACCGCGTACATGTGGAAGGGGGCGACCGGGGCGGGTGTGGTTCCATGTACCATCGACACGGCCTCGCCGGCCAACGGGAGCCCGAGCTCTCGGAGCCAGTCGCTCAATCCGTCATCGGCATACACATCGATGCGGACGAACCGGCCGCGCAGTTTGACAAGGTGCGCGCAGATCAACCGTCTTGCGTCCTCAATGCTGGCGGCGGCGACGGGGCCAACCACGTATCCGCGTCCAAACCGCCGGCAGATGGCATAGCCGGCGATCTCTTGATCGCGCACGAGCACGAGACCCTCGCCGGCGCCGAGAAGCGCGGCGACCAGATGCTGGCGCGGCATTCCGATCGCCCGTTCATCGAGGGCCTGGATTGCTGCCAGGTCGTCGGCCGTCGCCGGGCGGATGTCGTCGCTCCGGTCGATCTGCGGAACGTCGGCCAGGATCCCCTGATGCTGGTGCACCATGCCCCAGGGCTCGAAGCCGCGGCGGCGATAGAGCGGCAGCCCCTGTTCCGTGGAATTGAGAAGGACGTTTCGGCCTTTGGTTGATTGCAGCAACGCGTCGAAGAGCCGCGACCCATGGCCGCCGCCCTGCGCTTTGGCCGTCACGATGATCATGCCGGCGGTGGCGTACCGCGCTCCATAGCACCACCAGAGAGCCGTCCCGAGAACCTCTCCGTCCCGTTCGAGAACCACGCCTTCACCGACCTGAGCGGCAAACTGCCAGTCCTCCAGCCGGTAAGGCCAGGAAAACTCCTGGGAAAGTTTCAGGGCGCCTTCGAGATGCCGGTTGTCCAGCTTCACCAGCGCAATTTCGCAGCTTTCATTGCTCATGAGTGTCCAGGTATCCGCCCTATCGGAAGCCGCGTCATGCTCCACTTTGAAGTCAGGAATGTTCAGCCAGTTTCCCCGCGCCGCCACACATTTCTGTGCTTTTTTGACCTGGCTATTTGGTGGATTAATCTGTTTTCCGCGACAGGGCGGCATCACCTGTGCAGGCCATTCTGGTCTAAGAGGACCAGCGTATCAACATGCTCGATGGTGCGTCATTGCGCGCGTCCGGCGTGAGTCATGGATCATGGTCCGGGCCGGGCGGTGGATTGGCGAGGTCTTTGCTGCGCACGAAGTCCGGGGCGCCAAGGGACGCGCCCCTGTTGAGCTCGGCAGAGGGACCAGCCATGATCTATATAAGCGAGGAAGACTCCGCGGCGCTGATTTCGCACGAAATCGCCTATGAGGCCGTTCGCGCAGCACTTGTGGCGGCCGTGAGCGCCGAGGGGCGCGTCTTTCCTGCCGTGCTGGGCCGTTCCGCTTCGCCGACCAACACCTTCTCGATCAAGTCGGGCTCCTCGGACCATCTGACCGGCGTGAAGGTCGGTTCGTTCTGGTCCAAGAACCCCGAACGCAGGTTGCCGCGCCACAATTCGACGATTGTCCTGCTCGACCAGGAGATCGGCCGACTGAGCGCCGTCGTCGAGGCGGGGACCGCAAATGCCTACAGGACGGCCGCCGCCGATGCCGTGGCGGCCGATCTCCTGGCCCGCAAGGATGCCCGGACGCTGACGATATTCGGGGCCGGAAACCAGGCGCGCTACGAGGTCCTGGCCCTCGCGCGCATCCGCCCGATCGACATCGTCCATGTGGTCGCCCGGCCTTCGGAGCGGCGCGACGCCTTCGTGGAGCTGTTGCGGGCGAACGGCCTGAATGCGCGGGTCGCCGCGGCAGAGGAGGCGGTGTCCTCGTCGGATATCGTCGTTACCGCAACGCCGGCGCGCGAAGCCCTGTTCGAGGCAGGCTGGGTCCGGCCCGGCACGCACGTTGCCAGCATGGGCTCGGACGCTCCTGGAAAGCACGAACTGCCGACCCAACTCATGGCAACCGCCGATCTGTTTTGCGACCTGCCGTCGCAATCGGTCATGATCGGGGATTTTCAGCATATCCGCGATCGGGTCGCCAATGGCGAAATCGCCCTTACTGCCATCGGCGACGTCATCAAGGGGACTGCAGCCGGACGCAAATCCGACGACGCGATCACGGTCTTCGACAGCTCCGGGATCGCACTGCAGGATCTCTACATCGCCGATGCCCTGATCAAGGCAAGGATGCAGAGCGCCACCTGACCGGTTCACTCCGGCAGGTTCGCCGTCCATTTACGCAGGCATGGACCATGGGCCTTTGACCGGTAGCGAACCCGCAGGAGCCTGCGTCCGGCCTGCGCAAGACACGTCGCGGTGACTCCGGATCTGGCTCAAACCAAACTACGACGGCACGTGCCCGAGCCCCTCCGTGGGCGCCTGCATCCATAGGCATGGCTTATGAGGTGACCTGTAACCGGTCTTGGACAGCTTGCCCCTGCGCTGTTTGACTTCAGCATTCAGGAATACGGGCGAGAGGAAAGCCATATGCATGTCATCGTTCCGGGTCGCGGATAGATGGAGACAGCCCCGGCCTGTTTCCGGCCCGAGGCGGCGCCTGCCTCACGTTGTTGGTGTTCGACGGGGTCGGTGCGTGGGCGACGCGATGGCGGAACCCGTCGCGAGGGGCAAACGCGAGACTTCCCTTCCGGCATTTCCTATCGGCCGGTTGACGGTGCGGGTCTAGAACTTCGCGACCTTGCCCCATTGGCTCTGCCGGAAACGGTCGAGCCGGTATTGCGCGACCTCGGTGATCGGCGGCCGCCCCAGCGCCAGATCGGCGACAAGGTGGCCGACCCCGGGGCCGATGCCGAAGCCATGCCCCGACAGACCGGCGGCAAGAATCAGCCCGCCAATCCCGACATCGGCGTCGATCACCGGCACGCCGTCGGGGGTGGTGTCGATATAGCCGGCCCAACTCGCCTGCACCGGACTGTCGCGCAGGGCCGGCAGCAGGCGGCGTGCGCGGCGCAAGGTCTCCGCGACCAGCGCCTGCGAGGGGCGCGGATCGAGAATGCGCATCCGCTCCATCGGCGTCTCCCGGTCCATCGCCCACCGCGCGCGGGTCTCGAACCCGCTGCGCCATCCCTGCAGCCCGCCCGGGCGCAGCGCGCGCCAGCGCTTGGCGAACATCGGCAGGAAATCCTTTGCGCCCATCATGGCGCCGGGGGTCAGGTCGAGGTGTCCGCGCCCCGAAATCGCAAGCGTATGGCCTCCGTCGCCACGCCTTGTGACGGAGACCGCAGCCGTGTGCAGGGCGCTCGGCACGCCCTCGGCCCCCGGCGCTACCGAGAGGATCGAACTGCGGATGGCCGCCTGGGGAAAGGTGACGCCCAACTGATGCAGGAAGCTGCCGGCCCAGGCGCCGCCCGCCATCACCACCTGTCGGGTCGCGATCACGCCGCGCTCGGTGATCACTCCGCAAACCGCACCCGCCGCCAGTTCGAGCCCGCGGGCTGCACAGTTCTGCACGACCCGGCCGCCGTGCTTGCCGACGCCCTTGGCGATCAGCGGCGCGGCCCGCGCCGGATCGGCAATGCCATCGGTCGGCGACCAGACGCCGCCGAGCCAGCTCCGGCCGGTGGCCGCGCCGCGCCCGGTCGCCTCGGCCGCGCCCAGCATGCGCGTGTCGATACCCTCGCCGCGGGCGAACCGGCCCCAGGCGGCCCAGCCCTCAAGCTCGGACTCTGTGTTGGACAGGTACAGAAGCCCGCAGCGGCGAAAGCCGAGATCCTCGCCGATGTCGGCGGCCATCTCCTCCCACAGCGCAAGGCTCCTGGTCGACAGCGGGAGCTCGCGCGCGTCGCGGTTCTGCTGCCGGCACCAGCCCCAGTTCCGGCTCGACTGTTCGGCGCCGACCAGGCCCTTTTCCAGAAGCACGACGGACTTGCCGGCCCTTGCAAGCCAGTAGGCCGCACTGACGCCGACGATTCCCGCGCCGATGACGACGCAATCAGCGGATGCAGGCAAGACGTCGGGTGTGGAAATCTGCATCAGGGGAGCGGGCATCGGGGTCTCCATTCGATGCCGGGAGACTACCCGCGCCGCAGGAGCGGCATGTGCTGGATGCCGATACCGATCCGGCATTTTCTGTTAAATAGGCTTGACAGCATGAGGGCTCCGCCTTCTCACAGAGAATTCAGCGCCGCCCGAGCCGGAAGGACGTAGAGATGAATGCCCGCCTCAAACTGGACCGGATCGACCTCAAGATTCTCTCGGAATTGCAGCGCAATGGCCGGATCACGAATGTCGACCTGGCGGAGCGGGTGAACCTGTCCCCCTCACCCTGTCTGATGCGGGTGAAGAAGCTGCAGAAGGCGGGTTATATCACGGGCTACACCGGCCAGATCGACGTCGCCAAGCTCGGCGAGACCTTGACCGTCTTTACCGAATTCACGCTGAAAAACCATCGCCAGATCGACTTTGCCCGCTTCCAGGAAGCGGTGGGCAACATCGATAGCTGTGTCGAGTGCCATTTGATTTCCGGCGGCTACGACTACCTGGTCAAGTTCGTGGTGTCGGGAATCAGCGACTATCAGAACATCATCGAAGGGCTTATCGACCGCGATGCCGGGATCGACAAATATTTCAGCTTCGTCGTGATCAAGACCCCCTTCGTCAAGAACCAGCTCCCGCTGACGCGGCTTTTCGCCGACCGGATCTGATTGGCGCCGGGCGGACGCCCATGGCTGGATGTCAGCGGTTCGAGAATGCGGCGAGCAGTTCCGGGTCCTGCTCCAGGCCCGAGAGCCAGCCGGTATCGAGTTGCGGCACCGAGGAAATCAGCAGCCGCGAATAGGGATGCCGGGCATCGGACGCCATCCGCGCCGCAGGGAGCGCCTCGACGACTTCGCCCTTGTACATCACCAGGACATCCTGACAGATCGCCTGGACCGTCGACAGGTCATGGCTGATGAAGATGTAGCTCAGCCTGAGTTCGCGCTGCAGTTCCTTGAGGAGGTCGAGGATGGCGGCCGCCACCACCGAATCGAGCGCCGACGTGATTTCGTCGCACAGGATCAACTCCGGTTCTGCGGCAAGCGCCCGGGCAAGATTGATCCGCTGTTTCTGCCCCCCGGAGAGTTCCCCGGGCAGACGGTGTCGCAGCGCGGCGGGCAGACGCACCATGTCGAGCAGTTCGATCACCCGCGCTTCCCGCGCCCGTCCGGTCATGCCGTGATAGAAGGTGAGGGGCCGACCGAGGATTCGCTCGATCGAATGCGCCGGGTTGAGCGCCGTATCGGCAAGCTGGAACACGATCTGCATGATGCGCAGATCCTCCTTCGAGCGATCCGCAAGCGCGAGCTGCTGTTTCTTGCCGTCGAACAGGATATGGCCCCCATAGGCCGGGACGATCCCGGCGATGGCCCGCGCCAGGGTCGACTTTCCCGAACCGGATTCGCCGATCACGCCCAGGTTGCGGCCGCGCTCCAGCTTGAAGCTCACATTCTTGAGGATCTTGATCTGCGGCTCGCCGTTCATCACCAGGCCGTAGCCCGCAAACAGCCCGTCGACCTCGATGACCGGCTGCTCCTTGGGATCGCGTTCGAAGGCGGCGTGGACCTGGGTCACCGGCTTGAACGCAGCCAGCAACTCCTTGGTATAGGGATGGGCGGGAGCATCCAGGATCTGCTGCGTGGCACCCTCTTCCTGGATTTCACCGTTCTTGAGCACGATGAGCCGGTCGGCGATCTGGGCCACAACGGCGAGATCGTGACTGACATAGACGCCGGATATGCCGCCCTTTGCCATCACCGACTTGAAGGCGCGCAACACCTCGATCTGGGTGGTGACATCGAGCGCGGTGGTGGGTTCATCGAAAATCACGAGCTGCGGATCGCCGATCAGCGCCATCGCCGCCGACAGCCGCTGCAACTGTCCGCCGGAGACCTGGTGCGGATAGCGATTGCCGATGTTTTCCGGATCGGGCAGCGCCAGGGCCCTGAACAGGCCGACCGCCTTTTTCTCCGCCTCGGATCGTGACATCAGCTTGTGGATCGCCGAAATCTCGATCACCTGCTGCATCAGGCGCTGGCTCGGATTGAAGGCCGCCGCGGCCGATTGCGGCACATAGGACACCGCTGTCCCGCGCAGGTTCGCGCGGGCTTTCTCATTCATCGCGGTGATGTCGCTGGTTCCCACGCGAATATGGCCGCCGGTGATTTCACAGCCGGTGCGGGTATGGCCCATCAGAGACAGCGCGATGGTGGTTTTGCCGGATCCGGATTCGCCGATCAGCGCGACGATCTCACCCGGCGCGATATCGAAACTGACGCCCCTGATGATTTGCACCCTGCGGCCGGCATCTGTGGTGGCGCCGATCGTCAGATCGCGGACGGAAACGAGGGGAATGTCAGTCATCATTCGCTCCTGTCGCGGATCTTGATGGGAAGGTTGTCGATGAACATGTTGACTGAAATGGTCAGCGAGGCGATCGCGATCGAGGGGAAGACCACCGCGGGGGAACTGAGGGACAGGCCCTCGATATTCTCACGCACCAATGCGCCCCAGTCGGCATTGGGCGGCTGAACGCCCAGACCGAGGAAGGACAGCCCGGACAGCACCAGGACGATGAAGACGAAGCGGAGCCCCAGATCGGCCAGGACCGGACCGATGATGTTGGGGAAGATCTCGTGCAGGATCAGATAAGACGTGCGCTCGCCGCGGGCCCGGGCGACGGTGACGAAATCCATCGTGTTGACATTGACCGCCAAAGCCCGCGCAAAGCGATAGGCGCCGGGCAGGTAGATCGCGGCGAGCGTCAGGATCAGCACCGGAATGGACGAGCCCACGGCCGCGACCACGACGAGCCCGAACAATAGCGACGGGATGCCGTTGAACGCATCGAGCATGCGCGACAGGAGGATGTCGAACCAGCCGCCGATCACCGCCGCCGCCATCCCGAAAATCACGCCGGTGGTGCAGGCGAGCGTCACCGAAGCGAGCGAGATGCCGACTGTGTAGCGCGCGCTCATCAGGATGCGCGACAGCATATCCCGGCCCAGATAGTCGGTGCCCAGCCAGAACTGGTGGCTCATCGGGCCGAAATAGTCCCAGTCGACGATCTCGCCGATGGGATAGGGCGTCAGCCAGGGAGCGAAGATCGCCACCAGCGCCCACAGGACGATGATCGTCAGGCCGATGCGGCCGATCCAGTTGAAGGAATACCCGAGATTGCGCGGCGTCGGCAGTCGGAGAGTGAGCATCTTCTCGGTCATCAGTGACGTAGCCTCGGGTTTGCAAGGATGGCAATCATGTCCGCCAGCGTGATCAGCGACAGGTAACTGATGCAGAAGATCATCGCGCAGGACTGGATCAGCGGCAGATCACGGGTCGAGACGGCGTCGACCATCAGTTTGGCGATGCCGGGATAGTTGAAAATGGTCTCGACGATGATCACGCCGCCGACCAGGTAGCTCAACGACAGGGCGACCGCGTTCGCAATCGGGCCCAGGGCATTGGGCAGGGCGTGCCTGAGCACCATCCGGCTGCGCGAGGCGCCCTTGAGCAGGGCCATCTCGACATAGGGCGTGTTGATCGTGTCGATCACCGCAGCGCGGGTCATCCGGATCATCTGCGCCGAGACAACGCAGCTCAGGGTGATGACGGGCATCGCATAGCCGCGCAGCATGGCGCCCCAGGAGTCCACCTCCACGCCGTAGCTCAGGGCCGGCAACCAGCCGAGCCAGACCGCGAAGATCAGCACGGCGAGGGTGGCGATCATGAATTCGGGGACTGAAATCACCGAGATCGTCAGGATGGATACGACCCGATCGAAGAGGGAGCCGCGCGCCATGGCGGCGCCGATCCCCAGGCTCAGGGCGATCGGTACGGTAAACAGCGTGGTCACGCCGGCCAGTTTGAGCGAACTGATCAACCGGCCTCCGATCAACTGACTGACCGGCATGTTGTTAACGTAGGAGGTTCCAAGGTCCCCCGTGGCCAGCCCCGCCAGCCACGACAGGAACCGGTAGATCGCGGGCTCGTTCAACCCCATCGCTTCGCGCAGCCCGGCCACGGCTTCCGGCGTCGCCGCCTGTCCCAGCAGGATCTGGGCAACGTCTCCGGGCAGGAGGTCGGTGGCAAAGAACACCGCGAACGACACGATGACCAATGTGATCAGTGCAATTCCTAGGCGCTGGGCGACCAGGAAATAGGGGATGAACGAAGCGGGCAAATGACACCTTCCTGTTGCGGATGGATCCGCGGGAAGCCTGTGGCTCCCGCGGATCGCTATGGTCAGGGATCAGGCTTCCAGCCAGACGTGCTCGGCGAAAACATACCCCATCATGCCGCCGAGCGGGTTCGATTTCAGCCCGCCCAGTTTCGACGAGACTGCATCGACATTCGAGATGTAGGCGGGAATGACCGTGCCGGCGTCGTTGGAGATCATCTCCTGCATTTCCCAATAGATCTCGGTCCGCTTGGTTTCGTCCAGCGCACCGCGGGCTTCGACCATCATCTTATCGAATTTCTCCGATTTGTACTGGCTTTCGTTCCAGGGCGCATCCGAGGCATAGAGCAGAGAGAACAGGATGTCGGGGGTCGGGCGGGGGTTGATGTTGCCGAAGTGGACCGGCGCCTTCAGCCAGTAGTTCGACCAGTAGCCGTCCGAAGGCATGCGCTGCACGTCGAGGTTCATGCCGATCTGGGCGCCGGCCTGCTGCACGACGACCGCCATATCCACCGAGGAGCCTGCGGCCTCGGAGGCAATGACAGGGATCGTCTGGCCGAGAAGACCCGCCTTGTCGAACAGGCTTTTCGCACGCTCGGGATCGTAGTCCCTCGGCTTCAGGTTCGGGTTGTGATAGCGGCTCGCCGCCGAAATGGGCTGGTCATTGCCGATTTCGGCAAAGCCGCGGAGCACCGATTTCTGGATCGCCTCGCGGTCGATCAGGTATTTCATGCCTTCGATGAAGCCCGCCTTGCTGCCCGGATCCAGGTCGAGACGGATGTTGAGGTCGGTGTAATTGCCCGAGGTCGAGACCGAGGTGCGCACCGTGTCGTGACCTTCGAGCATGCGCAAGGAACGGGGGTTGATCGCGGCGGCCAGATGAATATCGCCCGACAGGAGCGCATTGACGCGGGCATTGTTGTCGGTGATCGCGAAGAACTCGAAACTGTCGAGATAGGGGCCTTCGGACTTGAAGTAGTTCGGATTCTTCACCGCGACGGATTTCACGCCCGGCTCGAAGGTCTCGCAGAGGAAGGCGCCGGTGCCGTTGGCCTTGGCGAAATCGGTGGTGCCGTCGGCGATGATCATGAAGTGGTGCAGCGCAAGGATCGTCGGCAGATCGGCGTTGGCCGTGGCGAGCACGATCTTGACCGTGGTGTCGTCCAGCTTCGAGACTTCGGTGATCTGCTTGGCGATCGAGTTGACCTTGGAGCCGACGGCCTCGTCGAGATGACGCTTGAGCGAATAGATGACGTCATCGGAATTCAGCGTATGGCCGTCGTGGAACAGAACGCCTTTCTTCAGCTTGACCTCCCAGGTCACGGCGTCATCGGTCGAAATGCTGTCGGCCAGCTCCATCTCGACCTCGCCTGCCTCGTTGAGGAAGGTCAGGCGGTTGTAGAAGGCGCAGCAGCGCACATAGTCGGTCGACAGCGAGGCCTTCGCCGGATCGAGCGTATCGGCCGTGGAGGACGACCAGCCGGCCGCCTTCAGATGGCCGCCGGAGACCGGGGTCGCTGCGACAGCGCGGCCCGCACTCAACAGCAGCGAGCCTCCCGCGGCGATGCCGACGCCGGAAGCCAGCATCATTTTCAAAAGCTCGCGGCGCGACGCACCCCGGCGGATTGCATGTTCGACCATCGCATCATCACGGCCAGTCCAATTGGTAGGAATTTTATTGGTCATTGCGGCTTTCCTGTTGCTAGGGGCCCGGTTGCTTCTCCTGGCGGTCCGGGCGGTGGTAAATTCAGACGTCAAACGCCTCTTCGGCGGCGTCGGCCAGCTCGATCAGCGCGTGAAAATGATAGTCGGGCTCGGTGAAAGCCTCCGGCTCGATCGTGGCGCCGTAGCCGGCCTGCGCGTGGCGGCGCTGGATCCAGGCGTTGGTCATGCCGAGCGCCCGCGATATCCCGATGTCGTGATACTGGCTTTGCGCCGTGTGCAGGATATCATCCTTGTCGCCGCCATCCTTCGCAACATGCTCGAAGACCTGGTGAAAGAAGGCCGGGTCGGGCTTTTCGGTGCCGGTATCGTCCGTGGTGAAGCCTGCCCAGAACGGAAAACCCAGCTTTGCCTCATATTTCTCGAAGGCCCAGCGGCGCGCGTTGGTCATGGCGATGAGCTTGTAGCGGGCCTTGAGCTTCATCATCGCCGCAACCGAGTCCGGGAACGGGCTGGCGTCGCCGACCCGGTCAATCATCAACTGGCGATACGCTTCCGTGTCGGGCAGATCGAAGGCCGCCGCGATCTTCGAATAGCAGCGCCCCAGATCGTCCGGGTAGCGCCCCGCCCCCGGCTCGTAGCGGGCGTCACGATAGACCGAGAGCGCGGCCTCGCCATCGATCTCACGGCCCTCGAGCGCGGCGATTTCGGCCAGCCCGCCCTTGATCGCACCCTCGAAGTCGATCAACGTGCCCACCACATCAAATGTGACGTAGGAAAATGCGGTCAGTGGTTTTACGGCGGGTTCTCTCACCATCGCGGCAGTCCTCTCTGCAATCGGCCGCGCTTGGCGGCATTGCCTTTTGCCTGGGGTTCAGACCGCCCATCGGGTGCGTTTTGCATCCGCAACAGGGTCGACGTCCCCTATTTGTTTTTTTGTTTCGGTGTTTTCACCGTTCCCATCCACTTCAGTTTCATCCCGGCGATCCTGTTAATTTCTCCGAAACGGGGTGGATCCGCAGCAGATTCTTCCGAAATCGGGTGTTCGGCGGTATTTCGCTCCACCCGGACTGTCGCCTCGCCCGCCGCGCCCAGGATCGACGGCCGCAAGACATGCGGCAGGGCGGGGGACCCGGGCCACCCTGAAGCCTGGTCGCTGCCGCGGCGATGACAGATGGAAACTGTGAATTGCGGGGCGTGCCGGGGAACCGCACAACGGTTCCGACCCGGTAAAAGCTGCTGCCGCTCCGTGCGAGGTCAGTCAGGCACCCCGGGGCGAGTCTGGAATAGCGGGCCCGGCAGGAGCGGCGTCCGATCCGCCCTGCGCCACCCGCCGCGACATCCGCAGGACTGGGAAGCGTCAGACGCTCCGGCGACGGCACTCAGCGGGCCCGATGCCGGGTCCGGTTAATTCCGGACCGGATCGAGGCGCATCTCCGTTGTTCATTTGCCCGGGAAAGGGTGCGCGCGCGCACTGCGGCGCCATCGGCGACCCTTTGCGATAGCGGCCCCGTCAGCCCAGGATCGCGCGGATTTCCGGATCTTCCAGCGTCAGGTCCAGGACCTTGCGGGTGCGGTCGACGATGGCGTCGATTTCGTCCAGTGTGCAGCACAGCGGCGGCGCATAGCCGAAGACGCCCTGCGCGAATGACCGGATCACCAGTCCCTGCTCCCAGGCGCGGTCAAACAGCCGGGTCGCGGGCTGCAGCGCCGCCGGCAGCGGCGTCTTCTTGTCCTTGTCGGTGACGAGTTCGACGGCGCCCAGCATGCCGCGCCCGCGCACGTCGCCCACCAGGGGATGGTCGCGCAGGGTTTCGAGCCCCTCCATCAGCCGCGCGCCGGCCTTGCGGCCGTTGTCCAGCAGCCCGCCATCATAGAGCGCCAGAACCGCCAGCGCGACCGCGGCCGAGACCGGATGCGCCGAGTAGGTGAAGCCGTGGCCGACCGCCTTGGCGCCCGCGCCGTCTGCAATGGTCTCGTAGACATGATCGGACATCAACACCGCGCCCATCGGCGCGTAGCCCGAGGTCAACCCCTTGGCGATGGTCATCAGGTCCGGCACGATGTCCTCGTCAGAGCTGGCGAAGAGCGGCCCGGTGCGGCCAAAACCGGTGATCACCTCGTCGGCGATGAACAGGATGCCCGCCTCGGCGCAGACATCCCGCATCGCCTTGATCCAACCCTTGGGCGGGACCAGCACGCCGCCCGAGCCCTGGATCGGCTCCACGTAGAAGGCGGCGACGCGATCTTCGCCGATCCCGGCGATCTTTGCCTTCAGTTCGGCGACGGAGGCGTCGATCACCGCCTGCGGATTGCCGCCTAGCGGGTTGCGATAGAGATAGTGTGACGAAATCTTGTGCTGCCAGCTATAGGGCACGCCGAAGCCTTCATGGAAGCCCGGCAACGCGGTCAGCCCCGCGCCCATCGTGGTCGAGCCGTGGTAGCCCTGCTCCACCGAGATGAACTGGTCGCGGCTCGGCTGGCCCTTGGAATGCCAGTAATAACGCACGAAACGGATGGTGCTGTCGACCGCGTCCGATCCGCCCAAGGTGAAATAGACATGGTTGAGATCACCCGGCGCACGCTCGGCCAGAGCGGCGGCCAGCCGGATGGGCGCTTCGGCGCCCAGATCGAAATAGCCCGTCGCATAGGACAGGTTGCGCATCTGTTCGGCGGCGGCCTCGACCACGCTTTCCTGACCATAGCCGGCGTTCACGCACCAAAGACCCGCAAAACCGTCGATCAGTTCGCGGCCCTCGGCATCGGTCACTGTCGCGCCCTTGCCGCCGGTGAGAACACGAACACCACGCGTCTCATGACCGCGAAACGAGGATACCGGGTGGATCAGATGGCGCCGGTCGAGTTCGACAAGGGAGTTGGAAAGCATGTCAGTCTCCGCAGAATGAGCCCAAGGCCTGTGACACAAAGGAAAAGTTGGATATTCGGCAATCAGGTAGAGGCAGGGCGCACAGACCCTCGGGCCGCCGCCCGGCGGCGAACCCGACGGCAAGGCGTCATCGGTCCGTGCCTCACCGCGGAACATGCCGATATGCGCAGGCGCGCGGCGGTGAACGCGTGAAACACAGTGTGCCGGGATGCAGCGCGGGTCATGAAAGCTCCGGTGGTCGTCCTGTCCGGATCGACACTAGGTTATGGACTTCGGCATGTTTGCCCTGATTGCCGCATCACACGGCAGTTTGCTTTGCCACCGGCCGTCCGGACCGCAGGAAAATTCGCGCGTCAGCATCCGGCTCAGGCCGACAGGTGCCGGCCGAGCGCCAGAACCATGGCGCGGGTGCTCTCCAGCTCGCCGCGGGTGATGTATTCCTCGGGGCGATGCGCCCGGGCGATATCGCCCGGACCGCAGATGATGGCCGGGATGCCCGCCTGCTGGAACAGCCCCGCTTCCGTGCCGAAGCTGACCGCGCCGAGCGGGGCGTGGCCGGAGACCGCTTCGGCGAGGGCCGCAAGCGGCGCAGCGGCATCCAGCGCCAACGCCGGATAGGAGGAGAGTATCTCGCTCTCCACGCCCATCTCCGCGGCCTTCGCAATCACGGGCTCCAGTAGCGTCCGGGGGTCGACGCCGGCAATGGCCCGCGCCTCCAGCCGCGCCTCGGCCCGGTCGGGAATGATGTTGACGGCCTGGCCTCCCGCGACGGTGCCGATCTGCAGCGTCGAACAGGGCGGGGCGAAGCGCGCATCCTGCGGCCCGCCCTTGAGCGCCTCGGCCTGGACGATCGCCTCCGCCAGGACCGGAACAAGCGCATGAATCGCGTTCCGCCCGAGATCGGGGCGGGAGCTGTGGCCGGATATGCCCCTGGCGCTCAGCCGGACGGCGGCCTTGCCCTTGTGCGCGAGCACCGGCACCAGCCCCGTCGGCTCGCCGATGATCGCGCCGAGCGGCGGCGCGCACAGTTCGGGAAGTGCTGCCAGTAGATGCGGCACGCCCTTGCAGCCTGCCTCCTCGTCATAGGACAGGGCAATATGGACCGGCGCGGCCAGGTCCATCGCGGCCAATCCAGGCGCCGCCGCAAGCACGGCCGCGACAAATCCCTTCATGTCGCAGGCGCCGCGCCCGATCAGCCGTTCGCCGTCCGTGCGCAGCAGGAAAGAATCGGCCAGCCACTCGGGTTCGCCCGCCGGCACCACGTCCACATGGCCTGACAGGACGTAACCGGGCCTGGACGCGTCGCCGATGGTGGCAAACAGGTTGGCGCGATCTCCCTCCGGGCCCGGCAAGATGCGGCAGGAAATGCCGTGGCTGGCGAGATACTCGCGAACGAAGGCCATCACGGTCAGGTTCGGGGTGCCGACGACCGAGGCAAATCCGACCAGGTCGGACAGGAGCTTTTCAGCAGACATAGGCAGGTTCCTCAGTTGGCGACGATCCAAATCGCGAAGGCGGCATTGCCCGCAATGAGCCGTTCAGGCGTGGGGCTTTGCTGATGCGATGCCCCTGCAGGCGCGGTGTCGAGCGGCGCTAAACGCATCATCGGAATGTCCTTGTCCATCGGTCGCGGGCGCGCCGGCAAGGCGCCCTGCAAGTGTGCTGCGAAGGCCGTGGCAGGAGCCGCCGAAGCCGCTCCCCCGACGGCATCGGATGCCGGTTGGCTTGCTGGAAACGGAATTATCTGCGACGAAACAGACAAACGCGGCACGCCCTGTCGCCCCGAACAGGCGATGCTGGAGGCAGACAAGACCTCACGGAGAGACCTATGACCTTTCGTCCGAAATTCATCACCTTCGACTGCCACGGAACCATGATCTTCTTCGACATGGGCGGCGCCGCGCGCGACCACTATGCCGGCCAGCTTTCGCCCGAGAAGATGGAGGTCTTCATCAAGAATTTCACGGCCTACCGGCTGGACGAAGTGCTGGGCGCCTGGAAACCCTTTGGCGAGGTCGTCCACAACGCGCTCGAACGCACCTGCAAGCGCAACGGCGTCGCCTTCGATCCGGCGGTCGCCGAGGACATCTCCAACCGCATTCCGACCTGGGGACCGCATCCCGACGTGCCGGCGGGCCTTGCCAAGGTCGCCAAGGAATTTCCGCTTGTGGCGCTGACCAATTCCATGAACGCGCAGATTCCCCACAATATCGCCAAGCTGGGCGCCCCGATCGCCCATGTCTTCACGGCTGAAAGTGCGGGCGCCTACAAGCCGCAGATGCGCGCGTTCGAATATATGTTCGACCAGCTCGGGTGCGGCCCGGAAGATGTGCTGCATGTCTCGTCGAGCTTCCGCTACGACCTGATGACCGCGCACGATCTCGGGATCAAGAACAAGGTCTGGGTGAACCGCGGTCACGAGCCGGCAAATCCCTATTACGGCTACACCGAGATTGCCGACATTTCCGGCCTTCCCGGCGTCGTCGGGCTCTAGTCCTCCATTCCCGGAGGGCCGGATGAAGTTCACATCCTATTGGCATGACAGCTCCGCCCCCTTCGACCAGGCCCAAAGCGGGCGGGTCGAGGGGAGTTTCGATGTCGCGGTCATCGGCGGCGGCTTCACCGGCCTCAACGCCGCCCGCAAGATGGCGCGCGCCGGCGTGCGGGTCGCCCTGCTGGAAGCGGACAGGATCGGCGCCGGCGGTTCGGGCCGCAACGGCGGCCATCTCAACAATGGCATCGCCCATGGCTATGCCGAGGCGAAGGCGCATCTGGGCGCCGAGCGGGCGTATGCGCTCTATCGCGCCTTCGACCGATCCATCGACATGATCGAAGAGGTGATCACTGAAGAAGGGATCGACTGCAATTTCCGTCGGGCGGGCAAGCTGAAGCTCGCCTCGAAACCGGGCCATGTCGCGGGGCTGCGGGCCAATTTCGAACTGATCCACACGGAGGTCGATGCGGACACGCGCTGGATCGACGCGTCCGATCTGCCCGGTGAGATCGGCTCGCAGGCCTTCCATGGGGGGATGCTCTATGAAAAGGCGGCGATGATGCACATGGGCCGCTATGCCAGGGGGCTCGCCGATGCCGCCCATCGCCACGGCGCCCAGATATGGGAAGGCGCCCCGGTGCAGGCCCGTGCCCGGGCCGGCTCGGCCTGGGAGCTGACCACGCCGAAAGGCAGGCTCCGCGCAGAGCGGGTCATCCTGGCCACGGGCGCCTATACCGGGCAGATCAAGACGGCGCCTTTCCACTGGTTCCGGCGGCGCATCATCCCGGTGGGGTCGTTCATCATCGCAACCCGCCCGCTGACGCCCGGGGAAATCGCCGTGACGATGCCCGGCAACCGCAACTGTGTCACGTCGATGAATATCGGCAATTATTTCCGCCTGTCGCCGGACAACCGCCTCATTTTCGGCGGCCGCGCGCGGTTTTCGGCGGTGTCGGACCAGCGCTCGGATGAAAAATCGGGCAGGATTCTGCGCGAAGGGCTGGCGCGGATCTTCCCGCACCTGGCCGATGTCCCCATCGATTACTGCTGGGGCGGTCTCGTCGGGATGACGAAGGACCGCTATCCCCGCGCGGGCGAGCATGACGGGCTGATCTACGGCATGGGCTATTCGGGCCACGGCGCGCAGATGTCGACGCTGATCGGCCAAAGCCTGGCCGACATGGCGATGGGACGGGCGGACACCAACCCGCTGGCCGGTCTCGACTGGCCGGCAATCCCGGCGCATTCCGGCAAGCCCTGGTTCCTGCCCCTGGTCGGATTGTGGTTCGGTCTCAAGGACCGGCTGTCCTGATTTCCCCCGGATCCCCTTGCGCGATGGCGCGGATGCATCCCCTGTGCATCCCGGTGGGCGCGCTTTATCCCAGCGAATGGGCCGACAGACCGAACAACTGGGCGCCCTCTGTGGCGCGGCGCTGCGGACCGATCCGCATCTCCGTGACGGTATCGTAGATCCCCATTCCCGACGCTGCGAGGAAGCTTGCAAACAGCTCGTTTCGCAGTGGGACATCCAGCCGAAGGAAGGTGCCGACATTCGCCTGAATCAAAGGGGCGATCAACTGCATTGCGATCCGCTCATCTTCTGCGATCACCGGCCCGATCACCTTGCCGCGTCCGAAGTGCCGTATCAGAGCGTAACCGACGATCTCGCCATCGCGAACCGCGACGCGGCCTTCGGACAGACCGAGCAGGACCGTCAGGATCCGGGATCGGTCTGCCCCGAAGGCGGGACCGTCAAGTGCGAGGATCGCCGGCGTGTCGGCCGCGCACATGACTCGGGTCTCGATACCGGCAACAGGGGTCGGCAGATGAATGTCGCGCGCAATCCCCTGATGCTGCCAGATCGTGGCGACCGGTACGAATCCTTCGGTTTCGTAGAGCCAATATGCGGCGCGCGTGGCGTTCAGGCGCAGATCGCTGCCGGCGCAATCGGCCATGATCTGGCTCAGCAGCCAGCGCCCGGCGCCCTGCGTTTGCAGGCGCGGAGCGGTGATCATCATGCCGAACATGGAAAAATCGTCGCCCATCGGGAAATACATCGCCGAGCCCATCGGCCGGCCGATCTCGTCAATCGCGAGATATCCGTGGCCGAGCGAGATGAACAGATCGAGGTCACGGTCGCGGTGCGGCCAGAACACACTCACCGTCAGTTGGTACAGAAGCCCACTGTCATCTGGCCTGATCTTGCGGACGGTCGCCTGAAAATTGTCAAGAACCAGATGGCTCTCTTCCGCATCGGGCTGCGGGGAGCCATTGGCCGTTGTCTCGCTGATTTCACTCATTGATCTCTGCACCACCTTTGATGCACCGCTCCGCGACAGAATCGCACAACCTCTCATACTGCTTGGTCTCATTATCGCGCGTTGCGCATGATTTAATATGCCGTATCCAACCGCACAAAAACAGAATCTGCGGAGCGGCGGTTTCAGAGGCCAACACCGCTTTCGTCCTGAACGCCGGAATTCAGCTTAGGCGCGGTCATCCTGCTTGAATGGGCCTGTGCCAGCCCTTCCGTGGCATCAACGGCCTTGAACAGGGACGCCTTGTGCTCAAGTGCCCTGTTCGTCTGCACCGGCCTCATCATTGTCGCCGACGGCGCCGCTGCGCCGCGCCCGGCGCAGGGCGGCGATGGGTGGTTCGCCTGTCCACTCGCGGAACGCTCTCGAGAAGGCAGACTGGTTTGCGTAACCGAGATGGGTCGCCAACTGGCTGAGCTTGATCGTTCCGGTGCTCAGCAGCATTTCCGCCTTCTTTCGACGTTGGCGGTTGAGCACTTCGCTGAAGCTGGTTCCGAAGGTGCCCAGTTGGCGGCGAAGCGTCCGGGGCGCTATGCCGAGCTTCTCGGCCAGGGCCTCCAGATCCACGCTCTCCCTGCCCAGCCGCTGGTCGATCAGTCGGGACAGCCGTTCATGGATCGGCTGAAACGTATCTTCCGGCGGTCGAAGGAGATCGAAAAGGTGCATCTCGACAATCGCCCGCGCAGGGGCGTTGGAATTGACCCAGGCATGCATCGGCCGGTCGAGCTCCGCGTCACGCAGGAGAATGCTGTTGGACTCATTGTTGCCCCTGACGGGACAGCGGAAGAACCGTTCGAGCGGCTCTTGGCGTCCGGTGATGTCGTGCTCGAAGCAGACTTCGACGGGGCTCCAGCGCTCGGAGAGAAGCTGCCGGGTGAGCGCGCACAGGCCGCCTATTGCATTCTCCGCATCCTGGACGCGTGGCCAGATGTCCATGTCGTCGATCACGTAGCTGTATTTCGTCTCCTCGAACCCCCGCTCGATGTTGAGGGTCGTGTGCGTTTGCCAGCTCGCCTGAAACCGCGAAAACACGCCGAGCGCTTCCCTGAGCGTCGGAGCCGTCGCCAGAAGGGGATAGACCGGGCCGATTTCCCAAAGCCTGAAATTCTGTCCCAGCTCCAGGCCGAGATGGGGTCTGTGCAGTGCCCTTGCAGCCTCTTCGAAGAACTCGACATAGGATTTGAGCGGGTAGGTTGCGTAGGGATTGAGGGGCTTGCTGTCCTTCAGCTTGAACCTGGTCAGGACATGGACACATTCGGGCGAGCCGCCATTCATTTCGCTGATGATCATATCGAGGAAAAAACAGCGCACGGTCGCGTTGCGGGTTCCAGCGCGCCTGCCAGGCCTGGGTCCTGAAGCCGTCATTTTCGTTTTGATGCCACTCATGCCGATACCCTCCTGCCGAAATCTCCTTTATATATGAAAAAATGCAAGGGCATGGTTTTGATTTCATGGGCGAGAGTGTGACGACAGGTCCGAAATAGCGGAAACATTGCCGATTCCGCACAAATAATGGCCTGAATTGGTATGGACGCTAGATTAGCGGCAACGTAGTCTTTCTTCAACAACCAAAAACTGGTGGAACGAAGTTGACGATTTCTCTGGGTCAGATTGGGCGCGCCCGACACGCGGTTTTCGCGGACGGCGGCGCCAGCGGATTTCAAGTCGCGTGTCAGGGAAACCAGCCTGCGACGGCGTCGCCACGACTGCGAAAGGCCGGGACATGCGGTTCGAGACAGCGCCGACCAGCGCGGTGCAATGACCGCTGACGGCGTGACGGCAAGCGCGCCTGCAGGGCACCTTTCCGGACCGGTTGCGGACGATGCTCGTCGTCGCGTCAGGTCCTGTGCGCGGCGCACGCAGTGCACCCGCGCTTGCTGAGGTGAAGGTGAGGGCAGCGGAGCTTGGATGTGGTTTGCATGACAGGCCTCCGGGCCCACACCGATACAAAGGCGGTCCGCCCAGGGCAGCAATCAGAACGCTAGAACGAACAAGAGGGGTTCCAAGATGAATGAGATCGACAGGCGTCTGTTTATGAAACTCGCCGGCGTCGCCGGCTGTGCACTGCTCGTTCGGCCGGGTCTTGCATTCGCGGACGACATCGAGAATGTCTCGATTGCGTGGATGACCGACCCGGTCACCTGGGATCCCAACCAGCGGCTGGCGCCCGACCCGCAAACGATCCTGAAAACCGTTTTCGACCAACCCATCGACCAGGCTCACGACCTCACGCTCCAGCCCGGGCTGCTGACCGAGTGGACAATGGCGGACGACGCCATGAGCATGCATGTCAAGCTCCGTGACGATGTGACATTCTCGGACGGAACGCCGATGACGGCGGAAGACTTTCGCTACACCTATTATGAGCGCGTCGCGAATGGCGACGAGATCGACCTTGTCGTCGGCTTCGGCGCCGTTTCGGACATCGAGGTGGTCTCCCCGACCGAGGCGATCATGCGGTTCTCGAAACCGTTCCCGACGGCTCCGCAATGGCTCAGTTTCAGCACCAGCTACATCGTCTCGAAAGCCTATGCGGAGAAGGTCGGCGTAAAGGGTCTCCAGACCGACCCGATGGGATCCGGTCCCTATGTGCTCAAGGAGTACAAGCGGGACAGCCGCATCGTCCTGACGCGCCGGGACGATTACTGGGGCGAGTTGCCTTCCATCAAGCAACTGACATTCGAAATCATCCCGGATCCGACGGCCCGTCTTGCCGCCCTTGAATCGGGCACCGTCGACATCGCAACGGAGCTGTCGATCCGTGACGTCAAGCGCTTGAAGCAAAGCGGCAACTACAATGCGGTCGCCAATCCGATCGCGCGCATCATCTATGTCACCATTCGGGCCGACGGTACGTTCGCGGACAAGAACATTCGCCTCGCCGCGCACCACGCGGTCGACAAGAAGCTCCTGTCGAAAGCGTTCTTTGGCGGCGACGCCGTCACGATCGACGTGCCGACCATTCCCGGCATGCCAAGCTTCCCGCCGGACTTCCATTTCGACCACGACCCGGAGAAGGCCAAGGAACTGCTTGCGGCTTCGGGCTACAGCCCGGACAATCCCGTCAGCCTCGACTTCGCCACGACCAACGGCCAGTTTCCCGGCGACTACGACATCGCCCGCGCCATCGTGACGATGTGGGAAAAGGTGGGGATCAAGGCCAATCTGACCGTCATCACCGAAGCGCAGTGGTACGACCTCAATGCCTCGGGCAAGCTTCCCGACGCCTCGCTCTTCGTCTGGGAGAACGGAACCGGGGATCCGGAGATTTTCGCCGGGAACATGTTTGACGCGGACCTGCCCTTTTCCACCTACCGGACCCCGGAAGTCACCGCCATGGTCAAGCCGCTCCTCAAGGAGCCGGACTACGACAAGCGCATCAAGGGCTACGAAGAACTCAACAAGTACCTCATCAACGAAGGGGCGATGATTCCCCTGCTCCAGGCCATCCAGACCATTGGCTATAGAAAGGGCATCGCGCTGACGCCCTGGGCCAACGGTTTGATCCGGCCCGGCGCGATCACCTCCGAATAAGTTGCATTCACCAGAGGCCCGTCATCGCCAAGGGCGGCGATGACGGGCCGTTTCGGCGCTATGGAGATGGGTCTTGATCAAAGCAGTCATCCGCGTCATCGGCCGAAGGCTCATGGCGATCGTCCCTGTTTTCGCCATCGTGACGATCCTCGTCTTTGGGGCATTGAGAATCCTGCCCGTCGATCCGGCTCAGATGTCTCTCCCGCCGTCGGCAACGATCCAGCAGGTCGAGGAGAAGCGCGAACAGATGGGTTTGAACAAGCCCATCTGGGAGCAGTATGCGATCTGGTTCAAGCGGGCGGTGGCCGGGGATCTGGGCGAGTCCGCCCAGTACAGGATGCCGACGTCGAGCGTGGTTTTCGAACGTCTGCCTGCCACGATCGAACTGGTGATCTGCTCGCTGATCCTTGCCGTTTTCGTGGGGACGGTTGGCGGAATTCTGCTTTTCTCGGCCCGCGGCACGCCTTTTGAATCCGTTGGAATGACGCTCACCTCGGCGGTCATGGCCCTGCCCGATTTTCTGCTCGCTCTGCTGTTCATCCTGCTGTTCGGGGTGTTGCTGCCCATCTTTCCGGTGAATGGACGCCTTGATCCGGGTCTTCAGGTTCCCGCCCAGACCGGGTTCCTGCTGCTGGATTCGCTGCTGACCGGCGATATCGGGATCTTCGCAAGCGCCCTCAGGCACATCGCGCTTCCGGTCATGGCGCTGGGACTGGCGTTTTCCCCGACCATTGTCCGCGTGCTGCATTCGAGCCTGATCAACACCTATCAGCAGAGCTATATCCGCCAGGCCCGGCTTCGCGGGTTGAGCGACCGCGAGATCCTTTTCGGCCAGGCGCTGAAGAATGCCATCTTGCCGGTGGTCATCCTGGTCGGAACCCAGTTCGGCAGCCTGTTCGGCGGCACGCTGCTTGTCGAAATGATCTTCTCCTTTCCCGGGCTCGGCAATCTGATGGTGAAAGCCATGCAGACGGCCGATCTGTCGGTGATCATGGCCATTGCCCTGATCTATTGCGCCACCACGCTGATCTTCAATTCGCTCGCAGATGCCGCCGCGTATCTATTGAACCCGAAGCTGAGGACCGGATGATGCGCATTTCGTTTCGTCTGCCGGATCTGAGCCTTCTGATCGGGGGAAGCGTTGCTGGGCTTATCCTCCTGTGCGCCCTCTTCGCCCCATGGCTTGCCCCGTACCATCCCAATGACCAGGAGCTTCTCTATATCCTGGCCCCGCCGGTCTGGTCCGCGGACGGCTCGGCGGAGCATCTCCTAGGCACCGACAGTCTTGGCCGCGACACGCTCTCCCGTCTCATCTACGGCGCCAGAACGGCCATGACCGTCGCGGCCGCCGCGTCCTTCGGCGCCATGATCCTGGGCGCCTTCTTCGCCCATCTGGCGGGATATTTCGGCGGCTGGGTCGACTGGATCATCAGCCGGACCGTGGAGGTCTGGCTGTCGTTTCCACCGGTGGTGCTGTCGATGCTCCTGATCATCGGCCTGGGGGTCGGGACCGACAAGGTCATCCTGGCGATTGTGCTGGTCGACTGGACCCGTTTCTGCCGTGTGTTGCGCAGCGAGGTGCAGGTGGTGCGGGGGCAGGACTATGTCGCCTTCGCCCGTCTCATCGGCTTCTCGCATGCGCGGGTGATCGTCAAGGAGATCCTCCCGGCGACGCTGCCGATGCTGATCACCCTGCTCAGCCTGCAGATGGGGATTTCGGTCGTCGTCGAGGCGATCCTTTCCTTTGTCGGAATGGGCGTGCCGTCCGACGTGCCGGCCTGGGGCCAGATGATCGCAGATGCGCGGATTGACATGTACGACGCGCCCTGGGGGCTGGCCCTGCCGATCTTTGCGATCTTTGTGACGGTCCTGAGCTTCAACCTTTTCGGCGATGGCCTGCGACGGACGCTTGACCCGCGTCACACCGCAAATCGGGGCGCCTGATCGATGACAGAGCGGAACATTCTCCACATCAGGGATCTCGATATTTCGCTGGGGACTGGCGACAAGATCCTGAATGGCGTCGACCTGGCGATCGCTCCGGGCAAGATCCTCGGGGTCATCGGTGAATCGGGCGCCGGCAAGTCGATGATCGGCAGCGCCATCGCCGACACCCTGCCGGTGGGGCTCGCGATTTCCCGCGGCTCGATCGAGTTCGACGGCCTGACGCTGACGGATATGACCGCGAAGACGCGCCGGGACCTGCTCGGCCGGGACATCGGCTTCATTCCGCAGGAGCCGATGACGGCGCTCAATCCGACGTTGACGATCGGCCAGCAGGTGGGTCGCCATCTTGCACGTATCGGGATCGGAAGTGCGCGAAAGCGTGAACAGCGGGCGATCGAACTCTTCACCGAAGTGGGGCTGAACCGTCCGGGGGAGCTTCTGAAAAACTACACCCATCAGCTCTCGGGCGGCATGCTGCAGCGGGTCCTGATCGCGATGGCCTTCGCCTCCAACCCCCGCCTTGTCATCGCCGATGAACCGACGACGGCCCTCGATGTCACCGTCCAGTTGAAGGTCATCGACCTCATCGCGAAGATGCGCGAAGCCCACAACACATCCGTGCTGTTCATTACGCACGACCTGCAGCTTGCCGCCGAAGTGTGCGACGATGTCGCGGTGCTGTATGCCGGGCAAATCGTCGAGAGGGGCGAGGCTCGCAGCATCATCAATGAGCCCAGGCATCCCTATTCCCGCTGCCTGAACCTGGCCACTCCGAACCTGGCGGGCCCGAAAACCCGTCTGATGATCCTGCCAAAGGCGATGCCGAGCCCGCTGGAACGCACCGCCATGGCCGGCTGCAAGTTCACGCCGCGCTGTCCCATCGCCGGCGACCTTTGCATCGGTACGCCGCCTCCGTTGAGCGAAATATCCGCCGGGCATCGCAGCGCGTGCCATTGGCCGGAGCGGACAGAAACGATCACGCCGCCTCCGCTCAAGGCAGACGACGAGAACACCGTGCTGGGAGCCGATCTGGTGATGAAGGCGACGGGGCTCGGGAAGGCCTATCGCCAGCACGATTGGCTCGGCCGGGTGCGCCGGGTCGAGGCATTGCGGGGGCTGGATTTCGAGGTTCGTGAACGCGAATTCGTCGGCATCGTCGGTGAAAGCGGGTCCGGAAAGAGCACGCTGACGAAACTCATTGTCGGTCTGGAAGACATCACAGCCGGCGTTCTCGACGTCGTCGGCATGGACCGCGCCACGACGCCGCGCGAGAGATTTTTCGATCGGGTCCAGCTTGTCTTCCAGGACCCGCAATCCGCCCTCAATCCGCGTCGCCGGATCGGCAGTCTCGTGACGCAGAGCCTGGAGTGCCGGGGCAGCGGGCTGTCCGCGTCGGCCCGCAAGCAACTGGCCAAGGACCTGCTGGCCAAGGTCATGCTGCCGCCGGACATGATCGACCGCTTCCCCGACCAGCTTTCCGGAGGGCAGAAGCAACGCGTCAACATCGCGCGGGCGCTGTGTTCCAATCCGCGCCTGCTGATTGCCGACGAGATCGTCTCGGGCCTGGACGTGTCGGTGCAGGCGCAGATCCTGGAATTGCTCAGGGAGCTTCGCAAGCAGGCATCGTTCTCGCTTCTGCTGATCTCGCACGACCTCGCCGTTGTCCGCCACATCTGCGACCGGACCCTGGTGATGTACCGGGGCGAGATCGTCGAACAGGGTCCCGTGGAAGACATCTTCACCAACCCGCAACACGCCTACACGAAGAAGCTTGTCGCAGCGGCGAGAGGGAACTCCGGGCTGTACGCCGACGCGACCGAACAGGAAGCCGAGAATGAAGCATTTTGAAAATGATCTGGAATTGCTGAGCGCGGAGGCCCGGTCCTTCCTGAACCGGGAGCACGGCGTCTTTATCGACGGCAAGATGGTGCTGGGCGAAGAGCGCTACGACATCGTTGACGCCACCACAGGTCGAACGGTCTCCACCGCCACGGACGCCACCCTCGCTGACGTCGACCTTGCGGTGGCCGCCGCGCGCAAGGCGCTCGAGGGAGTCTGGGCGCAAAGGCGTCCGCACGAGCGCGAGGCCTGCCTGCTGCGCCTGGCGGACCTGCTGCAGCAGAACAGCCGCGAGATCTCGGAGATCGCCTCGATCGAGTCCGGCAGGTTGCTGACCAATACCCGTGGGATTGACATCGAGCATTCGATCCTGGTGTTGCGGTACATGGCCGGAATGGCGACCAAGATCAAGGGCGCCACGCTGCCGCTGTCGATTCCGTACATTCCCCGCGGCGAGTTCGATGGCTACACCTACCGCGAGCCGATCGGCGTCGTTGCGGCGATCGTGCCCTGGAACGTTGCGCTCGGGATCGCGATCTGGAAGATCGCACCGGCACTTGCCGCCGGATGTACGGTCGTGCTCAAGCCGTCACCGCAGACGCCGCTGACCGCGTTGCGCCTGGCGGAGCTGGCGACGGAAGCGGGCATCCCGGACGGGGTCGTCAATGTCCTGACCGGAAGCGGATCCCAGGTCGGCGCGGCACTGGTGCGGCACCCGGACGTCGACAAGATCTCCTTCACCGGTTCCACCGGAACCGGAAGGCGCATCGCGGAAGCCGCGGCCTCGCAGTTCAAGTCCGTCAGCCTGGAACTGGGGGGAAAGTCACCTTTCATCGTGCTGGAGGATGCCGATCCCGCCGTGGTGATTCCGGCGGCCGCGTGGGGGATATTCGCCAATCACGGCCAGAACTGCTGCGCCGGCTCGCGCCTCTATGTCCATGCCAACCGGTACGACGAGGTTGTCGAGGGCGTCGCCGAAATCGCACGCTCCATCCGGCTGGGTTCGCCTTTGCTGGCGGAGACGCAGATGGGACCGCTCACCAATCTTGGGCACCGCGATCGCGTGCTTCAACTGGTTGAGGCCGGAAAATCAGAAGGCGCGCGGCTGGTGACCGGAGGCGGACGCCCGGATCATCCGGGCGCCTATTTCGAGCCGACGATCCTGGCGGATGTGACATCCCGCATGACGCCTGTGGCCGAAGAGATCTTCGGCCCGGTTCTCGTGGCCGCGTCGTTCAAGACGGAGGAAGAGGCGTTGCTGCTGGCCAATGACACCGAGTTCGGGCTCGGCGCCAGCATCTGGAGCAACGACACGCGCAAGATCCGCAAGATGAGGCGCGGCATCAAGGCCGGCTCGGTCTGGGTGAATGTTCACAACGCGCTGGACATGGCGCTCCCATTCGGAGGCTGGAAAAATTCCGGTCAGGGATTCGATCTCGGCGAAGAGGCCGTTCTCGGCCACACCAGGGTCAAGGCGGTCGTGGAGCACTTTTCCTAGCGCCGACACCGGGAATGATCCAGCAGGCCTGTCGCGCGCAGTCGTGACAGGCCTGCCTGTTGCGTGATCATTCGCCGTGCGCAGGTTCGCAGGCCTTCACAGCCTGGTAAACCTCATCATTCTGCACGTCACGCCGCACCCGTGGAATGCCGATCCATGACCTCACACAGGCTCTGTGGGTGCCGTGGCGTGGGCAACGCCGTGGCGTTTCTCTCGCCCGTAGGAACCGTTCCGAAACAACGTGTCCCAAGGCCCGACGAAGAGGATATTCGGGCAAAATTCTGGCCTGATCCGCACAATTATCGGCCGCTTCGGTCATTCCTTGTTGTGCCTCTTCATGACAGCTTTTGCAGATCAAAAACAGAAGAGTAGTCTCCATGCTTCAAGAAAATCGCGAGCCTTCCGTCGACGCGCAGCGCTCGCCGACACGGATCGACTTCATCTACCTTTCGGAGCCGGACATGATCCGCGCGGGCGTCACCGACATGGCGGCGTGCGTGGACACGATGGAAGAGATGTTCGGGTTGCTCTACCACGGCGACTACCGCATGGCCGGGGCGAACAACAATTCTCACGGCTCGGTGGTGATCTTCCCGGAGAGTTCGCCTTTTCCCGACATGCCGAAGCCGACCCCCGATCGCCGTTTCATGGCGATGCCGGCCTATCTGGGCGGCCGCTTTTGCACGGCCGGCATGAAGTGGTACGGCTCCAACATCGAGAACCGGGCGAAGGGCCTGCCGCGCTCGATCCTGATGTTCATCCTCAATGACGCCGACACCGGCGCGCCGCTGGCGGTGATGTCGGCCAATCTCCTTTCCGCCTATCGCACGGGTGCGGTGCCCGGCGTCGGCGCGCGCCATCTCGCCCGCAAGGATTCGCGCGTCGTCGGCATCCTCGGACCGGGAGTGATGGCCAAGACCTCGCTCTCGGCCTTCATGGCGGTCTGCCCGCAGATCGACACGGTCAAGGTCAAGGGCCGCGGCCAGAAGAACCTCGACGCCTTCCTGAGCTGGATCTCGGAGACATTTCCGCAGATCACCAAAGTCGATGTCGTCGACAGCGTCGAGGCGGTGGTCCGGGAGTCCGATATCGTCACCTTCTGCAATTCGGGCGCGACGGGCGATCCTTCGACCTATCCCATGGTGAAGCGCGAATGGGTCAGCCCGGGCACCTTCCTGTCGATGCCGGCCCTGAGCAATATCGACGAGGGCATGGAATCGCCCGAGATCCGCAAGGTCCTTGATAATCCGGGCCTTTACGAAGCCTGGTACGAGGAAAATCCCAAGCCGGCGCACAATTCGATTCCCGTTGTCGGCATCCGCTTCATGGACCTGATCGCCGAAGGCAGGATGTCTCACGATCAGTTGGAAGACCTCGGCAAGATCGTGGCCGGCGAAGCGCCGGGACGCCGCGATGATAACGAGATCATCATCATGTCAGTGGGCGGCATGCCGGTGGAGGACGTGGCCTGGGGCACGGTTGTCTACCGCAATGCAGTCAAGGCAGGGATCGGCGTCTCATTGAATCTCTGGGACGTTCCCGCCTTGAGATGATGCAGGCGGGCCGAACCCACGGCTTTGCAATTCCCAATCCGATATTTCCAGAAAAGTGACCACCATGACCGATATCGTCAAAGTCAAGACCGGAAACAAGTATGAAGAGCTTGGCAGCTATTCCCGCCTTGTCGCCATCGACAACCTGATCCTGGTGTCGAACACCGCCGGCCGCAATCCGAAGACCAAGCTGATTTCTGAGGATCTGGCCGAGCAGACGCTGCAGGCGCTCTCCAACATCGAAGGGGCGCTTGCCGCTGTCGGGGCCACGCTGGCGGATGTCGTGCGGGCCCGCGTCTTCGTTCAGTTCCCGCAAGACATCGACACCATCATGGCGGCCTATGGAGAGAAGATGCGCGGCATCAATCCGGCCCTGACGATGACATGCCCGCCTCTGGGGTCGACGGACTACAAGGTCGAGATCGAAGTCACGGCCTATCGCGGTTCCTCCAAGGCGAACGTCACCGAGATGACCATCTCCCTCTGACCCAGGATCTGCGCGCGGGTCTGCAGGTCCACGCGCAATCTGATGCACTCATTCAAGGATTAGGACCGTGGCTCCCGTTATCGTTCCGGTGCAGACTTCAATCGACTTTCCGCCCTCGACGACAGTCGTCGTGATCGGCGGCGGAATCATAGGTCTGACCGCTGCGCTGACTTTGGCCGAACGGGGAATTCCCGTGGTCGTTCTCGAGAAAGGCCGAATTGGCGCGGAACAATCCTCGCGCAATCTGGGCTGGATCCGGAAAACGGGGCGCGACAAGCACGACCTGCCGCTTTCGGTCGAGTCGGACCGGCTCTGGTCCGAGATGCCGCAAAGGCTGGGCGCCGACGTCGGCTACAGCCAGGCCGGCATCATGTATGTCGCGCGCACCGAAGCGGAAATGGCCGGCCATGAAACCTGGATCAAGTCGGTTGGCGGCCGGTCGCTCGATTCGCGCCTGCTGAGCCCGGCGAACATCGCCGAACTGGTTCCCGGAGGCTCGGGCAAATGGGTCGGCGGGATTTTCACTCCGTCGGACGGGCGCGCGGAGCCGCAATTCGCGAGCAGCGCCATCGCCAGGGCGGCGATGGCAAAAGGCGCCGTCATCGTCGAGAACTGCGCCGTCCGGACGCTGGAGATGTCGGCGGGGCGGGTGAGCGGCGTCATGACCGAGCGCGGCGAAATTCGCTGCGAACAGGTCCTGCTGGCCGGCGGCATGTGGTCCAGGCGCTTTCTCGGCAACCACGGCGTCTCGCTGCCGACCCTTCCGCTGGTGGCCTCGGTGTTCAGAACGGCGCCGATGCAGGGGCCGACGGACATCGCCGTCGGCGCCTCGGATTTCTCGTTCCGCAAACGCCACGACGGCGGCTACACGATCACCCAGCGCGGGGCCCTGTATGCGCCGCTGGTCCTTGATCACCTGCTGATCGGCTACCGGTATCTGCCGACGCTGAGGGCGCAGTGGAACAATGTCCGCCTCTCCTTCGGCAGGGATTTTGTCAACGACCTGTCGCTGGCTCGCCGCTGGACCGCGGGCGCGAGGTCGCCTTTCGAGCGCGTCCGGACGATGGACCCGCCGGTCAACGAGGGCCTGAATGCCGAAGCCCTGCGAAACCTCAGCAAGGCATGGCCTGTCTTCAACTCGGTCGAGGTGAAACAAAGCTGGGCCGGAATGATCGATGTCACGCCGGATTCGCTACCGGTCATCTCCCCGGTCGCGCGGATCCCCGGGCTCACGCTCGCCTCGGGGTTCTCCGGTCACGGATTCGGCACCTCACCCGCGGCAGGACAGCTTGCGGCGGACCTGGTGACAGGCAGCGCCCCCATCGTCGATCCCACTCCCTATCGGCTGGAGCGCCTCTGAGGAGAGCATGAGCCTGGGCGGCCAAGCGGCCGACCAGGCTCCTGCGGGTGAAGTTTCAATCCCGGATCCGGCCGATGCCGATCCGAACCTGGAGTGAATGTGATATGGCTGCGATGATCGAAAGGGCAGGCGGGTCGGCGGTGCGGATTCCCGCCAGCAAGATGTTGATTGACGGACAATGGTGTGACGCCGCGGACGGGCGGACGATCCCGGTTTTCGATCCCGCCACCGAGGACAAGATCGCCGACATCGCCGCCGCCGGCGCCGCCGATGTCGACCGCGCGGTCCGGGCGGCGCACCGCACCTTCGAAAGTGCCCTGTGGCAGAAGATGCGACCGCTCGACCGCGGCCGCATTCTGGAGAAGCTCGCGCTTCTCATCGAACGCGACGCCGAGGAACTGGCGCGGCTCGAGACGCTCGACAACGGCAAGCCATACGCGGTTTCGAAAAATATCGACATGAAGTTCGCTGTCGACGCCCTGCGCTATTATGGCGGCTGGAGCTCCAAGATGGCCGGCGAATACATCCAGCTCTCGCCGTTCTTCGACGATGGCGGCACCTATCGCGCCTATACCGAGCGCAAGCCGGTCGGCGTCGTCGGCGGCATCACGCCCTGGAATTTCCCGCTCGGACAGGCGATCCAGAAGATCGCGCCCGCCATCGCCTTCGGCTGCACCATCGTCCTCAAGCCCTCTGAAGAGGCGTCGCTGACCACCCTGCGCCTGGGCGAGCTCATTCTGGAGGCGGGCATTCCGGACGGCGCGATCAACATTGTCACGGGCTACGGCCATGAGGCCGGCCAGGCCCTCGTCGACCATCCGCTGGTGCGCAAGATCGCCTTCACGGGGTCCACGGCCACCGGCCAGAGGATCCTCGAATCCTCGGCGCGCCAGATGAAGCGCGTGACGCTGGAACTGGGCGGCAAGTCTCCGACGATCGTCCTCGCCGATGCCGATCTCGACAAGGCGATCCCCGGTGCGGCGAACGCCATCTTTCCCAATTCGGGGCAGGTATGCACCGCGGGCTCCCGGCTTCTGATCGAGGCCTCGGTCTTCGACGAGGTCACCACGGGCGTGGCCCGGATCGCCCAGGAGCTGAAGCTCGGCAACGGCTTCGATCCCTCGGTTCACCTGGGTCCGCTGATTTCCGCCCGCCAGATGGATCGGGTCGCTTCGCTCGTCGCCAGCGGCGTCGAGCAAGGGGCGGAACCGCTCTGCGGCGCAGAGCGAGACGACCGCAAGGGATATTTCTATCGTCCGACCGTGCTGACCGGCGGCCGACCGGACATGCGCATTGCCCGGGAGGAAGTGTTCGGCCCGGTGGTTCTGGCCATGCCCATCAACGATCTCCGCCAGGTCAAATCGCTCGCCAACGACACCGAATTCGGGCTCGGCGCCAGCATCTGGACGAGCAATCTCGACAAGGCGCATCTGCTGGCAAGCCAGATCGACTGTGGAACCGTCTGGATCAACACCCACAATGTCCTGGACGTGGCGATGCCGTTCGGCGGCACAAAGCTCTCCGGCCTTGGCCGCGAGTTCGGCACCGAAGCCGTTCACGCCTATACCGAGCCGCGCGCCGTCTGCATGCGCCTGGAAACGGCCGATTTCGGATGATCGCAGCCCGGTGAGACGCCGGACGGACCCCCGGCACCTGGTGCCGGATGCGGTCCGTCGGGCGTGCCGGCGCACCGCATTCGATGGTGGCCGGAACCGCACAAATTACGGCCGCAAGCGAAATGGACAGCCAAAGTCCCCGTGGCTAGCCTGACTTCAATCGAGGGACCGGGAGAGGTGACGACGATGATTACATCCATCTACAGGACATGCCGGAGCTTGCTTCCAGGCCATGCCGGACATCCCGGCGCGAATGCCGGACCGGCAACCGCTCTGACCCGCTCGGATTTTCTCCGCTTCATGGCCCTCGGGCTTGCATCCGCCGGTGTCGGGCTGTCAGCCGACCGTGCGTTTGCCCAGATGGCCAGCGACACCGCGCCGGTCACCGACCTGGACAAGGTCTATGACGCCTGGCAGGACCGGTTCAATGCCGGCGATCTCGACGGGCTGCTCGCGCTCTATGCCGCGGACGTCACCTACGTCAATCCGGACGGGGTCGAACTCGCGGGCCAGGAGGCCACGCGCGCCGACTATGCGGGACTGCTGGCCCTGAAGCCGAAGATCGAGATCGGCGACCGCAAGCACGTGGTTTACCAGAACATTGCCCTGACAACCAATCACTGGACGCTTGAACTCACCGATGCCGCCGGCGTCGTGCAGACCCTGACCGGCGGCGGCATCGAGGTGCTGCGCAACGAGGATGGCGCGGGCTGGCTCTTCATCATCGACGACGCGTCGCGCTCGGCGTCGTGACGCCTCCCGGCCGATCCGCGGGGTGACTGTCGCCCGGATGAGGCAATGGCCGAACGGGATCGCGGCAGCGCGCTTCACGGGTTTCATGGCTCTCCGGACTCTGAACAGGTCCCGGAGAGCCGCCCAGGCCGGCGGCGGCTCAGCCTCTGAGGTCATCCTCGCAGACGACCGGATTGCCGTCGTTGTCCGGCATCGTCCAGCGACCTGTCTCTGTCCCCGGGTTTGAACACCATGCGCATCGACCTCGATCCTGTCCCAAGTGACGCCCAACTGCCCTCGCGCGTCGATGTCGTTGTCATCGGCGGCGGCATCCTCGGGGTGTCGACCGCCTACTTCCTCGCCAGGCGGGGCGTATCGGTCGCCGTGTGCGAGAAAGGGGAAATCGGCGCCGAGCAGTCGGGGCGCAACTGGGGCTGGGTTCGCAAGCAGGGGGGCGATCCCTCGGAGATTCCCCTGACCCTGCACAGCGTCGAGCTGTGGGAGGGCATGAACCAGGACATCGGCGCCGAAACCGGCTTTCGCACCTGCGGGAGCGTCTCGCTGGCCTCGAGCGCGAAGGACATCGCCGCCTGCGAGGGGTGGGTCGATTCGGTCCGGGAGTATCTGCCGGATCTTGGAACCAGGGTCCTGTCGACGCGGGAGCTGCAAACCATCCTGCCGGGCGCGCCCAGGCATTTCCTCGGAGGACTGTACACCGCCACGGACGGCCGCGCCGAGCCGCAACTGGCCGCCCCGGCTCTTGCGAAGGCGGCACGGTCGCGCGGCGCCGCGATCATGACCCATTGCGCCGTCCGCGGGTTCGAGACCAGCGCCGGGCGGATATCGGGGGTGGTGACCGAGAAGGGATCGATTGCCTGCGACTCGGTGGTTCTGGCAGGCGGCGCCTGGTGCCGCATCTTCTGCGCCAACATGGGCATTTTCCTTCCGCAGTTGAAGCTGCGGACGTCGGTCATGCGCACCGGACCGCTGGAAGGCGGACCGGCGAGCGCCGCGATGGCGCCCGGCTATTCGTTCCGGCGTCGCCTGGATGGGGGGTACACGATCGGCACCGGCTTCATGAACTATGCCGACCTTGTGCCGGACAGCATCCGCATGCTGTCCCTGTTCTGGCCGACGATCCGCCATGAATGGAGCACGATCAGGCTCCGCCTCGGCAGGCGTTTCCTGGACGAATTGACCGCCCCCTCCCGCTGGCGGCTCGACCGGGTCAGTCCGTTCGAGGCTACCCGCGTGCTTGATCCGGATCCCGTTGCCGGCGATCTGGATCGGGTGCTGGAAACGCTCTCGGCAGATTTTCCGGTCTTCCGGTCGGCCCGGATTGCCGGGCAATGGGCGGGCATGATCGATGTCTCGCCGGATGCGATGCCTTTCCTCACGGACGTGCCATCGACGCCGGGATTTTTCATCGCGACGGGCTTTTCGGGACACGGTTTCGGCAACGGACCCGGGGCGGGGCACCTGATGGCCGATCTGGTGACGGGGGCGAAGCCGCGTGTCGATCCGCGTCCGTTTCGGTTCTCACGCTTCACCGACGGCCCGAGGCCGGAATACCGGGCCAGGGTCTGAGGGGCGGAGCAGCCCCGGCGCGGTTCTCCTGCAGGCGCAATGCCATCTTCTGGAAAACCCGGCGCGCGATTTCAGTCTGTCGCGGTCGCCGGCAGCCATATTTCGATCGCGGCGCCCTTGCCGCCCGTGTCGATGAAGGCCGCGTCGCCGCCATGGGCGCGGGCGATCGCCTGCACGATCGGCAGACCAAGCCCCGAACCGCCGCGGGCGCGGGTCCGCGAATCGTCGGCGCGCCAGAAGCGATCGAAAGCCCGCTCTTCCGCGCCGGGGGGCAGGCCGGGGCCTGTGTCGGAGCAGCGGATCACCGCCCTGTCCTTGGTTCGGCGCGTCCGGATGACCACTGTGCTGTTCGGCGCGTAGCGACGGGCATTGTCGAGGATCGCAAACAGGATTTGCCGGACTCTCGCTTTGTCGGCGAGAACGACGGCGGATTCGAGGTCCCGCTCGACCGTAATGCCCGCGCCGATCAGATCCTGCTCGACCGAGGCGATGGCGGCTTCCGCTTCGTCGGCCAGGTCGATCTGGTCGAGCGTGAGATCCAGGCGATCCGCATTGGACAATCCCAGGGTCCGGAGGTCCTCGACGATCCGGGTCAGGTCTTCGACATGGGCGAGCAGACGTCCATAGATTTCCGGGCTCGGTGTGAACACCCCGTCGGACAGGCCCTGGAGGCGGCCGCGCAGAATGGTCAGCGGCGTGCGCAACTCATGCGCAATGGCAGAATTCGAGTATCTCAACTCGGCCTCCGCGCTCTCCAGCCGGGAGGCCATGGCGTTGAAGTCGGATATCAGGCTCTCGGCCTCGCCGAACGAGGTTTGCATCGGTTCGGCGCGAATGGAAAAATCCCCGCCCGCGATCGAGCGGGCAGCGCTCGCCACCGCTTTGAGCGGCCGCACAATCGTGAGCGCCAGCCGCCAGCCGACGAGTGCTGCCGCGGACAGACCGATCGCCAGGATCAGGCCGAGGACGATGAAGTCCCCGGTGTTCCATTTCTCGCTGTAGGAGGCGTCGGTGTAAAACCACTCGTAGATCACGGTGTAATAGAACATCCAGCCAAAGAACATGACCCCGAAGGCTACGAGTGTCAGCGCGCTCAGGGCGCGAACCATCTGTGTGTTGAGGCTTTTAGCCATGACGATCCGCCAATCGGTAGCCGACGCCACGGACGCCTGACAGCAACTGCTCGGCGCCGGCGGCGGACAGCTTGCGCCGCAGATTGCTCATGTGGCTGTCGACCGTTCTCTCCAGGGCGTCGCCCTCGGGCAGGCAGGCGTCCACAAGCTCGGAGCGCTCGAACACCCGGTTTGGCGAAGCCGCCATGTAGGCAAGCAGGCGGAACTCGGTGCGTGTGAGCTCCAGCACCACGGGGCCCGAAGGCTGGTCGATCGTGGCCACATAGGCCTCGGCGTCGACAGTGAGCGGTCCGACGCGGATTGCCTGTCGCCGGTCGCGGCCTAGGCTACGGCGCAGCACCGCCTTGGCCCGCGCCACCACCTCAAGCGGATTGAACGGCTTGACGACATAATCGTCGGCGCCGATCCGCAGGGCCTGCAGCTTGTCGAGATCCTCGGCCAGCGCCGTGACCATGATCACCGGCGTGTCGCCGTGCCGTCGGATTGCCGCCAGGACTTCATAGCCATCCTGGCCCGGCAGTTTCACATCGAGGATCACCAGGTCGGGCTTGAGTCGCCGGTGATGGGCAAGGCCGATCGTGCCGTCATTGGCGCTGACGGTGCGGAAGGCCTCCCGCTGGAAGTAGGTCTCGAGGATATCGACGATTTCCGGTTCGTCCTCGATGATGAGGATCAGGGCATTGTCCATTTTGGTCCATCTCTGTCGGCGATCTCTCCTTAGAGAAGCGACGGACGAGGCAAGGTCAACCGTGAATCGCCCGCCTCCACACGATCTCCATGTTCCCTGCGCCTAGGCTGAAGGAAAGAAAAGACATTGGCGCTGAGCAAAGGAGACCCAGATGCTTGTTCGCAATTTCACCCTCATCTGCATCGTCGTGGCTGTCTTCGCCATCCTGTTCTCGATGCTGGTCAACAGTACCCGCCGGTCCGCCAGATTGCCGGAGTCATTCCCTGTCATCCTGGTCCCGGTTGAATGAGACTTTCGAAGCGGTTCGTTGGGCTGGCGGTCGGGACCCTGGCGATCGGGACGGCGTTGCTCGCCGTCGCCTGGGTCACGGGCGCGTTCGAGGACAGGCAGCAGACTTCGGTCTTCACCGAACCGGTCGTGCTCGGTTCGATCGAGGAGACGGTTCTGGCCAATGGCGTGCTCGAGCCCTCGCGAATGGTCAGCGTCGGCGCGCAGGTTTCGGGACAGTTGAAGTCCCTGCATGTGGAACTGGGGCAATCGATCAAGGCCGGCGACCTGATCGCCGAGATCGATTCCACGCCGCAGGCGAATGCGCTGCGCATCGCCGAAGCAGCCCTTGCCAACGTCAGGGCCCAGCGCAAGGCACGCGCCGTGCAGCTTCGCCAGGCCAAGCAGGCCTATGAGCGTCAAAGGAGCTTGAGCGGGCAGGGGGCCGCGTCGGCAGCCGACTTCGAAACTTCCGAGGCGGCGTTCCATGTCCTCGAGGCGGAAGTCGAAGTGCTGGAGGCGCAGATCGCCCAGGCGACGGTGGAGGTCGAGAACGCGCGCACGAATCTCGGCTACACCATGATCCGGGCGCCGATGGATGGCGTGGTCGTCGCCGTCGTCACCAAGGCCGGCCAGACACTGAACGCCAACCAGGCGGTGCCGACCATCGTTGTTCTCGCCCAGCTCGACGTCATGAACGTGAAGGTGCAGATCTCGGAAGCCGACATCGGCCGGGTGCAGGTCGGGCAGAAGCTGCGCTTCACGATCATGGGCGACGGCCGCGCGCCGACCGCCGGCGTGCTTTCCCGGATCGAACCGGCGCCGACGTCGATCGCCACGGAGGCGAACACCGGCACGGCCGCGTCAGTCCAGCCGGCGAGCCAGGCGGTCTATTACAACGGCCTCTTCGAAACGCCCAACCGCGACGGAAGGTTGCGGCCCATGATGACGGCGCTGGTCACCATCGTGGTCGGCTCGGCGGCGGATGTGCCCCTGGTCGCATGGGCGGCGCTGACAGACCAGGACGCCGATGGCCGCTACCGGGTCCAGGTCCGCTCGCGCTCGGGCGACCTGTCCGAGCGACGCGTCACCGTTGGATTGACCGACCGGCTGAAGGCCCAGGTTCTCGACGGGCTAGCAATTGGCGACGATGTCGTCATTCCCGCCGATGGACAGGTGTCCGAAGGCGTCGACGCGGTGATGATGTGACCGCGCTGCTGGAGCTCGATCGCGTTTCGCGCGTCTTCCATGCCGGCGAGCAGACCGTCACCGCGCTCGACGCGATCGATCTTGTCATCGAGAGCGGCGAGTTCGTCGCCATCGTCGGCGCCAGCGGCTCCGGAAAGTCGACGCTGATGAACATCCTGGGCTGCCTTGATCAGCCCAGTTCCGGTGACTACCGGGTCGATGGGCGCAGCATCGCCGGGCTGACGGCGGACGAGCTTGCCGCCCTGCGGCGCGAGCATTTCGGCTTCATCTTCCAGCGCTATCATTTGCTCGCAACGATGAGCGCCGCGGACAATGTGGCGATGCCGGCCGTCTATGCCGGTCTCGATCCCGTTTTGCGGCGCAAGCGGTCGATAGCGCTGCTTCAGCGATTGGGCCTCGGAGACCGGCTCGACCACCGGCCGAACCAGCTTTCGGGCGGCCAGCAGCAGCGCGTTTCCATCGCCCGCGCCCTGATGAATGGCGGCCGCATCATTCTCGCCGACGAACCGACCGGCGCCCTCGACAGCAAGAGCGGTGAGACCGTCTTGGAAATCCTCAAGGAACTGCATCGCGACGGCCATACCGTCATCCTCGTCACGCACGACATGGAGGTGGCGGGTCATGCCGACCGCATCATCGAGATCCGCGACGGGCTGGTCGTGTCCGACCGGCGGTCGGAGGCGACGGCTGCGAGCGCTGGCGCCGCGCTGGTCGCCCAGGGGCAGCCGGTCACGGCGCTTGCGGGATTCCAGCGCCGCTTGAGGGAAGCCTTCCCGATGGCGCTGCGGTCGATGGCGGCGCATCAGGTCCGCACCTTCCTGACGATGCTGGGCATCATCATCGGCATCGCCGCCGTCGTTGCGGTTGTCGGGCTGGGGGAGGGAACGCGCCAGAAGGTGCTGGCGCAGATCAGCGAGCTCGGCGCCAGCACGCTGGCGATCTATCCTGGGCGAGACTGGGGCGACGAACGGGCGGACAGCATCACCACGCTCGTCGTCGCCGACGCAAAAGCTCTCGCCGCACAGACCTATGTCGACAGCGTCACCCCGGAACTGTCGACCTCGAGCAAGATCCGCGCCGGCCGCCTGTCGCTCACCGCCAACGTCAATGGCGTGGGCAAGGACTATTTCAGGGTGAACGGCCTCACCCTGGTCCGGGGCGCGGCTTTCTCCGAACAGAGCATCAGCGAGCGCCGGCAGGAAGCCGTGATCGACGACAGGACCGCCGCGACGCTGTTTCCCAACGGCCGCTCGCCGCTGGGCCAGGTCGTCATGATCGGTCGGGTGCCGGTCGTGGTCATCGGCGTGGTGGCGCGGCGCTCGAGCGCCGGCGGCGACAGGAACCTGCAGATCTATCTTCCCTATACCGGCGTCGGCGGCAGGCTGCTCGGCGCGGCAACCAGCCTGGCCGGGCTCACCGTGCGGATCGCCGACAATGTCGACACCGCCCTGGCCGAAAGGGCGGTCACCGGCCTGATGACCCGCCGGCACGGCACGAAGGATTTCTTCGTCTTCAACAGCGACCAGCTCCGTCGCACCATCGAGAGCACGGCGCGGACCATGACGCTGCTGATCTCCTCGGTCGCCGTCATTTCGCTGATCGTGGGCGGCATCGGCGTCATGAACATCATGCTCGTGTCCGTGACCGAACGGACCCGGGAAATTGGTCTGCGGATGGCGGTCGGTGCGCGCCGGCTCGACATCATGCTTCAGTTCCTGATCGAGGCGGTCACCATCTGCATTGCCGGCTCCATGCTCGGCGTCGGGCTGGCGCTCGGAATCGCCACCGCCTTCGGCGGCAGGACCAGCGACTTCCCGATGATCATCTCGCTCGATGCAATTCTCGCCGCCTGCACGGTCGCCCTCCTCATCGGCGTCGTCTTCGGTTTCCTGCCCGCCCGCAACGCCTCCCGCCTCGACCCCGTCGACGCGCTTTCCAGAGAGTAATTTGCCGTGACAAGATGGATCGTTCCCCTATCGCTCGTGGTGCTGACCGGTTGCACCACGCTCTCCACCGAATACCTGCGGCCGGACGTTCCGCGAGCGCCGGCCTGGCAGGCGGCCGCGTCCAAAAGCGCGGTGCTGGCGAATGCCGACAGATGGTGGCTGGCGTTCGGCGACGCCAATCTCGACCGGCTGGTGAGCGACGTCGCGGCAAGCAACAATGACGTCTTTGCTGCGGCGTTGCGCGCCCGCCGCAGCCGTCTCCAGGCGGATCTGGCCGCCAACGCGCTGTTTCCCAAGCTGAACGGCAATCTCGCGACAGGCAACACGCAGCCGCTCGACGGCAAGGCGAGCGCCTCTTCGACTTCATCCCTCTCGTTGGGGGTCGCCTACGAAGTCGACCTGTGGGGCAGGCTGGCGTCGACCCGCGACGCCGCCGACTGGGAGGCGAGGGCGTCGCTGGAAGACTACGAGGCTGCGCGCCTGGCCACCACCGGGATCGCCATCGAGACCTATTTCCGGCTCGCCCACGCCAACCAGTCGATTGCCTCCGCGCAAAGCAGCCTGGCCTATGTCCGGCAGGCCCAGGAACTGGTCCGCACGCAGATGGCCGGAGGCGCCGCCTCCGAGCTCGAGCTCAAGGAGGTCGAGCAGACGGTCGAGGTCCAGGCCGCGCGCATCTCCGAACTGAAACAGGCCCGCCTCGTGCTGCGAAACAGCCTCGCCGTCCTCCTCAATGGAGCGCCCAATACGGTGCGGGAGCCGCCGCGCCTTCCGCGCAAGAAACTGCCGGTCATCGCCGCCGGACTGCCGGCCGAGCTCCTGGCCCGCCGCCCGGATCTGCGCGCCGCCGAAGCCCGGCTGCGCGCAACGCTTAAAGGCGTCGATGCGACGCGGGCGAGCTTCTACCCGCCGATCTCGCTCACCGGCGCGCTCGGCACCAGCAGCCAGCAGTTGCTCTCCTTTGCCTCCAACCCTGTCGCCACGATGGGCGCCGGGGTGGTCTTGTCCTTCCTCAACCTCAAGGACATGAAGCTCACCGTTGCCGTCTCCAGAACGCAGTACGAAGAGGCTGTCGCGGGCTTTCGCGGCAGCCTGCTCAACGCCTTAGCCGATGTCGCCAATGCGCTCGGGGCGCGCGCCGATTACGCCGAGCGGGCGCGCCACCTGCGCAATGCGCTGGCGGCGGCGCAGGAGGTCGAGCGGCTGACCGAAGCGCGCTACCGCGCCGGCGCCGTCACCCTTCGCGTCTGGCTCGACGCCCAGGAGCGCCGGCGCGCGGCCGAAACCGCGCTCGCCGATGTGCGTCTGGCGCAGATCGTCAATGAATCGCTGCTCTACCGCGCGCTCGGTGGCAGCACCACGCCGGCTGACGGGGCGACCAGCCTGGCGGGCGCCGAGGCACCCCGCGCCGTGCGGGTCCCCTAGCCGCCGCTCTGTCGCCATCGACGCCTGTGTTCGCCCTGCCGCGTCCCTCGGCAGGGGACGTCTCCACATAACCTCCACATAACCTCCACCGTCTCCCGGCTCGGGCGGGCGAGGAGGGGACATGCAACGAGCGCCGCTGCCGCTCACCGTTTGGATTCATGCAATGCTTCGCAAAAACGCCCTTGTCTCTGTTCTTCTCTGCGCCGTCATGGCCGGTTCCCTCGCAGCCTGCAGCGAGCAGGAACAGTCCGCCGTGCAGACATCGGAAGCCGTGCCGGACCCCGCACTGGTCACCGTCATCGCCGTGAAGCCGGAGACGGTGATCCTCGCGGACGAGCTGCCGGGCCGTGTCGCGGCCTTCCGGACTGCGGAGATCAGGCCGCAGGTCGGCGGAATCATAGAGAAGCGCCTGTACGAGCAGGGATCGGAAGTTAAGGCCGGACAGCAATTGTTCCAGATAGGGGCGGCCACCTTCAAGGCCGAACTCGACAGCGCGGCCGCAGCGCTGCAAAGGACGGAAGCCGGCCTCGTTCGCTCCCAGGCGAAGTTCGACCGCGCCAAAAAGCTTCTCGATTCGGTGGCCATCAGTCTCGAGGCCTATGACGACGCCGTCGCCGACCTTGCCGCGGCCAAGGCCAATGTCGCGGAAGCGCGCGCGACGGTGCAGCGCCGCCAGCTTGAAGTGGAATTTGCGACCGTGCGCGCGCCGATCAACGGCCGGATCGGTCAGGCGCTGGTCAGCGAGGGCGCGCTCGTCTCGGCGTCCGGGGCGACCCCGTTGGCGATCATCCAGCAGATCGACCAGGTCTATGTCGATGTCCGGCAACCCGCCTCGCAGATCGACGTGATACGGGAGGCGGCCGAATCCGGACAGCTCGAGGATGCCTCGAAGATCCCGGTCGTCATCCTCGGCGCGAGCGGCAAGCCCTATCCGACGACGGGACGGGCCCTGTTTTCCGAGGTCAGCGTCGATCCCGGAACCGGCAATGTCACCGTCCGCGTCGAAGTCAAGAATCCCGATCGCTTGCTGCTGCCGGGCATGTATGTCCGCGCCCGCCTGCCGCGCGGCGTGCTGCACGACGCCCTTCTCGTGCCGCAGGAAGCACTCGTCCGCGACGCGGCCGGAAAGCCGCAGCTCGTCATCGTGAACCAGGACAAGACGGCCGCGCGCCGGGCGGTCGACATCGGCGCGACCGTCAACGGCCGCACCATCGTCACATCAGGCCTCGAGGCAGGCGAGAGCGTGGTCGTGCAAGGCCAGGACCGCGTCCAGGACGGCGCCATCGTCGACCCGAAGCCCTTCACCCCTCTCGTAGCATCCGCAAAGAACTAGGCGGACAGGATCATCTCATGCCCCAGTTCTTCATCAACCGGCCCGTCTTCGCATGGGTCATCGCCATCTTCATCGTGCTCGCCGGCGTCATCTCGATCCCGCAACTGCCGGTGTCGCGCTTTCCCACGATCGCGCCGCCGAGCGTCAGCATCTATGCGACCTACACCGGCGCGACGCCCCAGACGATCAACGACAGCGTCGTCAGTCTCATCGAGCGCGAGCTGTCCGGCGTGAAGAACCTGCTGTACTTCGAATCAACCGCCGACACTTCGGGCAGCGCCACCATTTCCCTCACCTTCAAGCCGGGCACCAACCCGGAGATGGCGCAGGTCGAGGTTCAGAACCGGCTCAAGGCCGTCGAGCCGCGCCTTCCCGAGCCCGTCCGCCGGTCCGGCCTTTCGGTCGAATCCGCCGGATCAGGCTTTCTGATGATCGTTTCGCTCGGGTCTAAGGACGGCCGCTACGATGCCCTCGCGCTCGGCGACTACATGAGCCGCAACCTCACCGAAGAACTGAAGCGGATCCCCGGTGTCGGTCGGGTTCAGTCCTTCGGTTCGGAAAAGGCGATGCGTGTCTGGGTCGATCCGTCGAAGCTCGTTTCCTATTCGCTTTCGCTGGCTGATATCGTCCAGGCGATCCAGTCCCAGAACGCCCAGATCGCGCCGGGACGGGTGGGCGACGAACCCACGGTGAACGGCCAGAAGATAAGCATACCGCTGACGGTTCAGGGACAGTTGACGACGCCTGAAGAGTTCGCGGCGATCGTGCTGCGCGCCGGGCCGGACGGCTCGAAGCTTCTCCTGGGCGATGTCGCGCGGATCGCGATCGGTGCGCAAAGCCTGGCCTTTTCGATCCGCAGCAACGGGCAGGAAGCCACGGCTGCCGCGGTCCAGCTTGCGCCGGGAGCAAATGCCGTGCGCACGGCGGACGCGGTGCGTGCGCGGCTCGTCGAACTCTCGGCGGCAATGCCCGCGGGAATGGCCTATGACGTTTCCTATGACACGGCGCCGTTCGTCAAGATCTCGATCGAGAAGGTCGTCCACACCCTGCTCGAGGCGATGGCGCTGGTGTTTCTGGTCATGCTGCTCTTTCTGCAGAAGATCCGGTACACGCTCATCCCCGCGATCGTCGCGCCGATTGCCCTGCTTGGCACCTTCGCGGTGATGATGGCGGCCGGCTACTCGATCAACGTCCTGACCATGTTCGGCATGGTGCTGGCGATCGGCATCGTCGTCGACGATGCGATCGTGGTGGTCGAGAATGTCGAGCGCATCATGGCCGCCGAGGGCCTGCCGCCACGGCAGGCCACGCAAAAGGCCATGAAGGAAATCACGGGCGCGATCATCGGCATCACCCTGGTCCTTGCCGCCGTGTTCATTCCGATGGGTCTGGCGGGGGGATCCGTCGGCGCGATCTATCGCCAGTTCACACTGTCGATGGCGGTATCCATCCTGTTTTCGGCCTTCCTGGCGCTGAGCCTGACGCCGGCCCTGTGCGCCACGCTGCTCAGGCCGGTCGATCCGTCACACCACGAAAAGCGCGGCTTCTTCGGCTGGTTCAACCGCGGCTTCGAACGCCTGACCGCGGGATATGCCGGATGGGTGACCGCCCTGATCCGCCGCGGCGGACGCATGATGGTCCTCTACGCGGTCATTCTGGGCGCCCTCGCCTACGGCTACATGCGGGTGCCGTCCGCTTTCGTGCCCGGGGAAGACCAGGGCAATTTCATGTCGTCGTTCTCCCTTCCGGCGGACGCAACGGCGGAGCGCACGCGCAGCATCGTGGGCATGTATGACCGCCATGTCGCGTCGCGGCCAGATGTCGCCAACAACCTGTCGATCCTCGGGTTCGGCTTCTCCGGCTCGGGCCCGAACACGGCGATGTCTTTCACCACGCTCAAGGATTGGAGCGAGCGGACGACGACCATCGACGAGGAAATCGGGGCCGCGACCGCCGCAATGGCGGCCGCTCCCGAAGGCTCCGTCATGATCCTGAAGCCGCCGGCGATCGATGAACTCGGGACCACGTCGGGCTTCTCGCTGCGGCTCGAGGATCGCGCCAACAGCGGAAGTGCCGCGCTCCAGGCAGCCCAGGACCAGCTTGTCGACCTGGCGGCCAAGAGCAAACTGGTGACCGGCGTCTATCAGGAAGGCCTGCCCGCGGGACCCGGCGTTTCGCTCAAGATCGACCGGCAGAAGGCCGAGGCGCTGGGCGTACCGTTCGCCGTCATCAACGACACGCTGTCATCGGCGATCGGATCGACCTATGTCAACGATTTCCCCAATGCCGGACGACTGCAGCAGGTGATCGTGCAGGCGGATGCCGAAAGCCGCATGCAGGTGGAGGATGTGCTCAAGCTCTATGTCCGCAACACCGCCGGCGGCATGGTCGCGCTGTCCGAGGTCGTCACCCCGGTCTGGGAGGCGAGCCCGCTCCAGCTTGCGCGCTACAACGGATATCCCGCCGCGCGCATTGCCGGGGAAGCCGCGCCCGGCGTCTCCAGCGGCGACGCCATGGCGGAAATGGAGCGGCTTGCCTCGCAATTGCCGCGCGGCTTCATGATCGAATGGACGGGACAGTCCCTGCAGGAAAAACAATCGACCTCGCAGGCGCCCGTTCTGCTGGCGATCTCGATGCTGGTCGTCTTCCTGGTGCTCGCGGCGCTCTACGAAAGCTGGTCGATCCCGCTGTCGGTCATGCTCGTCGTGCCGCTTGGCATTGTGGGCGCGGTCACCGCTGTCCTGCTGCGCGGACTGGAGAACGATGTCTTCTTCAAGGTCGGCCTGATCACGATCATCGGCCTGTCGGCGAAGAACGCGATCCTGATCGTCGAGTTCGCCAAGAACCTGCAGGGCGAGGGCAAGAGCCTGCAGGAGGCGATCGTCGAGGCGGCGCGGCTGCGCCTGCGCCCGATCCTGATGACCTCGCTCGCCTTCGCGCTCGGAGTCGTCCCGCTGATGATCGCCCGCGGCGCAAGCGCGGAAACCCAGCACGCGATCGGAACCGGCGTCTTCGGCGGAATGGTCTCCGCCACCGTGCTCGCGGTGCTGTTCGTTCCGATCTTCTACGTCGTGGTGATGACGCTCTTCGGCGGGCGCCAAGCGCATGCCGCACCGCCCGCGCCGGGTTCGGCAGAGCCCCGGGTCCCGGATCACGAGACGGTGCACCGCTGATGCCACAGGAACGTCGGAAAACGCGCCGGGACGCGATTCAACCTGGCCAATCGTCAAGCGGATGGTTACGCGATCATGTGTTTGAAAGAATATCTGAATCAAGGTTCCTGACGGGCAATCTGGCAGCGGGAACCTCTCGTGTCAGGCCGCTGGCCGATGCCATGGCATCGCAGGCGCGCGCTGTTGCGCAAACAGGTACATGCGGCGGCTGCCGCAGACAATTTGGTGACTTTTTATGACCTCCAGTAACCGCTGGCTCATTCTGTCGATCGTGTCGGTCGCCCTGTTCCTCATCGTCATCGACATGACGGTGCTCTACACGGCGCTGCCGCGCCTGACCCATGATCTTGGCGCGACGGCGAACGAGAAACTGTGGATCATCAACGTCTATCCGCTGGTGATGGCGGGTCTCTTGCCAGGGCTCGGAACGCTGGGCGACAGGGTCGGGCACAAGAAGCTCTTCGTCGGCGGCCTTCTGGTCTTCGGGATCGCCTCGCTCTTTGCCGCCTATGCCTGGACGCCGTCGCTGCTGATCGCGGCGCGGGTGCCGCTGGCTATCGGCGGGGCGATGATGATGCCCGCGAGCCTCTCGATCATCCGCCTCGTCTTCACCGACGAGCGCGAACGATCTTTTGCCATCGGGATCTGGGCCGCCGTCGCCTCCGGGGGCGCCGCATTGGGTCCCATCGTCGGAGGCCTGTTGCTCGAGCATTTCTGGTGGGGATCGGTCTTCCTCATCAATGTGCCGATCGTGGCCGTTGCCTTGGCATTCGCGGTGGTCGTCATTCCGGCACTTGCCCGGAACGGAGACCGCCCCTGGGATCTGGTCGCCTCGATCCAGTTGCTGGCGGGCCTCGTCGGGATCGTCTTCGCCATCAAGGAACTGGCGAAGCCGCTGCCCTCCTACGGGAGCATCGGGCTTGCTGCTCTCGTCGGTTCGCTGGCTCTGGTCCTGTTCATCCGGCGACAGCAGCGCTCCGCCCATCCCTTGATCGATTTCAGCCTGTTCCGCAACGAGCTCTTTTCGGCAGGCGTCGCAACGGCGGTGCTGGCCTCATTCGCCATCGTCGGGGTCGAGCTGGTGGTCAGCCAGCGGCTGCAACTGGTTCTCGGGATGTCGCCGCTCGAGGCGGGACTGTCGATCCTGCCGATACCGCTGGGCGCCTTCCTGGGCAGCCCGATAACGGGCCTCCTGCTGCCGCGGTGGGGCGGGGCCGAAACCCTGTGGCGCGCCATCGAGCTGGCCGCCTTCGGGCTTGCCGGCTATCTCGTCGTGTACGACGCGGGGGTCATCCAGCAGATTGCGTGCCTTTCGGTGCTCGGCGTCGGCCTGGGGGCCGCCATGACGGCGGCATCCAGCCTGATCATGCTGTCGGCCCCGCCGGACCGGGCCGGCATGGCCGCGTCGCTCGAAGAAGTCTCCTTCGAGTTCGGCGGGATGCTCGGCATCGCCCTTCTGGGCAGTCTCATGTCCGCCGTCTACTCGGCCTCCCTGGTGCTGCCGGCTTCGTGGAAGACAGATGAGATCGCCCGCGACGGGCTCGATCAGGCGCTCATTGTCGCGGACCGGCTGCAGGGCGCGGCCGCGGACGAGCTGAGAGCCCTGGCGAGGAGCGCCTCCGACGAAGCGTTCGTGGTGGTCATCGCCGTCGCGACGGCCATCCTCTTCGTCACGGCCGCCCTCATCCGCGCCCGCGCGGTGCGGGTCCACCCCACCGGAGAGCAGCAATGACCGACGACCTCAACCGGGAAGACGACTTCTCCTATGAGGAACTGACGTCCAGGCACGTCTCCGTGCGCCGCATCCTCGGCTTGTTCCGGGCCTACCACTCCCGGCTGGCGCTGGTGTTCGTCCTGATCCTGCTGTCATCCATGGCGGGGATCGCCGCCCCTTTCCTGTTGCGTGGCATTATCGACGTCGCGCTGCCCAGCTCCAATCTTGCGCTGCTCTCGGTTCTGGCGGGCGGGCTGATCGTCCTTGCCTGCGTCAGCACGGCGATCGGCGTGCTCCAGGTGCTGATCACCACGAAGGTCGGGCAGGCGATCATGCACGACCTCAGGGTGCGCGTGTACGGGCACCTTCAATCGCTGTCGCTCGGCTTCTTCACCACGGCGCGATCCGGCGAGATCCAGTCCCGCATCGCCAGCGACATCGGCGGGCTGCAGGCGCTCGTCACCCACACGGCCAGCGAACTCACGCGCAATGTCAGCATGGTGGTGATGACCATGATCGCCATGCTGGCGCTGGAATGGCGGCTGGCCTTGTTCTCCTTCCTGGTCTTGCCGGTGGCGATCGGCATCAGCCATCGGGTGGGGAAATCGCGCGAGGCGCTCACCTACGAGCAGCAACTGCGGATCGCCGACATGTCCTCCGCGGTGCAGGAAACCCTGTCGATCTCCGGCATCATCCTGGCGCGGACCATGGGGCGGAGCGACGACCTGACCCGCCGGTTCATCCGTACGTCAAAGCGCGTCGCGGCGCTCGAGGTGCGCTCGCACACGGCCGGGCAATGGGAATGGTCGATCATCGATCTGGTGCTTCATGCGCTGCCGGCGTCGACGCTGCTGCTCGGCGGGTTTCTGATGCAGGACGGGGCGACGGCAATCACCATCGGGACCCTCGTCGCGATGATCGCGCTACAGGAACAACTGCTCTGGCCGCTGGAGGAGGTTCTGCAGTCCGGTGTCCAATTGAGGACCACCCGCGCCCTGTTCGCGCGGATCTTCGACTATCTTGACCGCCCCGCCGAGATCGTCGAGCGGACCGATCCCGTTACCCTTGACCGGAAGACCCTTCGCGGCGCCGTCCGCCTGGAGGACGTCCGTTTTTCCTACGACACGTCCCAGCAGCCGACGATCGACGGCGTCTCGATCGACATTCCGGCCGGATCGCACACGGCGATCGTCGGCGCCACGGGGTCGGGCAAGACGACGCTCGGCTATCTCCTGGCCCGCCTGTATGACGTCGATTCCGGCGCGATCCGCTACGATGGCGTCGATGTGCGAGATCTGAGCTTCCAGTCGCTGACCGAGATGCTCGGCGTGGTCACGCAGGAGCCGTATTTGTTCAATGCCTCCATCGCCGACAATCTGCGCTTCGCCAAGCCGGAGGCGACGGATGGCGAATTGATCGCCGCGGCGAAAGTCGCCCAGATCCATGCGACGATCTCGGCGCTCCCGGACGGCTACGACACGCTGGTGGGCGAACGCGGCTACCGCTTTTCCGGCGGCGAAAAGCAGCGCCTCTCCCTGGCGCGCACGATCCTGTGCAATTCCCGCGTCCTGCTGATGGACGAGGCAACAAGCGCGCTGGACACGGCCACGGAGCGGGCGATGGCGCAGGCCCTGGAAACCCTGGCCGAAGGCCGCACCACCATCACCATCGCGCATCGGCTGTCGACCGTCCGTCACGCGGACCAGATCATCGTGCTGGACAAGGGACGCGTCGTCGAGCGCGGCAGCCACGAGCAACTGCTCGCGCTCGACGGAGTCTATGCGGGACTGGTCAGAGCCACGCATTGAAGCGGCGCAGGCGGCGACGCGGCCATCGCGGCGGCGGATAGCTTTCGGATGGGCGGTGAAGATGGAATCAGTCGGCGCTAGATCTTGGTGAGGCAGATCTTGTCGGTCATCTTCTGAAGAACCCGGATGCAGATCATCAGCTCTTCCTCATCCAGATCCTCGACCAGCCGGTTATAGAGGGCATTGACCAAGGGCGCGATCTCTTTCAGTTTGGCCTTGCCGAGTTCCGTGAGCACCACAGTACGGACACGCTGGTCGCTGTCGCTTATTTCCCGTCCGACATAGCCCGCCGTCACGAGAGCCTCGATGGTTCTGCTTGTTGTCGACTGCTCGGTCACGGACAGGACCGCGAGTTCGTTGATCGTCAGTTCCTTGTAGGCGGACAATGACGACATGATTCGCATCATCGTCCCGTTCCAGCCGAGGTCGGCAAGGGCTGCGCTCTGGTCGGCGCCCCAACGGTGAGCCAGCCGGGTGATCAGATAGGGGGCGTATTGCCGGAGGCTCTCGCGGGACTTGAACGGGAAACGGTTTTTCCGCTTGGCTTTCGGCCGGTCTTGATCGGTCACGCGTTCACTTCTTCTTCAACGCCGCTTCGGGTCTTCATCGACATAGCCCTGAGCCCGGAGGTCACCGCATCGATGTCCGACAGGGATACGTTCTGCAGCTTTTCCGACACGACCTGCCTGTGCAACTTGATTGCTTCTTCAAAGACCTTGCGTCCCTTTTCGGTGAGCGATGCCCGGAAGGACCGACGGTCAGCCTTGGTCGCCAGCCTGTCCACCAGGCCGTCTTTGCGCAACCGGGACACGAGCCCGGACACATTGCCGTTGCTCACCTTCAGGCTTCTGGAGAGCTCGCCCATGGGCACGCCCTCCGGGTGTCGGTGGAGCTGTGCAAGAACATCGAACTTGGCGACGGACAGGCCGAAATGGTCATTGAGCGCCGAATTCAGGTCGCCGTAGATCAGCTTGTTGACATTCAGAACCTGAAGCCAAAAGCGCGTCTCGGCTTTCTGACGGGCAGTCAGATTGGGTTCGTCATCAAGGGGCCGCGCCGAATTCTGAATGTCTGGTGTCTGCACAGATCGCTCCGTCCTCAGGTCATCATCAGATAACGTTCATATATTCGTCTTTTCTCCATATGCTACAAGCGCCCGCCTGATGTCATCTGGTATCTGTATGGAGCCATGCGTTTCCAGGGATGTCGTCACCGTGACAAATTGACCGCGCAGTGCTTCCTCTTCGCCCTTCATGGCGTGCAACGTCAGAGCGTAGGATTTGTTGCCTATCTTGGCGAGGCGAACGAAAATCTCCAGCTCGTCCCCCATTCGGCAGGGAACGAAGAACTCCGCCGATGCACTGACATAGCCTAGACCGATTCGGCGCGCTCCCAGAATGTCGTAGTAGTCGAGCCCCAGATGCTCGCAGAACCATTGTTCAATCATGCGGTTGAAGACGTCGAAAAACTGAGGCGTGTAGACAATGCCGGCGGGATCGCATTGCCCGTGCCGGAACGTGGTCCTGGCGGACCAGAGTTCGGCCGGACGGCTGGTGAGCGGGGGCGCCGACGTTCGGGCTGCCGACTGGGCCGTGTAGGGTGCTGTCATGCTATTGTCTCTATCGTTTTGATTGTTCCGTCGAGCCCGTCCTGGGCATGATCCTTCACGGCGGAGGCCAGCAGAAGGCGCGCCCATTGGGCAGCGTCTTCGCGTTCGGCGATCCTGAGCGTCGTGCGCATGACCTTGTCGAACTTGGACAGGCCGCGAACATGGGTGTCCGAATAGCCCTTGATGAGCCTGCGGAAGCGGAGGACCTCGACCCCCAGTTCATAATTCGTCTGAAGCAACATCTTCGCGTTTTCAAGCCATTCGTCGCGATGGGTAGTCTCTTCCAGATGGCGCAATGTCAACCGGCGGATCCGCTTCATGGAGCCAACGAAATAGAGCATCAGGAACCAGTGCAGCGAGTAGGTCTTGACCCGTCGGCCCTTGTTGATCCTGCGGTCCAGCCAGCGGTACAGGGCCTTGCGTGCGATAATCCAACGCGCCAGGCCGACTGGCAAGGCGGACACGAATTCCTCCATCCGCGGGTGCATGAATTCCGTCGTCTGCAGCACATGCTTGTCTGAAACGCCCAGTTCCTGCTCGATTCGCTGGCGGCGCTTGAGGCGCGTTTTCAGGCTTGCGACCCGCATCAGGTCGTCATAGGTCATGGCGTTGGCGACATATTTGGCGGCCTGCTCGGTGAAGAGCCAGCCCTTCGCCTCGCCCCCGGCCGAGCGGTCATGGGCGTGCAGCCGGGCGAGAAGATCGAGATACTCCTCGCCATAGTCGGTATCCTGGAAATCCACGACCTTCTTGAGCCCCAGAAAGGCCATCTCGTGCGCCTCCGGCGGCAGTTCGCTCCTGAGCCGCTGCAGCAGATGGTTGGCGCGGGGCGCCGCCAGACGTTCCGGCAAAGGCGGCTTCGCCGGGACGGCTGCGGGCTCTTCCTGCCGCGCCGGGCCGGACGAGGCGCGCGCATGGGCGGCATCGAATGTCCGAATGCTGGCTTCGACACCCTTTCCGCCTTCGCGGATGACCGCATAATAGGCTTCCCGCTCGAAAGGCAGGGCGCCCGATGCCGCGAGGCTGCCGAACAGGGCCGCGGAAATCACGCTGCCGTTCTCGACGGCGATGGCGTTCATGTCGAAGATGATCTCGCGCAGGGCAGCGACGCCCACCGCGTCGGTCACGGCGGCGCTGTCGGCGATGCTGTCGCCCGGCGCCATTTTCTCCGATATGGCCAGGGACCTATGACTGGAGGCAATCAATGTGGTCCGTTCCGGCGTGACAATCCCGCGCAGGATCGATCGTCCCGCCTCCATGTATTCCGAGGCCATGACCACGTCGACATCGCCGGGTGTCGGCATCTGCGCCAGGATCGGCTGCCGGCCGGCCTCGTCGGGCGGCATCATCTCGACATAGTAGATCGTCGCGCCGGTGCGTTGCGCCACGCCCGGGACCGATGTCGATTGGGCAACCCAGCCCTGGCTTTCCGCCAGGCTGACGATCCACCCGGTCAGCACGCCGCCGCCCTGACCGCCCATGGCGACGATCGCGACGGAGATCGGGCGTTCCGTGGCAGGGGCAACGGCTTGCAGGTTCAGCTTGACGGTATCGTCCTTCATGTCCCGCCTCACGCTTCGAAGCTTGCCGCAAGGCGGTGTTGACGGTTTTGCAGGAAGCGGATCACGGGCATGGTCAGGCTGCTTTTGAGTTTGTCCCAGAAGCTGGGGTTGTGAACGATGTCGGCCTGATAGAACGACGGACAGAGAACGGCGGCGTCTGCCACCTCGCCGCAATTGCCGCAGGCGACGCAGGTGTTGTCGATGGAGGCGACCGGATCGTCGCGCAGCGGGTCTCCAAGATCCTTCACCGACAGGGACGGGCAGCCCGACAGCCGGATGCAGGCATGATCGCCGGTGCAGACGTCTTCATCGACGCCGAACCGGGCCGTCACCGTTCGCTTGCCGCCCTTGATCGCCTTGCTGATCTGCGGTTTCACCCGGCGTTGCTTGTTGAGCATGCACTCGGAAGAGGCCACGATGATCTTCGGCCCTTCCGCTTCAGTCGTCAGGGCTTCCTTGAGCACCGCGCGCATCTGGGTGACATCATAGGTGTGATCGATCTGGCGCACCCATTTGGCGCCGATGCCCTTCACCGCGTCGACGATCGTGTTGTTGGTGTTGCGGCGCTTGTTGAACGCCCGGGACGAGAGAACGTCCTGCCCGCCGGTCGCGGAAGAGTAGTAGTTGTCGACAATCAGGAAGACGCCGTCGTGCTTGTTGAAGACGGCGTTGCCGATGCCGCTGGTCAGGCCGTTGTGCCAGAAGCCGCCGTCGCCCATGATCGCGATCGAGCGCTTGTCGGCCTTCACATTGAATGCCGCCGCCGAGGCGGCCCCCAACCCGTAGCCCATGGTTGTCGCGCCGATATTGAAGGGCGGCAGGATCGAGAACAGATGGCAGCCGATGTCGGCGGAGACATGATGCTGGCCGAGTTCCTCCTCGACGAGCTTCATCGCCGCGAAGATCGGCCGCTCGGGGCAGCCGGTGCACAGTCCCGGCGGCCGCGAAGGGACGACCCCCTTGAGCTTCTGGATGACGGGGTCGGCGAGGATCGGCTGGGATTCGGGCACCGGCGGCCGGTTGCCCAGTTGCACCGGATCGAAATCCCTGAGGAAGCGGCCGATGCCATCGCTCAGCACGGCCGCGGTGTAATCGCCGCCCATCGGCAAATAGGCCTTGCCGCGGATCTTGGTCGGCGCCGACACCCGCGACAGCGCGGTGGAGATCGACTGCTCGATATATTCCGGCTGGCCCTCTTCGACGATCAGGACCGCGTCCAGGCCGTCGCAGAATTCCTCGACTTCCGAATTGATGGTAGGATAGCCGACATTCATCACATAGATCGGGATCTTGGTGTTTCCGTAGGCGTCGCTCAGGCCCAGGAACTGCAGGGCGCGGATCAGGCTGTTGTACATCCCGCCCTGGGTGATGATCCCGGTCTTCCCGGTTTTTTCGCCGAAGAATTCGTTGAGCTTGTTGTCGCGGATGAAATTGATCGCGGCCGGCATGCGGTGCTTGATCTTCTCCTGCTCATGTTCGTAAGCGGCAGGCGGCAGCACGATCCGGTCGAGATCGCGCTTCGGACTGTTGAGCGCATCCTTGAGCGTGAACTCCGGGCGCTTGTTGTCTTTGCAGACGAAGCTGCCGGTCATGTGGCAGGAGCGGACCCGCACGGCCAGCATGACCGGCGTGTTGGATGCTTCCGAAAGCTCGTAGCCCTTTTCGATCAGGTTGACGATGCATTCGTGCTCGGGCCTCGGATCCAGCAGCCACATCTGCGACTTCATCGCGAAGGCGTGGGTCCGTTCCTGCATGATGGAGGAGCCTTCGCCGTAATCCTCGCCGATGATCACCATCGCGCCGCCGGTGACGCCGCCGGAGGCGAGATTGGCGAGGGCGTCGGAGGCGACGTTGGTCCCCACCGTTGACTTCCAGGCCACGGCGCCGCGCAGCGGATACATCACCGATGCCGAGAGCATTGCCGCAGCGGTGGCTTCGCTGGCCGAACTCTGAAAAGTCACGCCGAGCTCTTCGAGAATGTCGTTGGCGTCGGCCAGGACGTCCATCAGGTGCGAGATGGGAGAGCCTTGGTAGCCGCCGACATAGGACACGCCGGCCTGGAGAAGACCCTTTGTAATGGCAAGGATTCCTTCCCCCCGGAAAATGTCGCCTTCGCCGAGACGGAGATCCTCCACCTCTTTCGCAAATGAACGTTCAGCCATGTCAGTCTCCAAAAAAATGTATGGTAATGAATAAATTTATATGTAAAATAGGTCAAGTTGTTTCGGCCCGATGAGGTCGAAAATGTTTTGGGACCCTTACGGCAAAGAGCGAAGACCATGCAGATTGCAGCTCCACAAACACCCGTCTCTCGAATTGAAAGCGCGGTCGCGGATTTCCTGAGTTCGCCGGTCAAAATGACCATCGGCAAGCACAGGCTGGGCGCGGCGGGCGGCAAGACCCTCGATGTTTTCAACCCGGCGACCGGCGAAATCATCGCTTCCGTTCCGCGTGGCGGGGTCGAGGACGTCGACAAGGCGGTGAAGGCTGCCCGGGCCGCCCTGAATGGCGAGTGGTCGTCCATGTCGCCGGTCGACCGGCAGCGGGTGATGCTGAAGATCGCGGACCTGATCGAGGCGAATGGCGAGGAGCTTGCCCAGCTCGAAACGCTCAACAACGGCAAGTCGGTGATGCTGTCGCGGCTGATCGAGGTCGGCGCCTCCGCCGATTACATGCGCTACATGGCCGGATGGGCCACCAAGATCGAAGGCTCCACGATCGACATCTCGGTTTCCGTCCCGCCGGGCACGAAGTACAATGCCTATACCCGCAAGGAGCCCGTGGGCGTTGTCGGCGCGATCACGCCGTGGAATTTTCCGTTGAACATGGCGGTCTGGAAAATCGCGCCGGCGCTTGCCTGCGGCTGCACGGTCGTGATCAAGCCGGCCGAGGAGACGCCGTTGACCACCGTCCGCCTGGTCGAGCTTTGCCTCGAGGCGGGTCTGCCGGAGGGCGTGGTCAATGTGGTGACCGGCACCGGCGAGGAAGCCGGCGCCGCCCTGACGGCCCATCCCGATGTCGACAAGCTGGCCTTCACCGGATCGACCGAAGTCGGTAAGCGCATCGGCATCCAAGCCATGCGGGACATGAAGCGGGTGACCCTGGAGCTGGGCGGCAAGGCTCCGATGATCATGTTCGATGACATGGATCTCGACCAGCTCGGCATTGCCGCGGGCGTGGGCGTGTTCTTCAATTCGGGACAGACCTGCTGCGCCGGGACGCGGGTCTACGCCCAGAAGGGCGTGTACGAAAAGGTCTGCGAGATCATGGCGCAGGTGACGCAGTCCCTGCCGATCGGATCGGGCCTCGATCCGGCCAACCAGATCAATCCGATGGTCTCCGCCAAGCACCAGGCCCATGTGTCGGCCTGCATCGCCGGCGGCATCGCCCAGGGCGCTACGCCGCTTCTGGATACGAGCCCCTATGCCGGCGCGGGCTATTTCGTCCGCCCGCAGATCTTCACCAACGTCAACCGGGACATGGCGATCATGCAGGAGGAGGTCTTCGGACCTGTCTTCACGATCACTCCGTTCGAGGATCCCGAGGACGCGGTCCGGATGGCCAACGACACGAAATACGGGCTCGGCGCCTCGATCTGGTCGACCAATATCAATACGGTGAACCGGTATGTCCCGCGGATCAAGGCGGGAACCGTGTGGGTGAACACCCACAACCTGCCGGACCAGAACATGCCCTTCGGCGGATACAAGCAGTCCGGGATCGGCAGAGAGCACGGGCGGTCCGCGCTGGACAACTATCTCGAGACCAAGTCAGTCTGTATCGCACTGGGTTAATCGTCAAAAGGGAAAGACATTAGCATGCCTGTCAGGGACGACAATTTCCTCCGCGAGCACAATGCGCGCCACCAGCTTCATCCGATGATCCATCCGCTGATCTCGGATCAGCATCCGCCGCAGATCATTGTCAAAGGTGACGGCGTGTTCGTCACCGACATCGATGGCGGCACCTATCTCGACGGCATCGGCGGGCTTTGGAATGTGAATGTCGGGCACAACCGGCCCGAGGTGAAGGCCGCCATCGTCGAGCAGATGGACAAGATCAGCTATTATTCGAGCTTCGCCGGCACCACCACCGGACCGTCGATTGCGCTGTCGGCCAAGATCATGGAACTGGCCGCCGAAGAAGACATGGTCAAGGTGCTGTTCTCGGCGAACGGCTCGGATGCGGTGGAGACCGCGCTGAAGCTGGCGCGGCAGTATTGGCATCTCGTCGGCGAGCCGGGCCGCTATAAATACATCTCGCTCAAGCAAGGCTATCACGGCGTCCATTTCGGCGGCACGTCGATCAATGGATATGTCGGCTACCGCGCCGCCTATGAGCCGCTGATGGCCGGGTGTATCCAGATCGACAGCCCGTGGACCTATCGCAATCCCTATACGGAAGATCCCGAGGAGCTTGCGGACGCGATCGTGGTTCAGCTCGAGCGCGCGATTGTCAATCAGGGGCCGGGCACGGTCGCGGCCTTCATTGCCGAGCCGGTGCAGGGCGCCGGCGGCGTCATCGTTCCGCCTGCGAGCTTCTGGCCGAAGATGCGCAAGGTTCTGGACAAATACGGCATCCTGCTGATCTCGGACGAAGTCGTCACGGGTTTCGGCCGTTCGGGATCGATGTTCGGAGCCCGCGGCTGGGGCGTCAAGCCTGACATCATGTGCCTGGCGAAAGGCATCTCCGCCGGCTACATCCCGATGGGTGCCACCGTCCTGAACAGGCGGGTCTACGAGGCCTGGACCAAGGGCGTGTCGCCGATGGGGTTCATCTTCCATGGCTACACCTCGACGGGCCATCCGCTGGGCTGCGCCGCGGCAAACGCGGTGCTCGACATCGTCGAGCGCGAGAACCTGCCCGAGAACGCCAGGATCCAGGGCGAGCGGCTGCTCAAGGGCCTTGCCGGCATCCCGTCCTGGTCTTCGCTTGCCGGAGAAGTGCGCGGCAAGGGGCTGATGGTCGGCATCGACATGGTCGCCGACAAGAAGACGCGCGAGCCCATCGATCCCGGCAAGGGCCAGGGCGAGATGATCGCCGCCTTCGCGCGCGACGAAGGGGTCATCGTCCGTCCCGCCGGCAGCAACATCATCATATCGCCGCCGCTGACGCTGCAGGCCGAGCATGTCGACCAGATCGTGGGCGCGCTCGTCACCGCGTTCAAGCGCTACGAAGACAACCGGTAGGAGCCGCCATGTTACCCGATAAGGAATTTCCCCGTTTCAAGGCGGCTGCGGTGCAGGCCAGCCCGGTCTTTCTCGATGCCGCGGCAACGGCGAGAAAGGCCGCGGACCTGATCTCCGAAGCCGCCGGCAACGGGGCCCGCCTGATTGTGTTCCCCGAGGTCTTCATCCCCGGCTATCCCTATTGGAGCTGGATCACCGATCCGGTGACCGGCAGCGCCTGGTTCGAGAAACTGGTACGGGCTTCGGTGTTCCTGCCCGGTCCGGAAATCGAGACGGTTTGCGCCGCGGCCAGGGCAAACGACGCCTATGTGGTGATCGGCGTCAACGAACGAAGCCCGATCTCGCTTGGCGCTCTCTACAACACGCTGGTGTTCATCGGCCCGGATGGCGCCATCCTCGGCAAGCATCGCAAGCTTGTCCCGACCTGGGCCGAAAAGCTCACCTGGACCGGCGGCGACGGATCCACCCTCAAGGTCTACGACACCGAGATCGGACCTCTCGGCGGGCTCGCCTGTGGCGAGAACACCAACACCCTGGCGCGGTTTTCGCTGCTTGCCCAGGGCGAGCTGGTGCATGCGGCAAGCTACATCTCGCTGCCGGTGGCCCCACCCGATTACGACATGGCCGAGGCGATCAAGCTGCGCGGGCAGTCGCACAGCTTCGAGGGCAAGGTCTTCACGATCGTCTCGACCTCGACCATCTCCGACGAGATCATCACCGAGATGGAAAAGGTGCGGCCGGACGCACGCGCGCTGCTGGAACGCAAGTCGAGCGCGTTTTCGGGGATCATCGGGCCCGATGGCCGGGTCGTGGGCGACAGCCTTATCGATGACGAGGGGATCGTGTACGCCGAGATCGATCTGGCGCGCTGCATCCAGCCCAAGCAGATGCACGACATCATCGGGCACTACAACCGCTTCGATGTCTTCCAGCTTCATCTGAATACCGCACCGCAAAGCGCCTTGGCGACAAAGCCCGCGCGACAGGAAGCCGATGGAGCGCCTGAAGGCGATCTGCCGTCGTCTGAGCCTCTTCACCTGGACAAACTCAAGTAGGGAAGGAACATTGCAATGACCAATGCTGCACACAGCGATGACGTGCTCGGGCGCGCCCGTGTTGCGGACAACGCGGAGCTGAAAGCCTATTATGACGATCTGGCACAGCTCGACACCGGCGCCCTCTGGACGGTCGCCAATTCGATTGAGCCTTGGGAGCCGACGCCGGTTTCCGATCCCGTTCTGTGGCGCAATTCGGATCTGCGCCACCAGGTGCTGCGCGCCATCGAGCTGGTCCGCCCCGAGGACGCCGGGCGGCGCGTGGTCTATCTGCGCAATCCCAAGCGCAAGGATGTCAGCGCCGCCTGCGGCTGGCTGTTCTCCGGCATCCAGGTGATGAAGCCGGGCGAGAAGGCCGGCGCGCACAAGCATGCGGCCTCCGCCTTGCGGTTCATCATGGAGGGCAAGGGCGCCTATACCATCGTCGACGGGCACAAGATGGAACTGGGCGGAAGAGACTTTGTGATCACGCCCAACGGTACCTGGCACGAACATGGAATCGCCGAGGATGGCGAGATCTGCATGTGGCAGGACGGCTTGGACATCCCGCTGACCAATGCGCTGGAAGCCAATTTCTACGCCGTGCATCCCAACGACTACCAGACGACCAATCTTCCGGTGAACGGCAGCCCGCTGACCTACGGCGCACCGGGGCTGCTGCCGCTGATGGACAAATGGGACAAGCCTTATTCGCCGCTGTTGCAGTATCGCTGGGAACCGACCTACGAGGCGCTCTTGAACTACGCAAAGGTCACCGACGGCTCGCCCTATGACGGCGTGATCATGCGCTACAGCAACCCGCATACCGGCGGCGACCCGATGCTGACCATGGGCGCCACGATGCAGCTCCTGCGTCCGTCTGAGCACACCCAGGCGCACCGCCACACCGGCAACATCATCTACCAGGTTGCCAAGGGGGAGGGCTATTCCGTCATCAACGGCAAGCGCTTCGACTGGAAGGAGAAGGACATCTTCTGCGTTCCGCCGTGGATGTGGCACGAGCACTGCAACACCGCGACGGGCGACGATGCGTGCCTTTTCTCTTTCAATGATCTTCCTACCATGAAAAAGCTCGGCTTCTACGCCGAACAGGCGCTGAACGAAAATGACGGTCATCAGATCGTCAAGCAATAACGACAGTTTGGGAATCCAGAAATGAAACTTGTAACCTATCGTGCCGCGGCAGCGGCAGAAGGACGTCTTGGTGTTGTCTGGGACGGACTGGTCATCGACGTCGAGCGCCTCGGCCACGTCGTCGGGGAAGACTTTCCGACCTCGATGCTGGACCTGATCGACCAGGGTCCGGATGCCCTGGCGGCCTTGGCCCGCGCCATCGCCGAAACCGACGGCAAGCGCCCGGCCGGCATCGCCGTGCCCGTCGAAAACGTGAAGATGCTGGCGCCCATTCCGCGCCCGCGCAAGAACATCTTCGGCATCGGCCTCAATTATGTCGAGCATGTCGCCGAATCGGCGCGGACGCTCGACACTTCCAAGGAGCTTCCGGACAAGCCGGTGGTGTTCTCGAAACCGCCGACGGCCGTCATCGCCGACGGCGAGCCGATCCAGCACAACGCCGCCATGACCCAGCAACTCGACTGGGAAGTCGAGCTGGCCGTGATCATCGGCAAGCGGGCGACCCGTATCTCCAAGGAAGACGCGATGAGCCATGTCTTCGGCTATTCGGTCATCAACGACGTTTCGGCGCGCGACAACCGGCGGGCCGGACAGTGGATCTTCTCCAAGGGGCAGGACAGCTACGCGCCGTTCGGTCCGGCGATCGTGACGGCGGATGACATAGCCGACCCGCACAATCTCGTCCTGTGGCTCAAGAAGAACGGCGAGGAAAAGCAGCGCTCGAACACCAAGTTCCTGCTGTTCGATATTCCGACCCTGATCGCCGACCTGTCTTCGGGCATGACGCTGGAGCCCGGCGATATCATTGCCACCGGAACGCCCGCGGGCGTTGGCGCCGGACGCAGTCCGCAGGAATTCATGTGGCCCGGAGACGTCATCGAATGCGGCGTCGACGGGATCGGCGTGCTGCGCAATCCCGTCGTCAAGATCGGGGACTGACATGAACCAGACCATCAAGATCGGCCAGATCGTTCCCTCGTCAAACCTGACCATGGAACGCGAAATCCCGGCCATGCTGCGCGCCCGCGAAACCATCTTTCCGGAGCGTTTTTCCTTCCATTCCTCGCGGATGCGGATGAAGAAGGTCACCCCGGAAGAGCTCAAGGCCATGGACTGCGACAGCGACCGCTGCGCCTATGAGCTTTCCGACGCCGCCGTCGACGTGATGGGCTACGCCTGTCTCGTCGCCATCATGGCCATGGGCAAGGGCTATCACAGGGAGAGCCAGGAGCGGTTGCACAAGATCACCGTCGAAAACGGCCATCCCGCACCGGTGGTCAGTTCCGCCGGGGCGCTTGTGGACAGTCTCAAGCTGATGGGGGCAAAGCGCATTTCGATCGTGGCGCCCTACATGAAGCCCCTGACCAAGCTGGTGGCCGAGTACATCGAAGCCGAAGGCGTCGAGGTCAAGGACTACATCGCGCTGGAAATCCCGGACAATCTCGAGGTCGCGGCGCAGGATCCGATGAACCTCGTGGAGATCTACAAGCGCCTGGACCTCAAGAACATCGATGCGCTGGTGCTTTCGGCCTGCGTGCAGATGCCTTCGCTGGCGGCGATCCAGCGGGTCGAGGATGAATGCGGCGTTCCGGTTCTCTCGGCCGCGGTGGCGACGACCCACCAGATGCTGGTGCGCCTGGGCCTCGAGCCCAAGGTGCCCAATTGCGGAACGCTGCTGGCCGGCAAGGCCTGATCTTGCGGACGCGCCGGGACATCGGCGCGTCCGTTCTTTTTCCGGTGCAGCAAACCGGCGCTTGACGGCAGGCGAGCGGGATGACGTTTGCCTCTGCCTCTCTGATCGGCCAACCGGAAACGAATTGAGGGAGAACAGGTGATGAGCAGGTTGAGATCCTATCTGGATGTGCTTCAACGGGAGCGCCCGCCGGGCGACCTCGTCTTCGCTCTGGGGTTCCTGGCCTTCTGCCTGTTCCTGTTCGCCAACCTCGGCGAGGAAGTCGAGTGGGTGTCGGGCATGGGGCTGGTTTCGCAACCCGCTTTCTGGCCGACGGTCTCCGTTCTCGGAATGCTGCTGTTCGCGATCCTGCATGTGTGCGGATCGCTGGTTTCGCCGAGAACGCCCGGCCGGCTGCAGGAGACGGTGTTCTGGATGCGGTCGCTGGAATATGTGGCCTATCTGCTCGTCTATGTCTGGAGCGTGCCGTTTCTCGGATACCTTCCGGCCACGGTGCTTTTCTCGCTGCTGGTCACCTTCCGGCTGGGCTATCGGAAACCCGTTGCCTATGGAGCAGCGCTGCTCTTCGCCATTTCGGTCGTGCTGATCTTCAAGTCCATTCTGCAGGTGAACATGCCGGTCGGCGAGCTGTACGAGCATCTTCCGGCCTCATTGCGCCGATTTGCCATGTCTTATCTCTAGGGGAGCAGACCGATGGAAGCTGTAATCGGCGGGATCGAGATCCTTCTCAACTGGCAGGTCCTGCTTGCCCTCTTCGTGGGCTCGGTGGGCGGCGTGATCATCGGCGCGATCCCCGGGGTGGGGGCGCCGACCGCCATCGCCATCCTGCTGCCTGCGACATTCTCGATGGAGCCGGTCGTCGGACTGACCATGCTCCTGGGCATCTACGGATCCTCCATGTATGGCGGCGCCATTCCGGCGGTGCTGCTCAACACGCCGGGAACCCCGGTCAATGCCCTGACGACCTATGACGGCTTCCCGATGACGCAACGCGGCGAAGCGCACCGGGCGTTGTCGCTGGCCTATTCGGCGAGCTTCTTCGGCGGAATTTTTGCGATTCTCTGCCTGATCCTGTTCGCGCCGGTGCTGGCGATGGTCGCGCCGAAATTCGGCAGCCGCGAAATCTTTCTGGCGGCGTTGCTGGGCATCGTGCTGGTCATCGTCGCGCACCGGGGCCAGGCCATGGCGGCGGGCATGCTGGCCTTTCTCGGCATCTTCCTGAACAGTGTCGGGCTGGAGACGGTCAAATACACCCAGCGCTTCACCTTCGATCAGGCGTGGCTGTCCTCGGGGTTCGATCTGATCGTCGTGGTGCTCGGCCTGTTCGGGATCTCACAGGCGCTGGTGCTGATGGTCGACAGCGACGCGGTTCCAAAGCCGATGACGGTGCAGGGCAATCTGTTTCGCGGATTCGCGGAGCTGTTCAGGCACAAGCGGGTTGCGTCGGTCTCGTCAGGCTTCGGGGTGGCGATGGGCATCATTCCGGGCGTCGGCGAGTTCACCGCGCAATTCCTGTCCTATACCTATGCCCGCAAGACATCGAAGCAGCCGGGAATGTTCGGCAAGGGGTCCCCGGAAGGCATCATCGCCTCCGAAGCCTCCAACAATGCCGTCCCGCCCTCGGCCATGATACCGCTGCTTGCCCTGGGCATTCCCGGCGAAGCGCTCACGGCCATGATGCTGTCGGTGTTTTATGTCCACAACGTGGTGCCGGGGCCGCAACTGTTTCGCGACCACATGGACTTCATCATGGCGCTGTACCTGTCGCTGCTGATCCTCAATGTGCTGGTCGTTATCTTCCTTCTGTTCTCGACCAATGCCCTTATCAAGGTCACCCAGGTTCCCACCCGCTTCCTCGGCATGACCATCATGGCGCTGAGCTTCGTCGGGGTTTACAGCCTGCGCAATTCCATCACCGATTGCGCCATCGCATCGGGCTTCGGCGTCTTCGGCCTGATCCTGAAGCGGCTCGGCCTGCCCGTCGTCCCGATCATCCTCGGAATGGTCCTGGGGGGCATCATGGAAGTCAAGCTGCGCGCATCCATGGCGCGCATCGACAGCCCGCTGGACTTCTTCGACCGGCCGATCTCGGTGGTGATCATTCTTGCGATCGTCTTCGTCATCGTCCAGCACCTGCGCACACTCCGCGCCGAAGGCAAACAGCCCGGCACGACTGCCGGCGACAGCGTCTGATCGGATCGGGATCGGCACCGCTTGCCCGCTCTCAGGCGAGCGTCCTTGGCTTGCGTCCCCGGACATGAAGAGCCCCCCGACCCTGCAACAGGGTCGGGGGGCTCTTGAGTTCGGCAGGTCTTCACAAGCGGCGGATCAGTTTCCGTTCATTTCCGCAATGTGGCCGAGCGTGGCCCGGTCGGTTTCGATTTCCGCCGCCGCTTGCGTCGCGTCCAGCCAGTAGATCTGGGCGCCGGTCTGGTCCGCCAGCTTCTTCGCTGCCTCGCTGGCGATGACTTCCTTGGCAACCGCGGCAATCTTCTCCCGCGCTTCCGCAGGAACTTCCTTGCGGACGAACAGCCCGTTCCAGGTGGCCAGTTTCAGTTCCGGACGCAGCTCGCCCAGGGTGGGGACATCCGGCAGGGTGGCTATACGGCTAGTGGTGAACGCCGCTAAGGGCTTGATCTCGTCCAGGCAGGGCTGGATCAATTGCAGCGTGGTGTTGATCACGTCGGCGTCGCCCGAAGCCAGCGTATTGCAGTCGAGCGCATCAAACGCCGCGTCGGCGCCCCATTTGAAGCCGAAAGCGGACTGGGCCGCCATGGTGATCTCGGTCGGGGTGGCGCCGGCGCCGAAATGCCCGACGACGACCTTGTGGTCCTGCGCATAGGCCGCGAGCTCTTCCATGGTGCTGAAGGGGGCGTCCTTGCCGGCGGCAAGGATGAAGGGATAGGTCAGGAAGATGCCGACCGGTTCGAAAGGCTGGTCGGCGAGGTCCGGGATGCCGATCATGTGGCCGATCAGCGGCACATCGAGCACGAAGGAGCCAATGGTGTACCCGTCGCCCGGCGCCTGGGCGACGCTCACCGCGCCGGGGAAGGGACCGCCGCCGCCGCCGGGCCGGTTCACGACCGCCGATGGCACGCCGTAGGTTTCCTGGAATTTGTCGGCGATCATCCGGGTCAGGATGTCCTCGAGATCCCCGGGAGGGAACGGCACGACGAATTCGACCGGCTTCTCCGGATATTCCGCCAGCGTCGTCTGGCTGCCGGCGAAGATGGCGGCAACAGCCGTGGCGGCCATCAGTGTTTTCTTTAACATTTCATTCTCCCAGTTTGGTTTGACATTGCTGTTCGCGGTGTCCGGGCCCGACCACCCTTGGTCGTTTCTTCGAGAGCGCCCTTCCACTTCACCCTGTTCATGGCCGCCGGTCCTCCGAAGCCTCGGAGAAGGACGCCATTCGCCGCATGTGCCGCGTTCTCCCTCGGATTGGCCGGGTGCCCGGAAGGAGCCCGGAGGCCCGGCCGGAATTGCAATACATGCTAATGCATAATTTTACAGCTAAAACGATGGAAATCAATCCGAGTCCTGCAATTGCCGAGCAAATAGCTTGACAGGCATTATTTCATATATAAAACTATGCAAAACCATAAAGTGTGTGAGATGCGGACCAACACCTACCAGCTCCGGTCATCGGCGTATGAGACCGTTGACATAAAGAGGCTTGAATTCGTCGGCGTGGACGGTGCGGAAGTGGCCTGGTCCGCGGGTGCGCATGTTCGCGTGCACCTGACCGACGGAACCAGCCGGGCCTATTCGCTGCTCGCTCTGCCCGGGCCGGACTTGGGAGGCCTGGTGCTGGGCGTTCTGCTTGAGAAGGGCGGCCGGGGCGGGTCCCGCTTCATGCACGCCCTCAAGCCGGGCGACAAGGTCCGGATCTCGGACCCGGTCAACCAGTTCGCCCTGCAGGACCATGACGGGCCCGCAATCCTGATCGCCGGTGGCATCGGGATCACGCCGATCCTGTCGATGGCCGACGAGCTTTCGCGCGCGGGCCGGCGGTTCGACGTGCATTACGCGGGACGAAGCGAGGGCAGGCTGGCGTTTGTCGACGACATGAAACGGATCTGCGGCGACCGGCTGCATCTCCATTACGACGATCAGGACACCGCGCTCGATATCGCCGCCGTGCTGAAAGCGGCAGCCAGGAACGCCCACGTCTATTTCTGCGGGCCGACCGGCATGATCGAGGCCGTCAAGGCGATCGCGGGCAGTCAGGGATTCCCGCCGGACCAGCTCCACTACGAGCTCTTCTCAGCCGAGATCGACCACGCATCGGACACGGCCTTCGATGTTGTCGTGAAGAGTTCGGGGCAGGTGGTTCACGTCCCCGCCGACAAGACGATCATCGAGGCGCTGGAGGAGGCGGGTCTCGACCCGCTCTACGACTGCAAGCGGGGCGATTGCGGGATCTGCCAGTGCGAGGTGATCGAGGGCGAGCCCGATCACCGGGACATCATTCTCACCGACGCCGAAAAGGCTTCGGGGAAAGTCATGCAGATTTGTGTTTCGCGGTCGAAGACGCCGCGACTGGTTCTGGATATTTGATCCGCAAGGGAGGTTGTCATGGACCGATACCGTGGGAATGCGAAAGCCATACGAGACCTGGTGAAAGGCTATGCCGTTCACCGGGATACCTATGTGGACAAGGAGATTTTCGACCTGGAGATGGAAAGCCTGTTTCCAAACACCTGGGTCTATGTCGGCCATGCCAGCCAGTTGAAGAATACGGGCGATTTCATCACCTCGAAAATCGGCCACCAGCCGCTGCTGATCTCCCGCCATCGCGACGGCGAGATCTACGTCCTGCACAACCGGTGCCCGCACAAGGGCGTCAAGATCGCCTCCGAGGCCTGCGGCAACACCGGCAAGTTCTTCCGCTGTCCCTATCACGCCTGGTCGTTCAAGACCGACGGATCGATTCTCGCGATCCCGCTGAAAAAGGGATACGAGGGAACCGGGTTCGATACGGATGCCGCATCCGAAGGACTGGCCCGCGTCAGGAACGTCAAGATCTATCGCGATTTCATCTTCGCCCGGCTCGCCGACAACGGGCTCTCCTTTGAAGATTATTTCGGCGAGTCCCTGTCGACCATCGACAACATGATCGACCGGTCTCCCGAAGGCAAACTCGAGATCATTGCCGCGCCGATCCGCTATATGCACCAGTGCAACTGGAAGATGCTGGTCGACAACCAGACCGACACTTGCCATCCGATGGTCGCCCATGAAAGCTCCGCCGGCACGGCGGTCAGCGTCTGGGAGCGCGAGAAGCACAAGTTCACCGAAACCCCGATGGCCGTGCAGCTCTATGCGCCGTTCATGTCGCCCTACGAGTTCTATGAGGGAGCGGGCATCCGCGTCTGGCCGAACGGCCATGGCCATACCGGCGTCTCTGGCTCGATCCACCAGGACTATGACGACGTGTCCGAATACATGACCAGGATGGAGGCGGCCTATGGACCCGAAAGGGCCAGGGCGATCCTGGGCGATGTCCGCCACAACACGATCTATTTCCCCAATATCATGGTCAAGGGGCCGGTTCAGATCCTGCGCAACTTCATCCCCCTCGCCGTCGACAAGACCCTGGTCGAGAGCTTTGTCTTCCGTCTGGTCGGGGCGCCGGACAAGCTATATGAGCGATCTCTTATGTACAACCGCTTCATCAATGCGCCCACCTCGATCGTCGGCCACGACGACCTCGAAATGTACGAGCGGGCCCAGGAAGGGCTGCGCTCGGACGGCAATGAATGGATCGACCTTCACCGCCTGTACGAGGCGGACGAGCCGCGCGACGCGAACGAGGTGGTCAACGGAACCTCCGAGCGGCAGATGCGCAACCAGTTCTATGCCTGGAGCAAGTTCATGACCCTCAACATGGATCAAAGCGTGGAGGCCGCGGAATGAAACCGGACCGGATTGTGGACTTCATCTATGATGAGGTCGCGGCTCTCGACGAGATGCGCTGGGAAGACTGGCTGGCGTTGTTTCACGAGGAGGGGCGCTACTGGATGCCGCTCGAATGGAAGCAGCAGGATCCGATCATGCAGCCGTCGCTGATGTATGAAGACCGGCTGCTGCTGACGGTGCGGGTCGAGCGCCTTGCCGGCGAACGCACCTTCAGCCAGAAGCCCAAGAGCCGTTGCCACCACCTGCTCGAGCGGCCGCGCGTCCTGTCGCTCGGCGAGGACGACGGCGTCTGCAAGGCCAGGACCTCCTTCATCTACACCGAAACCCGCGGCGATCAGCTCGAGCGCTATTCGGGCTGGGTGTCGCATCACCTGGTCGACGTGGACGGAGCGCTGAAGATCAAGCTCAAGCGGATCGACCTGATCAATTTCGATGCCCCCTTCGGCAATCTCCAACTCTTCATCTAGGGCGGCGCATGTCCCACCAAACCGTTTTCGAACGCTTCTCTGACGCCGTCCATCGGCGTGGCGACGCGCCCTTTCTGCAGGTTCTGGACGAGACCGCCCGCATCTACGCGATCCCGGCCGGTGAAGTCTCCTATGCCGAAATGGGGGAACGCGTCGGCCGCTGGGCCAAGCGGTTCGCCGGGGCCGGCTACGGGGCAGGGCACCGCGTCGGATTGCTGCTGCAGAACCGGCCGGTCTATCTGGAGATCTGGCTGGCGCTCAACAGCCTCGGCGCTTCGGTCGTGCCGATCAATCCCGACCTGCGGCTGGCGGAGCTCGAATACCTGGCCGCCCACTCGGAAATGATCCTGGCGATCGTCCTGCCCGAGAGGGCAGACGAAGTGCGCCAGGCGGCCACAAATGCGGGTCTCACCCTGCCGGTCATCTCCCCCGGAGACACGCTGCCCGAAGCGACCCTCCCCGCTTCGGGCGGCGTGAATCTGGGGAGTTCCACCGAATGCGCCCTACTCTACACGTCCGGAACCACCGGCCAGCCCAAGGGCTGCATCCTGAGCAACGAGTACTTCCTGCATTCCGGCGACTGGTATGAGACGACCGGCGGATATATCAGCCTGCGCAAGGACTGCGAGCGGATGCTCACGCCCCTGCCGGTGTTCCACATGAATGCCATGGCCGTCTCGGTCATGGCGATGATCACGGTTGGCGGCTGCATCATCCTTCTGGACCGGTTTCATCCCCGGAGCTGGTGGCAGTCGGTGCGCGAGAGCCGCGCCACGGTGGTTCACTATCTGGGCGTCATGCCGTCGATGCTGAGCGGCGCAGAACCATCGCCGGCGGACCGGGATCATTCGGTGAGGTTCGGGTTCGGCGCCGGCGTGGACAAGAAGCTGCACGAGCCCTTCGAACAGCGCTTCGGCTTCCCGCTCATCGAGGCCTGGGCGATGACGGAAACCGGCAGCGGCGGGGTGATCTGCGCTTTTGAAGAGCCGCGCAAGACCGGCACGTCCTGCTTCGGCCGCGCCGAGCCGGACGTCGAAGTGCGGGTGGTTGACGATGCCGGGCACGACGTCGAGGGCGATGCGCCCGGCGAACTGCTGGTGCGGCGGGCCGGGGACAATCCCCGCTACGGGTTCTTTTCCGGATATCTGAAGAACCGGCAGGCCACCGACGAGGTCTGGGAAGGGGGCTGGTTTCACACCGGCGATATCGTCTCGCGGGATGCGGATGGCTCGTTTCATTTCATCGACCGCAAGAAGAACGTCATCCGCCGGTCGGGCGAAAACATCGCCGCGGTGGAAGTTGAGACCATCCTTAATCGCCATCCCGACATCCGCATGACCGCGGCTGCGGCGACGCCGGACGAGACCCGCGGCGACGAGGTTGCCGTCGTCATCGTCCTTGGCGCCGGCGACGGGTCGGCCGGCAAGGCGGAGGAGATCGTGCAGTGGGCGCTGGACCAGATGGCCTATTACAAGGTCCCGGGCTGGGTGTCCTTCGTCCCGGAACTGCCCTTGACCGCCACGCAGAAAATCCTGCGGGGAAAGGTCAAGGACCTGGTCGCCGACCTCATGGCCAGGGGCGAGTTCCATGACACGCGCGCGCTCAAGAGGCGGCGGGTTTGACCCGGCGCCCGGCCGCCTATGACGGCGTCGCGGTCTGCTGCCCCGTCACCGTGCCCTATGTCCGCTACTCGCCTGAAACCGCGCATTGGTGGGCCGGCGCCGCGTTGAGCGCGCTCGGCGAACGCACTGGTCTCGGGCCGGCCGATATCGACGGGTTCTGTTTCGCCAGCTTTTCGTCGGGACCCGACAGCGTGGTCGGCATGATCCAGCATCTGGGGCTCTGCCCGAGATGGATGGACCACATTCCCACAGGCGGCGCCAGCGGGGTCATGGCACTCCGACGTGCGGCGCGCGCCGTCCAGTCGGGCGACGCCGACCTTGTCGTCTGCCTTGCCGCCGACACCAACCAGGTCGACAGCTTCCGCCAGACCCTTGCCGGGTTCTCGCGGTTTTCCCAAGACGCGATGTATCCCTATGGCTTTGGCGGGCCGAACGCGACCTTCGCGCTGATCACCGACAATTTCATGCGCACCTATGGGGTCGGGCGCGAAAGCTTCGGCAAGCTCTGCGTGGCGCAACGGGCAAACGCCCTGTCCAACCCGCATGCCTTGATGAAGCGCCCGCTGAGCCTTGACCAATACATGTCGTCCCGGGCGATCAGCGACCCGGTACATCTTCTCGATTGCGTCATGCCCTGCGCGGGCGCCGAAGCCTTCATCGTAACAACGGAAGAGAAGGCGGCATCCCTGGGGCTTGCTGCAGCCTCGATCAAGGCGACGATCGAGCGCCACAACGCCTTTCCCGAAGACCCCATCCAGGTCCGTGGCGGATGGGTCAGGGATGTTGACACGCTGTGGGAGGCAGCCGGCTGCAGTCCCGAAGACATGGATACGATCCAGTTCTACGACGATTATCCGGTGATCGTGGCCATGCAGATGGAGGATCTCGGCTTCTGCCGGAAGGGCGAAGTCGCGGGCTTCATCGACAGGCATGATTTCACGATCTCGGGATCGTTGCCGCTCAACACCAATGGCGGCCAGCTCTCCGCAGGCCAGGCGGGTGCGGCCGGCGGGTTCCAGAACGTCACCGAGGCGTTGAGGCAGGTGCTGGGGTGCCCGCTGGGCGACCAGGTTCCCGACGCCAGGCGGGCGCTGGTGTCGGGATTTGGACTTGTGAATTACGACCGCGGCGTCTGCACCGGCGCCGCCGTGCTGGAAGGGGCGACCTGACATGAGCAATCCCCTTTCTCCCCCTAAGCGCAAGGATCCGCTGACGCCGTCCCGGCTGGGCCATGTCCCGCCGCGTCTGCGCAGCCGCGCCGCCAAGGCGATGGCGGTCCGCGCCGGGCAGGGGCGGTTCGTCCTGCAGGTCTGCGAGGGGTGCAGCGAAGCGACCTATCCGCCCAGAGACCGCTGCCCTCACTGCTGGGGGGAGTTGCGCTGGGCCGACCAGCCGCAGACCGCGGTCCTGCTGGCGGAAACCGTCGTGCGCGCAACCACCGACAACTTCTTTCGCGAACATCTGCCCTGGCGGATCGGGACGGTTCAGCTCGACGCCGGCCCCACCGCGGTGGCGCATCTTCACGGCGACGTCGCGATCGGTGACCAGGTGAGAATGCGCCTGGTCCTGGATCGCGGCGGCAATCCCGCCCTGTTCGCCCTGCCGTTGAAGGAGACACCGCATATGCAGGATGACCCGCAACTGCGCGTCTTCACCTCGGCGCCGAAGCACCGCCGTATTCTCGTCACCGACGGACGGACCAGGCTTGGGCAGGATGTCGCGCAGGCGCTGCTTGCGGCCGGCGCGGGCACGGTCTTTCTTGGCAATTCCGACCCGCTGCTCCGCCATGACGGGGAGGAGTGGATCGCGTCGACGCCCAATATCGACATGGTGCCGCTGGACCTGACCGACAGCCGCAGCGTGAGCGAGCTGGCCGGCACGCTTGGCGGCCGCGTCGATATCATCGTCAACACCGCAGGCTATGTCCGCCCCGGGGGCGTGTCGTCCGGCAGCAGGCTTGCGACGCTGCAGACGGCCATGGACATCAATGCCTTCGGGCTGCTGCGGCTGGCGCAGTCCTTTGGCCCGGCCCTGGGCGCGCGCTCGGATGACGGCGTGAATTCCGCCGCCGCCTTCGTCGACATCAATTCCATCTATGCCATGACCGGCAACGCGGGATTTGCCGGGTTCGCGGCAAGTGCCGCGGCCAGGCTGTCGCTGGTCGCCGGTCTTCGCGGCGAGATGGCGTCCGTCGGCATCCGTGTTGCGAGCGTGCTGTGCGGACCGATTGACGATGCGTGGCATCAGGCGGTGCCGCCGCCCAAGGTCGCGACATCCAGGGTCGCGCAGGCTGTCGTCCAGGTGCTTCAGGACGGGTTGGAACAGGTGTGCGTCGGCGATGTCGCCGAGGACCTGGCGGCGCGCTGGCAGCAGGATCCATTTTTGACCATCCGAGAGGAAAACCTATGAGCAATTCCGGTTCGTTGTGCGCTGAGATGGCCGCGGCCCTGGTCAGCGGAAAGCTGAAATGCGTCGACTTGACCAATACACTGTCCCCCGATTTTCCGGTGATTGTGTTGCCCGCCGAGTTCGGCCAGTGCGCGCCTTTCCGGGTTGAGACCGTGTCGCGCTACGACGACAACGGCCCGGCCTGGTACTGGAACAACATCAGCATGAATGAACATACCGGCACCCATTTCGATGCGCCGGCTCACTGGGTGACGGGCAGGGACCTGCCGTCCAACACGGTCGATGCAGTCCCGGTCAGCGACTTTGTCGCGCCTGCGGTTGTCGTCGATATTTCCGCGGAAGCTGCCGCGGATGCGGATTTCGTGCTGACCCGGGCCTTTCTCGAGGACTGGGAAACCCGCAACGGCAAGATCCCGCCCCGGCACTGGGTCGCCCTGCGCACCGACTGGTACAAGCGGGTCGGCACCCCGGACTATCTCAACCTCAAGAAGGACGGCGCGCATTCGCCCGGTCCGGATGCAGGCGCCATGGAGTTCCTGGTGCATGAGCGGGACTGCATCGGCCTGGCTGTCGAGACGGTGGGAACCGATGCAGGACAGGGCTCCCATTTCAACCCGCCGATGCCCGCCCATTCGATCCTGCACGGCAATGGCCGCTATGGGCTCCAGTGTCTCACCAATCTTGACAAGCTGCCGACCTTCGGCGCGATGATCGTTGCGGCACCGTTGAAAATTCAGGGCGGCTCGGCCAGCCCCTTGCGCGTCTTCGCGCTCTATGACGCGGAGTAAGGCGCATGGCGGGGCGGACGACGCTGATAACCGGCGGCAATTCCGGGATCGGGGCGGCAATCGCACAACGGCTGCTGGCCGCCGGCGAGGCGGTCGTCTCCCTAGGCCTGGAGCTGCCCGGCTGGGAGCATGAGAAGCTCTCGGGCTATGCCGCCGATCTCACCGATGCGGCCGCGACAGCCGAGATCGCCGCACGGATCGCCGCCGACCACAGGGTCAGCGCACTTGTGCACAATGCCGGCATGATCCTGCCCAATCTGATTGCCGATGCGAAGCCCGAGGATGTTCTCACGCTCGCCCAGCTGCATCTGGCGGCCCCGCTGGCGCTGACGCAGGCGATGCTGCCGGGAATGAAGGAGAGCGGCCAGGGCCGCATCCTGTTCATCAGTTCCCGGGCCTCGATGGGGATGCCGACCCGCTCCGCCTATGCCTCCACCAAGGCCGGCGTGCATGGCCTTGCCCGGACCTGGGCGCTCGAACTGGCAGGCCAGGGCATCACCGTCAACGTCATCGCTCCGGGACCGGTGAAGACCGAAAATTTCTGGGGCATCGTGCCGAAGGGCGGGGAACTCGAGGACAAGATCGCCAACTCCGTGCCGGTCAGGCGCATCGGCACGGCGGACGATATCGCCAATGCCGCCCTGTTCTTCCTCGACCCGAAGGCGAGCTTCGTGACCGGCCAGGTGCTCTATGTCTGTGGCGGAACCAGCCTGGGCGGGCTTGGAAGCTGAAGCCTGCCGCGCAATGACGCGCGGCATGTCGCAACAGATCTGCCGGGCGTGCCGGGTCAGCCGGCGCTGACCCAGCCGTGCCCATTCATGCATTCACCCTGGCTTGCGAGAAACCGGCTGTTTCGGCGTATTCGTTCGAAAGCCTCAGGCGTTCCGGGTACGGCAGAAGGGCCTCGATGTCGTCGAACCCGTCGGGGGCGAGTTCCTCGACGCGATCGATAACCATTTCCGGCCCGCCCAGGCGATTGCGCCGCACGACCTCGGCTGTGAGGGGAAGCCGTTCCGCCTCATAGGCCTTGAAGGCGTCGATCACGGTCTTGCGCGCGCCGAGTTCGCGCGACAGGCATGCGGCGTCGAGGATTGCCTGACCGGCGCCGTTCGAGCCCATTGGATACATCGGATGGGCGGCGTCTCCCAGGAGCGTGACGCGGTCCTTGGACCAGAAAGGCAGCGCATCGCGGTCGCACATCGGATGCTCCCAGAACTGGGGTGTGGATTCGAGCAATCCGCGGACGTCGAGAAGCGGGCTGCTGAACCGGTCGATTCGCTTGAGAAGCGCCTGGCGCGCGCCTTCGCGCGACCAGTCCTCACTCTGGGGCAGTGGGGACCCGGGCGCGGCAATGCCGATATTGATCACCCAATTGGTCAGGCGCGTGTCCTCGGTCGTGCCGGGCGCAATGGGATAGACCACCAGCTTCTCGCGCCGCCCGCCCAGGATGGTCATCGAGTTTCCGTCAAGAAATTTGGGCCAGTCGCGGGCGCCGCGCCACATCATCACGCCGCTCCAGAGCGGCGGCCCCTGATCGGGAAACAGACCCTTGCGCACCACGGAATGGATCCCGTCCGCGCCGATCAACCCGTCCGCCTGCAGGGTGACCGGCCCCTGCGCGGTCTCGAACAGCGCGGTCGCCGCTCCGTCGGCCTGAACAAAGCCTGTCAGCCTGTGGTCGACCCGCACCACATCCCCCACTCTCTCACGCACGGCATCGAGCAGGATCTTCTGCAGGCGTCCGCGGTGGATGGAGAATTGCGGGACGTCATATCCCGCCTTGGCGCCGCGCACTTCGCGCCAGACTTCCTGCCCGAAGCGGTTTGCCAGGATCAGGGTTCCGGTGGGGATGGCGTTGGCTTCGAGCTCGCCAAGCAGTCCGAGGCGAGCCAGGTGCTTGACCGCATGCGGCAGGATGTTGATCCCGACGCCAACCTCCCTGATCTCCGGAGCCTGTTCAAGGACGCTGCAACTGATGCCCTGCTCGGCGAGCATCAGGGCCGTGCTTAAGCCGCCGATCCCGGCGCCTATGATCAATAAGTGCAAGTGAGCTCTCCTTCGCGATTTCCGGGAGGGTAGCAGCTATTTGCGACAATTCTAGATATTTTATAAAATAATTTGACTTTGCGAAACTGCTCCTGCAGGATCCGGCCATCAGATCGGTTCCGACAACGGTCAAGGCAGGGAGGCTCGTATGGACGCGGCGTACAGCGCAAATCTGGATGACGAGTACAACGCGTTCATTCCCGCCGCAGGTTTCGACAAGGACGCGATTTACCGGCAACGCAGCGCGGACGCGGCTGAGCGGGTCGAGCGGATCGCCGATGTCGTCTACGACCAGCGCTCCGGCTCGAAGCTGGATCTTTTCCCCGCCGGACCGGGCGCGCCGCTGTTTGTCTGGATCCACGGCGGCTATTGGCGGTCGTCCTCGAAGGACGAGAATATCTTCGTGGCGCCCGGGCTGGTCGGGCAGGGGATCGCGGTTTGCACGGTCGACTACCAGTTGGCGCCGGTGGTCGATCTCGACGAGATTGTCCGGCAGGTTCGGCAGGCAATCGCCTGGCTTGCGGCCAATGCGGGCGATTACGGCATTGATGCGGGCCGGATCCATATCGGCGGCCATTCCGCCGGGGGCCACCTCGTCGGCATGCTGTTGGCGAAGGGATGGCAGAAGGATTTTGATTTCCGCGACGATGTCGTCGGCACGGCCCTGTCGGTCAGCGGCATCTTCGATCTTGCGCCCATCGAGCATACCTTCGTCAACAAGGAACTGCGGCTCGACGCCGGACTGATCCAGCGCAACAGCCCAATCCTTCATGTTCCCGGGAAAAGCGTCGCCGACCTCCTGGTCTCCTACGGCGGTCTGGAATCATCGGAATTCCGGCGGCAGACCGAAATCTATGAGCAGGCGTGGCGCGGCAACGGCAACAGCGCGACTTCGATCGCCATGCCCGATTTCCACCATTTCGATATCATTCTCGAGCTGGAGAAGCCGGGAAATCCGCTTTTCGACACGCTGGTCGGGCGCATCGGCCAGGCTCTCTAGCGGGCGGGCGCAGTGTTTTTGAAGGCCAATCACAGGGAGAGTGGCAAAATGGATGCAAGTAGCGGCGCAGTCCGGGCGAAAGCCGGCGTGGATGGCCAGGCCTGGAATATCCTCGACCAGATCTACATCCCGATGGCGGTGACGCAGACCTCCTTCATCTGGGACGCGACGCTGCCGGCAGACAGCTTCGTGCCCCGGCACGTCCATCCCAACCAGGACGAGTTCATCTATATCCTGGAAGGCGAGCTGGAACTGGTCCTCGGTCAGGAAGACGTCAAGATCGGACGCGGAGACATGGTGACGATGCCCATGAACGTGCCCCACTCGATCCACAATCGATCCGGCAAGCCGGTGAGGGCGATCTTCTCGGTCTCTCCCACCAACCTGACCTATGAGTATTTCCAGAAAATCAACAACATGACGGACAGGGACGCGATGGCCGCGCTCGCCGCCGAGCATGACCTTCCGTTTGTCTGAGCCAGGCTCAGATCGGTCAGGTCAGAATTGCAGGCCGGCCAAGGCTCTCCGGCATGCGGCCCCCGCAGCGTCCGCATGAAATTCGGTGCACGATAAGGAATAGAACATGAAAATCGCAGTTCTCGGTGGAGGAAACGGTTCGCTTGCGGCAGCAGGCGACTTCGCGCTGAATGGACACGACGTCCGGCTTTGGCGTCGTGCGCAGGCCGATATCGACAACCATCGCCGGCTCGGCAACCGGATCGCCGTTCGCGATGGGGACGGCAGCCGCGAGGCCGAGCTGTAGATGACCACGTCCGACATCGCGGAGGCCATGAAGGGCGCGCAACTGGTCTTCTGTCCGGTTCCCGCGCACGCGCAAGAGGACCTGGCCCAGGCGATTGCGCCGCATCTGGTTCCGGGGCAGGTCGTCTTTCTGCCGCCCGGGACACTGGGATCCGTGGTGTTCGCCCGGGCGGCAGCCGCTGCCGGAACGCTTGAAGGGGTCGCATTCGCCGAGACCGGCACCCTGCCCTGGCTGGTGCGAAAGCACGGGTTTGCCGAGGTCCTCATCTCGACCCGGGCGGTTCGTCTGCCGACCGGCATCCTTCCGCTTGTCCTCAAGGACCAGGCAATCGCCGTCATCGGCGAAGCCTTTCCCGGGGTTGTCGAATCCTGCGGCGACGTGCTGTCGGCCGCGCTGATGAACGCGGGCCCGATCATTCATCCGCCGCTGATCCTCATGAATGCGGGACCGCTGGAGCATTTCGAGGCTTGGGACATCCACAACGAAGGGACGCAAGCCTCCATCCGCCGGGTGACCGACCGTCTTGATGGCGAGCGGGTGGCGATACGCGAGGCGCTGGGATACGGCGCGCCGCATTTCCCGCTCGCCGATCACTACAGGGACGACGGCGACGAATGGATGTACAATCGCAAGTCACGGTCGAACCTGACCAAGTCCGGAGACTGGCGCGAGAAAATCGTCCTGACCGAGCACCGGTACATGATGGAGGACGTCCGACTGGGCCTTGCCTTGCTGTGCTCGCTCGCCGACCTTGCGGGGGTGGAGGCGCCGGTGGCGCGCGGCTTGCTTTCGATCGCCTCGGCCGTCTGCGGCAGGGATTTCGCCCGGGACGGGCGGACGCTGGCGACGCTCGGCCTGGGAAGCCTGTCCAGGGATGAGCTGCAGGCCCTGCTGCGAACGGGGTTTGCGGCATGAGCCGGGCTGCTGAAAAGGAAGTCGTCGCCTGTCTCGGGGTCGGAAGGATGGGGCGCGGGATCGCCGTGGTCTTTGCCTATGCCGGCCACGAGATGGTGCTTGTCGATATCAAGCCGCGCGAATCCGATGCCTTCGACGCGCTGGCGCGGGAAGTTCTCGATGAATGCCGCGACATCCTGGAGATGCTGAGCCGTCTCGGCCTCTTCGAGCTCTCGGGGGTCGACACGATCCTGCGCCGGATCAGGATCGTCGCAGATGCGGATGCGGAGGCAGCGCTTGCCGGCGCGGATTTCGTGTTCGAGGGGGTGCCGGAAAATCTCGAGGTCAAGAAGCAGGTTCTTGCCCGCGCGGAGGCCGCGATGCGGCCCGACGCGATCATCGCTTCCACCACATCGACGATCTGCGTGGACGACCTTTCTCCGGCGATGGCCCGGCCCGGGCAATTCCTCAACGCCCATTGGCTCAATCCTGCGTTCCTCGTGCCGCTGGTCGAAGTGTGCCCGGGCGCCAAGACCCTGCCGGAGGTGACGCAGAGGCTCACCTCGTTCCTGGAATCCATCGGCAAGGTGCCGGTCGTCTGCGCACCGAGCCCCGGATACATGATTCCGCGCATCCAGCAGGTCGCCATGATCGAGGCCGCGCGGCTGGTCGAGGAAGGCGTTGCCAGCGCCGAAGACATTGAAAAGGCGATCCGCTACGGCTTCAGTTTCCGGTTCTCGGTCCTGGGAATGCTCGAGTTCATCGACTGGGGCGGCGGCGACATTCTGTTCAATGCCTGCGCCTATCTGAGCGAGGCGCGTCAGGATCAACGCTATGCGGCTCCCGACATCGTCAAGCGCAACATGGAACAGGGCCGGATCGGCCTGAAGACCGGCCAGGGCTTTCTCGATTACACCGGGCGGGACATTCCGGCCTACCGGGAAGGCCGCCTGGGACAAATGTTGGATCGTCTGCGGCAGGAAGGCCTGGCGCGCCCGCCGGTATTGTAGAATGGATTCGCGGCGGGGCGACGATTTCAGTCGCTTCCGCCGCCAGTCGAGCTAGGGTCGGGTCGGCCTTTGCTTAAACGGAGAAGATGAGTTGATGTCCACGAAACTGAAATCGATATCATCCGAGGCGTCGGGCGCCGATCAGGAGGATGCGGTGACCCTGGGCCAGTATGCCTATGGCCAGATCCGTTCCGATATCCTCAAGGGTCATTTTCCGGCGGGCAGTCCGTTGCGGCTGCAAGCCCTGAAGGATCGCTACGGTTTGAGTTTCTCGCCCTTGCGCGAGGCGCTGAACCGGCTGCAAAGCGAACGCCTGGTCGACTCCGTGGCCGCCCGCGGCTTTCGGGTGACGGAAGTCTCGCTCGAGGAAATGTGGGACGCCATCGAGACGCGGATCCTGGTTGACTGCGAGGGATTGCGGCGGTCCATCGATCGCGGTGACGACGATTGGGAAGGGCGCCTGATCGGAGCCTTTCATGCCCTCGCCAAGTGCATCGAGCGATCGCTCGCCCGAGACCAGGATCCCACCGAAGACGAGGTTGCGGAGCTCGAGGACCGGCATCGGACGTTTCATCTGACGCTGCTTTCGGCCAGCGGATCGCAATGGATGCAGAACATCTCGGCGCAGCTCTACGATCATACCCAAAGGTATCGCTGGCCGTATTTCGTGGCCTCCGCCTCCAACAGTTCGCTCAAGCGCTACTTTCTCGAAGAAAACAAGAAGATCGTCGAGCTGTCTTTGGCACGGTCCTCGGACGAGGCGGTCAAAATGTTCGCGGCGAGTATCCACCGGACCGGTGAACTGATCGAAACCCTGTCGAAGGACGACATTCCCCGCCACCGGGAGGGCTGACGCGGCTTCGTCTGCCGCCGATACCCTGTCGAAACACGGGCATTTCGGCCTGGGAGCAGCCGCTTCCGGGAAGGACCCTCCATGCGCACCGCACGGCTTCGCGTTTGAGAGAGAATGAGGCTCCCGGCCAGCCGAACCTTGAGAAACAAAGGGATCCAGCGAGGATATTTTACAAGATAATCTATGGTAATGAATAAATTTATGTGTAAAATGAAATCCGGATTGCTCGCTGCGGCGACCTGAGAGCCCACGAAGTGGGCGAGATGCAGCGAGTGGTTGGGTACGGCGCACCAGGGAGACTGGGCCCGTCGAGCGAGCCGCAAAGAACCGGCTCATCGCGTGCGATGGGAGAGATCGTCAGGCGCCGAAGCATGCCGGTTCGATGTGTCAACAAGCAATCAACAAGAGAGGGAATGAAGATGAATGCAAAATCGATGATCAAGGGACTGCTTGGATCAGTGCTGTTGATGGCTTCGCTGGGCCAGGCTTCCGCCGAGCAGATCAAGCTGACGATTTCCACCTGGGCGCCGCCGTCGCATGGCGTCAACGCGACGATGTTCCCCTGGATGATCAAGCAGATCGAAGAGAGAACGGAAGGCCGCGTCACCGCCGAGCTCAAATACAATCTCGCCCCTCCGCCGGCCCAGGCGGACGTGGTCAGCGATGGGCTGGCCGATATCTCCTGGATCACGCACCATTACACGCCCGGGCGCTTCCCCAGCGCGCTGATCGCCGATGTGCCGGGCATGGGCGGCAGTGCGGAAGCGCTGGCCGTGGCCTACTGGCGCACCTATGAAAAATTCTTCAAGCAGGCCAATGAGCATGGCGACCTGATGGTGCTTGCGCTGCATTCCCACGGCGACGGTCTCCTGCACACCTCGCGGAAAATCTCCTCCCTGAGCGAGATCTCCGGCATGAAGCTGCGGATCGGCGGCGGCGTGGCCGGGCTGGTGGGCGATGCGCTGGGCGCTGTCGCGATCAACGTGCCCGCGCCCAAGGTCTATGAGACCCTGGCGTCGCATGCCGCCGACGGCGTCCTGATGCCGATGGAGGCCAAGAAGGGGTTCAATCTCACCGAGGTCGCCGAGCACACCTACAAGATGCCTTCCGGGTTCTATCACACCTCGATGGCGACCATCATGAACCGCAGCAAGTTCGAATCGCTCGAGGAAAGGGACCAGGCGGCCCTGAACGAGCTTTTCGGCGAAGAGCTCTCGCGCATCACCGGCCGCTTCTGGGATGAGTTCGACGCGGAAGGCCTGGAAGCCCTCAAAGCTGACCCGGACAACACCCTGACGATCGCCAGCGAAGCGGACCAGGCGATCTGGGCGGAGATGACAGCGGAGATCACCCAGAATGTCATCGACGATGTGGCCAAGACCGGGATCGACGCTCAGGCAGCTTACGACTTTTTCAAGTCGGAGCTGGCAAAGCTCGATGCGAAGTGACGGCGGTCCTGAGGCCATGAAGGGTCCGGCTTCGATTGTTACTCTTGCAAGCCGCATCGAGCGGCTTGCAAGAGCGCCTGCCTGGCTGTCGGCTGCGTGTCTGTTCGTCCTGATGCTGCTCACCTTCGCCGACGTCATCATGCGCAGCCTGTTCTCGGCGCCTCTCGGGTCTTCGGCGGAGGTGACCCAGATCTTCATGGGCATCATCGTCTTCGCCGCGCTGCCTTTGGCGGCCGTGCGCGAGGAGCATATCGTGGTCGATCTGTTCGACGGTTTCTTCGCCGGACGCATGGCCGATGTGCAGCGCATGCTCATTGACCTGCTGTGCCTGGGCATGCTGGCGGTGGCGTGTCACCGGATCTGGGAGCTGGGCACCAGGTCGCGCGGCTATGGCGAGGTGACCGAGTATCTGCGCTTGCCGCAGTACCTGCTGATCCAGTTCTTCTCCCTCGCCATCGCATTCACCTGCCTGATCTACCTGGCTCGCATTGTCTCGGCTTTGGCGAGGCTATTTTCGGGGCCGGAGAAGCGCCAATCCGACATCCAGCCGAAGAAAGACAATCCGCTATGATGATCTCGATTGCCGGCCTGATCGCGGTGATGGTGCTTGCGTTCCTGCGTCTGCCGATTGCCTTTGCCATGGGTGTCGTCGGCGCTGTCGGCATGGCCTACATGACCAGCATGTCCGCCTCGATATCCGTCGTCGGCCGGCTGATGATCGATACGAGCCAGGACTATGGTCTGTCGGTGGTGCCGCTCTTCGTGCTGATGGGGCAGTTCGTCAACAAGGGTGGCCTCTCCAGGGAACTCTATCGAGCCGCATTTGTCTTTCTCGGCCATTTGCGCGGCGGCCTGGCGATGACAACGATTGTCGCCTGCGCCGGCTTCTCGGCGATCTGCGGTTCGTCGGTGGCCACCGCCGCGACGATGGCAAAGGTCGCCATGCCGGAAATGCGGAGGCTCGGATACAATGACGCGCTCTCCACCGCGTCGATCGCGGCTGGGGGGACGCTCGGCATTCTCATTCCGCCCAGCGTGATCCTCGTCATCTATGGTCTGATGACGCAGACAAGCATCGCGAAACTGTTCCTGGCCGGCATCATTCCGGGTCTGCTGGGCGTGTTGTTCTATCTTTTCGCCGTCCAGTTCTCGGTCATGCGCGATCCGTCCGCCGGTCCGAGCGGCCCCCGCAGCACATGGCCCGAACGGCTCCGGGCGCTGCGGGATGTCTGGAGCGTGGTGCTTCTGTTCTTCATCGTCATCGGCGGACTCTATGGCGCGTTCGACTTCGCTCCCCTCAACATCACGTTTTCGCCCACCGAAGCGGCCGGCATCGGCGCGATGGGGGCATTCCTGATCGCTCTTTTCCGGGGCCAGCTCAACGCACGCGTGATCGGCGTGATACTGATCGATACGGCGGCGACCACCGCCGCGCTGTTCAGCGTCCTGATCGGGGCCTGGATGTTCTCCAATTTTGTCAACCTGGCAGGATTGCCCGCCGACCTTCAGACATTCGTGCTGAGCTTCGGGGCGGGACCGATGACCGTCATGCTGGTCATCGTTGCGGTGTATCTGCTGCTCGGCTGCGTCTTCGAGAGCATGTCGATGCTTCTCTTGACGGTGCCGATCTTCTTTCCGCTGGTCTCGGCGCTCGGCATCGATCCGGTATGGTTCGGCATCGTGGTGGTCGTGGTCACCGAGATCAGCCTCATCACGCCGCCGGTCGGGCTGAATGTCTTCGTCCTCAAGGGCGTGGTGAGCGATGTCTCCACCGGCACCATATTCCGCGGCGTCACGCCATTCTGGGTGGCCGACCTTTTCCGCCTGGCGCTGCTGATGGCGTTCTCCGGTATCAGCCTCTATCTTCCGAACATGATGAACTAGGGCCCGAACGAAACCGATAACCCCATCGGTCTGGAAAGCCTGTCCGGGCGGCCTTGCCGGCTGCCCGGACAGGATCATGACCCGCCGAAGGCCGCCGCCGGTCTTGCACGGCGTCGGCGTGAGTTTACGGGTAAGCGTGCCGGCAAGTGACGATCAGGCGGATTGATCCTTGTTGAGCGCCCGCTCGGCGCCTTTGGGGTTCTCCCTCAGGCGCTCCCGGATGTCCTGGGCGATGTCGCCGACAAACACATCCTCCTGGCCGGTCTGCAGCGCCTTCACCAGGGCCAGGGCGATGGCATCGGGCGCGAGTTTCGGCGCGGGCAGGGTCTGGTACCATTCCCCGTCGATCGGCCCGGCGAACAGGTTGATCACCCGGATCCCGCCCGGGCGCATTTCGCCGCGCAGGGACTGCGACAGCGACAGGCAGCCGGCCTGGACCGCGCTGAACGCGCCGAACGGATTTGCATTGGCCAGGGCATAGGCGGAAAACACGTTCACCCACGCCGCTGCGCCGGTGGGTCCATCCGCGCCGCGCGCCCGCATCGCCCCGCCGAAGGCCTGGGCCAGGTGCACGAACCCCATGAAATGCCGGTTGACCTGGTCCCGGACGGCTGAGGCGTTGGCCTGGTCGAGCAGGTTTCCGGGCCGGACGTAATCGGTGGTGTTGACGAGGATGTCGACCTTGCCGCCAATCAGCGCCGCCAGTCGCTGCACCGAACGCTCGTCATCGACGCTGAGCTCCATCACCTGCAGCCGATCGCCGGCGGTGAGCCGGTCCTGCCCCTCGAACGGCTTCCAAGGCTCGGATATCCCGACAAGGACGGTGGCGCCCGCATCCGCCAGTCTGCGGGCGATGGCCTGGCCCACGCCTGATCTCCCGTCGGTCACCAGCACGCGCCGGAATTTGGGGTCCGCGGTCATTTCGCGCCACTGCCTGTCGTCGGTCATGTTGGGTGCATCCTGCTCAGGCCGCGCAAAAGCGGCGGCGTTCCCGGCCTTGTCCATCTGCAGCGACAGACGGACCCTGTCGCCGGTGCTGCAATCGGCGTGGAGATGGGCCACCAGGATGGGGCCGCAATCGAGTTTCACCAGTCCGATCAGCCAGGGAGCACGCTCGCGGAAATAGGGCTCGCCCGGCGCCGAGATCAGGGTATGCGACAGGATCACGCCGCCGGTGGGAAGGTCGGTGAGCGGCAGGTCGTCCGACAGGCACTCGGTGCAGGCGTCCCGCGGCGGATAGGCGATGGCGCCGCACTCGGCGCATTGTTGCAGCGCGAACCGGCCCTCGGCGGCGGCCGCGGTGAGGATCTGCGCCGTCCGCGACTGAAACGATGGCGGCAGCATCGGCACCTGAGTGCGCATCAGCGGGTCTTTGCGGGACGGGCGCTTGAGTGGCTCTGTCATGGTCAGTTCCCCGCCAGAATGACGGCGCCTGACGAAAGGCCGCGGTCGTAGGTCATCATGCCAAATCCCGAAGCCAGGGACAGCCGGGCGCCTGGAACCTGGGTCGGCCCGGCTGTGCCGGTGACCTGGCGCAGCGCCTCGTTCAGCCCGAGATAGCCACCGCCGCCCCCGGCCTGCCCACACGACAACTGGCCCCCCGAAGTGTTGTGCGGGAAATCCCCGTCGATCGTCAGGTCATGGGCGCGGACGAACTCCGCGCCTTCGCCCTTCCTGCAGAAGCCGAGATCCTCGAATTGCATCATGCATATCACCGGATAATCGTCATAGGTCTGCACCACGTCCAGATCCTTGGGCCCAATGCCGGCAATGGCGTAGAGCTCGTCGATATCGGCCACCCAGCCGCCGCGAAGCTGCACGTCGTCATGCACCGCGTTGTGGCGTTCGATCGATGACAGAAGCCGGGCGAAGGGCAGGCCGAGCGCCCTGGCCGTTTCCTCGCGCATGACCAGCAGCCCCTCGGCGCCGGCGCAGGGCATGACGCAGTCGAACAGATGGATCGGGTCGGCGATCGGCCGCGCCGTCATGTACTGCTCCAGCGTGAGCGGCTTACTCATCAGGGCGTTGGGATTGCGCAAGGCGTTGTCGCGCTGCGCGACCGCGATGCGGCCGAGATCCTCGCGGGTCACCCCGAAGCGCTGCATGTAGGTCCGGGCAATCAGGGCGAAGCTGGCATTGGCCCCGCCGGAGCCGTAGGACAGCACCGCATCCTGGGCAAAGCGGGCGAAATTCGCCGTCGTCTGCCGGAATGTGTCGACATGGTTGGTGTCCGCTCCGACGCAGGCGACCACGCTTGCATCTCCGGCCTGGACCGCCCGGGCCGCGCGGCGGACGGCGGCGATGCCGCTTGCGCCTCCCAGCGGAATCGTATCGACCCAGCGCAGGGACATCCCCATGTGCTGGGCCAGGCCGATGGCGCTGTCGGGTCCAACCGTGAAGCTCGACAGGCAGAAGCCGTCGAAATCCTTGTGGGACAGTCCTGCCGATGTGCTCAGGCCGCGCAGCGCCTTGCCGATCCACCAATGGGCCGGCCTGGTCGAAAAGCGCTGATAGGGCACGGTGACGGGGCAGGCGAGGACGACGCCGTCATACCCGCTTCGGCCTGGCGTGGCGGCGCTCACATGGCCCCCCGTGGCGGACAGAGGAGACCCGCGGCCGGACAAGGCGAGGCGAAGCGGCGCCGCATCGAAGGCCGCCGGGACGCACAACTTGGGTGACGAGTGTTCATGAAAGCGGTCCTTCGCCTGTGCTATCGCCTGATCTTGTAGCCCGACTGGTCACGATCCCACATGCCGTCGACGATTCCATCCGATCGCAGGACGACTTTCTTGACCTTGCCGTTCTCGGTGAGCGGCATGTCGTCAACACGTCTGAGAAACCGCGGCACCGCGAAATAGGCGAGGCGGCTCTCCGCGTATTTGATGAGGTCGAGTTCGTCGAACTCAACGCCGGGCTTCAACTGCAGGGCCACGGCGACTTCTTCCTCGCCCAGTTCCGAGGGGACAGGATAGGCCGCGCAGGCCTTGATGGCGGGATGCGACAGGATCACCTGCTCGACCTCCCAACTGGAGACATTCTCGCCCCGGCGACGGATGGCGTCCTTTGTCCGGTCGATGAAGCGGTAGTAGCCTTCCGGTTCACGCTGCACCCGGTCGCCGGTGTGAAACCACAGGTTCTGCCAGGCCTCCACGGTTTTCTCGGCCATGCCGAAATAGCCCGATGCAAAGGAATAGGGCTCCGTGGGGCGCAACAGCAGTTCGCCAGCGACGCCATCGGGAACGGGTGTCTGGTGCTCATCGACGATCATGGCTTCCGCGCCGGGCGCGAGATACCCCATCGATCCCGGATGATCCGACGGAGCAGGGGTGTAGAAGACGAAATTGGTTTCCGTCGAGGCGTATCCATCCACCAGCGGCACACCAAAGCGCTCGAGAAAGGGGGCCTGCATCGGCCCCGGCACGCCGCCGCCTAGGGCGACCCGCACGCTGTGATCCCTGTCGTTACCGCGGGCGGGCTGCGCCATCAGGATCGCCGCCATTGCCCCCAGCAGATAGGTTACGGTGGCGCCGGTTTCCCTGGCGCGATCCCAGAACCGGGATGCCGAAAATTTCGGCTCGAGCACGTATTCGCATCCGTTCAGCAGCGCCTGATAGAACGTGTTCAGCGCATTCGTGTGGAACACAGGCAACGTGGTCATCAGCACATCGCCCTCGCGCACGCCCAGCGCGCGCGCCGAATACACGCCCCACCAGAACATCTGCGCCTGCGGGCAGCACACGCCTTTCGACGGGCCGGTGGTGCCGGAGGTGTAGAGAATGGCAACCGTTTGGCCGGGGGTGGTGCACGGGACCACGTCGCCGAGCTCGGCGCCGACCGCCGCGAGATCGCCCTGGCCGGTCACGATTTGATCGTCTTCGATCCGCCAGATCAGGCCGGGCACCCTGGTCCCTTCGGGCAGGTCGTCATAGACCGGCAGGAACCCGGACTCCACGACCAGCAGTTTGGGCTCGGCATTGTTCATCACATGGGCCAGTTGGGCGCCCCGGAAGGCTGTGTTGATGGGCGTCGCGATGGCCCCCAGCCAGGCACAGCCCAGATAGACCTGCAGGAATTCGGCGCGGTTGCCGGAATGGATGGCGACCCTGTCGCCGGCCGTCACGCCGGCATGGGCAAGATACCGGGCATAGGTCTGGGCGATCCGGGCCGTCTGTTCGAAGCTCCAGCGGGCGTCGCCGCAGGTCACCAACGGCTTGTCGCGGTATTTCTCCGCCTGGCGTGTGAGAAGCGTGGAGAGCGTCCGGTCCCCGGGCGGGAACTCCGCGGCAATCCGGGCATAGCTGTCCGTCTGCTGCTGTCGCGATGGCCGTTCCAGATGCGTCAAGGTGCTCTCCCCCGGCAAGGACTAAGCGAAAAAAGCCGGCTTTCGACCGGGACTATCTTACATGTCAAATAATCCGCCAGCCTGTTCGCGTCAAATGCCATTTGCCGGCGCAAACGGCCCCGGAGCATGGCTCGCCCGCCTCGTTACCATTCTATCCTGTTGAATAAAAATACAAAAATGAAATATTCCGGCTGCCGGCCGCGATTCAATTTATATGCTTTGACAAAAGCTTATATGTAAAATAAAAGGTTAAGCGCTAAAATAGTTTGGATCGCCCCGGGGGCGGGATTGGCCGGATGCAATGAGAACTGGTTGCCATCCCATCCAGTCCAATCCACGGCGGGGAGCGAATGCCCCTCCGGTCCGACACACAACCCAGGCGGAGTTTCCTGTCCATCAGCAACAAGAAATCACTCGGGACAGTCAGGAAACCAGCTTCGTCAGCCCGGGACATGCGGCCTCCCAATGAGGCGCCGCATGTCCGGGACATCAACCCAAAAAGGAGGGTCTGAAATGAAGCCTATGAAGTCGTTTCTGCTCGGCGCAGCAGCACTCGCAATGTCAACCTTCGCCGCAACGTCTGCATTCGCAGAGGTGGCCGTCCTTCGGGCCGTGAGCTGCTTTCCGGTCGGCGCACCTCCCGGTGTCCTGTTCGAGGAGCTCGTTGCCGAGATCAACAAGCGCGGCGAGGGGGTTGTCCAAGTCGAACTCCTGGGCGGTGCGCCCGCCATCGGCAGCCCGTTCCAGGTCGCCGAACGCATGGCGCTGGGTGCCTATGACATCGCCGGCTGCCCTGAAGCGTTCTTCGGCAACCTCGTCCCCGAAGCGCCCGTCCTGCGCCTGGCCGACCACACCTATGCCGAACTGCGCGAGAACGGGGGCCTCGATTATTTCCAGGAGCTGATGAAGGCGAAAGGCGCGATCTTTCTCGGCCGGCACCAGGACGATGGTGCCTTCCACCTTTTCCTCGCCGATCCGATCGACAGGCCGGACCTGACAGGCCTCAACTTGCGTATTTCGCCGGTCTACACCGCCTTCTTCAAGGCCATGGGGGCGACGGTGCAGCGCTCGACGATGCCCGAGGTCTACACGCTGATGGAAAACGGCACGGTTGACGGCTTTGGCTGGTCGCTCCGGGGCATCTCCCCGGACTGGTACAAGGTCGCGCATTATCGCGTCGATCCCGGCGTCTATCACGCGACCGTTCACACCATCGCCAATCTGGCACGCTGGGAATCGATGAGCCAGGAAGCGCGCGACCTTGTGATGTCCGTGGTCCTCGAGTTCGAGGCGAAGGCCGAGCCGACCAGCGACCTGGCCAAGGACCTCGATGCGAAGATGCTGGCGACGATGGCCGAAAACGGCATGAAGACGATCACGTTTGAAGGCGCGGATGCCGAAAAATGGCTCGCCGTGGCAAAGGACTCCGCCTGGGCCGAGTTCCTTCAGGAGAACCCCGAAACGGGTCCCAAGCTCAAGGAGCTCTTTTCAAAGAGCAACTGATCCGCTCAGCGATCCGATCGAAGTCGACCTGCCGCCCTGGCAGGTCGACGATCTTCTCACCTGAAGACTGGGGCGCCCCATGACCGACTTGCTCAACACCTTCGAAGCCAAGTTCATCCGATTCAATACCGCGATCGCAATCGGCGTGGCGATCTCGATCGGCATCTTCACCCTTCTGGTGCCCTTCGATTTCATGCTGCGCAAGCTCAGAGTGGGCGGGCTTGAATGGCTGAACGAGGGGGCGGAGTACTTCCTCTTCTTCGGCATATTCCTGTCTGCGACCTGGGTGCTGCAGCAGGGGGCACATGTGCGGGTGGATATCGTCATCTCCAACCTGCCGGTCCGCGCCGCAGCCTGGCTGGAGCGCGCGATGGATCTGGTCGGCGCGGTCCTTTGCGCCATCATGGCGTATCTGGGGGCCCGGAGCACCTTCTCCTCCTATCTCCTGGGAACATTGCCTGACAAAGACCTGAGGATTCCGAACTGGATCATCCTCTCGGTCTTCTGCATCGCCTTTGTTCTGCTCACGATCGAATTTCTTCTGCGCTATCGCCGTGCCGGACAGCATGGCTATGTCGCCGAAGCAAGCGCGGGATTCTGATCCATGGAATGGTATTATGCATTGAGCCTGCTGCTGGGCACGGTCTGCTTCTTCCTGTTTCTCGGCCTGCCCGTCGCCTTCGCCTTCATGGCCGCCAATCTGTTCGGAACCGCCTTGTTCATCGGCGCCTGGTACTCGCTCGGCAACTGGGCCATCGTCATGGTGTCGCTCGAAAGCATGCCGATGGAATTCCACGAGGCGGTCAGCTATTCACTCACGACGATCGCGCTCTTCCTGCTGATGGGGGAAATCCTGCTGCAGACGGGCGTGGCGTTCCGGGCGATCGGCGCCATCGAGCAGATGATTTCCCGCATACCCGGCCGTCTCTCCATCGTCGCGATCGTCGGCGGCACGGTGTTTTCCTCGCTGTCCGGTTCCACGGTCGCCAATACGGCCATCCTGGGCAAGGTGCTGCTGCCCGACATGATCAAGCGGGGCTACAAGCCGGCGATCGCGATGGGGCCGATCATGGCCGTCGGCGGCATCGCCATGCTGATCCCGCCTTCCTCGCTTGCGGTTCTGCTCGCCAGTCTCGCGCAGCAATCGGTGGCCATGCTGCTGGTGGCGGGCATCGTGCCGGGCCTGCTGATGGCGTTGCTGTTCTTTCTCTATGTGATCGTGCGTTGCACCCTCAATCCCGACCTCGCTCCCGCCTATGATCCGGATACCAGCCATCTCGATCGGCCGATCACGCTCGCCTACCACAAGGCGGGGCGGCAGGTCTGGGCGCGGACCTATGACGGCAATCTCAAGCGGACGCTGAACCGGGTGTTGCCGTTCATCGTCTATGTGACGCCGCTCATGTCCATCTTCGTGGTTGTCGTCGGCAGCATCTTCTTCAAGTTCGCGTCGCCCACCGAGGCCGCCGCGATGGGCTGCCTGGCGGCGCTCGGGTCGTGCTACTTCTTCCGGCTGTTCAAGGAAAAGATCACGATCACCGGCATCGAGGGCGCCGATTTCACCTGGCGCGCCATCGCCGATGCGTTGATCGGCACCGTCAAGATCAACACGATGATCATCTTCATCATCGCGGGGTCCCTGGTCTTCACCCAGGCGCTGGCGGTTTCCGGTGCGACCAACGGCATGCTCGAAGCCATGGTTTCGCTGGAGATGAGCCCGCTGGTCGTGGTGATCATGATGATGGTGATCCTGCTGTTTCTCGGCGCCTTCATGGACCAGGTCAGCATGCTGCTCCTGACGCTGCCGTTCTTTCTGCTCGGGTCTCATTCCCTGCAGGCGGTCTATGACATCGACGCCATCTGGTTGATGGTGCTGATCCTGATTTCCATGGAGATCGGACTTCTCACGCCGCCCTTCGGCCTGTTGCTCTATGTCATGAAGGGCGTGGCGCCCGAAGGGATCACGATCAGCCAGATCATCGGCTCCGCGGTGCCGTTCATCCTGATCGAGCTTCTGGTTCTGGGACTGCTGATCCTTGTTCCGGAACTGGCCACCTGGCTTCCGAACCAACTGAAATGATGGCCCTTCGACCTTTCCGGGCTCCGCTCCCGTGACCCGGCCTCACGACCCTACGAAGGCAGATCAGCCGTTCAGTCGACCTGACATGCTGATCTACATGGGGGGCATCACGGCGCTCGCGGCAGTCACGGTCGAAGTCGTGCTGCCGGCCACCGGCGTCGTCGCCCGGGCTTTCGGCAAACCGGAGGCCAGCGGCGCCTTGCTGGTGGGGGTCTACTTCCTGGCCTACGGAATCGGCCAGATTTTCTGGGGGCTCTATTCGGACGCGTTCGGCCGGCGGCGGGCGCTGCTGATCTCGCTGTTCGGCTTCGCGATCGCCTCGCTGGCCTGTGCGCTGGCGCCCACGTTCGAACTGCTTCTGGCGGCGCGCTGTGCGCAAGGATTGATGGCCGGCGCGCCGGTGATCGCGCGGGCGATGGTGAGGGATGTGTCGTCAGGATCGGAGGCGGCGCGCGTCCTGACGCTGCTCGGCGCCATACTGACAATGGCGACCCTGATCGCGCCCGTGCTGGGATCGGGGTTCCTGATCCTGTTTTCATGGCGCGTCATCTTTCTCGCGCTGATGACGCTGTCGCTGGCGTTCCTCGCCTACACGTTCTTCGTGCTCGATCCGAACTTCGGCCGCAGCCGGCCGGAGCGGTTCTCGCTCAGGTTCCTGCGGCAGTCGGCCCGCTACCTGCTGGGGAACCGGCGCTTCGTGGTGCCGACCGCCACCGGAGGCCTGGTCTTCGGCGGCTATGCGTCGCTCGGCGCCGTGGGAGCCATCACGGCGGAAACACGATACGGGATCAGCCCCGGCTCCTTTGGCGCGTTGTTCACGGTCGCGGCTCTGGCCAACACCGCGGGTGCATTGCTCGCGGGCCAGTTGCTGAAGCGGATTACCTTGCGCAAGGTCGGCAACCTGGCGGTCACGATCCTGAGCGGTTCGGTCGTCCTCCATCTGGCGCTTAGCCAGCTTTCGCCCAATCTTCAGGTCTTCTGGATGTCTGTCTGTCTCTACCTGCTGGTGTTCGGGATGATCCTGCCCACGTCCATGGCTTCGGCCCTGGAGCCGGCCGCGGAGATGCCGGCCTTTGCCGCTTCCCTGTTCGGCGCCTGCACCATGATCGCGGGTTTCATGGGAGCGCTGATGGCGTCGCGTCTGTACGACGGCGACCACAGCGCAATCAGCTACACAATGGCGTGTTTTGGCGGGGGAGCGGTCCTGGTGCTGATTCTCGGCCGGTTGCGGGACTGGTCGGGACTATGACATGGCGCCTTCCCAACACCGGGCGGGACCCATGGGAGACAGAGAGGTTCGCCGTATGATGCCGCAGATCGACCGCAGCTTCGTGGCGACGCCGTCCGGGCGCGTGCATGTGGCCATTGCCGGGCAGGGAGAGCCTGTCCTGCTGCTGCATCAGACCCCGCGCTCCTGGATGGAATTCGTCGATGTCCTGCCGCGCCTTGGCCGGACCCACCGGGCCATCGCCATGGATACGCGCGGATTTGGCGATTCCGATCCGCTCCCTTCCGACAGGACAACGATCGAAGGATGGGCCGAGGCAGCGCTGGAGATGATGAGTGCGCTGGGATACGAGAAATTTTGCGTCGCCGGGCATCATACCGGCGCGGTGATCGGCCTCGAGATCGCCGCCCGGGCGCCGAGCCGGGTTCGCCGGCTGGTCGTTTCGGCCATGTCCTATGTGGATGCGGCCCGCCGTGCGGCCTATGCGGGCGTCCGTGTCATCGACGAGGTCGAGCCCCGCGACGATGGCAGCCACCTCACGGAACTCTGGTCCCGCCGGCAGCCGCATTACCCGCAGGCGGATGGCCGGGCATTGCTGGAACGCTTCGTCGTGGACGCGATCAGGGCAGGTCCCATGGCCGCGGAAGGGCACCGGGTCGTCAACCGCTACCGCATGGAAGAAAGGATCGGCCTTGTCGAGTGTTCGACGCTGGTCATCGCTCCAGGCGACGATACCAAGGCCTGTGCGATGGCTCCCCGGATCGTTGCCGCCCTGCAACAGGCGCAGCTGATGGAGATCCCCGGCGCAGGTATCCCGTTTCCCGACCAGATGCCGGAGACATTCGCACGCGCGGTGGCTGACTTCCTCGGGCGCAACGAGACTGTACCGTCTGCCCCGACCTGAGAGAAGAACGCAGGGAGCCGGCTTCCCTGGACGAGAGACATGTCAACCAGAGGCCGGCCAGTACGCGATGAGGACCGGCCGGTCTGATCAACGGAGATGAGAATGCGGATTTTTTGGCAAAGCTTCGTCGACTCGAACATTGGAGCGTCTTACCTGAGCACGCTGCAAGCCTATCTCAATGACATCGCCGCCCCCGGGACCGAGGTCCATGTGGCGGGGATGGTGCCGCCCGATCGCGATTTCAGCCGCCTGAGCGAACTGCGCTGTGGTCTGCAGGCCATCGACGCGGCGCTGGCCGCCGAGGAAGCCGGGTACGACTGTTTCGTCATGGGCCATTTCCAGGATCCCTGCCTTTACGATGTGCGATCCGCCTTGCGGATTCCGGTCGTCGGCACGGGAGAGGCAACCTTGCTCGCGGCATCGCAACTGGGTCGGCGCATCGGCCTGGTCTCCATCGATCCCGCCTTCGAGATCATGCACTACGAACAGGCCGATCTTTACGGGCTCGGCCACCGGGTGAAATTCGTCAAGGGCCTTGGCCTGACCCCGCAGGACTTCAACGAGGCCTTCGCCGGCAACGCGGAGAAGAAGGCCGCCTTGCTCAAGGGCTTTGCCGATTGCGCCCTGCCGATGGTCGAGGGCGGCGCCGATGTCATCGTCCCGGCCGGCGTCCTGCCGGGCCTGCTGATCGGCGGCGAGAAGGGCTTCATGGTCGGCAACGCGCCGGTCGTGAACTGCGCGGCGGTGGCGCTGAAATCCGCGGAAATGTGGGTCCAGCTCAACGCCTTGAGCGGCCTCGAGCCGAACCGCGGCCCGAGCTTCGGCTACGCCAACGAGCGATCACGCAAAGATTTCAGGACCTTGATGGCCCATGGCCAGAACGCCCTCGCTTCCAACTGATTTTCCAACAGCCCAACCAAGGACAAAGCACATGACGGACAAACTCATCTATACCGCAAAGGTCAGGACCACCGGCGGACGGGACGGCGGCAAGGCTGTCAGCAGCGACGGAAATCTGGACGTCGGCTTGTCGATGCCGAAGGAATTCGGAGGCGCGGGAGGCGACGGCACGAATCCGGAGCAACTGTTCGCCGCAGCCTATTCCGGCTGCTTCCTGAGCGCGACCAAACTGGTTGCCCGGCTCGAGAAGATCAAGCTTCCCGAGGATCCCACGATCGAAGCGCATATCGGCGTCCTGTCGACTTCGGAAGGATACAAGCTGACCGCGGAACTGCTGATCTCGATCCCGCAGATCGATCGGGACATCGCCGAAAGGATCGTCGCCGAGGCGCACAAGCGGTGCCCGTTCTCGAACGCCACGCGGGGCAACATGGATGTCACGCTGACCCTGGTCTGACCGGGGCCGGACCGGAGGCTGCGCCTCACCGGCACATTCTCCGCATGGCGTCGCGAATGGCGTCCGCATCGCCGAGGGCTGCGCGGTTCAGGGGGGAGGAAACGGTCGGAGCCGCCAGTCCCCCCGTCACCCTCAGGATTTCGTGGTCGAGATAATCGAAGAACCGTTCCTGGATCTCGGCGCACCACGTCGCCCCCATCGACAGCCGCCGGGCGGTCTGCTCGGCGATGATCACGTTGCCGGTCTTCTTGATCGAGCGACCGATGGTCTCCCAGTCCATGCCGTGGTGATCGAGATTGCGCAGATCGATGATCTCGGCGTCGACGCCGCTTTCCTCGGCGGCGTCCACGGCGTTCTGCACCATGACCGATGTCGCGAGGATGGTGCAGGCCGCGCCTGGCCGCACCACGCGGGCGGAGCCGAAGGGGATGCAGAATTCCCGGTCGCCCGCCGGAACCTCGTATTCGCGCTGGTAAAAGGCGACATGCTCGAAGAGGACCACAGGGTCGTCGCAGCGAAGGGCCGAATTCATGAGGCCGATATAGTCGAAGGCGGTTGTCGGCATGACGATGCGCCAGCCGGGAAACATGCCGAACAGCGCCGAGGGGTCGCCCGAATGCTGGGACCCGTAGCCGGTGTGCGGGGAAATGCGCACCCTGAGCACCAGGGGCACCGGGAAGCCGCCGCCGAACATGTGCCGGACCTTGCCCACTCCGTTGACGATCTGGTCGGCGGCCGTGAAGCAGAAATCGCCGAACATGATCTCCACGACCGGCCGAAGGCCGTTCAGCGCCGCCCCGAGCGCAATCCCGGTGAAGCCGTTTTCGGCGATCGGCATCGGCAGGATGCGCTCCGGGAAGCGTTCCAGCGCAGTCTTGGTGAAGCCGCTGACGCCCCCGCGCAATTGGTGCGCGTCCTCGCCCATGACGATGATCGTCGGGTCGCGGTCCATGGCGGCGGCAAGGGTCTCCGAGGCGGCGGTGACGTATTTCAGCTTTTCGACCGCTCTGCCATGCATCTGGTCATGGTCGAGAAAGCGCGCCCCCTTCATCTCGGCGAGGGTCCCGACGATCCCCTCATCAACCGTCGCAGGGTCCGGGAAGAGGCGGTCTGGGATCCTCAGCGCATTTCCGCCGGGCACCGGCTCGGTCAGGCGCGACGCGGCGGCGGCGACGCGCTCGGTCACGAGACTGTCGATGCGCGAGAAGGCCGCTTCGTCGAGGACGCCGAGCAAGGTCAGCCGCGCCCGCGCCAGGCTGATCGGGTCCCGCGCCTTCCATTCGGCTTCCTCTTCGCGCGTGCGGTAGCCGAAGTCGCTTCCCGCACGGCCGCCCGACTGATGCAGATGGCGGTAGCAGAGCGCCTCGATCACGACGGGACCCCCCGTCTCGCCGATGATGCGGCGCGCCTCCAGCATCGCCCTGTGAACGGCCACCACATCCATGCCATCGCATTCGATGGAGGCGATGCCCAGCATCGCGCCGCGGGAGGACAGCCTCGTCTCGCGCGTCACCTCTCTGATGTGGGTCGACACGCCATAGAGGTTGTTCTCGATGAAGAAGATCACCGGCAGGTTCTGCGCGGCGGCGATGTTCATCGATTCATAGGTGGTGCCGGCGAGTGCCGCGCCGTCGCCGAAGAAGGTCACGGAGATGGCGTCGCGGCCCAGCATCCGGTCGGCCAGCGCGTAGCCCACGGCATGGGGCGGATTTCCGCCGATGATCGCGGATGTTCCGACGATGCCGGCATCTTCATGGCGCATGTGCATCGAGCCGCCACGGCCACCGCAATAGCCCGGCGCGAGACCCATGATCTCGGCCATGAGGCGGTAGATGGCCGTGTCCATGCCTTCGGCGAAGGAGTCGCGGCTGATGTCGAAATCCTCGGGCAGCTCGGCGTTCAGCAGCTTGGTCAGCACCTGGTGGTGGGCGCGGTGCGTGCCGTTGATCTTGTCGTGGGTGCCGAGCGCCGACATGGCACCGACCCCGCAGGCCTCCTGGCCGATGCTCGCATGCGCCGGCCCATGAATGAGCCCGGCCTTTTCGAGATCGAGCAGCTTCTCCTCGAACCGCCTGACGAGCAGCATCTGCCCGTACCAATTGACGAGATCGCGCGCCTGTTCGTCGCGCCAGTCCGACTCATTCACCTCGATCCGGAACCAGGGCGCCGCAGGCGAAATCGACATCTGGGTGACCATGGGCTTCCTCTTGAAGGCAGTCGGAACATTCCGGATTTCATTTCTGGAAATTAATTCCGATTTTGATTGATTGTCAAACGAAGCTGTGCGAGCCTTTTGATATCCATCATTCCTGTCCACATTCGAAAGTCCATCCATGATCAGGGATCGTGATCTCATCGCAGCGCTCACGGAGACAGTGCGCCGCTTCGTCCGCGAACGGCTGATGCCCGCGGAAGCTCAAGTCGAGGAGGACAATGCGATACCGCCGGGCCTGGTCGACGAAATGCGGTCGATGGGGCTCTTTGGCATGTCCATACCGGAGGCCCATGGCGGGCTCGGCCTGACGATGGAGGAAGAGGTGCTGGTCGCGCTCGAACTCGGCTACACATCCGCGGCATTCCGCTCGGTCATCGGCACCAACAACGGCATCGGCTCGCAGGGCATCATCCTCGACGGCACCGACGCGCAGAAGTCCCACTGGCTGCCGCGGATGGCGAGCGGCGAGGTGATCGGATCCTTCGCGCTGACCGAACCCGATATCGGATCGGACGCCGCCTCGGTGAAGACGACCGCGGCGAGGGATGGCGATGGCTACGTGCTCAACGGCACGAAGCGCTACATCACCAATGCGCCTGTCGCCGATGTCTTCACGGTGATGGCCCGCACCGGTGGCGAAGGCGCCGGAGGGGTCTCCGCCTTCCTCGTCCCGGCCGACAGCCCGGGCCTGTCGCTCGGACCCGTCGACAGGAAGATGGGCCAGCGCGGCACACGGACCTGCGACGTGATGTTCGACAATTGCCGCGTTCCCGCCGATGCGCTGATCGGCGGCCGGGAAGGCCAGGGCTTCAAGACGGCGATGAAAGTGCTCAACCGCGGGCGGCTTCATATCGCCGCCGTGTGCGCGGGCACGGCGCAGCGGCTGTGCGACGAGAGCGTCGCCTTCGCCAAGACCCGCGTCCAGTTCGGCAAGCCGATCGCCGAGCACCAGTTGATCCAGGCCATGCTGGCCGACAGCGCCACCGAGACCTTTGCCGGCCGGTCCATGGTGCTGGAGGCCGCCCGCATGTTCGATGACGGCGACCGCATCATCCAGCAGGCGGCGAGCGCGAAGCTGTTCTGTTCCGAAATGGTGGGCCGCGTCGCCGACCGGGCCGTGCAGATCCACGGCGGCGCCGGCTACATGCAGGCCTATCCGGTCGAGCATTTCTATCGCGATGTCAGGCTGTTCCGCCTCTATGAGGGGACCTCGCAGATCCAGCAACTGATCATCGCCCGGGAAATGCTGAACGCCTGACCGGGCAAAAGGCCGCGGGCGGAAGCCGCATCGGCCGGAATCGCCTAACCGCGTGGACCCGGCTGGCCGTCGCCGCCGGCGATGCCGGAAGCCCCGGCGCCCGGGCCGCCTGCCAGCCTGTCGCGAAGCTGGTCGACAATTGCCACGAGCCTTGGGCCCACTGCCTTGCGACACTTCTCGGCCGGCAGGATATCGACGATGCCGCCGCATGTCAGCGCGACAACCGGGGAACCGTCGGTCGGATGAAACGTGACGCCGACCGCGTTGATGTAGCTGTGCCAGGAGCCGAAACCCGTCACGAAGCCGAGGTCTGCACGGTCCGCCATCGCCCGTGCGAGATTCGCGGCGAACCGTTCGCCGCCGTCGGTCTCCGCCCGCTTAACGGCGGCGACGATGGGCTCCCGCTTCTCCGCGTCGAGACCGCTGAGATAGGCGAGGCCCATGGCGGTCCGGGCGATCGGCACGCGGGATCCGACATTGAGCTGCAGCGTCACCGGCGACATTGACCTGCAATTGGCGAGATAGACCATGTCGAGCCCGTCGCGCGTGCCCAGCGCCACGGCGGCGCCGGTCCAGTCCGCAAGCTCCTGCATCAGCGGGCGCGCCATATGGATGATCGGATTGGAGCTCAGCGCGGAATAGCCAAGCGAGATGGTCGCCGCGCCGATGCTGTAGCGGCCGAGCGCCGCGTCGTAGTGCAGGTAGCCCAGGCCGACGAGCGTGGAGGTGAGCCGGGAGACGGTGGCCCCGGCCAGGCCGGTGCGCTCGATCAGCTCCTGGTTACCCAGCGTGGCGTCGTCGGGCGTGAAGGCGCGCAGGATGTCGAGGCCCCGGGTCAGCGAGGCGGCGGGATTGCCGGAGCTGCCCCCGTCGGCGCCGTCAGTCGACTTGCTTCGCTTGCGCATCCAGTCCGACTCCAATCCGGGTCACGTGACATCAAAAATGGAAATTAATTTCAATTATGTTGACGGCGCGTGAGCGCCTTGTCAATATTACCACAGGCCAGCCTTTGGGAAGACCATCATGACACAGCCCAAGATGCCGCTCGACGGCATTCGAATCCTTGATTTCAGCCGTGTCCTGGCGGGGCCATGGGCGACGATGAGCCTTTCGGACCTCGGCGCGGAAGTCTGGAAGATCGAGACCATCGCCGGCGGCGACGACACCCGCGCCTGGTCCATCCCCAACTACAAGGGCGTGAGCACCTATTATCTCTGCGCCAATCGCGGCAAGCACAGCATCGCGCTCGATCTCAAGAATCCCGAGGGATTGCAGGTCGCGCTCGATCTGGCGGCGAAGGCGGACGTGGTCGTCGAGAATTTCACCGCCGGCACCGCCGACCGCCTCGGCATCGGCTATGAGGCGATCCGCGCCCTCAATCCCGGCGTCGTCTATTGCTCGATCTCGGGCTATGGCCAGACCGGCCCCGAGCACGACAGGCCGGGCTACGACTTCATCATGCAGGCCGAGAGCGGGCTGATGTCGATCACCGGGGAGGTGGATGGCCCGCCGAACCGGCTCGGCGTCGCATTCACCGACGTTGTCGCCGGGATGATCGCGACCCAGTCGATCCTCGCCGCCCTCTACCAGCGCCGCGACACGGGCGTTGGCCAGTACATCGATGTGGCGCTTCTGGATTCGGCGCTCAACATGCTCATCAACGTGGGCACCGGCTATCTCAACGGCGGCACCGAACCCAGGCGCTACGGCAACGCCCATCCGACGGTGGTTCCCTACCAGGTGTTCGATGCATCGGACGGCGTCTTCGCCCTGGCGGTCGGCAACGACAGGATTTTCCGGAGCTTCTGCGAGCAGGTGATCGGCCGCCCGGACATGGCCGGCGACCCGCGGTTTTCGACCGCGCATCTGCGCGCCGTCAATCGCAACGCCCTGATCCCGGTGCTGATCGACATCCTCAGCCGGCAGACCTGCCAGCATTGGCTCGACGCCTGTGCCAAGGCAAAGGTGCCGGCCGGCCGCGTGAAGTCGGTTTCGGAGGCGCTGCAGAGCCCGAGCGTGCTCGAGCGCGGCGTGGTCCAGGAGCTCGAGCATCCTCACCTGGGCCCGATCCGGCTCATCCGCCCGGCCCACGGGCTCGCCTGCCAGCAAGACCTCAAATCCAAGGCGCCGCCCCTTTTGGGCGAGGACACTTCCTGCGTGCTACAGGCCGTTCTCGGGCTGTCCCCCGGGCAGATCGACGCGCTTGAAGCCGCAGGCGCGATCGCCTGCCACGACGCCGCCTGACACGAAGGACGATCGCCATGCATGCCTATCCCGACACCCAGCTTCTCATCGACGGCGAGTGGCGAGCTTCGAAAAGCGGCAGGACCTTGCCGGTGGTCAATCCCGCCACGGCCAAGGTGATCGGCCATGTCGCATGGGCCGACACGGACGACCTCGATCAGGCGCTTGACGCGGCGGTGCGCGGCTTCGGCATCTGGCGCGCAACCTCGGCCCACGAGCGGGCGAGGCTCATGCGCCGCGCGGCCGAGATCCTCAGATCCCGCGCTGACGAGATCGCGACCTGGATGACCCTGGAACAGGGCAAGCCGCTCGAGCAATCGCGCCTCGAAACCCTGGCCGGCGCCGACATCATCGACTGGTTCGCGGGCGAGGCGCAGCGCACCTATGGCCAAATCATCCCGGGCCGCGCGCCCGATGTGATCCAGATGACGCTGAAGCTGCCGGTCGGTCCGGTCGCGGCCTTCACGCCCTGGAACTTTCCCATCAACCAGGTGGTGCGCAAGCTTTCGGCAGCGCTTGCGGCGGGGTGTTCGATCATCGTCAAGGCGGCGGAAGAGACGCCCGCCTCTCCCGCGGCCCTGATCAACGCGTTCGTCGATGCGGGCATTCCCAGAGGCGTCGTCAACCTGGTCTATGGCGTGCCGGCGGACATCTCGGGATATCTCATCCCGCATCCCGCGATCCGCAAGATCAGCTTCACCGGATCGACCCCGGTCGGCAAGACGCTGGCGGCCTTGGCCGGGCTGCACATGAAGCGCGCCACCATGGAACTGGGCGGACACGCGCCTGTCATCGTCGCCGAGGATGCGGATGTCGATGAGGCCGCCAGGGTGATGGTCGCGGCCAAGTTCAGGAATGCCGGCCAGATCTGCGTCGCGCCGACGCGCTTCCTCGTCCATGACAGCGTCGCCGACCATTTTACCGAGCGTTTCGCGGAAGGCGCCCGGGCCATCCGCGTCGGAGATGGCCTGGACTCCGGCGTCGGGATGGGCCCTCTGGCGAACGAACGTCGCATTCCGGCGCTCGAGGCATTGATCAACGACGCCACGACACGCAATGCCAAACTGGTGACGGGGGGCCGGCGGATCGGCAACGAAGGTTGGTTCTTCGAGCCGACCGTGCTGGCCGACGTGCCCACGGACGCCCGCATCATGAACGAGGAGCCCTTCGGCCCGGTCGCCATCATCAATCGGTTTGACACACTCGACGCGGCGATCGAGGAGGCCAACCGCCTGCCATACGGCTTGGCGGCGTTCGGCTTCACGCGCAGCAGCGCAACCGCGACCCGTCTCGGCAACGAGGTGGTGGCGGGAATGATGAGCATCAACCACTATGGTCTGGCGCTGCCTGAGGTGCCGTTCGGCGGCACCCGCGACTCGGGCTACGGCACCGAAGGCGGCTCGGAGGCGCTCGAGGCCTATCTCGACACCCGACTTGTCACCCGCAAGGGCTGAATTGCCGCTGGCCGGGAAGCGCCTCAATAGAGATTGCGGCCATACATCGTCGACTTCTTCGCGAAGTCGCTGCGGTATTCCTGCGGGCTCTTCCCGTAGACGGCGCGGAAGGCACGGTAGTAGGCGGAGGGGCTGGCAAAGCCGCAGGCAAGGCCGGTCTCGCGGATGCTCATCGAGCTGTAAAGCAGCAGTTCCTTGGCTTGCTGCAGCCTGAGCGCCATGTAGATCTTCTTCGGACTGGTGTTGAGGTGGCGCCGGAAGAGATACTGCAGTTCGCGCAGGGATATGCCGCAACGGTCGGCAACCTCCGCCATGTCCAGCGGCTCCTCAACTGTCTCCTGCATGATCCGTTGCGCGCGGTTCAGGATCGGATTGATCATGAACGGCTGGCCGTTGACGATTTCGCGCTGCCTGACTTCCGCGGGGCGCGGCGCTGCATAGATCAGCTCGTTGCAGACCAGAGTGTAGAGCGCGTCCCCGCACATCATCCGTAGCATCGTCATGGAATAGTCGAGGATCGCGGCCTGTCCGGCGCAGGTCGAGCGGTTGCGATCGACGACATAGAGTTGCTCGACAATGCGGCTGGTGGCGGAGAACTCCTTAAGCGAGGCCATGCCCGTCCAGTGGCAGGTCGCGGTGTATCCGTCGAGCAGCCCCGCTTCGGCAAGCAGCAGCGGGCCGGCGTCGACTCCGCACAGATGCGCGCCGGCGGGGGCCTGGCGCCGCAGCCATTTGAACAGCCTGGCCTTCGCCGCATCCGCGACATCGTAGGTGACGAGAAGAAAGATCAGGTCGTATTTCCTGCCCAAGTCGAGACTGCCGGTGACCGGCAGGGTGACATCCATGCTTGTCGGCGGCGTCTCTGCATCGGCAGGGATGAAATCGATGCTGAAAAGGGCTTTTCCGCTTACCCGATTGGCGGCGCGAAACGGCTCGATCGACAGGAAAACGGTATGGAGCGAAGGCTCGCGTCCGATGACGAGGGCGATCGAGCGCGGCCGCTCGACCCCGACTTCCGAAGACTGCTTGATCTCTCCGAGCCGTTCCAAGAATCACCCCCGCCCCGTGGACGGCAGGACGCCATCAAAAGCGTTTTTCTATGCGCATTTAGCACTAGAATGTTCGCTTTTGTCAACAATCCGGACTTTCTTCAATGCCATTATCGCCTCGTCGCAGCGAAGAAAAACAAGGAACCTCGCAGCGAAGAGCCACGAAATCAGTGGATGGGAGATAGAGAAATGCAGCTTACAAATAATGAGACCCGCCGTGCCTCCATTCGCCGCCGCGCCGTTCTGGCAGCGGCCGCGACAGTGCTGACGTCCTTCGCCGCCTTCCCGACTCTGGGACTTGCCGCAGACAGCGGCCGACCCCTTGTCGTTGCCCGCGACATGGATCTGAACTCGCTCGATCCCGCCCGCGCGTTCTGCGACACCTGCCAGATCTATCTGAGCTCGGTCTATGACCGGCTGGTCGATCTGTCGCCCGACAACAAGTCGATCGTGCCCATGCTGGCGAAGGAGTGGAGCGCCAGCGACGATTCGACGGTGATCACCTTCAAGCTCGATCCAAACGCGAAGTTCTCCGACGGCTCGCAGGTCGAAGCCAAGGACGTCAAGTGGACGCTCGAGCGGCTCAAGAACATCAAGGGCGGCATCGCTTACATCCTCGACAATGTGCAGTCGATCGAAACGCCGGACGAAGCCACCGTCGTCGTCACGCTGACAGCCCCCAATTCCGAATTCGTCGGCTCGCTGACGGCCCCCTATGCCGGCATCATCAACTCCGATGTGGTGGCTGAACAAGGCGGCAACGCCGGCGCCGACGCCGCCACCACGGACACCGCCGAGCAGTGGCTGCTCGCCAATTCCGCCGGTGCCGGGCCCTTCGTGCTGGAAAGCTACAGCCCCAGCCAGGAACTGCGCCTCAAGCGCAACGAGAATTACTGGGGCAAGAAGCCGGCGGTCGCCGAATTCATCTTCCTGCAGTCCAAGGACGCCGTGAGCCAGACGCAGTTGCTCGAAAGCGGCAGCGCCGACATCGCCATGCAGGTCGATCCGACGACGGCGAAGAACATCACCAACGAAGACATCATTGTCGAGACGCAGCCGTCTCCCAACATGGTCTATATCGCACTGAGCCCGGGCGCCAAGAACCTGGCCCATCCGCTCGACGCCAAGGTCCGCGAAGCGATCGCCAGCGCCATCGATTATGACGGCATCATCGACCTGACGGTCGACGGCAAGGCGATCCGGTTGCCTGCGCCGATTCCCGTTGGCTTTCCTGGCGGCGGCGTTGGCGAGCCCATCAAGTACGATGTTGAAAAGGCCAAGGCGCTGATGGCCGAGGCAGGAGCAGCCGACGGCTTCAAGCTCGACGCCACCTTCCCGAACGTCAACCAGTATGGCGTCGACTACACGCTGATGATGCAGAAGATCCAGCAGGATCTCGCCGAGATCAACATCGAGCTCGAGCTGGCGCCGGTGGAGTTCTCCGTCTGGCGCGAGAAGGTCAATGGTGACGGGATTCCGATGACGGCCGTGTTCTTCGCGCCGGACTATTACGGGTCTTCGCAATATGCCCAGTATTTTGCGATGATGGACGGCACGGTCTGGTACAAGCGCGCCGGCGGCGCGGCCGATCCGGCGCTGGCCAATCCTGAAACGCCCAAGATGCTTGCCGATGCCCTTGCCGCGCCCAGCGACAAGAGCGCCGAGCTTTTCGAGAAGCTGGCAGCCGTGATGGCGAATGATCACATCATCCTGCCGATCCTGAGTCCGGAAGCCGTGTTCGCTTTCCGGAAGGGTATTAGCGGCCTGCGTTTCAGCGCCTGCTGCAACATGGTCCTTGCGGACATCAAGGCCGAGTAACACGCTCCCAAGACGCGTGCCGAAGGAGACCGGAGGCGGCATCGCCTCCGGTCCGGGCCAACGACTTGCCGGGAACCGGCGACCGCCTTGCCCGCGTCCCGGCGTGGCGTGCCGGTTGCTCCTTGCAGCTTTCTCCGCAACACTGACCGAGCGCCGGATCGCCGCGGCCAGTGCGCCTGAACGGGCGGGGCGTCGCGGCCGACCTTCGTATCGTGGCCTGCGGACGTCGAACGAGCCTTTGCCCGACCAGGAACCACCCATGTCTGGACCCAGAACATAATGACGCAGTATCTGTTCCGACGGTTGATCTCCATTCCCCTCCTCCTGCTGGGCGTGGCGACCGTGGCCTTCTTCCTCTCCCACTTTACCCAGGCGGACCCCTTGTCCGCACTGGTGAGCGAGCGGCAGATGAACAATCCGGAGGTGGTCGCCGCGGCCAAGCAAAGATGGGGTCTCGACCGCAGCCTGCCCGAGCAGTACCTGATCTATATCCAGAATCTCGTGTCCGGCGACATGGGCGTTTCGTTCCGGACGCGCCGGCCCGTCCTCACCGATATTGCCGAGAGGCTGCCGGCGACGCTCGAACTCGTGATCTTCGCCATGCTGTTCGGCACGATCAGCGGCGTCGCGCTCGGCGTGCTCGCCTCGCGGTTCCAGAACCGGCTGCTCGACTATTTTGCCCGCCTGGTGGCGCTCTTCGGCTCCACGGTGCCGGTCTTCTGGTCCGGGCTGCTGCTGCTCTATCTGTTCACCGTGAAGTTCTCCTGGATCCCGGGTCCCGGCCGGCTCGATCCGCGCGCCGACCCGCCGCCGTTCATGACGGGGCTGCTGACGATCGACTCCCTGGCCGCGGGGCAGTTCGACACGTTTCTCAATGCGCTGCATCACCTCGTACTGCCGTCCTTCGTGCTCGGCTGGTCCGTCACCGGCATCATCGCGCGGCTGGTGCGGGCGAGCATGCTGGATGCCCTGGGGCAGGACTACATTCTGGCGGCGCGCGCAAAGGGAGCAGGCGAGGCGCGGACGCTGTTTCGTCACGCGCTGCCCAACGCCATGATTCCGACGCTGACGATCATCGGCTATTCCTTCGCCTATCTGATCACCGGCGCGGTCCTGACTGAAGCGGTGTTCGGCTGGCCGGGAATCGGCTCCTATGCGGTCGATTCGGCCCGTACCCTCGATTACCCCGCCATCATCGGCGTTTCCCTGATCGGCGCCTCGGCCTTCCTGCTGGCGAACCTGATCACCGACATCGCCTATGCCTATGCCAACCCTCGCATCAGACTGGAGTGAGCCCATGTCCATCGTTGTGGGCGCGCGCGCGCATTGGATGAAGAACCTGACGCTCCGGCCAGCTTTGGTCGCCGGCCTGCTGATCGTCGGCTTCTGGATCGTCGTGGCGCTGACGATCGACGTGTGGACCGTCTACGATCCCCTCAAGATCGTCGCCCGCAAGCTTCAGGCGCCTTCCTTGCAGCACTGGCTCGGCACGGACGCGCTGGGCCGCGACGTCATGACCCGCACGCTGTACGGCGTCCGCTATTCGCTCTCCATTTCCTTCGTCGTGGTCGTCTGTTCGGTGGTGATCGGCTCCCTAGTCGGCGCCCTTGCCGGGTTCTTCGGCGGCTGGACGGACAGCGTGCTGATGCGCCTCGTCGATGTCACCCTGGCTTTCCCGCCGGTCCTGCTGGCCATGGCCGTCGCGGCGTCGCTCGGACCCGGTCTGCAGAACGCGGCGATTGCGGTCATCGTCGTCTGGTGGCCGGTCTATGCCCGGCTGATGCGCGGCCAGGTGCTCGACGTGATTTCGCGCGACCACATCGAGGCGGCCCGCGCGGGGGGCGCCTCCTCCTTCCGCCTGCTCACCAAGCACATCCTGCCGCTGTCGTGGACGCCGACGATCATCAGCGCCACCATGGATTTCGGCCAGGTCGTGTTGCTGGCCGCCTCGCTCAGCTTCATCGGGCTGGGCGCACAGCCGCCGGCGCCGGAATGGGGCGCGATGATTTCCGACGGGGCGTCTCACTTCTATTCCTGGTGGATCGCCTTCGGTCCCGGCATGGCCATCCTGATGCTCGGGCTGGGATTCAATTTCATCGGTGACGCGCTGCGCGACATCCTCGACCCGAGGGAGCACTGAGATGGCGGAGACTGCACCCCTGCTTGAAGCGCGCGACCTGCGCGTGACGCTGCGCAACGGCCTGGAAATCGTCCGTGGCGTGACCTTCACCGCCGAAGCCGGCAAGGTTCTCGGCATCGTCGGCGAATCCGGCTCCGGCAAGTCGATCACCATGCGCGCGGTGATGGGTCTGTCCCCGCCGGGAGCGGTGATATCCGGATCGATCAAACTGCGCGGCGAGGAACTGGTGCGCGCGCCGGAACGGCGCATGCGCGCGCTGCGCGGCAGTAAGATCGGGATGATCTTCCAGGATCCGATGACGGCGCTCAATCCGGTGATCACGGTCGGAAAGCTGATCGCCGAGGCTGTCCGCCTTCACAATCCCGGCATGTCGGCATCGACTGCGCGGCAGCGGGCGGTCGAACTCCTGGACCTGGTGGCGGTGCCGCAGCCGGAGATCCGCGTCAATCAGTATGTCCACGAGTTTTCCGGCGGCATGCGGCAACGCGCCATGATCGCGATGGCGGTCGCCAACAATCCGGAGGTGCTGATCGCGGACGAGCCGACAACCGCGCTCGATGTGACGGTGCAAGCGCAGATCCTGGACGTGCTCAAGTCGCTCCAGGACAGGTTTTCCATGGGGCTGGTCCTGATCACGCATGATCTCGGCATCGTGGCGGGCGCGGCGGACGACGTGATCGTCATGTATGCCGGCAAGATCATGGAGAGCGGCAGCGTCCGGGACATCTTCTATCGCACGCGGCATCCCTACACGCGCGGCCTCCTGTCCTGTCTTCCGACCATCGCGGGCGAGCAATCGCGCCTTGAACCCATTCCCGGCAGTCCGCCCCTTCTCAGCGCGCGACCGGAAGGCTGTCCGTTCCACCCGCGCTGCCCGATGGCGCGCGATGCCTGCCGGACGGAGGAGCCCGTGCTCCGGCCGGTGGACAATGTGCTGACGGCCTGCCACTTCGCGGAAGACCTGCGCGACGGCGGCGCGGGCCGGGTAACTGCGGAGGCGGAACGCGCATGACCCGACCAGCAACCATCGCCACCGGGGCCGACGAGCCGATCCTGTCGGTCAGCAATCTCACCAAGGATTTCGTCATGCGGGGCGGCCTGTTCGGCTGGAGCCCGGTGCGCACGGTCAAGGCCGTCGGCGGCGTCTCGTTCCAGCTTGCCAAGGGCGAGACACTCGGCCTGGTCGGAGAATCGGGCTGCGGAAAGTCGACGCTCGGCCGCTGCCTGCTTCGGCTCATCGACCCCACTTCGGGCGACGTGAGCTTCAAGGGCACCAACCTCGCGACCTTGCCGGCCGAGGAGATGCGCAAGTTCCGCCGCCATCTCCAGATCGTGTTCCAGGATCCGCTGGCGTCGCTGCATCCGAGGATGAGGATCCGCGACATCATCGCCGAGCCGCTCCGGCTGATCGGGGTGACTGGCGCGCCGGCGCTGGCCAGGGCTGCCGAACTGCTCGACCTCGTCCGCCTCGCGCCCGAGCATGGCGGCCGCTATCCGCATGAACTGTCGGGCGGCCAGCGGCAGCGCGTCGGCATCGCGCGGGCGCTTGCGCTCGATCCCGAGGTGCTGGTGCTCGACGAACCCGTGTCGGCGCTCGACGTCTCGGTGCAGGCCGGCATCCTGAACCTGCTGGAGGAACTGCAGCAGAAGCTCGGCATCGCCTATGTGTTCATTGCCCATGATCTCGCTGTGGTGCGGCATGTCTCCGACCGGGTGGCGGTGATGTATCTCGGCAAGATCGTCGAGATCGGCGAGGCCGCGCAGATCTACAGGGCGCCGGCCCATCCCTATACCAAGGCGCTGCTCTCGGCGGTGCCCCTCCCGGACCCGGACGCAGAGCGCGCGCGCCGGCGGATCACGCTCACGGGAGACGTGCCGAGCCCGCTCAACGTGCCTTCGGGCTGTCCGTTCCGCACACGCTGCTGGAAGGCGCAGGACATATGCGCGACCGTGGTCCCCGAGTTGGAAGCCATCGAGCCGGGGCTTCAGGCCGCCTGCCACTTTCCCGAACGGGGCGAGAACCGGGCCGGAGTCGCGGACAGCGCCACTGGGCAGGTGACCGCATGACGCCAGGCACCTCAAGCCGGAACAAGCTCGTCTTCGGCGCCATCGCGGATGACCTGACCGGCGGCATCGAACTGGCCTCGATGCTGATCGCGCGCGGCGTGCCCACGTCGCTGTCGATCGGCTCCGGCGAACCGGCCCGATACGGCGCCGCGCATGTCTTTGCGCTGAAATCCCGCGTCGCCCCCGTCGCGGAGGCGGTCGGGTCAACGTCGGAGGCGCTGGAGCGTCTCGTCGGACGGGGCGCCCGGCAGGTGTTCCTCAAATACTGCGCCACCTTCGATTCCACGCCCGAAGGCAATATCGGCCCGTGCGCCGAAGCGATCCTCGACCGGCTCGGCGCGCGCCAGGCGCTGTTCGTGCCCGCCCTCTGCGAGACGCGGCGCACCGTCTATCAGGGCCACATGTTCGGCGCGGCGCAACTGCTGGCGGAATCGCCGAAACGGCTGGATCCCCTGACGCCGATGACGGACTCCAACCTCGTGCGCGTTCTTCAGGCCCAGAGCCGGAGACCTGCCGGCCTGATCGACTACACCGTGGTCGACCGGGGCCCCGAGGCGGTGCGGAGCTACCTCGAGACGGCAGCCGAAACCGCCTTCTTCCTCTGCGACACGCTCTATGAGCGCCATCTCGCCACGCTCGCGGCCGCCGCTGTGGATGCGCCGCTCCTGACCGGCAATTCCTCCGTCGCCGCCCATCTGCCGCCGCTCTGGTTCGAGAGCGGCCTGCTGCCGTCGCCGGCCCGCGTTCATCTCGACGGCGTCGATGGTCCCGGCGCCGTTCTGGTCGGGAGCCTTGCGGATCAGACGGCCGCGCAGCTCGATCGCTTCGCTCGCTCCCACAGCGTCTTTTCGATCGATGTCGAACAGGCCTATGCCGGCCACGATATCGTCTCGGAAGCCACGCAGTTCGCCGAAAAAGCGATTGCCGAGGGCCACCATTTCGCGATCAGCACCGCCCTGCCGCAAGCGCGCGTCGATGAGCTCCAGGCTCGCCATGGCCGGCTCGAAATCGCCTCGAAGGTGGAAGCGATCCTGTCGGACATCGCGCGGGCGATCGTGGTCGATCTTGGCGTCCGGCGGCTCGTGGTGGCGGGCGGAGAAACCTCCGGATCCGTCGTCCGGGCGCTCGGCATCACCGATCTCGATGTCGGGCCGTATCGCGAGCCCGGCTTTTCCCGATCCGTCGCCGCCCGGCCTTATCCCATGGCGCTGATGCTGAAGTCCGGAAAGCTCGGCGGCCCCGATATATTCGCCTCGGCGCTGGACGACATGCGCCGCCCGATCTCCGAAGCCCCCTGTCTCGACCAATGGCCTCCGAAAGGCTGATCCCATGAGCATATCCTCCCAAGACCCCCGCCAATCGCTGATCGACGCGTCGATCGACGCCGAGATGCAGCGCATCAACATCGGCACGACCGGCAACATGAGTCTGCGCAGCGGCGGCGGCATGCTCATTACCCCAAGCGGCATTCCGCCCCGGGACCTCGCCACCGAGGCCATCGTCAGCATGGATCTCGAAGGTGGCTGGTTGGGCGACTTCAAGCCGTCGAGCGAATGGGCCCTTCATTCCGCCATCTACAAGGCGCGCCCGGAAGTCCGGGCGGTCGTCCATGCCCATTCGGATCATTGCGTGGCCCTGTCCTGCGCGCGCCTGGATCTGCCTGCCTTCCATTACATGATCGCGGGCTTCGGCGGCGACACCGTGCGGTGCTCGCGCTATGCCACCTTCGGCTCGCCGGAACTGGCGGAAGCCACGGTCGAGGCGCTCGAAGACCGCACCGCTTGCCTGCTCGCCAATCACGGCATGGTCACGGTGGGCTCCACGCTGGCGGAGGCCTATGGCCGTGCGCTGAAACTCGAAACGCTGGCGCGACAATACATGCTCTGCAAGGCCTTCGCCGAGCCGGTGCTGTTGACCGATCAGGAGCTGGTCGAGGTCAAGCAACGCTACAAGACCTATGGCCGGCAAGACGCGCAGACCGCGTGAAAGGAAGAGGCAGATGACTCAGACGCTCATCAACAGCCGCGACATGGCGCTCCGCGAACGGGCCAGCAAGGTGGTGCCCAACGGTGTCTGGGGACACATGGCGACGCGCGCGATCGGACCCGGCTACCCGCAGTTCTTCGCGAAATCCGAGGGATGCCGCGTCTGGGATGTCGACGGCAACGAATATATCGACTTCATGTGCGCCTGGGGCCCCAACATCCTGGGCTACAAGCAACCGGATGTGGACAGGGCGGCAATCGAACAGATCGGCATCGGCGACATCGGCAATGGTCCGTCCGAACGGATGGTCGAGCTGGCGGAGACGCTGGTCGACACGATCGAATACGCCGACTGGGCGCTTTTCCAGAAGAACGGGACCGACGCGACCACCACCTGTGTCACCGTCGCGCGGGCCGCGACGGGCAAGCGCAAGATCCTCATTGCGCGCGGCGCCTATCATGGCGCGGTTCCGTGGTGCTCGCCCTCGCTCATCGGCGTGACGGCGGAGGATCGCACCCATCTCGTCCTGTTCGACTACAACGACATTGCGAGCCTGGACGAGGCCGTGGCCCAGGCCGGCGACGACATGGCCGCGATCATGATGACGGCCTATCGTCACGATGTGAACCGCGACCAGGAAATGCCGGACGAAGCCTTTCTCAGGCATGCCCGCGCGGTCTGCGACCGGACCGGGGCAGCCCTGATCCTCGACGATGTCCGCGCCGGATTCAGGCTCGACCTGCGCGGGAGCTGGGCACGCCACGGCGTCAAGCCGGACCTCGGCGCCTATTCGAAATCCATCGCCAACGGCTGGCCGCTGGCGGCGGTGGCCGGCAGCCGGAGCATGATGGAAGGGGCCTCCAAGATCTTCGTGACCGGCTCCTTCTGGTACGGATCGGCCGCGATGGCGGCGTCGCTGAAAACCATCGAGATCCTGCGTACGACGGACGCGCTTGCCCATATAGAAGCCATGGGCCAACGGTTTCGTGACGGCCTCGCAGAGATTGCCGCGCGCCATGGCTATGAGCTCAGCCAGACCGGACCTGTGCAGATGCCGATGGTTCGCTTCGTCGGCGATCAGGATCTCGCGATCGCCAACAGCTTCTGCTCGGCGGCCCTGCGCCATGGCATCTACATGCATCCGCGACACAACATGTTCCTGTGCGCCGCCCACCAGCCCGCGGATATCGATCATGCGCTCGAGGCGGCGGACGCGGCGATGAAGGAGACGGCGCGGACAGCCCGTTAGCAACGAACGCGAAAGACATACCGAGGGCGCGCAACGGCCGCGCCCTCAGTTCGCGGCCTGGCGACGGCGAAGGGATCAAACGGGCCGGCTCAACCTCGGCCGATCACGCACAACGGACCATGTCATGCAGTCACACGAGCGAGCGCACCTGGACATGCAACGCACATTCTCGATCGCGCTGGTGTGTGTCGAACCCGCGCTGCATGCCACGTTGCTTTCCATCGAGCCGTTTCGCGCGGCAAACAGGCTGAGCCAATCGCCCCTTTTCCGGATCGACTTCCTGTCGGAGGACAATGACCGGTCCGCGTCCCTGGACAAGGTCCTGCCCTGCACCGCCTCGCTCGACGACGGCAGGGCCTATGATCTGGTGCTGCTGCATTCTTCCTACGAATTCAGCGGCCACAGGAAGAGCGCGCTCTTTCGCTGGCTGCGCCGACAGGCAGCTTCCCGGGCGCAGATCTGCGCCTTCGACGCGGCGCCCCTGCTCCTGGCGGAGGCCGGTCTCCTGAAAGGCTACCGGGCCACAAGCCACTGGAGCACGATCCCGTCCTTCCGGGAGCGCCACCCCGATACCGATGTCGTCGAGCAGCTCTTTGTCGTGGATCGCGACCGGTCGACCTGCGCCGGGCAACTGGCGAGCCTGGATCTGTCGCTCGATCTGCTCGAGCGCTTTTGTGGCAGGGCCATGAAAGAGCTTGTCACCAACGAAATCGTCTATCCCGCCGCGAGAAGCGGGGCCAGCGTCCAGCGTCAGATCGTCAACGGCCCGATTTGGCAGACCAATCCCGTCCTCGCCCGCGCGCAGAAACTGATGCAGGAGATGATCGAGGAACCGCTCTCGATCGAGGAGCTCGCCGGCCATTGCGGAATTTCCGCCAGAGAACTGCAATATCTCTTCCGGAAATACCTCAAGGCCAGTCCGAAGAGCCACTACCTGACATTCCGGCTTCAGCGCGCCAAGGAACTTCTGCTCTACAGCGGCCTGAGCGTCGGCGAGACCGGGCTCGCCTGCGGCTTCTCCTCGCCGGGATCCTATTTCAGAGCCTTCCGCGCAAGATACAAGACGAGCCCGGCAAGCTACCGAAAGGCGTTTCGGGAGAATGGCGACCGTCCGGACGGGCGTCGGCTGTACTGAGGCCTCGCGCGGCGGGCAGGGTCAATCGCCCCTTTCCGCGCGGCTGATGCTGGCCGGGAACACGCTGAGCTGGTTCATAAAATGGTCGGGGATCCATTCCGCCGGCTTCCCGGCCTTGCCAATCTCCACCTCCTGCGCAAAGAATTCCTCCAGCATCACCCGCGTCAGCATCACGCCGGCGTGGCGACCGGGGCAGATATGGACTCCCGAGCCGAAGGTCGTAAGCCCCGGCTGGGGCCGGCCGATGTCGAAACGTTCGGGCTCGGGAAACGCCGAGGGGTCGTGATTGCCCGCCGCCCACATCATCATGATCTTGTTCCCGGCCGGCAGGACCAGGCCATCGAAATGGAAATCCCGCAGCGCATAACGGTTGAGGGCCAGAACGGGCGGCTCCAGCCGAAGCGCCTCCGTGATCGCCCGGGGCAGGGTGTCGGGCGCCCGGCGCACCGCGGCAAGCGCCTCCGGAGTGTCGAGCAGAACGTAAAGCGTATTGGCTGCCGCCAGCGCCGCCGTGTGAAAGCCGTCGACCAGATTGCCGGCAAGAACCGCTCCGACCGATTTGGGAACCAGTCCCACCTCATAGGGGTCGTCGGGGATATCGATCTCCTTCAATCTTGCCGCGATTTCCAGCATTGCCGGATCGCTCCTTTCCAGCCCCCGGATCGAGGCGAGGTGAAGCAGGCGGGCATATTCGGCGAAGGCCTTGTCGAGGACCTGCAGGTCTTCCTGGCTGCGATTGGTGCGGAAAAGCCTCGTCATGTCCTGGGCACAGCGGCCGATGACCACGGCCTCTTCGTCAGTCAGGTAAAGCAGCCTGCTCCAGAAGCCGACCACGACAGCCTCGGCGACCGTCTCGACCAGATCGACGGTTTCGCCATCCCGTATACGGCCGATCACGGTGCGTGCGACGTCGCGCGCCAGCTCCGCCATCTGGCCGACCTGCTTTGGCCCGAGCCAGTTCAGGATCATGCGGCGCGCCGGACCGTGGAGCGGCGGATTGAAGGTGAAGATCTGGCTGGAAATCACCTCGCCGATCTCCCAACCAGGCGGCCGCTCCGGGCTTGCGCCCTGCTTGAAGCGAGCGGGATACATCCTGCCGATCGGCTGGTTGCCGATTTCCGGCGCCGTGCCGAACCGGATCAGATCAGCGTTGCGAAAGACGACGAGATTGTTCTCGGCCGTGCGAAGAAAGCGCGGCTCCGGCGCCGCGAAGACCTTCCGGCAGAAGACGCGAAAATTGTCCCGGCCGCCGGTGAAGCCGTAGTCGGACAAGGCGGGCAGGGATTTGATGTCGAGTTCGGTCATTGCGTGTCACCCGTGCTTGAGGTCTGGATTACTCTTCCGGCGCTATTCTCACCCTCAGCAGCTCGGCGCCGTCGCCGACGGTCACCTGGCAGGCGAGGCGTGAAAGCGGTGTCTGATGGACCAGAGTATCGAGCATTTCGCGTTCCTCCAGGCCGGGTTCCGGCAGTCTGGCGGCTGTCTCGACATAGACGTGGCAGGTGGCGCAGGAGCAATTGCCGCCGCACAGCGCCGCGATCTCGTCGACGCCTGCGTCCCGGAGAATGGACAGAAGCGAACCTGCGGCATAGGCGTCGATTTGCCAGGTGCTCCCGTCGCGCCCGGTCACGTGGAGTCTCGGTGTATCTGTCATGGGCGGGAGGTCCTCACGTTGTCGTCCGGTATCAGGGTCTTGAGGGGGATCGCGGGATCCCCGATCTGTTCGGCATCGAGCCTGCGCCTCGAAGCGATCAGTTTCTTGCCCGCCATGAAGTCGCCGGCATGATTGATCGTTTCGATGCAGATCAGCCTGTCATCTTTCAGGTGCAGCACCGAGAAGCCACGGTGTCCGGCCGTCCCGCGCAGGATTTGCCGATCGGCATCGATGGCGAGCCCCGCGCTCTTGAACTTCATCTCGGCCTGATCGGACCAGAACCAGGGAACCTCGTCCTCGGGTTTCGCCTGCGCCAGAATGGCCGCGGCCGCAGATTTCGCCTGCTCGATCGCGTTCGCCACGCTCTCCAGCCGATGCAGCCGGTTGTCGTTGAAAGGTAGGGGCCGCCGGCTGACGTCGCCGATCGCGAAGATGCATGGGTCGTTCGTGCGCCCGTCAGCATCGACGACAATCCCGCCGTCACATTTCAGCCCGGCGTTCTGCGCCAGTTCGTCGTTCGGGACCCCGCCCACGCAGATCAGCACCGCCGTGCAGGGAAACAGGCGGTCGTCCTTGAGACGGATCGCTGCCACTCTGCCATTGGCGGTCTCGAGGCCGCCGATCTCCGCCTCGGTCATGAACGAGACACCCCGCCGCTGGTGATAGGCCTCGAGAAATTCCGAAATGGGAGCACTCGCGACCCGCGACAGAAGCCTCTTCTCCCGCTCGAAGACGACCACGTCCGCCCCGAGTTCGACAGCGGCGGCTGCAACTTCCAGCCCCAGATAGCCGCCGCCGATCAACGCGATCCGGGCGTTGGGACGGAGGGACAGGCGCAGCCTCTCTGCATCCTCCAGGGTCCGAAGGTAATGGACGCCCTCCAGATCGTCATCCATTCCGGCGAAACGGCGGGGCCTCGATCCCGTGGACAGGATGAGAATGTCGTAGCGTTCCACCGTTCCGTCGCCGAGCCTCACTGCCTTTGCGTCGCGATCGATCCGATCGACAGTGACGCCGGGACGAAAATCGATTCTCTGATCGGCAGCGAAGGACTGCGATTTCAGCCTGAGGCTCTCGAAGTCGATCTCGCCCTTCAGGAATGCCTTGGACAGGGGCGGGCGCTGATAGGGAGAAGCGGGTTCGGCGCCGATCAGCAGGATCTCTCCCTGGTATCCGCCCGATCGCAGAAGGGCTGCGGCGTTCAGGCCCGCCAAGCCGGCGCCGACGATAACAATCTTGTTCACGGGTGAGATCATGGGGGCTGAGCTTAATCCGGTACCGTTGCAGAACTGGGCTGTCTTGGCGAACATAGCGTTCAATGCCGAAGGTAAGCTCGCAGAATCCGCTAAGCTCTGTTCATTACACGACAGATTGCCGGAGCGCTGCTGGGGGCGGACCCGCTGCTGATAAACCGGGAAGGCAAGCGGCCTCCTTCGCACGCCAGGTATGTCAGCTATCGGCGGATGCGGCAGGGTCAGCGGTGCACTATCGGCGACGCCGGAGTGAGCTTCCCCGACGCTGAGGCTTCTGCGGGCTGGTATTCGAGAGCGCCAAGCGGGACGTGGCGAATGCGACGGCGATCGAAGCCGCGACGGCACTGTCTGGGAATCGCCGTCGACGTGACATGCGTATTACGGCCGGGGAGCGCCGCCACGCTCCCCGGCCGCCGGGTGGCCCTCCCCTGGGTGAGGCGGCCTCCTCGTCTCAGTTCGCCGCCAGCGCCTGGCCGAAGAGCTCGGCAAAGACAGCCTTGGCCTTCCCCGACTGCTTCACGGCCTTGGCTTCCTCCGCGTTGGCAGGGTTGCCGACGCGGATCAGGGCGACCATGCCCATGGCGTAATGCGGGCTGCACTTCACCCCGTAGACGCCTTCCGCATCGAGCGTGATGGTCAATTCCTTGTTGTACTTGCCCTTGAAGGGCTCTGCGCCTTCGGGCAGCATGCCGGCGATGGTCTCGACATTGTGGCCCTTGTCGGTAGGGACGAAGCGGATCGTGTCGCCGGGTGCCGCGATGACCAGGTCGGGCTCGAACACCATCGCGCCCTTGGCCCCCTTGTTGAGCATGTGGACTTCGATTTCCGCTGCATGAGCCACGCCGGTGACGAAGACTGCGGCGCCGAGGGCGAGCGCTGTGAGAGTGTTACCCATTTTTCTGTCCTTTTCCTGTCCGCGGCAGTGGAGTGCCGTTGACCCATTGATAGCCCGCGATGCGGCAAGGCCGTTTGCGCAAGCACAAACAAAAGGGTAGAAACGCGGGCAGTTTCGATCTCCGGATGACGCCCCGCATGCCGCTCGACAAGTCGCTCATAGTGGATTTGCCCGCCTTCGCCGGACTGAGCGGCGAAGATGCGGATGCCGTGCTTGCGCCGGCGCGCTCTTCCCGCTTCGCCAAGAACACGGAAGTCTTCTCGCAGGACGAGGAGGCGCGGCAATTCTTCCTGTTGCTCTCGGGCTATATCAGGGTGGTGCGCACCACGCCGGAGGGCGAGCAGATGATCGCCCGCTACATCAACGAGGGCGAACTGTTCGGCATCGCGGTCGCGATGGGGCGGACCACCTATCCCGCCAGCGCGATTGCGGCGGTCGACTGCGTCGTGCTGGCCTGGCCGAACGGCGCCTGGCAGGATCTTCAGTCGCGTGTCCCCGGCTTCGGCGCCAACGCCTACCAGACGATCGGGGAGCGGCTTCAGGAGACCCAGTCCCGGGTGATGGACATGTCGACGCGCCAGGTCGAGCAGCGGATTGCCGGCGCGGTCCTGCGCCTCGTTCAGCAGTCCGGCCGCGAGACCGAAGAAGGCATCGAGATCGATTTCCCGATTTCGCGGCAGGACATCGCCGAGATGACGGGGAGCACGCTGCATACCGTCAGCAGGTTGATGAGCGCCTGGGAGGAGGAAGGCATCGTCCGCAGCGGCCGCCAGAAGGTGACGGTCACCGATCCCCATGCCCTCATGCTGGTTGCGGAGAACCGCAAGGGCAAATAGGGCGCCGCACGGCTTGCCCCGGAGTGGAGCGGCGCTCGGGGCGCGAGGGATGGAGGTCGCGGGTTCAGCAGAGGGCCATGGCCGGTTACCCGGATGGAGCTTGCCCGTCCGGGTTTCCCGGTTCCAGATCCTCAGACGCCGACCGGATCTCCGCGGGCGGTTGCGACCGCATCGCCGTCAGCAACTCGCCCGAGAGAACGGCTTCGTCCAATGTATGGGCGGCGGCCGCGACCGCGACCGTATGAAAGGGTGCGGCGGGGCAGCCGATGCACAGCATGCGGTGGCGGATCATGACCCGGAGTGTCGCGGGCCATCTGCGCATGATCTCGTCGACCGGCATGTCCGGGTCCAGGGTGAAAGGCGTCATCCGGGCTCCTCCTCGAGCCACGGACTTACGCGTCTTTCTTCGTCGCATCGTTGTTCCGCCGCAAACAGCTCAACCGAACCGCGCGGTGATGCCCGCCTGTCCGGGGATGGATATCGCCGCTGCATCGTCAGCCCGTCGGGACTTTGCGCTTCGACAAACAAGGGGCCGGCCGGATTTGCTAGCGTCTTGCCGAGCGGGCGGCGCTTCATGCGCCTGGCTCGCCGCCGTTGAACCTGGAGCCTTGCCAATGACTGTTGAACACCCCGCCGAAATTCCCGCGATCGACGTCCGCACCATTCCTCACCAGGAGCGCCATGCGCGAATCTTCTCCATGCTCGAGGCGCTGGAACCAGGCCACTGCTTCGCGGTCGTCAGCGACCACGAGCCGCGGCCGCTGCAGTTCCAGATCGAAGCGCGGTTCCCAGATGTCTTCGGCTGGACCTATGTCGAACAGGGGCCCGAGGTCTGGCGCGCCGTCATCTCCAGGGAAGCGGCCAGTTGTTGCGGATGCTGCAGCGGCTCCTGATGCGGTCCATTTGCAGCGCGGGCGCGCGGCGGATTCCGGCCGATCGGGATCCGCGCCTGTTGCGAAGGCCATGATCATGACCGACGATTCGGGCCCGGCCAGGCAGCGGCGCCAAGCCGCGGTCGTGGCGGCCGTGGCGAGCGCTTGGGAAATCCCGGCAATCTTTGACCTGGATCACGGTCGGAAGGGCCGCGCGTCGTTAGAGATGCACATTTGCGGAGACCTCCAATGAAGCGATATGCCCTTGCAATCAGCGTGTTGGCGACGGCAACCATGGCGCTTGCATCAGGCAGTGCGATGCTGCTTGCCGCGCAGCAACCGGCGACCGATATCGCGGCCGCCGATCCCGCCGCCCTGACGGCTCTGGGCGAAGCCCTGTTCTTTGACCCGAACCTGTCCCTCAACCGCACCCAGTCCTGCGCGACCTGCCACGATCCCGACCGGGGCTTCGCCGATTCCCGCGGGCTTGCCGCATCGCTTGGCGACGACGGGACATCGCTCGGCGACCGCAACGCCCCCACCGCTGCCTATGGCGCGCTGGTGCCGCCGCTTCACCGGAACGAGGACGGCCAATGGACCGGCGGCCTGTTTCTCGACGGGCGGGCGCCGACGCTGGAAGACCAGGCGGGCGGACCGCCCCTCAATCCGGCCGAGATGGGGATGCCCGACAAGGCCGCCGTCGCCGAACGGCTGCGCGAGAACGCGGCCTACCGGACAGCCTTTCCGGAGACGTTCGGCGAGGGGGTCCTCGACGATCCGGACGCCGCCTACAAGGCCTTGACCCAGGCAATCGCCGCATTCGAGCGGACCGATATGTTTGCGCCGTTCGATTCCAGATATGACCGCTTCCTGCGCGGCGAGGCGACGCTGACCGGCGAGGAGGAGCTGGGCAGGGTGCTGTTCTTCTCGCAGCAGTTCACAAACTGCAGCCAGTGCCATCAGCTCTCCCGCAGCCAGATGGACCCGAAGGAAACCTTCACCGACAACCGCTACCACAATATCGGCGTTCCGGATAATTCGGCGCTTCGGCAGGCCAATGGCGTTGCCGCCGGGACGGTCGATCCCGGTCTTGCGGGCAATCCGCTTGCGGAGGCCGCGGAGGAACGCGGCAAGTTCCGCACGCCGACATTGCGCAACGTCGCGGTGACGGGCCCCTACATGCACAATGGCGTGTTTGGGGATCTCAGGACGGTCGTGCGCTTCTACAACCGGTACAATTCCAAGGCCGCGACCGCCCAGCTCAACCCTGAGACGGGCAAAGCGTTCGGGCTTCCGCCGGTGCCGGACACCCTGGCTGTCAAGGAACTGACGCATGGCCCGGCGCTGGACGACAGGCGCGTGGACGCGCTGGTGGCCTTTCTCAAGACGCTGACCGACGCCCGCTACGAAAAGCTGCTCGGCCAATGAGCAGGCCGCTCCTTTAAAACGGGCTCTTTCGATCGCTGCGCCTTCGGCGGCAGACCAGGTTTTGCAGGCGTCCCCGCCCGCGGCCCCGGTCGATCGCGCGAGCTGTCGGGGTTAAATTTGCGGTTTCTAATACATTGCAGATATACAATCTAACATCTTGAAGTAGCTCGCATATCTTATTTGAGTTTGCGCTACATCAAAGAGCCGCCCGCAGCACCCCGATAGGTTCGCGCCCAACGCAACATTGGACCAGCGAACCATGGCAGGCATATTCAACGGCAGGAAGGGGTGGGCGAGATCGACGTTGATGGCGTTGGCGGGCCTCTTGCTTTGCCTGGGCTCGGCGCAGGCCGAACCCCTGGTCATGAAGTTCCTGGACACCGTCGCTGTCGAGGAGATCGTCCCCGGCGCCACGGCCTACGGGCAGTTGCGCGCCGACATTCCGGTCGTCGAAGCCCTCAAGGATGGCGCGGTCGTGGGCTATGTGTTCCTGACGTCCGATTTCGTCACGACCACCGGCTATTCCGGCAAACCGATCCACACGCTGATGGGCGTCGACGACACCGCGACGGTGACCGGGGTCCGGCTGGTCAAGCACTCGGAACCGATCGTGCTCATCGGCATTCCCGAGGCCAAGATCACCGCCGTCACCGAGAAATATGCGGGCCTCGATCTGATCGCGGAGGCCGCCGCCGGCGGCTCTGCGCATGATCTCGACATCGTCTCGGGCGCCACCGTGACCATTATCGTCATCGACGATTCCATCGTCCGGGCCGGCCTGAAGGTGGCGCGATCCCTGGGCCTTGGCGGCCTCGAGCCTGAACTGGCGAGTGCCGGTCCGACAAAACGGCTCGTCATGCCCGGCGATGACGCTGTCACCCTCTCCGACTGGCAAACGCTAACCGGAGATGGCTCCGTCCGCAGCTTGCGGCTTGATGTCGGGCAGGTGAACACGGCCTTTGAGGAGACCGGCGACGCCCGCGCCATCAAGCGCCCGGAAAAAGGGGCACCGGAAGACACCTTCATCGACATGCACATGGCCCTGGTCAGCGCTCCGGAAATCGGCCGCACGCTGCTCGGCGAGGAAGAATATGGCAAGTTGCGCGCCTGGCTGAAGGAGGGCGAACAGGCCATCCTGGTGCTGGGCAGGGGCAAGTACTCCTTCAAGGGGTCGGGCTATGTGCGCGGCGGCATCTTTGACCGCATCCAGCTCATCCAGGGCGACACGGCTGTCCGCTTTCACGACAAGCAGCACAGGCGGCTGGGCCGGCTCGCGGCCGATGACGCGCCGTCCTTCTCGGAGCTCGACATTTTCAAGGTGCCCGCCGACAGCGGATTTGATCCGGCAGAACCGTTCCGTCTGCAATTGCTGGTGCAGCGCGCGGTGGGCGCCATCGACAAAACCTTCATCACCTTCGATCTCGGTTACCGCATTCCCGACCGCTATACGGAAAAGCTCGCCATCGACACTGCCGTGGTCAGCAATCCCCAGATCCGCAGCGATGTCGCGGTATCCGACACCCGCGAGCTCAGTCATCTGTGGAAGCGGATCTGGGTCCAGAAGCGTGTCGAGGTGGCCGTGCTGGTGGCGGCGCTGATCCTCCTGACCGGCGTCTTCTTCTTCCAGATGCAGGTCACGCGGCATGAGCGCTTTACCTACTGGTTCCGGATGGCCTTCCTCACATTCACGCTTGTGGGGCTGGGCTGGTACGCCAACGGACAATTGTCGGTGGTCAATATTCTGGCCTTCTTCTCGGCGGTCACGACGGATTTCTCCTGGTCCGCCTTCCTGATGGATCCGCTGGTCTTCATCCTCTGGTTCTCGGTGGCGGCATCGCTGCTGTTCTGGGGCCGGGGCGTGTTCTGCGGCTGGTTGTGCCCGTTCGGCGCCTTGCAGGAACTCACCAATCAGATCGCGCGATTTTTCAAGGTTCCGCAATACACGCTTCCCTGGGGCCTGCATGAGAGGCTCTGGCCGATCAAGTACATGGTCTTTCTGGGCCTGTTCGGCCTGTCGCTCTACTCGCTCGAAATGGCGGAGCGCTATGCCGAAATCGAGCCTTTCAAGACCGCCATCATCCTGAAATTCCAGCGCGGCTGGCCGTATATCCTGTTCGTCGTCGTGCTGCTCGGCGCCGGCCTGTTCATCGAGCGCTTCTACTGCCGCTACCTGTGCCCGCTCGGCGCGGCGCTGGCGATCCCGGCACGGCTGCGGATGTTCGACTGGCTCAAGCGCTACAAGGAATGCGGCGATCCGTGCCAGCGCTGCGCCAAGGAGTGCCCGGTCCAGGCCATCCATCCCGAGGGCAATATCAATCCCAACGAGTGCGTTCAGTGCCTGCACTGCCAGGTGCTCTACCAGAGCGCCACCAAGTGCCCGGTGTGCATCAAGAAGGAAAGCAAACGGGCAAAATTCCGCATCCGCAACGGTCTCGACCCCATTCCGCCGTCTGGCGGAACCGGTCAGCCGCTGCCTCAAGTCACCTCCACAACCCAGCCTTCAAACTGAAAGGAACGAAAAAATGTCAGCCGAAGAAACCAGAAGCAAAGGCTTTTCACGCCGGCGCCTGATGACTGCCACCGCCGGAGGCGCCTTGGTCGCCGGCTCCGGACTGGGAGCCAGCCTGCTCAGCGGCGTCGTATCCAAGGCCCATGCGGCGACACCGAAACTCAATTTCGAACCGGGCGAACTCGACCCCTATTACGGGTTCTGGTCGTCGGGTCAGAGCGGCGAGCTGCGCATCCTGGGCTTTCCCTCCATGCGCGAACTGATGCGGGTTCCGGTGTTCAACCGCTGCTCGGCCACCGGCTGGGGCCAGACCAATGAGAGCCTGAAAGTGCTCACCGAAGGCCTGACCGAGGAGACCAAGGCGTTTCTGGCGGCCAAGGGCATGAAGACCTACGACAATGGCGACCTGCACCATCCGCACATGTCGTTCACCGACGGCACCTATGACGGCCGCTATCTGTTCATGAACGACAAGGCCAACACGCGGGTGGCGCGCATCCGCTGCGACGTGATGAAATGCGACAAGATCATCGAGATCCCGAATGCCAACGACATTCACGGCATGCGCCCGCAGAAATACCCGCGCACCGGCTACATCTTCGCCAATGGCGAGCATGAAGCACCGCTGGTCAATGACGGCACGATCCTGGATGATCCGTCGCAGTATGTGAACATCTTCACCGCCATCGACGGCGATGAGATGAAGGTGGCCTGGCAGGTCATCGTGTCGGGCAACCTCGACAACACGGACTGCGATTATCAGGGCAAATACGCCTTCTCGTCGAGCTACAACTCGGAGATGGGCATGAACCTCACGGAAATGACCGAGAGCGAACTCGACCATGTCGTCGTGTTCAACCTCAAGGCCATCGAGGAGGGCGTCGCCGCGGGCGATGTGCAGATGCTCAACGGCGTGCCGGTCATCGACGGCCGCAAGGGCCAGAACAAGAAGTACACGCGCTACATCCCGATCCCCAACAGCCCGCACGGCGTCAACGCCGCGCCGGACAAGAAGCACATCATGGTTGCCGGAAAGCTGTCGCCGACCGTCTCGATCATCGACGTGACCAAGCTTGACGCCCTGTTCGACGCGGATGCGGATCCGCGCTCCTGCATCGTCGGCGAGCCCGAACTGGGTCTTGGGCCGCTTCACACCGCCTTCGACGGCAAGGGATTTGCCTATACGACGCTGTTCCTCGACAGCCAGATCGTCAAATGGGACATCGACAAGGCCATCCGCTCCTATGCCGGCGAGGACGTCGACCCGATCGTCTCCAAGGTCGATGTGCACTACCAGCCCGGGCACAACTCGACTTCGATGGGCGAAACCGCCGAGGCCGATGGCGCCTGGCTGATCTCGATGAACAAGTTCTCCAAGGACCGGTTCCTCAATGTCGGTCCGCTGAAGCCCGAGAACGAGCAGCTCATCGACATCTCGTCCGACGAGATGAAGGTGGTTCATGACGGTCCCACCTTCGCCGAACCGCATGACAGCATCATCGTGCGCGCCGACATCGTCAATCCGGTCAATGTCTGGTCCCGCACGGACCCGATGTTCGCCGACGCCGTGACCCAGGCCAAGGCCGACGGGGTGGACCTTGAAGGCGATGACGTGGTGATCGTCGACGGCGACAAGGTGCGGGTCTACATGACCTCGGTCGCGCCGCAGTTCGGTCTCGAGAAGTTCACGGTCAAGCAGGGTCAGGAAGTCACGGTCTATGTGACCAACCTCGATGATGTCGATGACGTGACCCACGGCTTCTGCATTTCCAACTACGGGATCGCCATGGAAGTGGCGCCGCAGGCGACCGCCTCGATCACGTTTACCGCGGACCGTCCCGGCGTTCACTGGTTCTACTGCCAGTGGTTCTGCCATGCGCTGCACATGGAAATGCGCGGACGCATGCTCGTCGAACCGCGCGCCGCCTGAGGACATGCAGCCATGAACAGGACCGCCCGCATAGTTTCAGTGCTCCTGGGAACCACGCTTCTGGCGGGGTCGGCGCTGGCCGCCGACATCCGCGTCGAGCCGGGCCCGGATGCGCTGGTGCGGGCGGTCGAACTGGCCCGGCCGGGCGACCGGCTGATCCTCGCCGAAGGGGACTATCAGGGCGGCCTCGTGCTCACGCGGCCGATTGAACTCGACGGTGGCGGCAAGGCCCATGTGATCGGCCCGGGCACAGGCTCGGTCATCACCATCGATGCAAGCGACGTCGTCATCGACGGGGTGAAACTGACCGGCTCCGGGTCATCCCACGAGACGATCGACAGTGGCGTCCGGATGACCGTGAACGCCACCCGCGCCATCGTCCGCGACAGCCATATCGAAGGCAATCTCTACGGGGTGGACATCCATGGCGCCCGCGACGCGCTGGTGGAGAACAACACGATCATCGGCAGGGACGACCGGCTGATGAACCGTCGCGGCAATGGGGTCTATGTCTGGAACGCGCCCGGGGCCAGGGTGTCGGGCAACACAATGCGGCAGGGCAGGGACGGGATCTTCGTCAACACCAGCCAGGACAACAGCTTCACCGGCAACCGCTTCGAGAAGCTGCGCTTCGCCATCCACTACATGAACGCCGATGACGGCGAAGTGTCCGGCAACGTCTCGATCGGCAACCATCTCGGCTACGCCATCATGTTTTCCAAGCGCGTCACCCTGCGCGACAACATTTCTCTCGATGACCGCGATCACGGCATCATGCTCAACTACGCCAACAACGCCGTGATCGAAGGCAACGCCGTGGTCGGCGGCGGCGAAAAATGCCTGTTCGTCTACAACGCCAACAAGAACCTCATCAAAGGCAACCGCATCGAAGGTTGCGAGATCGGCATCCATTTCACCGGCGGCTCGGCCGACAACGAAATCTCCGGCAACGCCTTCGTCGGCAACCGCACGCAGATCAAATTCGTCAGCACAAGGGATCACGTCTGGTCCGGCAATTACTGGAGCGACCACGCTGCCTATGACGTCAACGGCGACGGCATCGCCGACCAGGCGTTCCGTCCCAACGACGCGATGGACCAGGTGCTGTGGACCCAGCCGTCGGCGAAGCTCCTGCTCGGCAGTCCGGCGATCCAGCTGGTGCGCTGGGCGCAAAGCGAGTTCCCGGCCTTGCTGCCCGGCGGCATCGTCGACGACCGGCCCCTGATGAAGCCGCATGAGCTGCCCGAAACGGCGCGCAACTGGAAGGCATCCCTGCAATGACCGCGATCGTCAAAGCCCAGACCGTGAGCATGAAATTCAAGTCCGTCGACGCGTTGACCGATGTCTCGCTTGAGGTCGCGCCCGGCGAAAAGGTGGCGCTGCTCGGCCACAATGGCGCCGGCAAGACCACGCTGTTCCGGATCATGCTCGGATTCATCCGGCCGACGGCAGGCTCGATCACCATCGCCGGCCATGCACCCGGCAGCGATGCGGCGCGCAAGATCGTGTCCTACCTGCCCGAGCAGGTGGCGTTTCCGAAGATGCTGACCGGCCGCGAGGTCGTCCGCTTCTATGCCAGGCTCAAGGGAGCGCCGCTTGACGATGTGCAGGCCGTGCTGGCGAAAGTTGATCTTGTGGATGCGGCAGACCGGCGCGTGGAGACCTATTCGAAGGGCATGCGCCAGCGCCTGGGGCTGGCGCAGGCGCTGGTCGGCAAGCCCGCCCTGTTGCTGCTCGATGAACCCACTTCGGGGCTCGACCCGCTCTCACGCCAGCATTTTTATGAACTGATCGCCGACGTCGCCCGCCAGGGCGGGTCGGTGCTGCTGTCCTCCCACGGGCTGAGCGAGCTGGAAGCCAGGACCGACCGGGTGGCGATCCTGCGCAAGGGCCGGCTTGTCGCCAATGCACCGCTGTCCGACCTGCAGCACCAGGCAAACCTGCCGATCCGGATCCGGGTGCGGGCCGCGCCCGGCGCGATCGAAAGCGTCCACGCGGAAATCGGCGGCGGACGCCTCAACTGCGCCTCCGTCGAGCTGTTCTGCGCCCCGGGAGACAAGATGCGCCTTCTGTCGAAGATCAGCGGGCTCGGCGCGCAGGTGGAGGATGTCGACGTCGCCGCGCCGACGCTCGACGAGGTCTACAGGCATTTTTCTAAGATCGGGGCCGACGAAGCCCGGCAGGGGAGAGAGTGATGGGTGGCGTTCTGACCATAGCCGCAACCGAAATCCGCATCGGGCTGCGCAACCGCTGGATCATCCTGTCGTCGCTCATCCTGCTGGCCTTTGCGCTCATCCTCGTGCTTCTCGGCAGCGCGCCGGGCGGCGAGGTCAAGACCGACGCGGTCACCGTGGTGGTCGCGAGTCTGGCGACGCTGTCGGTCTATCTGGTGCCGCTGATCGCGCTCCTGCTGTCGTTCGACGCCATTGCCGGGGAGATCGACCGCGGCACCCTGCAATTGGTCCTCGCAAGCCCGGTCTCGCGCGGCGCGGTGCTCTTGGGCAAGTTCCTGGGCCATGTCGCGGTGCTGGCGATTGCGGTGAGTTCCGGATACGGCATCGCCGGGCTTGTCGCCTTTTTCGCCCATGGCGGCGGCGATGCCGGCGCGCTGGTCGGGGTTGGGCGGCTGATCGCCACCTCCGTCATGCTGGGCGCCACCTTCATCGCCATCGGCTATATCGCCAGCGCCAGCGTGCGCCAGACCGGAACCGCGGCGGCGCTCGCCATCGCGATCTGGCTGTTTTCCGTGGTGCTCTATGATCTGGCGCTGCTGGGCGGGCTGCTCGCCAGCCAGGATGGCGTTTTCGCACGCGACATCTTCCCCTGGCTCTTGGTGCTCAATCCGGCGGATGCGTTCCGGCTCTACAACATGAGCGCCATCGACGCCGCCGCCGTAGGCAGCAATCTTGGCGGAGGCGCCGGATCTGCGCTGCCGCTCGCGGGGCTTGCCACGCTGCTGAGCCCGCTTGCCTGGGCCGTCATCGCGCTCGGGCTCTCAACCTTCATCCTCAAGAGGATCCGGCCATGAACAGGCTCATGAGACTGGCGGCGATCGCTGCCGTGGCGGTCACGATCTCGGCATGCAGCGAACAACAATCGGCGGTAGAGGCGCCGCAGCCCGTGGCCCTTTCGGAAGAGTCCGTCGGGCACTACTGCAACATGACAATCCTGGAACACACGGGGCCAAAGGCGCAGATTCACCTGGCCGGCAATCCGCATCCGATCTGGTTCAGCCAGGTGCGCGACGGCATCGCCTTCCTCCGTTCCCCCGAGGAGCAGCAAGACGCGGTCGTCACCTATGTCAACGACATGGGCAAGGCGAAGGACTGGGATTTTCCCGAGAACGACACCTGGATCGACGCCAGCGAGGCCTGGTTCGTGATCGGGTCGCGCAAGACCGGCGGCATGGGGACGCCGGAGGTCATTCCCTTCGGCAGCGAGACAACGGCATCGAGCTTCGCTGCCGACAATGGCGGCATGGTCGTCCGGCTGGACGGGGTCCCGGACGCCTATGTGCTGGGCCCCGTCGTCACGGATGCCGACATGCCCAATCCGGTTACGGGAGCGATCCGATGAGCCTGTCCCGCCGTCGCTTCATCTGCATCGCCGCGGTGAGCGCGCTGGGCGCGCATCGCACTATCGCGGCCGACACCATGGGCGCCCGCTGGCAGGGGATCGCGCTGGGCGCCCATGCCGACCTGCGCCTGGTCGGACTGCCCTCGCGCGAGGCCGAGCGGCTGCTCGGCGCGGCCCGTGGCGAAATCGAGCGGCTGGAACGGATCTTCAGCCTCTACCGCGACGACAGCGCGCTCACCCGCCTCAACGCCACGGGCGTTCTGGAGCAGCCCGGACCGGACTTGCTCGAACTGTGTTCGCTGGTTTCCGCCATCCATGCGGCAAGCGGAGGGATGTTCGATCCGAGCATCCAGCCGCTGTGGACGGCCTATGCGGACGCGAAGGGCGCTCCGGACCGGAAGGCGCTGGACTCCGCGCGCGCGGCGGTCGGATGGACCAGGGTCGAGATTTCCGCGGACCGGATCCGGCTTGCGCCGGGCGCTGCGCTGACGTTCAACGGCATTGCCCAGGGCTTCATCACCGACCGGGTGGTGGGTCTGCTCAAGTCCCAGGGCCTCGAGGCCGGGCTGGTGTCGGTGGGCGAGATCTCCGCCGTCGGCGTGTCGCCCACCGGAGAGGACTGGGCGGTGGGGCTGGCCGATCACGAAGATGGGCTCGCCGACTCCACCATCCATCTGCGCGACCGAGCGGTTGCCACCTCGAGCCCGCGCGGAACCCTGTTCGGGCCGGGCCCGGAGGGGCACATTCTCAACCCGGCGACCGGCAGGGCCGCGGCCCCCGCCTGGCGCAGGGTCAGCGTCATCCATCGCTCGGCCGCCCTGGCGGACGGATTGTCCACGGCGGCGGTCCTGCAGACGGAGTCGGAGCTGCGCGCGATGGCGCGCCGGTTTGCCGGGGTCGCGGTCCACGCGGTGGATCAGCAAGGCCAGAGGCTGGTTGTCTGATCGGCGTCGATCGAGAGCGCAGTTTCAGGGCGGGCTGTTGCCCCAGACCACGGCGTCCTCGTGGCGCTTGATCAACTGGCGCAGATCGTCGAAGCGGGTGGAGATGTGGCGCGCCAGTTTCTCCGCGGCGGGAATCCGCGGTCGTCCTTCCAAGCGCAAGATGCCGAGCGTCCGTGTCGGCTGCGGGATTTCCACCGGCAGCACCGTGACCTTGCGGTCCCTGCGGTGGGCGAAGACCACCGAATGCGGGAGCACAGTGAGCGCGTCGGTCTCCTCGAGATAATTGAACACGGACAGAAGCGAGCCGCCGGAATAGCGGATGCTGATCTCGGTCATGCCGATCGACAACAGGATGGCATGCAGGTCTGCCAGCAGCGGCGAACCGGGAAGCGGCGCGATCCAGGGGTAATCGATCAGGTCATTGGTGCTCAATCGCCGGCGGCTCAGGAGCGGATGGGTGACGCGGCAGGCGACGATGTTGCGGCCGGGGAGGATCGGCGTGAAGGTGAGCCCCTTTGCCGCGTCGACGAGACCGAGCGGACAGATGGCAAGATCAAGCTGGTTGGCGACGATGCCTGCGCCCAGTTCGGGAAGATTGCCGTAGGACTGGTCGACACGGATATCCGGTTCGCGGACCTGGAACTCGCCGATCATGCGGCTGATGAAGGCATCCATGAAGAACGGCACGCCGGCGATGCGGACGGTGCCGACGGAGCCGGCGCGGAAGCCGAGGATGGTTTCGGAGGCGCGGCGCGAGGCTTCGAGGATGACGCGGCCGTGTTCGGCCAGCTGCTGGCCGATGATGGTCGGCTCGAGCGGTCGCTTGCCGGGCTTGAACAGGGGCTCGCCGACGCGCTTTTCCAGCGTCGACAGGGTGCGCGACACCGCCGGCTGCGACAGGCCGAGCAGCAGGGCTGCTTCAGTGACGCTGCCGGTCTCCACGACCGCCGCCAGTTGGGTGAGATGCTTCTCGTCAAGCTTCATATCAAAATGGTATATTAATCGAGAAAGAAATAATAGCTGCGCTTCTTCCGTGACCTATACTCAGGTCGGAGGAGGAGTTTGGGATGGATGTACGGGCGACCGACATAACCATGAAAAGCGCGGCATTGGCGTTCGCCGAGCGGCTCCACGCGGCGCCCGACAAGCGCCTGGCCCGTTTCATGGGCGAACTCCTCACTGATTTTGCCGACCTAGCCGACCGCATGGATATGAGCCGCGACGAATTGCAGGCGGCGATCGGCTTTCTCACCGAGGTGGGCGAGGCCTGTTCCGAGCGCCGCCAGGAATGGGTGCTGCTGGCCGACGTGCTGGGCCTCACCAGCGCCTTCGAGCGACGCCACGCCAGGCTGCCCGATGAGGCCACGCCCAATACGCTGGCCGGTCCGTTCTACCGGCCGGGGGCGCCGCGCCGGGCCGACAAGGAAAGCATCTGCCTTGATGGCAAGGGCACGCCCCTGGTGTTTACCGCGCGGTTGCGGAGCAGTGACGGTGGGCCGGTTTCCGCCGCCCGCATCGAGGTCTGGCATGCCAATGGCGACGGCGTCTACGAGAACCAGGCGCCGGACATGCAGCCCGAGTTCAACCTGCGCGGCACCTACACCTCGGGACCGGACGGAACGGTGCGCATTTTCACCATCCGTCCCCGCGGCTACCGCATCCCCGACGACGGGCCGGTGGGACGTCTGCTGCGTCAGCTTGGGCTTCCGGCCACGCGGCCTGCCCATCTGCAGTTCCGGATCTCGGCTTCGGGTTACCGGACGCTGATCACCCACGTCTTCGACAGGAGCGACCCGGCGATTGCCGCCGACCCCCTGTTCGCCGTCGATCCCGCGCTTCTGGCGGATTTTACCGCGACCCCGGACGGCGGGGTGGCGTGCAGCTTCACGTTCATCCTGGCGCGGGATGAACACCATCGCAAACAGACATGAACCTTGGGAGAGAGACAGTGTCGCAAATCAGCGGATATCATCACCTGACCATGAGCACCGACGGTGCCCAGGAAGACTTCGACTTCTTCACCAAAGTGCTGGGGCTTTATTCGGTCAAGCGGACCGTGCTGTTCGATGGCACGATCCCGGTCTACCATCTCTACTACGGGGCGAAGAACGGCGATGAATCGACCATCATCACCACCTTCCCGTTCCGCAAGCCGGGCATCTACGGTCGCCGCGGCACCAACCAGTCGAAGGTGGTGCAGCAGTCGATCCCCGTCGGCGCCTCGGATTTCTGGATCGAACGGCTCGGCGCGCGCGGCATCGCGGCGCGCAAAACAAGCCGCTTCGGCATCGACCGGGTGGAGTTCACCCATCCCTGCGGCATCGAGCTGCAACTGGTGGAGAACCCGGCGGACAACCGCATCCCGATCGCCAATCCCGCGCAGGGCATTACCGCCGAGCACGGCATCAAGGGCATCTATGGCGGCGTCATCGCCGTCACCGACCGCAACGCCATGGACGACTTTCTGACCATCGCCCTGCCGCTCAAGAAGATGGCCGACGACGCCGACGGCATGGCCTACGAGGTGCCCAACGCCAACGGGCCGACCAGCGTCGTGGAAGTCACCGAGATCCGGGACCAGCCGCAGGGCACCTGGACGCTGTCGGGCGGCACGATCCACCATTTCGCGCTCAACACCGGCAACGAGGAAAACCAGTTGAAGCTCCGGGCGCATATCGAAGGCCTGGGTTTCACCGACATTTCCGAACAGAAGGACCGCAACTACTTCAAGTCCTGCTATGTGCGCTCGCCCGGCGGCGCCCTGTTCGAGATCGCCTGGACGGTACCCGAAGGCTGGGCCAAGGACGAGCCGGCGGATGCGATCGGCACCACGCTCGTCTTCCCGCCCTGGTTCGAGGACCGCCGCGAAGAGCTGATGGCCGGGCTGGAGCCCGCCAACTTCCAGAACGCCTGAGCCGGCGGGATGGCTGAGACGCTGACATCAGGAGCTTTGGCCGAGACCGCCCGCGCGGTCTGCGTCTTCCTGCACGGGCGCGGTCAGACCGCCGCGCAGATGCAGGAAGACGTGATCGCACGGCTTGACGCGCCCGATGTGCATTTCGTCCTGCCGCAGTCGCCGGGGTCTGCCTGGTACGACGCCAAGGCGGTGGATCCGATGACGGAGACCGCCGCCGTGCAGCTCGATGCGGCGCTGGCCCTCGTTCAGGCGGCCATTGCCTCGGCGGAGGAGGCTGTGCCCGGCCGGCCGCTGGTCATCGCCGGCTTCTCGCAAGGCGCCTGCCTTGCCACCGAGTATCTGCTGCGGGGAGGCAAGGCCGATGCGGCGGCGCTGTTGACCGGATGCCGGGTCGGCGCGCCGGACTCCGACCTGCCGGAAACGCCGCTGGGCTCGATCCCGGTCTATGTCTCCAACGGCGACGAGGATCCCTGGATCCCGCTCTGGGCATGGCGGAAGGCCGAGGACGCCCTGATCCGCCAGGGCGCGCGAGTGCGCTCCGAGGTTTTCCCCGGGCGCGGACATCTCGTCTCCGATGACGAAATCGATGCCTTCTCCGACCTGCTGCGTGCAGTCGCCGAGGGCAAGGACCTTCTGGAGTACCCCAAATGACATTGTCCACGGACGGCTTCATCTTCCCCGGCATCTCGACCCGCGTCGTCTTCGGCTCCGGGACGATTGCCCGCACAAGCGAAGAGGTGGAGCGTCTGGGCGGCAGCCAAGCCCTGGTGCTGTCGACGCAAAACCAGGCCGACGAGGCCCGGGCGCTCGCCGACCAACTCGGCGCGCTGTCGGCGGGAACCTTCAGCGAGGCCGCCATGCACACGCCGGTCGAGGTCACCGAAAGGGCGCTGGACGCGTTCCGGCAGAGCAAGGCTGATTGCGTGGTCTCGATCGGCGGTGGTTCCACCATCGGGCTCGGCAAGGCGATCGCCACCCGCACCGGCGTCGATCACATCGCCATTCCCACGACCTATGCCGGCTCGGAGATGACCGACATCCTCGGCGAGACCGAGAACGGGCGCAAGACCACCCGCCGCGACGCCTCGATCCGCCCGGAGACGGTCATCTACGACGTCGACCTGACGCTGACCCTTCCTGCCGACATGACCGTAACCTCGGCGCTCAACGCCATCGCCCATGGCGTCGAAGCGCTCTATGCGCCCGACGCCAATCCGGTGACGAGCATGATGGCGGTCGAGGCGATGCGGGCGTTCAAGGCCGGATTGCCGGTGCTCAGGGACGCGCCGCGCGACCCGGATGCGCGTTCGCTGGTGCTCTATGGTGCCTGGCTGTGCTCGACGGCCTTGGGTTATGTGGCGATGTCGCTGCACCACAAGCTCGCCCACACGATCGGCGGCAGCTTCAACACGCCGCATGCCGAGACCCATGCGATCCTGCTGCCGCACACGGCGAGCTTCAACGCAGCGGCGACCGATGCGCTCACGCCGATGGAGGAGATCTTCGGCGCCACGCCGGGCGCGGGGCTGTGGGACTTCGCCAAGGCTCAAGGCGCGCCGCTCGGGCTCGCCGATCTCTGCCTGAGCGAAGCCGATCTTGACACCGCGGCGGAGATCGCCGTGCAGAATTCCTATGCAAATCCGCGGCCCTTCACGCAGGACGACATCCGCGCCCTGCTGCAGGCCGCCTGGGAGGGGCGGAGGCCCGAACACTGAAACAATCGTTCACGGGAGGAGAAGCAGATGATTACACGCAGACGCATTATCAAGACAGCCGCCGCCGGGGGATTGATCGTCGCCGCGGGCGGGCTGGCGATGCCGGCCATCGCCCAGAACAAGAAGATCCGCATCGGCTATGTCAGTCCGCAGACCGGGCCGCTGGCAGGCTTCGCCGAAGCCGACGCCTTCACCATCGACATGTTCAACCGCTATGCGAAGGAACAGGGGATGGATGTCGAAGTCATCGTCAAGGACAGCCAGTCGAACCCCAACCGCGCCGCCGACGTGGCGCAGGAATTGATCATCGACAGCGAGATCAACCTGATGCTGGTGGCCTCTACGCCGGAGACCACCAACCCGGTTTCGACCGTGTGCGAAAGCGAAGGGGTGCCGACGATCTCGACCAAGGCGCCGTGGCAGCCCTGGTTCATCGGCCAGCAGGGAAATCCGGGCGATCCGGAAAGCTGGAAACCGTTCGACTTCACCTATCACTATTTCTGGGGTCTTGAAGACGTGATCGCCGTCTTCACCAACATGTGGAACCAGCTCGACACCAACAAGAAGGTGGGCGGGCTGTTCCCCAATGACGCCGACGGCAATGCCTGGGGCGATCCGAATGTCGGCGTGGCGCCGGGCTTCAAGGCCGCAGGCTACGAGACGGTCGATCCGGGCCGGTTCCAGAACCTCACCGATGATTTCACCGCGCAGATCAACGCCTTCAAGCAGGCCAATGTCGATATCGTCACCGGCGTGGTGATCCCGCCGGATTTCACCACCTTCCGCAACCAGGCGAGCCAGCAGGGCTTCTCGCCCAAGGCGATCACCGTCGCCAAGGCGATCCTGTTCCCGCAATCGGTGGAGACGCTGGGGGCTGCGGGCCACAATCTGTCGTCCGAGGTCTGGTGGTCGGCCAACCATCCGTTCAAGTCCTCGCTCACCGGCCAGAGCTGCGCGGAACTGGCGGCCGCCTTCACCGAGGCGACCGGACGGCCCTGGACCCAGCCGATCGGCTTTGTCCATTCGCTGTTCGAGATGGCGGCCGACGTGATCAAGCGCGCCGATGACCCGACGGACGCGGAAGGCGTGGCCGCGACGATCGCCAAGAGCGATCTCAACACCATCGTCGGCCGTGTCGCCTGGAACGGCGAGGGCGTTCCGCCGTTCGCGGCCAAGAATGTCTGCAAGACGCCTTTGGTCGGCGGCCAGTGGCGCCGCAAGGAGGACGGAACCTTCGACCTCGTGGTTGTCGACAACCAGACCGCGCCCAACATACCGACGCAGGGCACGATGGAAGCCCTGACCTGACGATCAACCGTGCCGCCCCGCGCCGCGGAGCGGCACATTTCCCGTGCGCGGCATCTGCCCGCGTTCCGGCACAAAGGAGACAGAGATGGCATCCCCCAAGATACTCGTTGCGTTCTACAGCACCTACGGCACCAACCAGGGCGTGGCCGAAGCCGCGCAAGCGGCGGCGAAGGCGGCCGGCGCCGAAGTCCGGCTCCGCAAATTCGCGGAAACCGCGCCGAAATCCGTCGTCGAAGGCCAGGATGCCTGGAAGGCCCAGGTGGAGCGCGCGGCCTCGATCGACGAAATCAGCCACGACGACATGCTCTGGGCCGACGGCTATTTCTTCTGCGTGCCGACCCGCTACGGCTCGGCGCCGAGCCAGGTCCGGGCCTTCATCGACACGCTCGGCCCGCTCTGGATGGAAGGCAAGCTCGCCAACAAGACCTTTACCGCCACCACCAGCGCTCAGAACGCGCATGGCGGCCAGGAAACCACGCTGATCAGCGTCTACATCACGGCGATGCACTGGGGCGCGATCATCGTGGCGCCCGGATACACCGACCCGAGCATCTTCGAAACCGGCGGCAATCCATACGGCTTCTCCATGCAGCCGGGCGCAATTGACGACAAGGGCAAGGCCTCGGTGTCGCATCAGGCCAAGCGGCTGGTCGAGATGACCGCGAAGCTGGTCTGATAGCCCATGACCATTCCGGCGGAACCGATCCTGAAACTTGAGGGCGTGTCGAAGCGGTTCGGCGCGCTCACGGTGACGGACGACGTGACGTTTTCGGTTCCGCCGGGGGAGGCGCTGGGGATCATCGGCCCGAACGGCGCCGGCAAGTCGACGCTGTTCAACCTGATCACCGGCAATCTGCGCGCCGACAGCGGGTCGATCCTCTTCATGGGCGAGGATGTCACTCGCGTGCCGCCTATGCAGCGCTGTATCGCCGGCGTCGGACGCTCGTTCCAGATCCCGCAGCCCTTCGACAAGTTGACCGTTTTCGAGAACCTGCTGGTGGCGGCGACCCACGGCCGGCCCTGCAGCGAGCGCGAGGCGGAACAGGATTGCGCTGCGATCCTCGAGCGCACCGAGCTGATCGGCTCGGCCAATGTGCTGGCCGGCCGTCTGTCGCTGTTGCAGCGCAAGCGGCTGGAGCTCGCCCGCGCGATGGCAACGGGTCCCAAGCTGCTGCTGCTCGACGAGATCGCCGGCGGCCTGACCGAGGGCGAGTGCATTGCCCTTGTCGACACCATCCGCTCGCTGCACCGCGAAGGCGTGACCATCATCTGGATCGAGCACGTGCTGCACGCGCTCAACCGCGTGGTCGAGCGGCTGCTGGTGCTCGATTTCGGCAAGATCATCGGCCTGGGCGAACCCGAGGCGATCATGGCCTCGAGCGAAGTGCGGGAAATCTATCTGGGGATCGAGGTTTGATGGCGCTGGTCGAAACCCGTGGACTGACCGCCCATTACGGCGACTTCCAGGCCCTGTTCGGGGTCGACCTCGCGCTTGAGGAGGGCGAATGCGTCGCCATCATCGGCGCCAACGGGGCGGGCAAATCCTCGCTGCTGCGCTCGCTGTCGGGCGTGCTCAGGCAGAAACCGGACATGATCATGTTCGAGGGCCAGCCGATCGGGGCGCTCGAAGCGGACGACATCGTCGCGCTCGGCATCTCGATGGTGCCCGAAGGCCGCCGCCTGTTTCCCTCGCTCAGCGTCGAGGAGAACCTGAGGATCGGCGCCTACCGCAGACGCGGCACCGGCGCCTGGGACCTCGACGCGGTCTATGCGATGTTTCCGATGCTCAAGGAGCGGCGCACCGCGCCGGGCAACGCGCTGTCGGGCGGCCAGCAGCAGATGGTTGCCATCGGCCGGGCGCTGATGAGCAATCCGCGGGTCCTGCTCTGCGACGAACTTTCGCTGGGCCTCGCGCCGGTCATCATCCGCGACATCTATGCGGCGCTGCCGCGGATCCGGGAAGCCGGGTCCTCCGTCATCATCGTCGAGCAGGACATCGGCCAGGCGCTCAAGGTAGCCGACCGGGTCTATTGCATGATGGAGGGCAAGGTAACGCTCGAGGGCACTCCGGCGGAATTGACCCGCGAAGCCATCCACAAGGCCTATTTCGGGGTGGCCGCATGATCTGGATGGACACGATCGTGCAGGGGGTGCTGCTCGGAGGACTTTACGCGCTGTTCGCGGCGGGCCTGTCGCTGGTGTTCGGCATCATGCGGCTCGTCAATCTCGCCCATGGCGACCTGATCGTGCTGGCCGCCTATCTGCTGCTCGTCATCGTCTCGATGCTCGGGCTGCATCCCTTCGTGGCGGCGTTGGTCGCCATGCCGGTGATGTTCGGCGTGGGCTACGGCCTGCAGAAGTTTGTGCTCAACCGGGTGCTCGGCCCCGACATCCTGCCGCCGCTGCTGGTCACCTTCGGCCTTTCCGTGGTGATCCAGAACGTGCTGCAGGAGGGCTTTTCCGCCGACAGCCGCCGCATCCCCGCCGGCTCGCTCGAAACCGCGTCGCTGCCGCTCGGCCCGGTCACGGTCGGGCTGATGCCGCTTCTGACCCTGGTCTCGGCGATCGGGGTGATCCTGGCGCTGCAATGGCTGTTCTACCGCACCTCGCTCGGCCGCGCCTTCCGCGCCACGTCCGACGATCCGGTGACGGCGAGCCTGATGGGCATCAAGCCGCAGCGGGTCTTCGCCCAGGCCACCGGCATCGCCATGGTCGTCGTCACCATTGCGGCACTCTATCTGGGCACACGCTCCAATTTCGATCCGACCATCGGCCCGGCCCGGCTGATCTACGCCTTCGAGGCCGTGATCATCGGCGGACTCGGCTCGCTGTGGGGAACGCTCGCGGGCGGGATCATCATCGGCGTGGCGCAGACGCTGGGCGCCGCTGTCAACCCCGAATGGCAGATCCTGGCCGGGCATCTGGCCTTCCTGCTTGTGCTTCTGGTCCGTCCGCGCGGCCTGTTTCCGAGGGCGACCGACTGATGCGCGCGAACCCCTACATCGTTTCGACCCGGACACGGACCTCCACTTTCGCGGCCATCGCCGCGGCCTGCCTGGTGGTGGTGGCGATCCTGCTGCCGGCCTTCGCCGATCGCGGGCTGATCCAGGACCTGTTCTTCATCTTCACCATGCTGGTGCTGGCCCAGTTCTGGAACCTGCTCGCGGGCTATGGCGGGCTTGTGAGCGTCGGCCAGCAGGCCTTTGTCGGCTTCGGCGCCTACATGCTGTTCGGCGCGGTCATCCTGTGGGGGCTGAACCCGATCGCCGCACTTTTCCTGTCAGGTGTCGGCGCGCTGCTGCTCGCCATCCCCACGGCCTTTTTTGCCTTCCGCCTTCAGGGCGCCTATTTCGCCATCGGCACCTGGGTGGTGGCCGAGGTGGCGCGGCTGGTCGTGGCGCAGTGGCGCGCCGTCGGCGGCGGCACGGGCACCTCGCTGCCGCGCGACGCGCGCGAGGCGATGTGGGGCGCGGAATGGATCGAGACCGTCTTCGACGTGCGCGATTCGGCGGCGCGCGACATTCTCGCCTACTGGTTGGCGCTGGCGCTGCTGGTGGCGACGATCGGCGGCATCTACTGGTTGCTTCGCACCAAGCGCGGCCTGGCGCTCGCCGCCGTGCGTGACAACATGGAGGCGGCCAAATCGGTGGGCGTCGATGCGGCGCGGATGAAGTGGATGGTGTTCCTGATCGCCGCCTTCGGCACCGGGCTCGCCGGCGGGCTGATCTTCCTGCAGAACGGGCGGATCAGCCCGGACAGCGCCTTTTCCGTGATCGACTGGACCGCCTTCGTGATCTTCATCGTGGTGATCGGCGGCATCGGCACCATCGAGGGCCCGATCCTCGGCGTGCTTGTCTTCTTCGCGCTGCAAACCCTGTTTGCCGATTACGGGTCCTGGTACCTCATCGCGCTCGGCGGGATGGGCATCGTCATCATGCTGTTTGCGCCGCGCGGGCTGTGGGGCCTGATCAGCGACAAGAGCGGCATTCAGTTGTTTCCGATCCGGCGCCGCCTTTCGGGCGGCAAAACCGACGGCCGGTCCAGTTCATCAGGGGAGGAATAATCATGGCGGATATCACCACGGACGTACTCATCATCGGCACCGGGCCGGCGGGCTCGGCCACCGCGGCGCTCTTGTCGTCCTATGGCATCGAGAACATGGTGGTCAATCGCTACCGCTGGCTCGCTAACACGCCGCGGGCGCACATCACCAACCAGCGCACCATGGAGGTGCTGCGCGATCTCGGACCCGAGGTCGAGGCGGAAGCCTACATGCACTGCACCGAGCAGGACCTGATGGGTGAGAATGTGTTCTGCGAGAGCCTGGCGGGCGAGGAGATCGGCCGGATGAAGAGCTGGGGCAGCCATCCGCTGTCGCGGGCCGAGCATCACCTGTCCTCGCCGACCATGATGAACGACCTGCCACAGACGCTGATGGAGCCGTTGTTGTTCAAGACCGCCTGTTCGCGCGGCACCCAGGCGCGGATGTCGACCGAATACAAGTCCCACGTCCAGGACGCAGACGGCGTGACGACGACCTGCCGCGACCGCCTGACCGGCAAGGACATCACCATCCGCTCGAAATACCTGATCGGCGCCGACGGCGGCAATTCCAAGGTCGCCGAGGACCTGGGCCTGCCGTTCGAGGGCAAGATGGGTGTCGGCGGCTCGATGAACATCCTGTTCCGCGCCGATCTCTCCAAATATGTCGCCCACCGCCCGTCGGTGCTCTACTGGGTGATGCAGCCCGGCGCCGATGTCGGCGGCATCGGCATGGGTCTAGTCCGCATGGTCAGGCCCTGGACCGAATGGCTGATCGTCTGGGGTTACGACATCAACCAGCCCGCGCCGGAAGTCACGCCCGAGATCGCCACCGGCGTGGCGCGCCAGCTCGTCGGCGACCCGGATCTCGAGATCGAGCTGCTGTCGGCCAACACCTGGACCGTCAACAATATGTTTGCCACCCACATGCAGAAGGACCGTGTCTTCATCATGGGCGACGCCGCCCACCGGCATCCGCCGTCCAACGGGCTCGGCTCCAACACCTCGATCCAGGACGGCTTCAACCTCGCCTGGAAGCTAGCAGCCGTCCTGCGCGGCGAGGCGGGCCCGGCGCTGCTCGACACCTATTCGCAGGAGCGTGCGCCGGTCGCCAGGCAGATCGTCACCCGCGCCAACCAGTCGATCGCCGAATTCGGCCCGATCTTCGAGGCGCTCGGCATGGATGGCGGCACCGACATCGAGAAGATCCAGGCCTCGATGGACGCGCGCTGCGACGCGACCGCCGCGGCTGAGAAACAACGCGAAGCGCTGCGCAAGGCGTTCGCGTTCAAGAAGTACGAATTCGATGCCCATGGCGTGGAGATGAACCAGCGTTACGCGTCCGCGGCTGCGGTGACGGACGGCCAGCCGGAGCCGGCGTTTTCCAGGGACAAGGAACTGCACTATCAACCGACCACATGGCCGGGCGCGCGCCTGCCGCATGCCTGGGTCTATGACCAGGCCGGCAAGCGGCACTCCACGCTCGATCTGACCGGCAAGGGACGGTTCACGATCCTGACCGGGATCTCCGGCGAGGCGTGGACGGACGCCGCCGAGACCGTCGGCAAGGCGCTCGGCCTCACCATCGTGGTGCATGTGATCGGCCCGCGCCGGACATGGGTCGATCATCACGGCGACTGGGCGACCGCGCGGGAAACCGCCGAAAGCGGCTGCGTGCTGGTGCGTCCCGACCACCATGTGGCCTGGCGCGCCATGACCCTGCCGGACGATCCGGCCGGCGAGTTGATGCGCGCCCTGCGCTCGGTCCTCGGACGGGAGCCGGGCGGCGTCCCACAGACACAGGAGGAAGTGGCATGAGCACGGCAAAGGGGATCGACTATTTCACCGAGGCCGCTTCCGTCGAAAGCGTCAACGCCCGCATGAGCGAGGACGCTGATCCGCGCCTGCGCCAGGTGATGGGATCGCTCGTCAAGCACCTGCATGCTTTCGCCAAGGATGTCGAGCTGACCCAGGCGGAATGGGCGACGGCTATCGGCTTCCTCACCCGCACCGGGCAGATGTGCGACGGCAACCGCAAGGAATTCATCCTGCTGTCGGATGTGCTGGGCCTGTCGATGCTGGTGGACGCGATCAACAACCGCAGGCCCTCGGGGGCGACCGAGAACACCGTTCTGGGCCCGTTCCACGTGGAGGGCGCGCCGGTGCGGGCGATGGGCGAGATGATCTCGCTCGACGGCAAGGGCGAGAGCTGCCTGTTCGAAGGCCGGGTGCTCGACCTCGACGGCAAGCCCGTGAAGGGCGCGAAACTCGATGTCTGGTGCGACAATGCAGACGGTTATTATGACGTCCAGCAGCCCGACATCCAGCCGAAATGGAACAATCGAGGCATCTTCGTCACCGGCGAGGACGGCGCTTATGCGTTTCGCGGGATCCGGCCTGTGTCCTATCCGATCCCCGACGACGGTCCGGTCGGGCAAATGCTGGCAGCGCTGGGGCGCCATCCGAACCGGCCGGGGCACATGCATTTCATCGTCGCTGCCGAGGGCTACGAGACGGTCGTGACCCACACCTTCGTGGCCGACGACCCCTGGCTCACATCGGACGCAGTGTTCGGCGTCAAGGCGTCGTTGCTGACCGAGTTCGTGGCCGGGGAAGCGGGCGACACGATGTGGAAATCCCGTTTCGACTTCGTGTTGAACAGGGCCGACCCGGCCTGAGTCGCGCCTTTTCTCGCCCCGCGACACGCGTCGTCACGGGGCGATGATCCCGCGGGCGCGGCGGATGCCGGCATGATCGCGCTCTTGTGCCGCGTCGTCGCCAAGCCCCCCGGCGCTGGCGTGGCGGCGGCGGCGATTTGCTTCCAGTCTTCCGGACTCCTCGATCAGGCCGGCCGAGCCCGGTTTGGTGGCGACGGATGCCGGGAACTTGGCTAAGGACGACGCGACGGAGGAAAAGACCGTGTACGAAGCCGTGCATTGGTGCAATCTAGCGCGCGTTGAATTGAGACAGGAGCGATCATGAAAATCAGGGCGGCAGTGCTCGAGGAAATCGGACGGGAGGGCCCCTATGCGCTGTCCCGGCCGCTTAAGGTCCAGGAGATCGATCTCGAGGGTCCGGGGCCCGGCGAGGTGCTGATCAGGATGGCGGCGGCAGGGCTTTGCCATTCCGACTTGTCGGTGATCAACGGCGATCGTCCCCGGCCGGTGCCGATGGCGCTTGGCCACGAGGCTTCGGCCATTGTCCAGGAGATCGGTCCGCATGTGCAGGATCTCGCCGTCGGCGATCACGTGATCTGCGTGTTCGTGCCGAGCTGCGGCCATTGCGCGCCCTGCGCCGAGGGGCGTCCCGCGCTGTGCGAGCCCGGCGCCCGACACAATGGCGCCGGCGATCTGGTGAGCGGCGCGATCCGGCTCAGCCGTCACGGACAGCCCGTGCATCACCACCTGGGCGTCTCCTCCTTTGCCGACTACGCAACAGTGTCGCGCAACTCGCTGGTCAGGATCGACCGCGAGGTGCCGTTGCATATTGCCGCGCTGATGGGGTGCGCGGTGCTGACCGGCGCCGGCGCGGTCTTCAATGGCGGCGACGTCAGGCCGGGCGGCACCGCGGCGGTGATCGGCCTGGGCGGGGTGGGGCTCGCTGCGGTGCTCGGCGCGGTTGCCGCGGGGGCCGAGATGGTGGTGGCGGTGGACCGGTTCGAGCAGAAGCTCGATCTCGCCCGCGAGCTCGGCGCCACCCATGTCTTCCGCGCCGACGATCCCGATGTCGTGGCCAAGGTCCGGGAGGCGACCAAAGGCGGCGTCGAAACGGCGCTCGAGTTTGCCGGGTCGGTCAAGGCGCTGGAATTCAGCTACGCGATCACGCGGCGCGGCGGGACGACGGTAACGGCGGGCCTGCCCAATCCCAAGGCGATGCTGACGCTGCCGGCCGTCTCGCTGGTCGCCGAAGAACGGACGCTGAAGGGCAGCTACCTCGGCTCCGGCGTGCCTTCGCGCGACATCCCGCGCTTCCTGGCGCTCTACAAGCGCGGCAAGCTGCCGGTCGACAGGCTGCTCACCCACCGCATGGCGCTTGGCGACATCAACGAGGGGTTCGACCGGCTGGCGAGCGGCGAAGCCATCAGGCAGATTGTCGAGTTCGCCTAGGCCGAGCGGTTCCGGGCCGTTGCGCGGCCTGGACACCCGAGTGCCTGCAGAGGAGAATCATGGCCTTGGTGAAAGCGTCCAGTCTAGCCGCGCCTGCGGCGCGCTCGGCCCTCAAGACCGGCAATGGGTCGAGGCGTTATACTTGTTTTAGAGAGTCGAAATAAGCGCAGGAGTTGTGCGTTGCTGTTGGGCATATTGCGCCCCTTGTATTTTGTGGTATTCCGGCAACACTGATACTTTATGGTAAAAATTTATATGGAAAATGGCCGGTAATGACTCGTAACGGGACAGGCTTATATGTACCCAACCGGTGGGGCTGTTTTCGAGTAAATTTACATGATTAATAGATCGCATTTGTATTCATGTATATTTTTCACGGTGTTGGGGGCATTTCAAGTAATGCCCGCCGCTGCGCTCACGCTCAAAGAAGCGGTGGACGAGGCCTTGAAATCTAACCCTGAGATACTGTCCTCGGCCGAGAACCGGGAGGCCGTGGAATTCGAGCTCAGGCAGGCGCGCGGGCTTTATCTTCCGACGCTTGATCTCGAAGCCTCGGCGGGCGGACGCAAGCTCGACAGTCCGGGACGGCGACGGCTCGGCACCGAAGACGACAGTCTCGATTCGTCCGACGTCGGCGTGACCTTCAGGCAGACGCTGTTTGACGGCGGCGCGCGCCGCGCGGAAGTCGAGCGCCAGGCGGCGCGGGTCGACGGCGCCTCGTTCCGGGTGGCCGAGCGCTCCGAAGCCGTGGCGCTGGCGGTGAGCCAAGAATATTTCGAGATCCTTCTGCAAGCCGAGATCGTGTCGATCGCGCGCAACAATGCGGGTGTGCTGTCGCAGATCGTCAACGATATCTCCTCCGGCGTGTCGGGCGGAACGCTGACATCGGCCGACCAGACCCAGGGCAGGGAGCGGCTTTTGTCCGCCCAGGCCCGGCTCAAGGAGGCCGAAGAGGATCTGGCGCAGGCGCAGATCCGGTTCCTGCGCCTGGTCGGCGTCAAGCTCGGGTCGATGAAGGCTCCGCCCTCGATCGCCGGCGCCTTGCCGCGCACAGTCGCCGAGGCCATCGAGATCGCCCGTCGCCAGAGCCCGCGCATCGCCGCGGCGGGCGCGGATGTCGATGCCGCCGACGCGCTCGCGCGCGGCGCCAAGTCGGCCTACCTGCCGGTCATCTCGTTCGAGGCCAATGCCCGGGTCGGGCACGACATCGACGGCTCGGAAGGCCGGACATCCGACCTGGAAGCGAAAGTGGTCGCCCGCTGGAACCTCTACAAGGGCGGCCGCGACCAGGCGGTCGAGCAGGAGCGCATCCGTCGCGCCAGCCAGAGCCGCATGGACAACGTGCTCGTGCACCGCGAAGTGCAGGAAGCGATCCAGTCGGCCTGGGACAAGCGCGCCAAGCGCGCGCAGCAGGCTTCGATCCTGCGCGAGCAGGTTGCCGCCTCCGGGTCGCTGGTGTCGTCCTATCGCGATCAGTTCCGTCTCGGCGAGCGATCGCTGCTCGACGTGCTGAGCGCGCAGAACACCCGGTTCAATACCGAGGTCCTGGCCAAGACCGCCCAGTATGCGGCGGTTTACGCCGACTATCAGGCGCTTGCGGCAATGGGATCGCTGGTCAGCGCCTTCAAGCTCGAGAGCGCGGCTCAGGCCGAGCCTTACGCACGCGAGGAATTCCAGACCGTCTCTCACACGGTGGAGCCGGTCTACAACCGGCTGCCGTCGCGACAGGAAAGCGGCGCTCCGCTCGATCTGCTTGCCCCCGTCAGGAAGAAGTGAAGCTTTCTGACGGGTCAGCTCACTCACAGCGGACGGGCGGCGATGAATTTCAACGAAGCGTTCCGGGAAATCAGCGTTCATTTCGAACGCAGCGGATCTCCCACCGTGCTGTTCTCCGGAATTCCGGATGACCAGTTCGACGATCCCGACATCGAGACCGTGCGTGAGATCTCCAACCGCATCGGCCTCGACGTCACCGAGATGCCGCTGTCGGAGCTCATGGGCGGCAATGCCAACTTCCCGGTGCTGGCCAGAACGCGCGACGGCACGTTTTATCCGATCTTTGCGAGAAACGCCGACGGAACCTTCCAGTGCCGGCAGGAAGCGGGCGATCCGGCGCCCGCAAGCCTGGACCTTCGCGGCCGGATCGACGAGATCGACGCCACGGTGCTGGATTTCAGGAAGCACTATTTCAACAACAAGGAAGAGATCGGCGCGCTGCATGCGGGCAGGATAGAACAGCAGCACTGGCTTTTTTCCGCCGTCCGCCCCTATTGGCGGTCGTTCGTCCGGGTGGGGCTTGCGGCCCTGTTCATCAACATTCTGGCGCTGGCCTCGCCGCTGTTCACCATGAATGTCTATGACCGCGTGCTGCCCAACCAGGCGATCGCCACCCTGTGGGTGCTCGCCATCGGCATCGGCGTCGCCTTCACCTTCGACTTCCTGCTCAAAATCGTCCGGGCAGAGCTGATCGACTACACCGGCCGCAAGATCGATTTGAAGATCGCCTATATCCTGTTCCAGAAGGTCATGAACACCTCGCTGTCGGCGCGGTCGATGTCGACCGGGGAATATGTCAGCCGGGTGTCGCAATACGAATTCGTGCGCGATTTCTTCACCTCCAACACTATCGCCACGATGATCGACACCTGCTTCGTGTTTATCTTCATCGCCGTCATCTTCGCCATTGGCGGAATGCTGGCGCTGGTGCCGTCCGTGGCGCTGGTCGCGGTGATCATCATCGGCCTGGTCGCCCAGTTGCTGATCAGCCGCAAGGTGGCGGCTGCGGCCAATGAAGCCGCCCTGCGGCAGTCGATGCTGGTCGAAACCATCTATACGACCGAGACCGTCAAGGGCCTGCGCGCGGAAGGCGTCCTGCTCAAGCGCTGGCGGGACCTGACCATCAACAGCTCCGCCACCAACGAGCAGATCAAGAGCATCTCCTCCTTCGCCGTCAACGCCACGCAGTTCGTCCAGCAACTGGTCACGGTCGGCATCATCCTGGGCGGGGCCTATCTGTTCCAGGAAGGCAGCGTGACGATGGGCGCCATCATCGCCTCGGTGATCCTGGCCGGCCGCGCCGTCAGCCCCTTCGGTCAGTTGGCCATGACGCTGGCGCGCTTCCGGCAGGCGATGATGTCGCTCAGGATCCTCGACAGGATCATGGAGCAGCCGGAGGACACGCCGGTGACGACCGGCTTCGTCAACCGGGTCATCAGCCGAGGCGACATCGCCCTTGAAAATGTCCATTTCCGCTACCCCCAGGCCGACCAGGACGCGCTTGACGGGCTGTCCTTTTCCATCAGGGCGGGCGAGAAGGTCGGCATTATCGGCCGCATCGGCTCGGGCAAGACCACCGTCGGCAGGCTGATGTCGCGGCTCTACCAGCCGCGCGAGGGCAGGGTGCTGATCGACGGCATCGACATGCAGCAGTTCCACCCCTCCGAAGTCCGCTCCGCCGTCGCGGTGGCGGGACAGACGAGCGACCTGTTTTCCGGGTCGCTCAAGGACAATCTGCTGATGGGAAATCCCAAGGCTTCCGACGAAGACCTGATCGAGGTCTCGCGCAAGGTCGGCATCGAATCCTTCATCGTCCGCCATCCCCGCGGGTTCGACATGCCGGTCGGCGAGAACGGCGGCAACCTTTCTGCCGGCCAGAAACAGTCGGTCGCCATGGCCCGGCTGCTGCTGGCCAGGCCCAGGATCATCTTCCTCGACGAGCCGTCGGGCGCCATGGATCTCGCCAGCGAGCGGCAGCTCATCGGCTGCCTGCGCCAGGCGATCGCGCCCGATGTGACGCTGGTGCTTTCCACCCACCGCTACAGCATGCTCGACCTGATCGACCGGCTGATCGTGATCGAGAACGGAAAGCTGATCGCCGACGGCCCCAAGGAGCGCGTCATCGAAGCGCTGCAGCGCAAACCGGTCGGGGTCCAGTGATGCGATCGATGGAGCATGACACGCCTCCGGCCTTCTCGCGCTATATCGTCTGGATCTGCCTGTCCTGCGTGATGGCTTTCCTGGTTTGGGCGGCCTGGGCGAAGGTCGACGAGATCGCGCGCGGCGACGGCAAGGTCATTCCGCTGTCCAAGACGCAGATCGTGCAATCCAGCGAAGCCGGCGTTGTTCAGGACATCGCCGTGACGATCGGCCAGGTCGTCAAGAAGGGCGAGCTGCTGATCCGGCTGGACAGTTCCGGCAACCTGACGTCGCTGGAGGAATCCAGTGCCCGTTATGACGCGCTGCAGGCGCGCGTCGCGCGGCTGGAGCTGGAAATCGGCGGGCTGTTCGACACGGACTTCGTCTGTCCCGAGCGCACCCGGAAGGTCTCGCAGGGCATCTGCGCCAATGAGGCCAGCCTGCTGGCAGCGCGACGGGAAAACTACAGCAACAAGCTGCAGGTGCTGGAGGCGCGACGGCAGCAACGGCTCGATGAGATCGGCGAGGCCAGGTCCAGCATCGAGCAGACCGGGTTGGTGATCGAGGCCATGCTCCGCGAACGCGAGAAGATCGCGCCTCTGGTCGAGCGCAAGCTGCATCCGGAAATCGACCTGTTGCGGCTCGACCGCGAGATCGCCCAGCAGAGCGGACAGCGGGAAAGCGTGAGCCAAAGCCTCAAGCGGCTCGAAAGCGCGCTGAACGAGGCCGATCTCCAGATCCGCGAGCTCGATTCCCAGTTCAAGCAGGAGGCGCGCCGCGAACTGGGCGATACGCTGGCGGAAGTCAATGTCCTGCAGGCGACGCTCGCCGGAGCGGAAGACCGGGTTCGGCGGACCGACATCGTCTCTCCCGTCGACGGCATCGTCAACACCATGGAGGTCAACACGATCGGCGCCTTCCTTCAGCCCGGTTCGGTTGTCGCCGGCGTGGTGCCGATCACCGACAGGCTTCTGGTGGAAGCGCGGATTTCGCCGCGCGACGTGGCCTTCGTCCAGCCCGGCCAGAAGGCGCTGGTCAAGCTGACGGCCTATGACTTCTCGATCTATGGCGGCCTTGACGGCCAGGTCTCGAATGTCTCGGCCGACAGCATCGTCAATCCCGAAACCGGCGAAACCTACTACCAGGTGCTGGTGCAGACCGGCGATTCCGAACTCGGCAAGGGCAAGACCACCCACGCCATCCGGCCCGGCATGATCGCCTCGGTGGAAATCCTGACCGGCGAAAAGACAGTCCTTGATTATCTCATGAAACCAATCAGCAAGGCCCGTTACGAAGCATTGACCGAACGTTAGAGCATCCTGGCCGCGCCGCGGCCGGCGCGGTCAGGAGGCTCTTCCGGATTTTACCGTCGCACTTATTGCACAGGGAAAGTACTGCAGCATGTCGGAGTCCGATCACTTCAAGCCGCATTTCCGGGCGATCAGGTCCGGCGGCAAGCGTCGAGGCTTCAGCCTCGAGCGGGTGTTCTGGACGGCGCTCGAGGAACTGACCAAGGCGGACGGCGTGTCGGTGGCCGACTATATCGAGCGGCTGGATGCCGACAGGACCGGCGCCAGCGGCCTGAGCTCGCAATTGCGCGCCTCGATCATGCAAAGGATCCTGGAGCGCTATGAGGGCCTGCAGGACCGGACCGGACTGCACACATCAAGGGCGATCGTCTCGGCCTGTCCGGTGCCGGCCTTCATCATTTCGGTCGACAAGAAGATCCTGTTCCAGAACAGCGCTTTTCTGATGTATCTGCAGACCAGGTTCATCGGGCTCGACACCGCCGCCGCCCTTGCCGACGTGCGGCTCAGCCTGGAGACGCCGCTGGTGGACGTCATCGAGCAGATGAAGACCGAGAGCGGGCGCAGCCAGCAGGTCGGCTTCACCATCGGCTATGGCGAGCGCAGATTGCGCGGCCGGCTCAGCATGGCGCCGGTTCCCGGCATGGTCAAACCGCCCGCCGCCATCGCCTTCGTTTCCGGTTCTGTGTAAGCGAGACGGCAAGGTCCGTCAGGGCGCCTGTGCGGTAGCCGCGGGCGCCGGCCTCAGAATCCGGCGCCAGGCGCCACGGAGATGGCTTCGCCGATCGAGGCGACCAGCTTGGGTTGATCGGCCTTGTAGCCAAAAACGTAATTGGCCGCGCCGGCGATCGAAAACAGCGGTGCGTAGTCCCGCTTGGCGAGGTCGGCCTCGACCGCGTTGGTCATGTTGTCGAGGATCAGGTGCTCACCGTTGAGCGAGACCGACAGCACCGCATGAAACAGCCGCCGGCCGGTGTCCTTGACCACCACGATCTCCATCGAGCTCAGCGGCACGCCGAGGCGCGCCAGCAGCGCCATCTTCAGGATCGCGTAGTCCTCGCAGTCGCCCGCCCCGCGCGCCAGCGTTTCGTCGGGCGTCGACCAGTAATCGAGCCGGCCATGGATCCGGGCGTCGGTGTCATAGCGGACCGCCCGATTGACGCTCATGGAGACGTGTTCGAATTGACGCCGGGCGCTGGCGCCGTGAAGCGTCAGCCGTGCGGCAAGCGAGGCGCAACGGCCGACGCACAGGGTGCCCGGTTCGCTCGCCGCGGCGCCGCGGATCAGCGTGGCGATCCTGCCGCCGCTCTTGATCTTGCCGAAGCGGATCCGGTGCGCGCCAAACAGCGGCTGGTCCTGCCGGAGGGCATAGGCGGCGGGGGCGATCGAGGCGGTCGTCAGGGCCTGGTCCCCGTGAGCGCCGAGTTCGGCGGGCGCCGTCCGCCCGGGATATCCAAGAATGGCGCCGAACCCGACATTGCGCGCCCCCGGTCCGGGGCCGGTCGTCGGCAATGCGGCCGACACCTGCCTCAGCGCCAGTTCCACCGGCGCAGGTGCGGGCGCAACGGGTGTTCCTGTCAAGACGGATAGTCCTCCGTCGAGGCGGAGCACCGGCCGTTCGAGAGCGGCGGCATGGACGGTTGTGGCGGAGATCAATGAGACTAAAACGGCAAGAGTTTCGTATTTGAAACGTCGCGCAATTTGTTTAAACATCTTCTTTCCTTCCACAGGCGATAGTGGAAGGCTACACAACAGAGAATAAAATCACGCAAATAAACAGTATTACCAATTAATACATAAATTCCGTAAAATTTTATGTAAATATACATGAGGTGAAGATCCTGTGTCTGCCGCCGAAGTGCCGGACGTCGTCGGATCGCGGTCAACAGCATTGCCGAGGCCGTCGTCCCCGCACACCGCGCCGGTGCTGCCGCGAAGCCGCGATCGATCCGCGCCGACGCGCTGAAAGCCATGGAAATGACGCGGTCGTTCGCGGACGACAGGCGCCCCCGGACCGGGTCCCGCGGGCACGACACGGCGGGCGGGCGAGAATGATGCCCAGGGTGAAGGGAGGAGTCGACGAAGGCCGGGATTGTGTCTTACATTTCAAAGTACTACAGCTTTATACCATGTTCAGCGGGGCGCCTTAAGGCAGAGAAGCGGGTTGTTCGGGGGGATAGGACGTGTCGGAGTGTTTGAGAGCGGTCGACAATCGCGTCGAGCGCATGGCGGGAGCCTCAAAGGTCTCCCCGACCGGCGCGTTTGCCGCGCTGGTGCTGATGGCGTGTCTAGGCCTTGCCGGATGCCAGGCCTCTAGCCTGGATGACGGGCTGGGCACTGCTGCGGGGTCCACTGTTCTGCCGGTCAGCGCTTCGACCCATGGCAGTGGGCCGGTCGCCGTGTCCATGTTGTTGCCGTCGGATGCGGCGCTGAGGACGAAGGCGGCCGACATCGCCGACGGCGCCAGGCTGGCGCTCGACGAACTCGGTGCGGGCCAGCTCAGGATCGAGGTCCAGCCCCTGGGTCCGGGCGCCGGGGAGGTTGCCGCCAGGGTCCAGGCCGCGGCCGCTGCCGGCAGCAAACTGATCATCGGCCCGGCGACGAATGCCCAGGTCGCCAGCCTCGGCTCCGCCGGCCAGCCGCGCCCGCCGGTCCTGGCGCTGGTCGCCAACAGGTCGGCCGGCGGCTCCAGCATCTGGCCGCTCTACGGCGATGCCATCGACAGCGCGCTCGAGGGCGTCGGCGCCGCGGTTGCCGCCAGGCAGAAGAACATCGTCGTCGTCCATGAAGCCGGGTTTCCGGCCGAAGGCCTTCTCAGGCTCCGGGAAGGCATCCGGCTGAAGGGCGGCTCCACGGTCGGCTTCGTGCCCTATCCGGCGGACGGCAAGAACCTGCGCGCGGCCTTCGCCAGCGGCGCGGACGTGTTCAACAAGGCCGACACCATCGTCCTGCTTGGCGGCGGCGAGGCCATCGGGCAGGTGATCGACATTCTCGCGGCGGGCGAATTCGGCAAATCCATCTCCACGGCCATCGCCACCTCGCTGATCCCCGAAGAGATCTACAGGCGGCCCTCGGCGCAAGGCCTGATCGTGGCGACGCCCTCGACCTCGAGCCTGGGCGTGATCTCCGAGCGTTTCAAGGCCAGATATGGCCGTGAGCCCAGCTACGATGCGGCGATCGGCTATGATTCCGTGGCGATTGCGGCGGGGCTGGTGCGTTCCGGGGGGCCGGATGCGATCACGGTCGCCAACCTGACTTCGTCCCGGGGCTTCCGCGGCGCAACCGGCCTGTTCCGGTTCCGGCCGGACGGCCGGATCGAGCGGCGCATGGTGGTGCATCGCATCGAGAACGGCGCGCTCACCGTTCTCCAGGAAGAGGGCGAGGGATTCTAGGCCAGTCAGGTCGCCCTGAGACCAGGCTCCGGCGCGGTTGAAGACGCCGCCCGGCAAGCGGCGTCAAATGCTTGCGGTTTCGGTTTTCGGCCGGCGCCCGCCGGCGGCTCGGCTCAGTGGTTGTCGCGGGGAACGGATTTCTGGGCGACGCGCTGGAACGAGTCCGCGCCGCGCAGCACCATGCCCTCAGAGAAGGGTTCGGCCAGATCGCGGAAGATCTTCTGCCACGGGGTCTGGCTTTCCGGGATCGGGTAGCCGCCCGCCTCGGCGAACTCCTGTCGGCGTTTTTCCCATTCTGCCTCGGGCACCAGGGCATCCACGTGGCCCTTGCCCAGGTCGATGCGGATCCTGTCGCCGTTCCTGAGCAGGGCGAGCCCGCCGCCGGCCGCAGCCTCGGGCGAGGCGTTGAGGATCGAGGGTGACGCCGAGGTTCCCGACTGGCGACCGTCGCCGATGCAGGGCAGGGCGGAAATGCCTTGTTTCAGGAGGTAGTCCGGCGGACGCATGTTGACCACTTCCGCACCGCCGGGATAGCACAGCGGCCCCGCGCCGCGCATGACGAGGATCGAGTTCTCGTCGATAGCAAGGCTCGGATCGTCGATCATCCGGTTGTAGTGCTCGGGTCCGTCAAAGACGATGGCAAAGCCCTCGAAGGCGTCCCTGTCGTCCGGGTTGGAGAGGTAGCGCGCGCGGAACTCCTCGGAAATGACCGAGGTCTTCATGATGGCGCTGTCGAACAGCGATCCCTTGAGATTGAGGAAGCCGGCGTCCTGCAACAGCGCATCGGCGATCGGACGGATCACGTCGGCATCCTCGCTTTCGCGGTGGGCGCAATTGTCGCCGATGCTGCGGCCATTGACCGTCAGGGCACCCGGGTGCGGCAGCAGATCTGCCCGGATCAATTCCCCCAGCACCGCGGGAACGCCGCCGGCGCGGTGGAAATCCTCGCCGAGATAGGTCCCTGCGGGTTGGAGGTTGGTCAGGAGCGGAACATGGTGGCCGAGCGCCTGCCAGTCGTCATTGTCCAGGGCCACGCCGACATGTCTGGCGATCGCCACGACATGGATCGGCGCATTGGTCGAGCCGCCGAGCGCGGAATTGGCGACGATGACGTTCTCGAAGGCCTGGCGGGTCATGATGTCGGACGGCTTGAGGTCTTCGCGGACCATGTCGACGATGCGCTTGCCGGTGGCGTAGGCCATCTGGCCGCGCTCGCGATAGGGCGCGGGGATCGAGGCCGAGCCGGGCAACTGCATTCCCAGCGCCTCGGCCAGCGAGTTCATCGTCGACGCGGTGCCCATGGTGTTGCAATAGCCAACCGAGGGGGCCGACGACGTGACCAGCTCCGCGAACTGCTCGTCGTCGATCTTGCCTTCGGCGTGGAGCTCGCGCGCTTTCCAGATGATCGTGCCCGAGCCGGTGCGTTCGCCGCGGAACCAGCCGTTGAGCATGGGGCCCACCGAAAAGGCGATCGCCGGGATGTTGACGGTGGCCGCGGCCATCAGCAGCGCCGGCGTGGTCTTGTCACAGCCGATGGTGAGCACCACCCCGTCGAGCGGATAGCCGAACAGCGATTCCACCAGCCCGAGATAGGCGAGATTTCGATCGAGCATCGCCGTGGGGCGCTTCCCGGTTTCCTGGATCGGGTGGACCGGGACCTCGAACGGGACGCCGCCATTGGCGATGATGCCATCGCGGATGCGCTTGGCAAGCTCGATATGGTGACGGTTGCAGGGCGACAGGTCCGATCCGGTCTGGGCGATGGCGATGATCGGTTTTCCCGATTGCAGCTCGTCGCGCGTCAGCCCGTAATTGACGTAGCGTTCGATGTAGAGCGCCGTCATCTCGCTGTTTTCTGGGTTGTCGAACCAAAGCTGAGAACGCAGTGCGGCTGGCTTCTTCGTGTCTGACATCTAGGTCTCCAAAGCCGGTTGGTGTGCGGCTGAAAGTGTGAGCTGGCCCTGCGACGGGGCGATCCGGGAGCGAGTGACGGCGGTCATGAGCATCCTGTCCTAGCAGCCCCTCGTCCGGACATAAATCGAATACACCGATGTTGTCGCGCAGATGGCGAGGCGATTCCGGTTGGGGCCGAAGAAGCACAGGTTGGCCACCACTTCATCGATCCTTATCTTGCCCAGAAGCTCGCCATCGGGCGAATAACAATGCACCCCGTCGCCGGCCGAGGACCAGAGATTTCCTGAGACATCGACGCGGAATCCGTCAAACAGTCCGCAGTCCGACATCGCGAAATCCTCGCCGGGACCCAATGTGGAGCCGTTTGCGTCGACGGGGTATTTGCGGATCTTGGGCGCGCAGTCGGGCTGGTGGGTTTGCCCGGTGTCGGCCACATAGAGCACCGTCTCATCCGGCGAGAAGGCGAGGCCGTTGGGCTGGACGAGATCGCTGACGACGACCGAGATCCGGCCATCGGGCGCGCACCGATACACCTGGGACGCGCCGATCTCGGATGGAGCCGCATGGCCCTCGTAGTCGCTGTCGATGCCGTAGGTCGGATCGGTGAACCAGATCGAGCCGTCGGATTTCACCACCACGTCGTTGGGCGAATTGAGTCGCTTGCCGTCGAAGCGGTCGGCGACAATCGTGCGGCTGCCATCATGCTCGATCCTGCTGACAGCCCGGCCGCCATGCTCGCAGCTTATCAGCCTGCCTTGCCGGTCCGTGGTGTGGCCGTTGTGATGACGGCAGGGCTGCTCGTACACCGACACCGAGCCGTCGGTCTCGTCCCAGCGCATCAGCCGGTCATTGGGAATATCCGACCAGAGGAGGTATTTGCCCGCCGCCATGTAGACCGGCCCCTCGCACCAGCGCCCGCCGGTCCAGAGCCTCTCCAGCCCGGCGTTGCCGTGGATGAGGCCGGAAAAGCGGGAGTCCTTGATGTCATAGAGGGGTGTGGGCGATGTTGTCATGACTGCACCTTGTTGCCGCGTCCATAGACCAGAAGCATACAGATAATCACCGAACCATAAATCACCTGGCGGCCCGCCTCCGGCATCTGCATGATCGACAGCACGGAATTCAACAGGACGATCAGGATGACGCCGACAAGCGTGCCGGCATAGCGCCCCTGTCCGCCGAGAATGCGAGTGCCGCCGATGACCACGGCGGCGATCGCCGGCAGGAGAAAGGCGTTGCCCATGCCCTGGAAGGCGCGGGCCGAATAGCCCGCCAGCATCACGCCGGCCATGGCCGCGCAGACGCCCGAGACGACGAAGGATGCCAGGATCACCCGGCGGGTGCGCACGCCCGACAGATAGGCGGCCATCTCGCGGTTGCCGGTCAGATAGATCTGCCGTCCGAAGGCGGTGCGCTTGAGCATGATGGCTATGACGAGGGAGACCGCCAGCCAGACGAAGATGGCGGAGGGGATGCCCATGAGCTTGCTCGATGCCAGCGCGCGCATCAACGGCGTGGCGGAATCCTGGGGCGCGAAGCCGCCGGTGTGGGCGACCATCAGGCCGCGCAGCACCGAATCGACGCCGAGCGTGAAGATCATCGACGGCACGCGCAGATAGGCGACGCCGAAGCCGTTGACCAGGCCGACGCCGACGCCGATGGCGATGCCGACCGGGATGGCCAGATCGCCACCGACGGTGGTGGCCATCATCGCCGCCGCCGTCATCGTCCAGGCGACGCTGAGATCGATGTGGCCGAGAAGGATGACCACCATCATGCCGGCGGCGACGATGCCGAGGAAGGATCCGGTCTGCAGTTGCTGCAAAAGGTAGCCCGGCGACAGCAGCGGCGCCGTCCCTTGGGTCGACAGCGTGTAGACGGTGCCGACAGACAGGATGACGAGAATGAAACCCGACGCGATGAAGATCGGCTTGTCTTCGGATTTCAGGCTCGGGATCGCAATCTTCATGTCCTTGCCTCCTAGCGGAACAGGGCGAGCTGGTTCTTGACCCTGAGGGTCCGGAACGCGCCGAGGCTGACCGCAGCCAGAAGAACCAGTCCCTCGACCAGCGGCTGGAGCAGCGGGTCGATGGAGACGATGCGGAAGTAGAACGAGATGACGCGTAGGACCAGCGCGCCGACGAGCGAGGCAATGGCGCCGCCGACGCCGCCGAGCAGCGAGGTGCCGCCGACCACCACGGCGGCTATCGAGTTGAGTGTGTAGGCACCGGCCTGGGTGATATCGGCATTGCCCGACGAGGTCTGGATGGCGAGATAGAGGCCCGCGCATCCGGCGAAGAAGCCCGCCAGGGTGAAGGCCGCGATCTTGGCCCGATCGAGATTGAGGCCCGACATGTAGGCCGCGCCCTCGGCCGAGCCGATGGCATAGACCGTGCGGCCGGTGATTGTGTGCTTGAAAGGCAGCCAGACCCCGAAGGCGATGACGATGACGATCAGCAGCGGCACGGGAACCCAGGCAAAGGACGAGAACCAGGCTGCATCCGCGTCGAACCAGCCATAGGTGTCGACAAGCTCGTAAAGATCGTTGGTGAGCGCCCAACTGATGTCGTCATCGACAGTGCCGCCCGGCGCGGGGCGGATGAACAGTGCGAGCCCGACCGCGATCGCGCCGGTGGCGAGCGTGGCGATGATCGGCTGCAGCCGGCCGTAGACGACGATCAGCCCGTTCGCCACGCCGAAGGCGGTGCCGGTGGCGAGCGTGACGACCATGCCGAGGAGGATCTGTTGAGGCGAGCCGCTGACCACCACGGACGCCACGCAATTGGTGAGCGTCATGATCGCGCCCACCGACAGGTCGAGCCCGCCCAGCAGCACCGGCACGGTCTGGGCCATCGCCAGGAAGACGATCGCCACCGATTCATTGGTGTTCTGGATGAGAAGCGCGGCGGAAAAGCCGCGCGGATGCAGGAGGTTGTAAATCAGGTACAGCACCAGCAACAGGATGATGGCGCCCAAGAAGCCGGAATTCTGCCGGATCGTGGCGGCGAGCGGCGAGCGGGCGTTACGCATGGGACGGTCCCGGCACGGCGTGAGGCACGGCGCCGCCGACATTGAGCGAGGCGGCGACGATTGCCTCTTCCGTGATGGCGTCGCCGCTGAGGCTGGCGACGATGCCGCCGTCATACATCACCATGACGCGGTCGCAGCAGCCGATCAGCTCGGCATAGTCGCTGGAGTAGAGGAGAATGGTCTTTCCCTGATCGGCGAGGTCGCGCATCAGCCTGTAGATCTCCTGCTTGGTGCCCACGTCGATGCCCCGGGTCGGATCGTTGAGCAGGATCACGTCGGGATCGGTCATCAGCCATTTGGCGATCACCACCTTCTGCTGGTTGCCGCCGGAAAGGGTCGCGACCGGGTCGTCGGCGCTGCCGGTCTTGATCCGGAGTTTCGCGATCCCGTCCTCGACCGCCTGTCTCGCCTTGTCCGCATTGATGAAAATCCCGTCGGACACGCGGGCGTAGGACGCCGCCAGCAGATTGTCGGCGATGGACATGGCGAGCATCAGGCCTTCGGTCTTGCGGTCCTCCGGCACGAGGGCGATGCGCAGGGAGGCCTGCTTGGCCTCGGCCGGGGATCCGGGTGTACAGGGCCTGCCGGCGATGGTGACCCGCCCCTGCATGCCGCGCAGCACGCCGAACAGGCCGAGCAGCAGCTCCTTCTGGCCCTGGCCGTCAAGGCCGCCGAGGCCGACGATCTCGCCCTTGCCGATGCTGAGGCTCACATCCTTGATCTGGCGCTCCCAGGCGAGATTTTCGATCCGCAGATGCTCCGGACGTGGTTTCGGCGCGGGTTTCGGCGGGTATTGGGCGTCGACTTCGCGGCCGATCATCAGCCGCACGATCTCGCGGTCGGTGCGCGCGCCCTTGGCAAAAGTCTCGATGTGCTGGCCGTTGCGGAACACCGACAGCGTGTCGCAGAGCTGCTCGATCTCGTGCATGCGGTGCGAGATGAACAGGCTGGAGACGTTCTGCGCCTTCAGGTCGGCCAGCAGTTCATAGACGGTGCCGACATCGCGGCTGGTGAGCGCCGAGGTGGCCTCGTCGAGAATGAGAACCTTCGGATCCTTGCCCAGCGCCTTGGCGATCTCGACCATCTGCCGGCGCGACAGCGAGAGTTCGCGCACCAGCGCGTTGGGGTCGACATCCTCGCATTTGATGCGGGCCAGCAGCTCCTCCGCGCAGCGCCGTTGCGCGCGCTTGTCGATCAGGCCGAACCTGCGCGGCGGCGACGCCAGCGAGATATTGTCGGAGACCGACAGATCCGGCACCAGCGACAGTTCCTGGAAGATGCAGACAATGCCGGAGGCGACCGCGTGCGTCGGATTGGCGAAGCTGACCCTGGTCCCGTTCACGCTCAGCTCGCCCGAATCCGGCTGCAGGACGCCGGAGATGATCTTGATCAGTGTCGACTTGCCGGCGCCGTTCTCGCCCAGGATGCCGTGGATCGCGCCGCTGAAACAGGCGAAATCGACGTTCTCCAGAGCGCGGGTGCCGGAGAAGTGCTTGGAGACGCCAGACAACTGGACGATCGGGCGGTCTGCGGTCATTGCCTCGGTTTTCCTTGTTGGCTGCGCTGTCCGGTCCCTGCCCATCCCGTGGGCCGGCAAACGATGCCCCTGAGCGTGGCTTGCGGCGCGCCACTGTCTCGGGTGGGATGCGCGGGCAGACCTTCGGGCGGCGGCGGAGTGTCCGGTCGACGGGCAGGTTCAGGCTGGAACGGGACGCCGGACGTCGTGCGGCGCCCCGTCACTCTTCAACTGACTAGTTCAAGTCGGCTTCGGTCTGCGCCATGATCGACGGACCCGAGATGTTGACGCCGCAGGGCGGGAACTCGTTCACGGTGAAGAAGTTGTCGGGCAGGTCGCTCCAGTAGTTCTTGCCGTCCTCGAGATCCTTGTAGGTCGCGACCGGCAGCGGCACCGAGATAAGCTGCGGCATGACATTGCCCTCGAGCGCCGAGACCGCGGCCTTCATGGCAATGGCGACCAGACCGGGAGACTGGCCGATCGAGATGCCCTTCAGCCCTTCGCCGGAATATTTGGCGATGGCCTTGCGGTAACCGTTCTCGGACTCGCCGGCGACGGGAACCCAGGGATGACCGGCATCCGAGAGCGCCTGGATGACGCCGTTGGAGCCGCCTTGGCCGACGACAGCCTCGAACTGGCCATGCACCGCAATGGCGTCCGCGACGACCTTCTGGGTCGTGCCGTCGTCCCAGTTGCCCACCACCGAGACGATTTCCCAGGCGCCGCCGTCGGCCTTGAACGTCTCGTTGATGCCGATGGAGCGATCGCGGTCGACCGAATTGCCCGGCAGGCCCCGCACTTCGAGGATCTTGCCCGCGGTGACGCCCTTGGCCTTGAGCTCGTCGAGCGCGAACTGCGCCCACATCCGGCCCATCATGAGCTGGTCCTCGTTGACCTGCATGACGGCGTCGGTGTCGAGCACGTTGTCGAACGGCACCAGCACCACATTGTTCTTGTCGGCCAGCCGGATGACCCGGTCGAAGCCATCCGGCGCAACGGCGATGGTGACGATGGCGTCGTAGCCCTGGTTGATGAAATCCTCGATGGCGCCGAGCTGGGCCGGGGCGTCCGTCCCGGTCGAGACCACCTTGAATTCGGCGATCTTGTCCTTGATCGACGGGTCTTCGGCGAAGGCCTTGGCGGTCTTGATCATCTGGATCCGCCAGCCGTTGCCGACGAAGCCGTTGACCACGGCAATCTTGTAGGGGCCCGGCTTGGCGGGCCATTGCATGTATTTGGTCTCCGCGCTCCAGGGCGCGAAGCATTCGGGATCGGCGCCGGGGCCGGAGACGACCTCGGGTCCGGCGAGGGACAGGCTTGTCGAAAGCATCAGGCCCACGAATGCGGCAGAAATGACTGTTGGCAACTTCATGTTAAGTCCTCCTCCTTTGGTGCTTCATCGCACCCTCCCTGATGCCACCATGAGTGGCGATCATCTCCCCAGCCGCCGCGCGTCGCAGCGGCTTCCTGCTGACTGCGCTAGTCCACGAAATGGCGGAAACCGGCGTCCAGATGGGACTTCATCTTGTACTGGTAGGCGGTCCGGTCGCGCCTTTCGAGCGTATCGACGATCTCGGCATGCTCCGCATAGGTAACCGTCGAGAAGGTATGCAGTGTCTTGGCCTTGAGCATGATCTTCATGATCACCGGCTTCATGATCTTGTAGACGTCCAGGATCGCCTTGTTGCCCATCACGGCCACCAGGCGCGTGTGGAAGCGAAAATCGACCTCGGAGGCATCGACTGCGGTCTTCGCGTTCAGGAGCTCCCTGTTCACCTGATGCAGGTCGGCGATGTCCCTGGCCGTGACCTTGTCGAACAGTGTCTCGAAGGAGGCCACCTCGAGCAGGCTGCGGAACCCCTGGATGTCGACAAAGGTCTCGCGCGACACCTCGAGCGTGTTGAAGGAAAACAGGTCGAAGGCGCGCGCCATGCGCTCGTCGATGATGACGGCGCCGATCTTGGGACGAACCTTGACCACGCCGTAGGTCTTGAGCATCCGCATGGCCTCGCGCACCGTGTTGCGCCCGGCGCCAAAGCGCTCGCACAGTTCCTTTTCCGTGGGCAGGCTGTCGCCCACCTTCAGGCCGCCTTCCGAAATCAGGGCGCGGATATGGTCGACCAGTTCATCCACCGCCGATGTCCGCGACGCCGGAGGTTCAGCCACCGTTGCCGGGAGTTCGGCTGCGGCCTTCTCGCCGGGCGCTGGGGAGGAAGTGTCGGAAGAAAAGGACAAGGCCACTCACCCTTATTGTTGGACAAATAAAGGATAACTGCGGAAATATTTCGCTGTCAAGAGACCCAATCACGTGTGTCAGCGCCACGACAGGGGTATTCATCCTACAAATAGATTTGATCGGAGGGATGCGAGCGGCGGGCCGCTGGCCGCAGGGCGGTCGGCTCGCCTATGGCTGGATGTGGCGGGAGCGGCGTCAACCCATGAACACGTAGCCGACCCCATGCACGGTCACGATCAGTCTCGGGGCCTTGGGATCCGCCTCGATCTTGGTGCGCAGGCGTCCGATCAGCACGTCGATGCTGCGGTCGAACGGCTGCCACTCCCGACCGGCGAGACAATCGAGAAGCTGGTCGCGTTGCAGCACCCGGCCCGACCGCAAGGCCATGTAGCTCAGCAGTTCGAACTCGCCGCGGGTCAGATGCACGGCCGTTCCATCCGCCGCCGTGAGGCTGCGCGCGGCGCGGTCCAGCGACCAGCCGGCGAATTCCTGAACCTCGGCTTCGTCCTTGGCCGGGGAATACGGGGTGGAGGCGCGGCGCAGGATGTTCTTGGTGCGGACCAGCAACTCCCTGAGGTTGATCGGCTTGTCGAGATAGTCGTCCGCGCCGATTTCCAGCGCGACGATATGGTCCACGTCCTCGGTGCGGGCGCTGACGACAATGACCGGCACGTCCGAATGCGCGCGCAGCTCGCGCAGAAGGGTCAGCCCGTCCTTGCCGGGGAGCCTGAGATCCAGCACGACCATGTCAATCACATGGCGCTTGAGATCCTGCTCCATTTCCTCGCTGTCGCGCGCGCGCAGGACTCGGTAGCCCTCCACTTCGTAGTAGCTGGACACGGCTTCCAGGCTGGTCGGATCGTCCTCCACGACCAGGATTTGTTTCGGCAATTTCATGCTGCAGCGACCCCGTTTACGACACGTTTACATACTTTTACCAACAGTTCAAAGCCGAAAGGCAACGCATTTACAGCCGCCGTCTAAGACACCGCCAAACACGGAGGCTGATGCAATGATTAGGCGACTTTGGACCAAATTCTGGGGACCCGCAGGGGCGGTGTCGCTCGGCCTGCTCGTGATCGCCAGCTTCGCGGGCGGCATCATCTTCTGGGGCGGGTTCAATACCGCCATGGAACATGCCAACACCCAGGAGTTCTGCATCTCTTGCCACGAGATGAACGACACGCCTTTTCAGGAGTACAAGGCGTCGGTCCACTTCATGAATGCGTCCGGTGTGGGCGCGAGCTGCCCCGATTGCCATGTGCCCAAGCCGTGGATTCCCAAGATCATCGCCAAGGTGCGGGCGAGCAAGGACCTCTACCACCATCTCCTCGGGACTCTCGACACCCCTGAAAAATACGAGGCGCATCGCGCAGAAATGGCCAAGCGGGTCTGGGCCGAGATGGAAGCGACCGATTCGCTGGTCTGCCGGAACTGCCACAACGAAACCCACATGGATTTCGCCAAGCAGAAGCCCGAGGCCGCGAAGCTGATGAAGGCCGGGTTCGAGCGCGGCGACACCTGCATCGATTGCCACAAGGGCATTGCCCACAAGCTGCCCGACCTGTCCCAGGGCTATCGCAAGCTCTTCGAAGAGATGGAAGCGATCGCCGCGGCCAGCCCTCCGAAGGGAGACACCGTCTTTCCGATCGCCACGCTTCCGCTGTACCACGCTGCGGCAGACGCCAAGGCCGAGAAGGACGGCATCGGCCAGGTTCTTGCCGGAACGCCGCTCAAGGTGATCGATCATGACGGCGAAATGCTCAAGGTGCGGGTCACCGGCTGGCAGCAGGACCAGGTCGACCAGGTGGTCTACGCGCTCAGGGGACAGCGCATCTTCGAGGCCACGATCGAGAAGGCGGCGGTCGACGTGATCCAGAATGTCTCCACCGAGACCGATCCCGAGACCGCCCTGGTCTGGCACGCGATCACGCTTGAAGGCTGGGTGGCCCCCGGCAAGCTGATCGGCAACAGCGACCTGCTCTGGGGCTACACCGCGGAGATGTACGGCGCCGCCTGCGGCACCTGCCACTCGAAGCCCGATCCCGGTCATTATCTGTCCAACCAATGGATCGGTACCCTCAAGTCGATGAAGCGGTTCATCACGCTCGACAAGGACGAGTACCGGATCCTGCAGAAATATCTTCAACTTAACGCAAAGGATACGGCCGAAGGGGCGCATCATGGCTAATCAGACGGAAACACTTGGCAAGGCGGTGGGATATCGTTGGCTGGCTCAGTTCTTCCTGCACCGGCCAGGCCTTGCGGACCTGCGGCGATACCGGGACGAAGACGGACGACACTTCCTTGCAGCCTGCAAGGCGGTCCCGGCGCTGGCTCCTCTCGCCGAACTGATCGAGGCGGCGGTCGCCACGGAGGAGGGCTTGGCCCACCTGCAGGCGGCGCTCGCACGGGCGACCGGTGAGGCCTTCGACAGGGCCGGCCCACGGACCGCGCCGCCCTATGCCTCGGTCTATCTCAGCGAGCGCGGACTGCTGTTCCAGCAGCCCACCCGCGACATGAACCGGATCCTTGGCCTGTTGAAGATGAACCTTCCGGAGGGGCTGAATGAGCCGGCCGATCATCTGGGCATCCAGTTGAACGTGGCCGCGGAGCTTTGCGACCGGGAGGCTGCCGGCGAACCCTTCTCGGTCTCCAGCGTGTTGTTTCTTGAAACGCAGGTGCTGAGCTGGCTGCCGGCCTTCGTGGAGCGGTGCTCGCGGCTTCCCGAGCCAGGGCTGGTCTGCATGCTGGCCCATTCCGCCCTGAACCTGGTCCAGGCGCATGTCGAAGCGGGACATGTGAAACCGGCGGATCCGGTGAAGGTCGAAGCGCTGGCGCGGGTGGCGCTGCAGCTTGTGTGCATGAATTACAAGGCGGCGGAGGCCTATTGCAAATAGCCAAGCGGGCCATTGTTACCGCCTGTTTACACAGGATTACGCGCCGTTCAACAGTTTCCCACACCCCATTCACATCACTTTGAAACACTGAACCAACCTTCGGAGGGCTCGCCAAATCCCTTCGTCTTCAGGTCAACCAGGAAATGGAGTCTCACATGTCAGTTCTTTATTCCAACGCCCTTACACGGCGCAGCCTGCTGAAGGGCGCAACGGCCCTCGGCGCCTTCGGTGCGTTCGCACCGTCATTCCTGCGCGCGGGACCGGTTCGCGCGGCCGAAGCGGGTGAAGTGCTAACCGGATCGCACTGGGGCGCTTTCCACGCCACTGTCGAGGACGGCGTCTGGAGCAAGATCCGCCCCTGGGAGCAGGATCCGCACCCGACCCCGATGCTCGAAGGCGTCATGGACAGCGTCTATTCACCGACGCGCATCAAGTATCCGATGGTGAGAAAGGCCTATCTGGAGGGCGGTCCCGGCGCCAAGCCCGAAGACCGCGGCAGCGAGGAGTTCGTCCGGGTGAGCTGGGACCAGGCGCTTGAGCTGGTGACCAAGGAGTTGAAGCGGGTCAGCGAAACCTACGGACCGACCGGCATCTTCGCAGGGTCCTACGGCTGGAAGAGCTCGGGCAAGCTGCACAACTGCCAGAACCTGCTGCGCCGGACCCTGAACCTGGGCCTGGAAGGCAAGTTCGTGAACAGCTCGGGCGACTATTCCACCGCCGCAAGCCAGATCATCATGCCGCATGTGCTGGGAACGCTCGAGGTCTACGAGCAACCCACCGTCCTGCCTGTTGTGCTTGAGAGCACGGAAGTGCTGGTGTTCTGGGGCGCCGATCCGATGAAGACCAACCAGATCGGTTGGACGGTCGCCGATCATGACACCTATCCCTACATGGAACAGATCAAGGCGAGCGGCAAGAAGGTGATCGTGATCGACCCGATCCGCACCGAGACCGTCAAGTATTTCGACGCGGAATGGATCCCGGTCCGTCCGCACACCGATGTTGCCATGATGCTGGGCATTGCCCATGCGCTGTACAGCGAAGGCCTGCACGATCAGGACTTCCTGGACGAATACACGTCCGGGTTCGACCTGTTCCTGCCGTATCTGACCGGCGAAAGCGACGGCGTGGCCAAGACCCCCGAATGGGCCGCCGAAATCTGCGACGTCCCTGCCGAGAAGCTCAAGGAACTCGCCCGCCTATTTGCCGCCAACCGCACCATGCTCGGCTCGGGATGGTCGATCCAGCGTCAGCATCACGGCGAGCAGTCGCACTGGATGCTGGTGACGCTGGCCTCAATGCTGGGGCAGATCGGTCTTCCCGGCGGCGGCTTCGGCCTGAGCTATCACTATGCCAATGGCGGTTCGCCTTCCGCCAACTCCATCGTGCTTCCGGGGGTTTCGGATGGCGGCGCCGCGGTCGACGGCGCGGCATGGCTCACGCAGGCAGGCGCCGCCTCTATCCCGGTCAGCCGGATCGTCGAAATGCTGGAGAATCCCGGCAAGGACTTCGACTTCAACGGCGCCAAGAACGCCTATCCTGACGTCAAGCTGGTCTATTGGGTCGGCGGCAATCCGTTCGCCCACCATCAGGACCGCAACCGGATGATCAAGGCATGGCAGAAGCTCGAGACGGTCATCGTGCAGGATTTCCAGTGGACGGCGACCACGCGGTTCGCCGACATCGTCCTGCCGGCCACGACGGCTTATGAAAGGAACGACATCGAGCATATCGGCGACTATTCGCTCAAGGCCATCCTGGCGATGAAGAAGGTCATCGACCCGGTCTTCGAATCGCGGACCGACTATGACATCTTCGCCGACATCGCCACGCGGCTGGGCGCCGGCGACGCCTTCACCGAAGGCAAGGACGAGATGACCTGGATCCAGGGCTTCTACGACGATGCCGCCAAGCAGGCTCCCGGCAAGGGAATCGAAGTGCCGGCATTCGCCGACTTCTGGGAGACCGGGGTCGCGGTCTTCGAGATTCCCGACAGCGCCAAGCAGTTCGTCCGCTATGCCGAATTCCGCGAGGATCCGCTGCTCGAGCCCCTCGGCACGCCAACCGGCAAGATCGAGATCTTCTCGCGCAACATCGAGAAGATGGGTTACGACGATTGCGGACCGCATCCGATGTGGTTCGAGCCGGTGGAGCGCGTCGGCGGCGCCGGCAGCTTCCCGCTGCATGTCGACACGGCGCATCCCAATGACCGCCTGCACTCGCAGCTTTGCGGCACCAAGATCCGCGACAAATATGCGGTGGCGGGACGCGAACCCTGCGTGATCAACACCGAGGATGCGGCTGCGCGCGGCATTGCCGATGGCGATGTGGTGCGGGTGTTCAACGACCGCGGCCAGGTGCTGGTGGGCGCCGTGGTTTCGGACGACATCCGCCCCGGCGTGCTGCGCATTTCCGAAGGCGGCTGGTACGACCCGGTGGTCGGGGGCGAGGTCGGTGCGCTCGACGCCTATGGCGATGCCAACTGCCTGACGGTCGGCATCGGGACTTCCAAGCTCGCGCAAGGCAATTGCGGCCATACCGGCCTTGCCGAGGTCGAGAAGTTCACCGGCGAGCTTCCGAAGGTGAATGTCTTCGACGCTCCCGCGGAAGCCTGATTGAAACCGGCCCCGGCGCGTGTCATGCGCGCCGGGGCTGCCTGACACGCCGTGCCCGACGTGGCGGTTTTTCTTGCACAGGAGCTGCGACACCCAGGGCTTTCGACCCATTCTCGGAGCAAGCGGTGATGCAGATGCCGGCGACGGCCACGGCGCAAGGTATCCGGTCGATTCCGCTCTCGGAATGCGATATCTGGAAGTCAGGGGTCCCGGGTCCGCGCACGACCGTGAGCCCAGCGATCAGTGATTGGAAACGGGCGGTGTGCGAGGAGTTAAGCCGTTGCAGGATCGTTTGAAAATGCCTGACGGGGAGGTCTACGGCATGCTCAATCTCAAAGCCATGATAGAGACCCACGAGGATTGGCTCACCGATCGTGTGGTCCATTACGCTCAACAGAAATCGCTGACGGAATATTCCTCGACGCTTCGCGAGGCCTGGCGGATCTCGATATGCAAGCTGAGCGAGCCTCTGATGCGCCTGATCGAGGCGACCGAATCCTCGCTGATCTCGCAGGAAACGGCGCTGAGGGAGGCCGATGAGTTCGGCCGGTCGCAGGGGATAAAGCACCGGTCGCTTGGCATCGAGGGACGCGATTTTGTCGGCATGCTCAAGCTCTACCGCAAGGCATATGTCGATTTTTTCACCGAAATGCGCCTGCCCGACGTTCAGCGGGATGTGCTGCAGCCCCTCATTCTCGAGCTGTTTGACGCGATTGAGCTGGGGGTGCTGACCGCCTACACGGCATCGAGCACCACGGACCAGATGGACCGGCTGCAAAAAAGCAACCGGGAACTCAGCAACGAGAAGAACAAGTATCTGACGGTTTTCGAAAGCATCGCGGAACCGGCGATCCTGCTGGATACCGACGCCAAGCCGACCCATGTCAATGCCTCGGCCATCCGCTTGCTGCTGGGCGAGATGCAACCGGGCGCCGGCTATTATGGCGATCTGGACAATCCGGTGCTGCATGATCTGGTCGCGGAGATCCTGCAATCAGGGTCCCACGCGCAAAGCCGCGTCACGCTGGACACGCCCGGTGGCAAACGCGTGTTCAATGTCGCGATCCAGCAGATGCTTGACATCAGCAGGAAGTTTTCGGGCCAGGTGATCATCCTGCAGGATGTGACGGCCTATCTGCAAGCCATCGAAGCCGCGCAGACGGCCGACCGCGCCAAGTCGGTGTTTCTGACGACCATCAGCCATGAAATCCGGACGCCGATCAACAGCATTCTGGGTCTCACCGGCCTGCTCGAGGAAGAAGCATTGCTCGCGCCCAAGCTGCCGCAGTTGCGCAGCATCCGCGCGGCGGGGGAAATGCTGTCTGCCCTGATCGAGAATGTGCTCGGGCTTTCGAAGGCCGAAACCAACGCCTTCCAGTTGCTTGAACAGGATTTCAATCTCACCGTGCTGTGCGAGGCGCTGTTCAGGGTGCTTGAACTGGGAGACGGCGATCAGCGGCGGACGCTCGAGATGCGGTTTGCTCCGGACGTGCCGCTGCAGTTGCATGGCGACGGTCCGAAGCTGCGCCACATCCTGCTCAATCTGCTTTCGAACGCGCTGAAATTCACCGAGCGGGGAAGCGTCGCTTTGGTGGTGACGAAGGAGCAGTCGGGAACTCACGACAGGCCGGCGCTGCGTTTCGAGGTGATCGACACCGGCCCCGGGGTGCGCAGGGACGAGGTCGACAGGCTTTTCGAGCCCTTTGTCCAGGGAACGCATGCCACCTCCGTCTCCGCCCTGCGCGGCAGCGGATTGGGACTGGCGATCAGCAAGCGTCTGGTCGAGTTTCTCGGCGGCGAGATCAGCTATCGTCCCAACCCGAAGGGCGGCAGCATTTTCGGCTTCAGCCTGCAATTCTCCCTGGCGAAACAGCCGTCGCTGCAGCCGCAGGATTCGGCGCTGCTGTCGATTCTGGTGGTGGAGGACGACCCGGTCAACGCCATGGTCATCGAAGGCTATATCAGGGAACTCGGGCACAGCGTCACGGTGGTCGGATCCTATGCCGAGGCGGTCGATGCCCTGGGCCGCACGGTATTCGATGTGGTCGTGACGGACTACAGGCTGGGGGTGAAAACGGGCCTGGACGTCGCCCATGTCGTTCATCTGACCGGCCAGCGCATGGGCGTCCAGATTCCGGTGATCGTCGTCACCGCGGCGATGCCGCCGGATGCGTCGAACAGCCTGAAGCAGCCCGATGTGAGGCTATTCCTGGAAAAACCGTTCTCGCGATCCGAATTGGCGAGCGCCCTCACATCGGTCACCCATGCGATCGACAGGCAGGGCGAAGCCCGGCCCGAGAAGACCACGGCCTACATCTCCGCCTCGGACCTGAACCGGTTGCTGTCCGACATCGGCTTCGACCGCTGCCGCGCGGTTGTGCGCAGTTATCAGAGCAACATGCCGAACCTGGTGTCGCGCATGCAGAAGCATCTGGAGAACGGGAAGCTGTTCGACGTGTCCGAGCTGGCGCATCAACTGATCAGCGCCTCAAGCTTTGTCGGCGCCTGGCCGCTGGTGGAACAGGTAAAGGCCGTGAAAACCCTCTGCAAGACCGCGGAGCCGGAGGCGGTGCAGGATGTCTTCGCGGAGTTTCTGCTGGTGAGCCGGCTGACCGAGCAAGAGCTCGAGACGCGATGGAGCCAGATGGAAAAGGTGCATATCGGCTGAGCAGCCTGGGCAGGCGTCGTCAGGGCCGCATGCGAGGCCGCCGCGTGCCGGTCCGACGGGGAGACGGCAAGCCCGCGCCTGTGTGCAGCCCAAAGGAACAATCGACCAACCCTCCGAGAAAGGCCAGATCATGATCCGTCACTTCGTGCATTTACGCTTCGCCCAAGACGCCACCGACGCCGACAAGCAGGCGCTTTACGATCGGCTCGCCACCCTGGTCGACCATGTCGACGGGGTGATCGATTTCCAGCACCGGGCCAATGTGAGCGTCGAGACGCCGCTGGTGCGCGGCTTCAATGATGTGTTCTGGTTTGACTTCGCCGACATTTCGGTCCGAAATGCCTATCTGGAAGAAAGCGTCCATGAGGCCATCGGCGCTGAGATCGTGGTCCACCTCGAGGGCGGCGCGGATGGAGTGTTTGTCTGTGATGTCGAAGTGTGATTGATCCCCGGAAGCGCGATTTCCTGGCACGGCTGTTCGAGGCCGCGGTTCTTCGCGCCGATCCGGTGCGCGCGCTCAGCGATGCGCTGCCGCCAAAGCCTGAGGGCAGGACCGTGGTCATCGGCGCGGGCAAGGGAGCGGCGCAGCTTGCTGCCGCCTTCGAGACGCTGTGGGACGGGCCGCTGACGGGCACTGTGGTGACCCGCTACGGCTACGGCGCCCCCTGCAAGGCGATCACCGTGCTCGAAGCCAGCCACCCGGTGCCCGACAGAGCCGGGCTGGCCGCCTCGCAGGCCCTGTTCGACACGGTTGCCGGCCTGACCGCGGACGATCTCGTCGTGGCGCTCATCTGCGGCGGCGGCTCGGCGCTGCTGCCCGCGCCGCCGGAGGGCCTGACGCTTGAGGATGAGCAGGAGCTCAACCGGGTGCTGCTCGCCTCGGGCGCGCCGATCGGGGTGATGAACGCGATCCGCAAGCATGCAAGCCGGATCAAGGGCGGTCGGCTCGCCGCCGCCGCCTGGCCGGCCCGGATTGTGTCGCTGGTGGTCTCCGACGTGCCCGGCGACGAGGCCTGCCAGGTGGCGTCCGGCCCGACCATTCCCGATGCGCTGACATTGGCGGAAGTCCAGGCGATGGTCGCCGCCCGCGCCATCGCGCTGCCCGACCGGATCCGGGCGCATCTGGCGAGCGGAAGGGATCTGCCGCCGCGCCCCGACGATCCGGTGTTCGCCCGCAACGAGGTCCGCGTCATCGCCTCTGCCGGCCTGTCGCTTGAGGCCGCGGCCGAACAGGCCAGGCGCGCCGGCATTGACGCCGTGATCCTGTCGGATGCCATCGAGGGCGAGGCCCGCGATGTCGGGCTGGTGCATGCGGCGATCGCCAGGGAAGTCGCAGGCCGCGACCGGCCTTTCGCCAAGCCCGTGGTCATCCTGTCGGGCGGCGAGACCACGGTGACCTTGCGCGGCAAGGGCAAGGGCGGGCGCAACAGCGAGTTCCTGCTGTCCTTCGCATCGGCGATCGACGGCGTCGAGGGGATCGCCGCGCTTGCCGCCGACACCGACGGCATCGACGGGTCGGAAGACAATGCCGGCGCCTTCGCCGGGCCGGACAGCGCAAGCCGGCTCCGGGCCAAGGGCATCGACCCGCTCGCAAGCCTGGCGGCCAACGACGCCTGGACCGCCTTCGGCGCCATCGGCGATCTGTACGTCACCGGTCCGACCGGGACCAATGTCAATGATTTCCGTGCCATCCTTGTCGGAGACCTGCCGGATCAGGCGTAGATCCCGTTCCGGTCGGATCGCGCGGCGGCGGCGTCAATCGACAACGGCCGCGGACGTCCCCTATCTCGACATCCAGCCGCCATCGGCGGGCAGGATCGCGCCGTGGATGAAGCGCGCCAGGTCGCTGCACAGAAAGGCGATCGGCCCGGCGATCTCCTCGGGAGTTCCCCAGCGGTTGACCGGAATGCGCTGCATCAAGGCGCGGGTGCGATCGGGATCGGCCTGCAGTGCCGCGGTGTTGTCGGTGGCGATGTAGCCCGGCGCGATGCCGTTCACATTGATGCCCCTGGCCGCCCATTCGTTGGAAAACGCCCGCACCATCTGGGCAATCGCCCCCTTGCTGGCCGCATAGCCCGGCACGTTGATGCCGCCCTGGAAACTCAGCACGGAGGCCACAAAGACAATCCTGCCGGATCCGCGCTTGAGCATGGACCGACCCAGCGCCTGGGTGAGGATGAACGGGGCGTCGCAATTGACGGCCTGGACGTGGTCCCAATCCTGAAGCGGATGGGTCGCAGCGGGCGCCCGGCGGATCGTACCGGCATTGTTGACCAGGATGGAGATGTCGTCGCGCGCCTCCATCTCGGCGGCGAAGGCGAGCGTCGCGTCACGGTCGGAGAAATCGCACCGGCGGGCCGTGAACTCCCGTCCGGCGGAGCGGACCGCAGCCTCCGCAGCACTGCCCTGCGCTTCGAGCGAGGCGCTGACGCCGATGATGTCGGCGCCGGCCTCCGCCAGCGTCTCGCAGATGGCGAGACCGATGCCGCGCTTGCAGCCGGTGACGAGCGCGATCTGTCCGGAAAGGTCGATGGCGAGGCTCATCGATCAGGCCACCATGCGGCGCGGATCGGCCAGAAGCCGGGCGTGGTGCGCCAGGAAACGGGCCGCGTCGGCGCCATTGATCACCCGGTGATCGTAGGAGAGATCGAGCGGCGTCATCGGCACCGGCTGCCAGCTCTCGTTCTCCCAGACCGGAACGGTCTCCGTGCGGGTGATGCCGAGAATGGCAAGTTCGGGCGGATTGACGATCGGTGTGAACGCCGTGCCGCCGATGCCGCCCAAATTGGAGATCGACATCGAGGCGCCGCCCATCTCGTCCGGCCGGATCTTGCGCGCCTGCGCTCGCGCGGCCAGATCGGCGATGTCGGCCGCGATCCGCCACAGGCCCTTATTGTCCGCGTCGCGGATCACCGGGACCATCAGGCCCTGCGGCGTGTCGACGGCGATGCCGATATGGACATAGTGCTTGAGAATGAGCGTGTCCCCGTCCGCTGACAGCGAGGCGTTGAACCGGGGGAAGTCCCGAAGGCAGAGTGCGAGCGCCTTGACGTGAAAGGCGAGTGCCGTCAGCCGCACGCCGCGCCGCGCGGCCTCGGGTTTGAGGGAGGCGCGGAAGGCCTCGAGCCGGCGCATGTCGGCCCGGTCGTGATGGGTTACCTGCGGAATCATGGCGTTGGCGGCGGCGAGGTTCGCGCTCGCCACCCGCGCCAGGCGCGACAGCGGCTCGCGGCTCACCGGGCCGAAGGCCGCATGATCGACATCCCAGTATTTTTCCACTGCTGGCATGGGGGCTCCTGCGGCGGTTCCGCCGTTGAGATGATGGTCCACGTCCTCCTTGGCGAGCGTCAGCCGACCGGACGCGCGCGCGACATCGGACAGGTCGACCCGATTGCGCCCGGCATAGGCGACGACCGAAGGGCTGGCGATATAGGTTTCCGTGCCCATCTCACCACTCTGCCGAGATGTATTGGGTTTCCATGAATTCCAGCATGCCCTCGTGCCCGCCCTCGCGGCCAAGGCCCGACTGCTTGACTCCGCCGAAGGGGGCGGCGGGATCGGAAACGAGGCCGCGGTTGAGGCCGACCATGCCGTAGTCGAGCCGCTCGCAGACGCGCAGGGCGCGTTTCATGTCGCCGCAAAACACATAGGCGACGAGGCCGTATTCGGTGTCGTTGGCGCGACGGATGACGTCTTCCTCATCGGAGAAGGTCTGGAGGGCCGCGACCGGACCGAAGATCTCGTCACGGACGCAATCGGCGGTTTCGGGCACGCCGGACAGGACGGTGGGCGGGTAAAAGTAGCCCACGCCGCCCGGGCGGGTCCCGCCGAGCTCGACCCTGGCGCCCTGGGCCACCGCATCGTCGACAAAGGCCGCGACCTTGTCGCGCGTGGCGGCGTTGACCAGGGGGCCGACATCGATGCCCTTCTCGATGCCGTTGCCCATCTTCAGCGCGGCCATGGCGCGGGTGAATTTTTCGGTGAAGGCAGGCGCGATCCGCTCATGGATATAGAAGCGGTTGGCCGCCGTGCAGGCCTCGCCGAGATTGCGCATCTTGGCGAGCATGGCGCCCTCGACCGCGGTGTCGATATCGGCGTCCTCGAAGACGATCAGCGGTGCGTTGCCGCCCAGTTCCATCGCGGGCTTGAGCACCTGGTCGGCCGCCGAATGCAGAAGCTTGCGGCCCACGTCGGTGGAGCCGGTGAAGGAGATCACGCGGACGCGCGGATCGTGCAGCATGTGGTCGACGAGCCGGCCCGAGTTCCTGGACGGCAGCACATTGACGAGCCCCTTGGGAACACCTGCCTCCTCCAGCAGCGGCATCAACGCCAGCATCGTCAGGGGTGTCTCCGAGGCGGGCTTGATGATGACCGGGCAGCCGGCGGCGAGCGCCGGGGCGATCTTGCGGGTGCCCATGGCGGCGGGATAGTTCCAGGGCGTGACCAGCACGGCGATGCCGGCCGGCTTGTGCTGGACGATGATGCGGGCGCCGGAGGCGGGCGCGTGGGCAACCATGCCGTCGGAGCGCACGGCCTCCTCCGCGAACCAGCGAAAGAACTCGGCGGCATAGGTCGCTTCGCCGATCGCATCGGCGTGGGCCTTGCCGTTTTCCAGCGTGATCAGCCGGGCGAAATCCTCGCGCCGCGCCGTCATCAGTTCCCAGGCCTTGCGCAGGATTTCCGAGCGTTCGCGCGGCTTGCGGCCCGCCCAGTCGGAAAAAGCGGCCTGGGCCGCCTCGAGGGCGGCGTCCGCATCCTCGATTTCCGCCGAAGCGACCGATGCCAGCACTTCCACGGTGGCGGGATTGATGACATCGATGCGCGCGCCTGCCGCGCCCTCGCGCCATTCGCCGTTGATGTAGAGCTGTGTATGGTCCATGGGGTTCTCCCGGTCAGAGGATGTGGCGGAGCGGCTGCTGCAGGCGCCCGGCGAAGTCGGTGACGAACAGGATCGCGTCTTTTTCGGCGAGCTGCGTCGCCATGAAGTCGAGGCCGAGCACATAGGCGCTGTCGTCGCGGCTGATGGTCAGGACCGGGCTTTCGCCCGCGGTCAGGCGGACCGCGGTCAGCAGGCTGCCGCTCAGATCGCGCAGGATCAGGTCGGCTGATGCGTCGGGATCGGCTTCCCGGGGGTGCGACAGCCTCGTCCGGTCGGGATCGGCATACTGCGCCCGGTCCGAGCCTGGCCTGTCGAGGCCGATCACCAGAGGTCCGGACTGCGTGTTCCTTGTGGCGCGCAGGGCGGCCGCGGCGAAGCTCAACCAGAGCGCGGCCGGCTCCATCTCGATCTTGCCGTCCTCGGCAAACCACCGGACGAACTCGTCGCATCCGCTGGTGGAAACGCGCGCGGAGATGTGCAGCGCGACTGCGGCCGGGGCTTCCGGCTTGCCGGCAGGCGCCACAGGCGCAAGCGCGCGCAAGGTCTCGAGATCGGCGACATGGAACGGCTGGGCGACGCCGTGCTCGACCAGGCGGGAGAGGTCGAGGCCCTGTTCACGGGCAAGACGCCGGGCCTTGGGCGAGGCGAGGATGCGTCCGCCGGAAGCAGCCAGTCCGGGGGCGGGGCTTAGGGAGGGTCCCGGAGCCGGGCGCGGCGCGACGGACGCCACCGGCTGCGGTGGGGCATCCGATGCAGGGACGGGTGTTTCGGGGGCCGGCTTTTCGGCCGGACCGGGCGTTGAGGCAAGGCTGCGCGACACCGGGTTTTCGGGCGAGGCGTCGGAAATGATGGCGATCACGCTGCCCACGGGCACGGCCTCTTTCGCCTGCGCCAGGATCGCCGCGACGAAGCCGTCATGGCCGGCCTCGACCTCCATCACGGACTTGTCGGTTTCCACTTCGAGCAGCACATCGCCGGCAGCAACGCGGTCGCCGGGCGCCTTGCGCCAGGCGACGATCAGGCCGGTGTCCTGCGCCATGCCGAGCGCCGGCATGATGACCGATTTGCCCTCGGGCAGCTCGGAGCCGGAGGGCGCCGGGTTCCGCGCCTGCCCTGCCGCGGCCGGCGAGGCGGCCGGGATGTCGCCGGCGCTTTCGGAGATCGTCGCGACCGCCTTGCCCACGGGAACGTCCTCGCCGGCGCGGGCCGTGATGCCGGTCAGGAACCCGTCGGCTTGGGCCTCGACTTCCATCGTCGCCTTGTCGGTCTCGACCTCCATGAGGGCGTCCCCGATCCTGACCGGATCACCCGGCTGCTTGAGCCAGGCGACGATCCTGCCGGTGTCCTGGGCCATTCCCAGGGCGGGCATGATGACGTCATGCGGCATGGAACAGGTCCCCGCGAAGCGTCCGGCGGGCCCGTTCCGCCACGGTCTCGGCGGTCGGCACGGTGATGTCCTCCAACACGGGCGAGAAGGGCACCGGCACATCCATCGCGCCCATGCGCTGCACCGGCGCATCGAGATGGTAGAACGCCTTGTCCGAGATGCGGCTGGCGATCTCGCCGGTGATTCCGTAGCTCTGGTGGCCCTCGTCGATGACGATGGCGCGCGAGGTCTTGCGGACGGAGGCGAGGATGGTGTCCTCGTCGAGCGGCACGATGGTGCGCGGATCGATGACCTCGGCGGAGATGCCTTCCTTCGCCAGGCGTTCGGCGGCGGCGAGCGCCACCTGCACCATCGAGGAGGTGGCGACCATGGTGATGTCGCTGCCCTGTCTCAAGATGGCCGCCTCGCCGAACGGGATGAGGTATTCCTCCTCCGGCACCGGCGCCTTGTCGTTGTACATCAGCTTGTCCTCGAAGATGACCACCGGGTTGTTGTCCCGGATGGCGGTCTTCATCAGCCCCTTGGCTTCGTAGGCCGAGGAGGGCATGGCCACCTTGAGACCCGGGATGTGGGCGACGAGGGCGTGCAGCGACTGCGAGTGCTGGGCGGCGGAGCGGCGGGTGGCGCCGAGATTGGTGCGCAGCACCAGGGGCACGCTCAGCTTGCCGCCCGACATGTAGTGCGTCTTGGCGGCCTGGTTGCAGAGCTGGTCCATCACCAGATAGAGGAAGTCGCCGAACATCAGGTCGACGATCGGCCGGCTGCCGGTCATGGCGGCGCCCACGGCGATGCCCATGAAGCCGGGCTCGGCGATCGGCGTGTCGATGACGCGGCCGGTGCCGAATTCCTCGACCAGACCGGCCAGAACCTTGAAGGGCGTGCCCGCCTCGGCGACATCCTCGCCGATGACGAAAACCGTCGGATCGCGCCGCATTTCCTCGGCGATGGCCTCGTTGACGGCCTTTGAGAGCGTTATCTCGCGCATGATGGTTTGCTCCTAAGCGGCATTGGATGCGAACACGTGCATGTCCACTTCGGTGACGGAGGGGTAGGGCGCCTTCTCGGCGTAGGCGACGGCTGCTTCCGCTTCCGCCCTGATCCCGGTGGTGATGCCGGCCAGTTCGTCCGCGGTGGCGATCTTCTGCTCTTCGAGCCATCTGCCGAAATTGGTGATCGGGTCGCGATCGGTCTTCCACTCGGCCTCCTCGTCCTTGCGGCGGTAATATTCGCGGTTGATGTCGCCCACGTGGTGGCCGTGATAGCGGTAGGTCATGAGCTCGATGAAGAACGGGCCCTCGCCCTTGCGGGCGCGGGCGACAAGATCGGTGGCGAGCTTGTTGACGGCGAGCACATCCTGGCCGTCGACGGTGTGGCTTTCGATGCCGAAGGCCTCGGCGCGGGCGGTGATCGAGCCCGCGGCGATCTCGTCGGTGCGGGTGTATTCGCTGTAGCCGTTGTTCTCGCAGGCATAGATCACCGGCAGGTTCCAGAGCGCGGCCATGTTCATGACCTCGTAGAGCAGCCCCTGCGCGGTGGCCCCGTCGCCGAAGAAGCAGACCGTGACGTCGGTCTTGCCGAGCCGCTTGGCCGAGAGCGCCGCGCCGGTGGCAATGCCCATGGATCCGCCGACGATCGCATTGGCGCCGAGATTGCCGTTGGCCTGGTCGGCGATGTGCATGGAGCCGCCCTTGCCGCGGCAATAGCCTTCCTCCTTGCCGAGAAGCTCGCAGAACATCTGCTTGAACTCCGCGCCCTTGGCCACGCAATGGCCGTGGCCGCGATGGGTGGAGGTGATCTTGTCGTCGGGCGTCAGTGCCTCGCAGATGCCGACGGCGACCGCCTCCTGGCCGGAATACATGTGGGTGAGGCCGGGCATCTTGGCAGACAGATAGAGCTGGTTGGCGTTGTCCTCGAAGGCGCGGATCCGCACCATCTGCCGGTACATTCTGAGGTAGTCTTCCCGGTTCGACTTGTCTTTCTTGGCAGCGCTCATCGGTCTGGCTCCATTGATGCGGGGGAAAGCCCGGCCGGCGAGGGGCCGGGCCATCCGGGTCAGTAGCGGTTGGCGATCGGCAGTTCCTGCGCCGGAAACAGGCTGATGACTTCGCAGCCGGTGTCGGTGACCACCACCTCCTCCTCGATCCGGGCGGCGGAAAAGCCGTCACTGGCCGGGCAATAGGTCTCGAGCGCGAACACCATGCCGGTCTGGATCTCCATCGGATTGTCGAGGCTGACGGCGCGGCTGATGATCGGCCGCTCGTGCAGGGCGAGACCCAGGCCGTGGCCGAACTGCAGGCCGAAGGCGCTCAGTTCGTCGGGGAAGCCGAATTGCTCGGCCTTGGGCCAGAGCTTGGCGACCTGGTCGGTGGTCACGCCGGGCTTGATCGCCTGGATCGAGGCGTCGATCCACTCGCGCGCCTTGACATAGGCGTCGCGCTGCGACGGCGTCGACATGCCGATGTTGAAGGTGCGGTAGTAGCAGGTGCGGTAGCCCTGATAGGACTGCAGGATGTCGAAGAAGGCCTGGTCGCCGGGCCGGAACAGCCGGTCGGTGAAATTGTGCGGATGCGGATTGCAGCGCTCGCCGGAAATGGCGTTGATCGCCTCGACATCGTCCGAGCCCATTTCATAGAGCAGCTTGTTGGACATGGCGACGATGTCGTTCTCGCGGATGCCGGGTTTGAGCTCCTCGTAGATCATGTGATAGACGCCATCGACCATGGAGGCGGCCTGGGTCAGGAGCTGGATCTCGTCCCAGTTCTTGATCTCGCGGGCGCCGAGCATGATCTGCTGGCCGTCGACGACATTGATGCCGGCTTCCTTGAGCGCAAAGAACATCGCGGTCTCTGCGTAGTCGACGCCCACCGGCATGTCGATCATGCCGGCGTCGCGGATCAGGCCGGCGATTTCCTCGGCATAGCGCTTCATCAGGCCGAAGGACGGCGGGATGGTGCCGCGCATGCCGACGACGCCGGCGCGGCAGTGCTCGTCGACCAGCCAGTCGGCGTATTTCTTGTGGTGGACGGCGGCGGAGCCGAAATCCCAGACATAGGGCGCCTCGTCGCCGGTCAGCAGGCAGAAGCGGCACATCTTGTCGCGCTCCCATTCGCCGATCTTGGTGGCCGAGACATAGCGGATGTTGTTGACGTCGAAGAGCAGCAGCGAGCCGCATCCCGACTTCTTCAGGGCCTCGACCGTCCGGCCCAGCCGGTAGCGGCGCAGCCGGTCGTGATCCACCCGGCGCTCGAAGTCGACGCTGGTGTGACCCCAGGCCGGCAGCCGGCCCTCCCATTTCCAGTGGGGCTCCGTGTCCTGGGGGGTCAACAGGTTGGGCATGAGCGCGCGGGACATGGCTTTCTCCTTGGGTGCGATCCTGCGCACCCGGTTTCGGTCTGGTTCGGTGGTTTGGTTAGTCTTGGCTTACTGAATGCACCAGCCGCCATCGATGTGGATCATCTGGCCGGTCATGTAGTCGCTGTCGTCGCTGGCAAGGAAGGAGGCGGTGCCGGTGATGTCGTCGGGATAGGACACCCGCTTGATCACCAGCTCGTTGTTGGCGATGTCCTCGTAGGCCTGGCCGGCGCGCTGCTTGAAGCCGATCTCGACGAGATCCTTGTCGAGCTGTTCCCAGAGCGGCGTCACCACCACGCCCGGCGCGTAGCCGTTGACGGTGATGTTGTGCTCGCCCAGCGCCACCGCGCCGCAATGGGTCAGCGCCAGGCAGCCATATTTCGAGGTGCAGTAGACGGTCACGTCGACCAGCGGCTTGCGCGAGGCGATCGAGCCGACATTGATGATCTTGTAGGGATGGCCTTCCATCGGCCCCTGGGCGATCATCTGCCTGGCGGTCTCCTGCATACCGAGCCACATGGCCTTGGTGTTGACATTCATGATCAGGTCCCAGTTGTCCTCGTCGATGTCCATGAAGAAACGGGGCTTGTTCAGGCCGGCGTTGAACAGGCCGACATTGATCGAGCCGAACGCTTCCACGGTGGCTGCGACCGCGGCCTTGTTGTCCTCGCGTCGGGTGACATCCATCCGCACCGCGATCGCCCTGCCATTGCCGTCCGCATTGATCTGGTCGGCAACCTTGGCGGCCTCATCGAGGTCGAGATCGCCTAGGCAGACATTAGCGCCCTGCCGGGCAAAGCAGAGGGCATTAGCCGCGCCCATCCCGCGGGCGGCGCCGGTGATGAGTATGTTTTTGCCTTTCAGGCGGGTGGGATCCATGATGTCCTCCTCGGTAAGCTAATCGCTGTTGTCTTTGATGATTGAATCGGCGCGGGCCTGTGCCTTGCGCAGGGCTTCTCGCGGTGTGATGAGGCCGCGCAGCATGTCGTGCAGTTCCTCGCCGCAGATGCGGATGATGTCGCTGATTTCGGGGACCGGCGGGCGCGGCCAGAACTGCAGCTCGTCGCGCCAGGACATGCCGTCGACCGCCTCGAAGATCGGCGACGAGCGACGGACCTCGGGGTCGGCGCTGACCGAATAGCGCGGATTGGTGCGGCTGCCGTTCTGGATGTAGAGCTTCTGCGCCTCGGGCGAGGTGAACATGATCAGGGCATCGGCTGCCGCCGCAATCCGCTCCGGCGCGATATTGGCGGGGATTGCCATGGCATAGCCGCCGACCGGCGCGATCGGCGATCCGCCCGGCCCGTAGGGATGGGGCACGTAGCCGGTCTGCCCGTGGGCGGGGGAGGCCGGGTCGAGTTCGAAATAGGGCGCGAGCAGGGTGTAGCCATAGGCCATGGCGATCTGTCCCGCCGCATAGGGACGCACCCGCTCGTACCAGGACATCGAGAGGATGTAGGGGGGCGAATATTCGAGCAGCGCCATCAGATAGTCGGCCGCGGCCAGTCCGGCCTCGGTGTCGATGCGGGCGCGATAGGGGGCGCGGTCGAGATGGTCGGTGTCAAACCCGCCGGCGACCCTTGCAAGGTCAAGGACCGGCTGGCCGAAATCGGCAAGCGTCATCAGGAAGGTGTGACCGAGCGCGGTGCCGCGCGCGGCGTTCCAGGCAATGCCGTAGCGGCCGTGCGCGGGATCGTGAAGCTGCCTGGCGGCATCCAGCAGCTCGCCGGTGGTGGTCGGCGGCTCGAGGCCGGCTTCGGCGAACAGGTCCTTGCGATAGAACAGCAGCTCCGGCGTGGTCTGGGCCGGCACGCCATAGGCGCGGCCGCCCCAATGCGTGGCTTTCCAACCCGCCGTGTGGAAATCGGCGGGGTCAAGCCGCTCCGGGTCGAGCGCCTGGTCCAGGGGCATCAGGATGCCCTTTTCGACGAGCTCGCCGATCCATGGCAGGTCGACGGCGATGATGTCGTAGCGGCTCGACTTGCGCTCGGCGTTGCGCTGGATCTCTTCGCGCAAGCGGTCGATCGAGAATGCGCGCTGATGAATCTGGGCGCCGAGCGCGTGCTCGAACTGCCGCTTGAGCGCTTCCATGACCATGAAGGTCGGATCGCCATGGACCAGCACGCGCACCCCGCCGGAAAGCTTGAGCGGCTCGGGAAGCACCTGGAGCGGCGGGATCGACCTGGCCGACATGTAGGAACTGCCGAAATAATAGTCGCTCGCCTCGGCGCGCCTCTCGCCGATCTCGAAGTTCTTCTGCGCCAGCCGTTTCAGGCGGCCGGTCAGTTGCATCCACGAGTCGAGAAGCTTCTCGCTGGGATGGATGGAAAAGGTCTTGCCCGTGCGGGTGCGCGGCCGCTGCTCGACCAGTCCCGCGGCGATCATCTCCTTGACGCGCCGCGCCGCGGTCGCATAGGGAACGCCCGCGGCGCCGATCAGCGAGGTGGGCGTGACGGTCTTGGCTTCGAGGTGACTGCGGATCAGGTGAAGTGACATGCGGAAATACGGATTCGGCGCATAAACGTCGACGACGCCTTCGAGCTCGTCGTCAAAATCCTTCAGGAACGAAATCGCCTGAAGAATCTCGGTTTTTGCCTGTGGCGATGACGCCAAGGTATGCGCGCTTGAACCTCCCATGTGATAAACCCCTGCCTCTCTCCCCCCGCGAAGATGGTCTTCGCGGTCCTTCGAATGCGGTCTTTTCGGGCTTGTCATGTTGACCTCCGCCAAAATGTTCAATTTGAGAGACTGCCGACAGCCTCAAGACATCCAATATGAACATAAAAATTCTCAGAATGGATATATTATCGACTCTCTCGCCGCCGGCACTCGGTCATTGTGCCGGAGGTCGCCTGAGGTATCGGGCGACAGCCTTGGTTTGGAGAGGCCAGGGTCGTGAGGAGAAAACACGAGGGCAATTGCGCCCCGGGAGGAAAATACAATGAAGTTCCGCACCATTCTGGCTGCCACAACAGCCATTGCAGTTGTCTCGATCGCAGGCTCGGCGTCCGCCGCCGAGAAGATGACCATCGGCATTACGCAGAACAATGTCGGCGTCGACAGCTACCAGACCACCTATGAAAAGGCCTTCATCGAAGCCGCCGAAGCCAATCCCGATGTCGAGGCCGTCGTGCTGGACGCCGGCGGCGATGTCGCCCGCCAGATCGCCCAGATGGAAGACCTCATCCAGCAGAAGGTGGATGCGATCATCATCTGGCCGACCAACGGCAAGGCCGTCATACCGGCGGTGCGCAAGGCGCAGCAGGCCGGCATTCCGGTGATCGTGACCAACTCGAACATCGCCGAGGAAGGCCATGGGTTCGTCAAGTCGTTCTCTGGCCCGGACAACATCACGCAAGGATCGCGCGCCGCCGAGATCATGTGCGACAAGTTCAAGGAAATGGGCATCGACAAGGAAGCCCGCGTCGTCCAGATTTCCGGCCAGCCCGGCTACACCACGGCCATCGAGCGGGCCAAGGGCTTCGAGGACCGGCTGCCCGAAGTCTGCCCCGACGTGACCCTGGTCGAAACCCAGCCCGGCGACTGGAACCGCGAAAAATCGCAGAAGGTGATGGAAGCCTTCCTCGTCAAGTATGACGACATCGACGGCGTCTATGCCGGGGACGACAACATGGGCGTGGGCGCGCTGAACGCCGCCAAGGCCGCCGGACGCGAAGGCATCATCTTCGTCGGCGCCACCAATTTCGCCGTCGGCTACGAGGCCATGGAGCGCGGCGAATACTGGGGATCGATCTACCAGTCGCCGGTCGATGACGCCAAGGCGGCGCTGAAGACGGCGATCGATGTGCTCAACGGCACCGAAGTTCCGTTCCTCAACTACTTCGACACGCCGAAGATCACCCAGGACAACATGGCGGATTTCACCAAGCCCGTCTTCTGAGTCCTTGCCAAGGGGCGCAGGGCCTGGCCGCCCTGTGCCTGATCTTCATTGCCTATTCGGGAGGGAAGCATGGCTGGTGTTTCCAAGGGACGCCTGAGCGGCCGGTCATGCATCGTGACCGGCGCCGCGCAGGGAATTGGCCGCGCGATCGGCGAAGCGCTGCTGGATGAGGGCGGCGATGTCTGCTTCGCCGACATCAATGGCCGGATGGCCGAGGATGTGAGCCACGCCAATGGCGAGCGCGCCGCCCGGACCGGCGCAAAGGTCACCTGGGCGGAAGTGGATGTGAGCCGGCGCGACCAGGTGCGCGCCATGATCGCCAAGGCAGTCGGCGTGTTCGGCAAGCTCGACGTCAAGTTCAACAATGCCGGCATCAACAAGCCGATGAACTTCCTCGATGTCACCGAAGACAACTGGCGCAGCATCATGGACGTCAACGGGCTCGGCGTCCTCATCGGCATGCAGGAGGCGGCCAGGCAGATGATCGCCCAGGGCGGCGGCGGCAAGATCATCAACACCGCCTCGATCGCCAGCCGGCAGGGGTTCGACAATGTCGCCCCCTACTGCGCCTCGAAATGGGCGGTGGTGTCGCTCACGCAATCGGCGGCCCGCGATCTTGCCAAGCACAACATCACGGTGACAGGCTTCGGTCCCGGGGTCGTCGCCACGGAAATGTGGCGGCAACTGGACAAGGACCTGATGGAGATCGGCGCGTCCGAGCGCGAGGGGCAGGCGATCGAGGAGTTCTCCGCCGACATCCTGCGCGGCCGCGTGGCGACGCCGGCGGACATCACCGGCACGACGACCTTTCTGGCGTCGAAGGAAAGCGATTACATGACGGGGCAGATTGTCATGATCGACGGAGGCATGACGCTGGTCTGACAACGGGACCGGATGTCGGGGAGGAGTGAAGTATGGCGGACGAACGGCTGAACGCGATCAGCAGGCTGCTGGCGCGCCAGGGCATCCTGGTCGCATTCGTGATTTTCATGATCGGCTTCGCGCTGCTCAATGACCGCTTTCTCGCGGTCGACAATGTGCTGGGCGTGGTCCGGTCTTCGGCGATCCTGGGGGTGATGGCGCTGGGCGTGACCTTTGTCGTCATCAGCGGCAATCTCGATCTTTCGGTGGGCTCGATGATGTCGTTCTCGACAATCGTCGTGCTCGACCTGCACGACAAGATCGGCCCCGGGCTCGCCATCCCCGTAATGTTCGCCATGACTCTGGCGCTTGGTGGGCTGATCGGCCTGCTGGTGGGCTATTTCAGGCTCAATTCGCTGATCGTCACGCTCGGCATGCTTTCGGCGATCCACGGCCTGACGCTCACCTATTCGGGCGGCAAGAACATGGACATTGCCGACAAGGCGGGCACCTGGTTCAGCTTCTTCGGCCAGGGCTCGGTTCTCGGCGTGCCGGTCCCGATCATCCTGCTTCTGGGGCTGGCCTGCCTGCTCTCGGTGCTGCTCGCCAAGACGCCGTTCGGGCGCAAGGTCTATGCGGTGGGCGGCAATGGCGTGGCGGCGACGTTTTCCGGCATCCGCCGGCCGCGGGTCGTGCTGATGACCTACCTGATCTCGTCCTTCTGCGTGGCGGTGGCCGGCCTGCTGCAGGCCAGCCGGTCGATGGGCAGCCAGAACACGGTGGGCCAGGGGCTGGAACTCGAGGTTCTCGCCGCCATCATCCTGGGCGGGGCGTCGCTGCTCGGCGGGTCCGGAACGGTCTTCAAGACGCTCGTCGGCGTTCTCATTCTCGGCTTCATCCAGAACGGGCTGCTGCTGGTGGGCCTCGAGTTCTACGTCCAGTACGTCGTCACCTGGCTGATCATCATCCTTGCCGTGTGGCTCGACATCGCCGCCAAGCGCGGCCGCCTGCTGTCACCGATTGCCTGAGGGGGCGGATATGACCACGTCGAACCGCACCAAACTGATCAAGCGCGGCGCCATCTGGGGCTTCATCCTCCTCGAACTCGTCTTTTTCTCTGTGGCGGGTCGGTTCCTGTCGCTGTCGCAGACGCAGTTCATGGATCTCGACAACATGCTGCTGCTGCTCAAGCAGTCGGCTCCCATCGGCATCATCGCGCTCGGCATGACCGTGATCATGATCAACGGCAATATCGATCTTTCGGTCGGCGCGATCTTCGCGCTCAGCGCCATCGTGATGCTGGATTCCCAGACCTGGCCGATATTCCAGGGCCTGGGGGAACTGGGCGTCATCCCGGTCGCCTGGGGCCTAGCCCTGCTCACCGGCGTGGCGCTCGGCGCGCTCAACGGGCTGATCGTCTGGAAGACCGGGGTCGACGCCTTCATCGTCACCCTCGGATCGATGCTCGGCTATCGCGGTCTGGTCTTCATGTACAATGGGGAGCAGCCGACATTCCTGCTCAACTGGACCCTGGTCGACCTGGCCGAATCCAACGTCCTCGGCCTGGAATTTCCGGCGATAGTGTTCATCCTTCTCACCGTCCTGATCTGGTTCCTGATGACGAAGACCGTGCATGGCCGCAACGCCTATGCGGTCGGCGACAACCGGGAGGCCGCGGTCAATGCCGGCATCCGGGTCGGGCCGCACATGCTCTGGAACTTCATCCTGATCGGCTTTCTGACCGCGCTCTCGGCGGTGGTGTTCTACTCCGCTTCCGGGTCCGTGAACCCGAATGACGGCGGACTCTATGAACTCTGGGCCATCACCGCCGTCGTGCTGGGCGGCACCAAGCTCACCGGCGGCAGCGGGTCGGTCATCAACACCTTCGGCGGGGTGATCGCCATTCAACTGCTGCGCAAGGGGCTCGGCCATATCGGCGCCGACACCGAGACCGTTAACCTGGTGATCGGCCTGATCCTGATCGCGGTGCTGTTCCTGGACCGTCAGCTCAACATCAAGGGCAAAGGGGAGCTCAGAATATGAGTGTGCAGACACCGGCGCTCCGTCTCGTGGGCATCGTCAAGACCTTTCCGGGCGTGCGCGCGCTGGACGGGGTGAGCTTCGAAGTGCTGCCGGGCGAGGTCCATGCGCTCCTGGGCGAGAACGGCGCTGGCAAGTCCACGCTGATGAAGGTTCTCGCCGGCATGCATCAGCCCGACGAAGGCGCGATCTTCATCGAGGGCCGGAAGGTCACTATGAGGACGCCGCTCGAGGCGAAGGCCCAAGGCGTGGTGCTGATCCACCAGGAGCTCAGCCTGGCGGAGGAGATGTCGGTCGCCGAAAACATCTATCTGGGCGAATTGCCGCGCAAGCGCTTCGGCCTCGTCGACAGGCCGACGCTGCTGGCCAAGGCGGGCGCCATCCTCGAGCGGCTGAATTGCCGGTTCGGCCCCGAAGCGACGGTCGGCGACCTGTCGATCGCCAACAAGCAGATGGTCGAGATCGCCCGCGCCCTGACGGTGGACGCCAAGACTGTGGTGTTCGACGAACCCACGGCCTCGCTCACCGACGCCGAGAAGGTCGTGCTGTTCGACATCATCCGCGATCTCAAGGCGCGCGGCGTCGGCGTGGTCTATATTTCCCACCGGATGGAAGAGATCTTCACCATCTCGGACCGGATCAGCGTGCTGCGCGACGGCAGTCATCGCGGCACGCTGATCACGGCGGACACCGACGAGGACGCGGTGACGCAGCTCATGATCGGCCGCAGCCTCGATTTGAGCAGGAACCATGAAGCACCGGATCTGGGGCCGGTGGCCCTCGAAGTCAGGGGCCTCTCCTGCGATGCCCTGTTCAGCGACATCAGCTTCAAGGTCCATTCGGGCGAAGTTGTCGGGTTCTACGGCCTGGTCGGCGCCGGGAGGACCGAAATCGCCGAAACCCTGTTTGGGCTTCGCACGCCGAGCGCGGGCGCGATCCATCTCGACGGCAGGGAGGTGAAGATTTCGTCGCCGGTCTCGGCGATCGAGAACGGCATCTCGCTGGTCCCGGAGAACCGGAAGGAACAGGGACTGGTGCTCGGGATGAACTGCCGGGACAACATCACCCTGCCGCAGGTCGGCGACCTGACGGCAGGCCCCTTCGTCTCCGACGGCGCGGAGATCGCCATCTTCGATCACTACCGCGACAAGCTCGAAATCAAGACACCAAACTGGCGGCAACTGGTGGGCAACCTGTCGGGCGGCAACCAGCAGAAGATCGTCATCGGCAAGTGGCTGTCGATGCGTCCCAAGGTGCTGATCGTCGACGAGCCGACGCGCGGCATCGACGTGGGCTCGAAATCGGAGATTCACAAACTGATCCGGGACCTGGCCAGGCAGGGCTATGCGGTGATCGTGATCTCCTCGGAGATGCCGGAAGTGTTGCATGTCTCCGATCGGATCATCGCGATGTACCAGGGCCGGATCATGCGGGAGTTCACAGCGGAGGAAGTCACCGAGGACACCCTGGTGCAGGCGATCTCGGGCATTGTCGCAAACGGCGACAGGGCTGCCTGAGGTGAGGCTGGGCTTTGCAGGTCTGGGGCGGATGGGCAGCCGCATGGCGGCCAACTGCGTGCGCGCCGGCCATGACGTTACGGTCTGGAACCGCAGCGCGGGGGCAGCGGACGCCTTCGCGAAGGCGCACGGCGCCCGGGCTGTCGGTCGACCCGGGGAGCTTGCGTCGGGAACCGACATGGTGGTGACGATGCTGGCCGATGACGAGGCCGCCCGGGCGGTCTATCTCGGGCCGGAGGGACTGATCGAAACCCCCGGCGCCGGACTGCTGGTCGAGATGGGGACGATGAGCCCCGGTCTGGTCCGGGAGCTTGCCGCCGCCGCCACGCGCGCCGGCAAGTCCTTTGTCGATGCGCCGGTGTCCGGCGCGACCGGAGCCGCCGAGAAGGCGCAACTGCTGATCATGGCCGGCTGCGCCGGGCACGCGCATCCGGCGCTTGCGGACCTGTTCGGGGCGATCGGCCGCAAGACGATCTGGCTGGGCACGCCCGGCGCCGGCGCGGTGATGAAGCTGGCGGTGAACATGCTCATCCATGGCCTGAACCAGACCGTGTCCGAGGCGCTGGCGCTGGCGGGACGGGCGGGGATCGCGGAGACTGACGCCTTCGACGTGGTCGAGAATTCGGCGGCCGCGGCGCCGATGCTAAGCTATCGCCGCGCGCTCTATCTCGATGAGGCCGGGCAGGACGTCTCCTTCACGGTCGATCTTGCCCGCAAGGACGTGACGCTGGCGCTGGCGCTGGCCGACGAGCTGGGAGTCGCCCTGCCGCAGACGGCGAAGACGCTCGAGGTGCTCGACGCGGCGCGGGCGGCAGGGTTCGGGGCGCGCGACATGGCCTCGATCTTTGCATTCATGAAAGGACGACCAGGATGAAAGCGGCTCTGTTTGTCGGCGGCTGGGAAGGGCATGCGCCCACCAGCTTTGGCGATTGGTGCGAGGCACTGCTCAGGCAGGAGGGGTTCGACGTCGTTGTCCACGACACGCTCGCGCCGCTCGCGGATCCCGACGGCATGGCCGACGTCGACCTGATCGTTCCGATCTGGTCGAGCGCGCGGTCGGCGCATCAGGACGAGTTCGGCAACATCACCCGCGAGGAGGAACTCGGGCTCCTCAAGCTGATCGCCGGGGGATGCGGGATCGCCGGATGGCACGGCCACATGGGCGACGCCTTCCGGGATCACCCGAGCTATCACTTCCTGATCGGCGGCCAGTTCGTCGCCCATCCGCCGGGCTGGCCGGACAATCCGGTGCCGTCCGATGATTTCGTCGACTATGACGTGACCATCACCCGGCCCGACGATCCGATCGTCAGCGGCATCCGGAGCTTCAGGCTTCATTCCGAGCAGTATTACATGCTGGTCGATCCCTCCAACGAGGTGCTGGCGACCACGACCTTCACCGGCGAGCACCTCTGGTGGATCGAAGGCACCGTGATCCCGGTGGTGTGGAAGCGCCGCTGGGACAAGGGCAGGGTGTTCTACTGCTCGATCGGGCATACGCTCGAGGATCTCAAGCTCCCGCAGGTGACCGAGATCATCCGCCGCGGCATGGCCTGGGCGGCGCGCGCATCTCAGGCCTCCGGAGCGGCCGGCTCGGGCCTGTAGAAATCGAAGGTGTTCTCTCTTCCCGCCGGCCGGGAAATTGGGAATCCGGCCGGCTGGAAGGGATGCGGAAAACCCACAGCCGACGCGTAGCCGATTGAAATGCCGATCAAAACCCCGGAGTTCCGGGCGTTTGGTTCGCGTATTTCCCGGATGGACAAAAAAATGTCAGTTTTGCGAAAATGGCTGTTGACTCTGTGGGTGGGT
>NZ_JRJG01000039.1 GCF_000759435.1 Hoeflea sp. BAL378
CCTGCGCGCGGCCCGGCCATCTTCTTCGCCGCCAGAGCCAGCTGGCGTCGCCCGGGCAGGGTGCGGCGAACGATTGTTCCCCTGGATCCGGACATTGCGTAATCGTGGGCAGCGCCGCTTCGGGATCGGCGCAAAATTCTTCTTTGACCGGGACGCGGACATGCGGGATAACCGCTTCCACATCCATCACGGGCAGAAGGGGAGACGTCCATGCCGAACAAACAGCCAGGTTTCGACACGCTAGCGATCCATGCGGGAGCGCAGCCGGATCCGGCCACCGGCGCGCGCGCCACGCCGATCTACCAGACCACCAGCTTCGTCTTCGAGGACGCCGATCACGCCGCCTCGCTGTTCGGACTGAAGGCCTTCGGCAACATCTACACCCGCATCATGAACCCGACCCAGGCAGTGCTCGAGGAGCGCCTGGCGGCGCTTGAGGGCGGCACGGCGGCGCTGGCCGTGGCCTCGGGCCACGCGGCCCAGCTTCTCGTCTTCCACACGATCATGAGCCCGGGCGACAATTTCATCGCCGCCAACCGGCTCTATGGCGGCTCGATCAACCAGTTTGGCCACTCGTTCAAGTCGTTCGACTGGCAGGTGCGCTGGGCCGATCCGGCCGACATGGCCAGTATCGAAAGCCAGATCGACGATCGCACCAAGGCGATCTTCATCGAAAGCCTCGCCAATCCCGGCGGCACCTTCGTCGACATCAACGCCATCGCCGAACTGGCGCACAAGCACGGCCTGCCCTTGATCGTCGACAACACCATGGCCTCGCCCTACCTGATCCAGCCGATCGAGCACGGCGCCGACATCGTCGTCCATTCGCTCACCAAGTTCATCGGCGGCCACGGCAATTCGATGGGCGGCGTCATCGTCGACGGCGGCTCGTTCGACTGGTCGAAATCCGGCAAATACCCGATGCTCAGCGAGCCGCGGCCGGAATATGGCGGCATGGTGCTGCACGAGACCTTCGGCAATTTCGCCTTCGCCATCGCCTGCCGGGTTCTGGGCCTCAGGGATTTTGGCCCGGCGATCTCGCCGTTCAACGCCTTCATGATCCTCACCGGCGTCGAGACCCTGCCGCTCAGGATGCAGCGCCATTCCGACAACGCGCTCGAAGTCGCCAACTGGCTCGCCAAGCACGACAAGGTCTCCTGGGTGTCCTATGCCGGCCGGCCCGAGCATGAGAACCATGCGCTGCAGCAGCGCTACGCGCCCAAGGGCGGCGGCGCGGTCTTCACCTTCGGCCTCAAGGGTGGCTACGAGTCGGGCGTCAAGTTCGTCGAGGGGCTGGAGATGTTCTCGCACCTCGCCAATATCGGCGACACACGCTCGCTGGTCATCCACCCGGCCTCCACCACCCACCGCCAGTTGACGCCCGAGCAGCAGGTGGCCGCCGGCGCCGGCCCCGACGTGGTGCGGCTGTCGGTCGGAATCGAGGACGTCAAGGACATCATCGCCGATCTCGAGCAGGCGCTCGAGAAGGCCTGACCCTCCCATCAACTGGACTGCGCGAGGCCCGGCAGGCACTGCCGGGCCCCTTTTTGTTGCGGTCAACACCATGAAATGGTTGCGAAAAGCCGGGGCTGCTGCTTTGATGAAGACAAAAGGGGGCCCAGGCCATGATCCGATCCATCGTCTTCGTCGCGGTGCTGCTCGCGCTTGAGCTAGCTCCGGCCCGCGCCCAGGTTTTGACCTCGATTCCCGCGGCTGCGGCGGACGATCCGAAAGCCTTCTGGAGCGCGGTCATGGAGGAGTTCTACGGCGGCTACGACAAGCGCGCGAAATGCTGGATCGGCGCCGTGGGCGGTGAGACGCTCTGCATGCGGCCGCACCTCGTCTCGACCGTCTCCGTCGAAGGAGCGCCGACGCATTTCGTCGCCATGGCCGGCTATGCGCCGGGGGCCGACGGCGGGCGGGCCGACTGTCATGCCTGTACCGGCAAGCTCGGCCTGGTCATCCTCAGGGAAGCAGGCGAGCGGCTGGCGCTGGTGGCGCGCAACGATCTTGCCACCGACGCCGGCTCCTGGGGCACGGTGCCGCCGGAGGAGGCGTTCCGCGTGGTCGAGTTCGGCAAGGGCAATCATGGCTGGCTCATGGAGTTCTTCTACACCGGGCAGGGCTACACGGAAGGCGGCGTCGGCATCTTCGGCGCCGTCGGTGACAGGATCCTCGATCTGGGGTTCGTGTCGACCCATTCGGACAATGGCGGCGCCTGCGGCGAGGGCCTGGGGGAGTGCTATGTCTACAGCTACGAAATCCTGAGCGACCCATCCGGCTCAGACTCCCGCTTTGCCGACCTGATCGCCCGCAAGCTGGAAAGCACCGCGGCAAGCTCGCCCGAAACGGTTCGGATCCCGTTCTCCGAGACGGCGCTCACCTATGAGACGCCCGCAGCGCTTCAGGCGGCACTGGGCAAGTGACTTCGGCCTCAATTGATCTGCCGCAACGCATGGCGGATCTCCCGGCGCTAGACTTTCTCAAAGTTCACGTGCTGGAGGCCCCATGTCCCGACCCCTTTCAAGAACCATTGCCCTGTCCGCGGCCCTGTTCATCGGCCTGACGCCGGTCGTTCAGGCGCAATCGTCCGATCCGGCCTGGCTCGACCGGCTGTCGGAGCAACTGGCCGTCGAGGAGGATTGCGCGGTGGAATACTATGTCAACATCAAGGAGGGCCAGTTGGCCGGGCGGCTGACCTTCGAGGCCCGCGCCCAGTGCGCCGACGGCCGTCAGTTCGACGGATCGCTGATCGAGCCCGCCGAAGAGTTCACGATCTCCGAATGCGGCGTCCAGGTCTGTTGACCGGAAGCGGCACCGGGTTCCGCCGCCCTGTCCGCCGCGAGCCAGGCCATGCCGTCGCAGAACCAGAGCTTGAACACCGAGGCGAGCATCGCGCCGGTGAAGGACGCCCAGGGATCGAGCGCCCACAGGCCATAGGCGAGCGGAATGAGCGACACGCCCGCGAGCGCCGACAGGATCATGGCCCGGCGGGCATGATGGGCGGGGATCGGCCGGGTCTTGCGGGCGAGCCAGAGGCGTTCGCCGAGCACCGCCCGGGACGCCCAGTTGTCAAGCGAGGCGGGCGGCGGAAAGGCGCGCGGGTTGATGAGTGCCCAGGCGATCAGGACCGCGACCGGAACGAGGCACCACCAGCCGATCCACACCCGGCTCCAGACGGCGAGCGCCAGCAGGGCAAGGATCGGAACCCGGGTCCAGAAGCTCCATGGATTGGCATGACGCGCCCAACTGGCGTCGGTCATGCCCATCGAGCTTTCAATTGCTTTGTCGAGGCGCATCGGTTCATTCTACAGATCAATCCCATCGCAGGCGAGGCATCATGGCCAACGAAAATCTCATCCCCGTCGCTCCGTCGGTTGACCCTGAAGTCTCCAGGCCCGACGCCGGCAAAGTTCTTTCCGGAGATCCGGTCCACACGACATGGAACTTGGAAGAGCGCGACGGGCTCTATTGCGGCATCTGGCAGTCGACGCCCGGCAAGTGGAAGATCGCCTATGACGAATGGGAGTATTGCCGCATCCTGGAAGGCGTGTCGGTGATCGCCGAGGACGGCGGCGACGCCGTAACGGTCAGGGCCGGCGACAGTTTCATCCTGAGGCCCGGCTTCAAGGGAAGCTGGGAAGTGCTTGAAACGACTCGCAAGGACTATGTGATCAAGCTGTAGAGTGTTGCCCGTGTCCCTGACTCCGCCATCCGAAAAATCCCCTCGTCCCAGGCGTGTTCTGGTGCTCGGCGCGACCGGAACAATCGGCCGCGCCACCGTCAAGGCGCTGGTGGACCGCGGCCACGAGGTGGTGTGTTTCCTGCGCACCAATGCCGGCTTCGGTGTCGACCACGCGCCGGACGAGACCTCGAGGTTGCTGCACGGCGCGGCGCTGCGCTTCGGCGACGTCACCGATCCCGCGTCCGTCGATGCGGACGGGTTTCACGGCGAGAAGTTCGATGTGCTGGTGTCGTGCCTCGCCTCGCGCACCGGGACGCCCAAGGATGCCTGGGCCATCGATTACCGGGCCCATTGCCATGCGCTGAAAGCGGCCAAGGCCGACGGCGTCGAGCACATGGTGCTGCTCTCGGCGATCTGCGTGCAGAAGCCGCTGCTCGAGTTCCAGAAGGCCAAGCTCGCCTTCGAGGCGGAGCTGATCGCCTCGGGGATGACCTATTCCATCGTCCGCCCGACCGCCTTCTTCAAGTCGCTCTCGGGCCAGGTCGAGCGGGTAAAACGCGGCAAGCCGTTCCTGGTGTTCGGCGACGGCGAACTGACCGCCTGCAAGCCGATCAGCGATCGCGATCTGGGCGAATTCATTGCCCGGTGCCTCGATGATCCGGCCTGCCGGAACCGGATCCTGCCGATCGGCGGACCCGGAGAGGCGATCACGCCGCGCCAGCAGGGGGAGGAGCTGTTCCGGCTTCTCGGCCGGGAACCCAGGTTCCGGCACGTGCCGGTGGCGCTGCTCGACGCCGTCATCCTCGCGCTGGACACTCTTGGCATCGTCTCGCAGCGCCTCAAGGACAAGGCGGAGCTCGCCCGCATCGGCCGCTATTACGCCACCCAATCCATGCTGGTGCTCGATCCAGGAACCGGCCGCTACGACGCTGCCGCCACGCCGTCCTTCGGTTCGGACACGCTGTTTGACTATTACCGGCAACTGATCCGCGGCACGGCCAGGGCCGAGCGCGGCGACCACGCGGTGTTCTGATAAGGCGGCCTAGCGGACCATCAGGCTGTCGAGCCCGTGGAAATGGTAGCTGTCGCGGTAGCGCGGAGCCGTCGCAAGCGCGAGATCCGGCCGGCGGTCAAACAGAACCGACAGCGACTGCTGCATCTCGAGCCGCGCCAGGGGGGCGCCGATGCAGAAATGCAGGCCCGCGCCGAAGCTCACATTCTTCTGGTCGGCGCGGCCCGGGCGGAATTCGTCGGCGGCCTCGAAGGCGGACGGATCGCGGTTGGCGGCGCCCAGCAGCAGCGCCACCTGTTCGCCGGGCTTGAGCGTCACCGGCCCCAGATCGACCGCCTCATAGGCATAGCGGGTGAACATGTGCAGCGGCGCGTCGAACCTGAGCGCCTCTTCGATGCTCGCGGCCGCAAGCTCCGGGGTCGCAAAGAAGCGGCGCGGGTCGCCACCCTGGTCGAGGATGGTCTTCACCGCATTGCCGGTCTGGTGCACGGTGGCCTCGTGGCCGGCGTTGAGCAGCAGCACGCAGGTCGAGATCAGCTCGGCGTCCGAGAGTTTCTCGCCGGCGTCGCGCACCGCGATCAGCGCAGACAGCAGATCGTCGGCGCCGGTGTGGCGGTGCTCCTCGATATGGGCGGTGAGAAACGCGCCGAATTCGGCCGAGGCGCGGTTGGCGCGCTCCTCGGTCGCCCGCGACCTGTGCGGCACATACATCTCGCACATGGCGTGCGACCAGGCGAGCAGGTCGGCGGCGCGGCCGACCGGCACGCCGAGCAGTTCGCAGATCACCGTGAGCGGGATCGGCGTGGCGAACGACGGCAGCAGATCGAAGCTCCCGCCCAGGGGCAGGGCGTCGACGAGATCGTGGGCGAGGGCGCCGATGCGCGGCCTGAGCCGCTCCACCGAGCGCGAGACGAAGGCGCGGTTGACGAGCGTCCTCAGCCGCGTGTGCGCAGGCGGCTCGCGCTCGAGCAGTGAGCCGCTCTCGATCCGGTCGAAATCGCTGAGGTGCCCGCGCCCCTCGACCGGGTTGAGCGGCGCGCCCCAGCGGTTCTCGCGCCCGAGCCGGCGGTCGCGCAGAAGCGCGTTGACCTGGTCATAGCCCGCAACGCACCACAGGCCATAGTCCTGCCAGAAGAAGACAGGCGAGGCGCGGTGCATCTCGGCGTAGAACCGGTAGGGGTCCTGGACAAAGCCGGGATCGCGGGGATCCTGCGAGACGGAAAGCTGGTGCGTGGTCATGGGTGACGTGTATCGTGGAACGGCAGCCTGTAAAATCCGTTATTCGGCCCGGCCCCGCCTGCGGCGGAGAAAAGTTGTGAATGGGCGCCCTGTCATGCGCCGAAAGCGAGAAGGACGGACCGCCGGCATGTCCCTTGGTGAAATCCACAATCTGGATCATACGGTCATCTTGTGCCGAAACCTCAGCGCGACGCGGGCCTTCTATCGCGATGTGATGAAGTTCCCGCTCGAAGTCGACCGCGAGACCTGGGTCAGCTTCCGGATCGGCGCCACGCTGCTCACGCTCCGGCCGCGAGGCAGATGGTCGGTTTGCGACGATGGCGATGTGGCGCCGGGCTCGGCCTGCGTCCAACTGGCCTTCAGGGTTCCGCCACCCGCGGTCGACTCCTGCCATTCCGAGCTTGTCGCGGCGGGTGTCGAGATCCTGCGTGCGCCAACCGATCTGCCCGACTGGCGTCACCGCACGGTGTTCTTCCGCGATCCCGAGGGCAACATCATCGAGATCTACGCGGAATTCTGATCGAGATGATCGCTCACCGCCTCAATGGCAGCGGCGCTGGCCCGACACCTGCACCCAGCCTGACGAGGCGGGGCTGATCTCGACGGTGCGCGCCACCGTCCTGATCACCGGCGGCACGTGACGCGCGACCGTCCGGGCGGGCTCGACCACCACCGTCCGGGCGCGGTGCGCGTAGCGCGCGGGGATCCGCTCGTGCACGGTGCGGGCCGGCTGGACGACGACCGTATGGGCCTGCGTCGCGTATTGCGCCGGATGCACCACCTTGCACAGCGTCCTGACGCCATGGACATGGCGCCATTCCCAGCCGATCGATTCCGGCCGCACCATCACCGTCTGGTGCACGGTCCTGACCACGGCCGGGATGTGCCGGGCGACCAGCCGTTCGGGCTCGATCAGGACGCGCTCGACGACCTCGCCATAGCGCGCCGGGATGGTCTCGTGCACCACCCCGCCGGGGCGGACCACCACCTGCTCGTGCACGGTCCTGTAGACCGCGGGCTGGTGCACCTGCTGGTAGCAGGCGAGCGTGGTGCCGCCCGCAAGCGCCGGCGAGGCGACGGACAGGGCGAGGAGGGCTGAAAACAGGCTGCGGCGAATGGGCAAACACGCGATCATGATACGCTCCCTGGCGACGCGCGCGGTGTTTCTGAACCACCGTCTTCGCGTCCTGTTGAAACAAGTGTGCCGCACCGGATTTCAAGATTGAAGTAAAGCCTGTATCCGTTGCCAATGCAACAAGCAGACGTGGGCGCCGTTGGGCGTCGCGCCAAGGTCTCACGGCAGAACATGCCTCCTGTTTGCTTGTTCAGGCCTGCCTCGGGGCCCGGCCGGGGGCGGACGCAGGCCGGTTAGTCCGCCGCGGCCAGGAGCACCGGCGCCATCGACGCCACCAGCAGGATCGCCATGGCGATGTTGAACACCGCGATGCGGTTGCCATGCGCGAGGAAGCTGCGCAGCGCCGTCCCGGAGGCGGCCCACAGGCTGATCGAGGGAAGATTGACCGCGGCAAACACCAGCACCAGCGCGATCAGGCTTTTGACCGGCGCGCCCGGCTCGACATAGGTCGCCGTCACGATGATCGCCACGGTCCAGGCCTTCGGGTTGAACAGTTGCAGCATCGCCGCCTGCGCGAAGCTGAACGGCCGCCCGATCTCGGTCGACTCTCCCGAGCCCAGGGACCGGCTGCGGGCGATCTTGGCGGCGAGCCACAGGACATAGAGGCCGCACGCCGTCTTGACGGCGATGCCGATCAACGGATGGGACTTGAGGATCTGCCCAAGTCCCAGACCCACCAGGGCGACCATGCTCAGGAAGCCGAGACTGACGCCGAAAACGAGGGGCAGGGTGCGGGCGAAGCCGAAATTCGCCCCCGAGGCGAGCAAAAGGAAATTGGCCGGGCCCGGAGACACGGACATGACGAAGGCGAAGCCCATCAGGGCGAGGGCGGTATCGAGCGGCACGGTCGCGAACTCCCGGATTGTGGTGGCCTCGGCGCTTCTAGCAGGCGCACATCGGTGGTTCACTGCCTGATCCAAGCAATTACTTTGCAGATCGTCCGAATTCTGCTTGCATGGGCCGATGGACATTTATTCGGAGGTCTTTTCGGCGTTGCGTCTGGAGGCCGGGCTCTATTTCAGGGCCTGCCTCCGGGGAGATTTCGCGCTCCGCCTGGCTGAGGAACAGCGGCGCATCCGCTTTCACCTTGTGCTCGACGGCGCGTGTTTCGTGACGGTGCCGGGCCAGGACCAGGTCCGTCTCGCCCGGGGCGATTTCGTGCTGATCCCGGATGGAGCCGCGCAGACGCTCTCCTCGGGCCGCGACGTCAGCGCGGCGGTCGCCCTGTCGGACGCCCTGTCCCGCGCGCAGCCTGTGGACGGCGAGTTCCGGTACGGCGCGGGGGATCCCCTGTGCCGGCTTCTCTGCGGTTTCCTGCGGTTTGACGAGGCGCTGGACCATCCGCTCCTCAAGGGCCTGCCGCCGCTGATCGTGCTCCAGCGATCGGACGATCCGGCGGCGGCCGGGATCACGGCCGCGCTGGCGCTGCTGCGCGCCGAGGCGGACGGTCCGGGCGCGATGCAGGCCTCGATCATCCACCGGGTCGTGGAAATCCTGCTAATGCAGACGGTCCGCTCGGGCCTGGCCGGGCAGGCGGCGCCGGCAGCGCTCTACTCCGCCGCCCTGGCCCACCCCCGGCTGTTCAGGGCCCTTTCGGCGATCCACTCCCGTCCCGAGGCGGCTTGGACCGTGGACAGCCTGGCCGCTGTCGCGGGCATGTCACGCTCGCGCTTCGCCCAGATCTTCACAAGGGCCGTCGGCATGACCCCGGTCGGCTATCTCACCCACTGGCGGATGATCCGGGCCCGGGAACTGCTGGCCGCGCCCGGACCCGGCATGGCCGACATCGCCGCCCGTTGCGGATACCTGTCCGTCCCCGCCTTCGGCCGCAGGTTTGCCGCGACATTCGGCATCGGCCCGGGCGAATGGCGCAGGCGCAGCCGGTCGTCAGCGGAAAATGCAGGGGAGGCGCGGGCAAATCCGAAACCGTAACCTCAATTTAACGCCGGTGGTGAACAAGTCCTCCAAACCCTTTCGCCGCCTTGCGTCTTGAAGCGGCGGGGGGGCACACTCTATGTAGTGGGTTCAAGAAGACTGATTCCCTGCGGGCCCGTGCGTCTGCCGGGCCGTTTGACAAGGGAAGCGCAATGAAAAACACAGTCGATACCGCCATGGCCCTGGTGCCCATGGTCGTTGAACAGACGAACCGAGGCGAACGGTCCTACGACATCTACTCGCGGCTGCTCAAGGAGCGCATCATCTTCATCACCGGCCCGGTGGAAGATCACATGGCGACGCTGGTCTGCGCCCAGCTTCTGTTTCTCGAAGCCGAGAACCCGAAGAAGGAAATCGCGCTCTACATCAATTCGCCGGGCGGCGTGGTCACCGCCGGCATGGCGATCTACGACACCATGCAGTTCATCCGGCCCGCGGTGTCGACGCTCTGCGTCGGCCAGGCAGCCTCGATGGGCTCGCTGCTGCTGTGCGCCGGCGAGAAGGGCATGCGCTTTGCCACGCCCAACGCCCGCGTGATGGTGCACCAGCCTTCGGGCGGCTTCCAGGGCCAGGCCTCCGACATCGAGCGCCATGCCCAGGACATCATCAAGATGAAGCGCCGGCTCAACGACATCTATGTCAAGCACACCGGCCAGGATTACGAGACGGTGGAAAAGACGCTCGACCGCGATCATTTCCTCACCGCCGACGAAGCGCTCGAATTTGGCCTTATTGACCGCGTAATCGACAAGCGGGAATACATCGAAGCGCCGGTCTAGACAGGCGTTTGGCGCTTTCGGGTCGAACGGGTCGGGCTTTTCACGGCCACTGCGCTTCTCCTGCAACACGTTTTCGTGTGGGTGGGGTGGCGCGGGCGCTTGCGAGCGCTAATATGAGTGTTAAGTCTATGTTCAATTTCTCTGGCGTAGCATCGTCAGATTGACGGGGATTCGTTGCCACCGGCGTCGGGAATGGTTACCTGAGGTTCGGTATGTACCCCGAGATTGCCTGTATGCCTTGACGCCCCGGCGTTGTAAGGTGCCAGGCGCCAGACATCCGGGCTTGAAGGCCGGGATTGCGGGAAGGAAAGTGAAATGAGCAAGGTCAGCGGCAGCAACGGCGGCGATTCCAAGAATACACTTTATTGCTCTTTCTGCGGCAAGAGCCAGCATGAAGTGCGCAAACTCATCGCCGGTCCCACCGTGTTCATCTGCGATGAATGCGTGGAACTGTGCATGGACATCATCCGCGAGGAAAACAAATCCTCGATGGTGAAGTCGCGCGACGGCGTCCCCACCCCGCAGGAAATCATCGCCACGCTGGACGAGTATGTGATCGGCCAGCGGCAGGCCAAGAAGATCCTCTCGGTGGCGGTCCACAACCACTACAAGCGCCTCAACCATTCGTCGAAGTCGGGCGAAGTGGAACTGGCGAAGTCCAACATCCTGCTCGTCGGCCCCACCGGCTGCGGCAAGACCTATCTGGCCCAGACGCTGGCGCGCATCATCGACGTGCCCTTCACCATGGCCGACGCCACCACGCTGACCGAGGCCGGTTACGTGGGCGAGGACGTGGAGAACATCATCCTCAAGCTCCTGCAGTCGGCCGACTACAATGTCGAGCGCGCCCAGCGCGGCATCGTCTACATCGACGAGGTCGACAAGATCAGCCGCAAGTCCGACAACCCGTCCATCACCCGTGACGTCTCGGGCGAGGGCGTGCAGCAGGCGCTGCTGAAGATCATGGAAGGCACGGTGGCCTCTGTTCCGCCGCAGGGCGGCCGCAAGCATCCGCAGCAGGAATTCCTGCAGGTCGACACCACCAACATCCTGTTCGTCTGCGGCGGCGCCTTCGCCGGCCTCGACAAGATCATCTCCGCGCGCGGCGAAAAGACCTCGATCGGCTTCGGCGCCAATGTCCGCGCCCAGGACGAACGCCGCGTCGGCGAAGTGCTGCGCGAACTCGAGCCCGAGGATCTGGTCAAGTTCGGCCTGATCCCGGAATTCATCGGCCGTCTGCCGGTGCTGGCCACGCTCGAGGACCTCGACGAGGCAGCGCTGATCCAGATCCTGACCGAGCCCAAGAATGCGCTGGTCAAGCAGTACCAGCGCCTGTTCGAGATGGAGGATGTGGAACTCACCTTCCACGAGAGCGCGCTCATCGAGATCGCCAAGCGCGGCATCATCCGCAAGACCGGCGCCCGCGGCCTGCGGTCGATCATGGAGAAGATCCTGCTCGACACCATGTTCGAACTGCCCGAGCTCGAAGGCGTGCGCGAGGTGGTGATTTCCGACGACGTGGTCATCGGCAACGCCCGCCCGCTCTACATCTACGCGGAGCGCGACGGCGAGACCAAGGGATCGGCCAGCGCCTGACGGCGCGCCGCATCCGGACCGGAACGAGTTTGAGAGCGGGCCCTTCGGGGCCCGTTCGCATTTGTTAGCGCGCGGCAGGAGACACGGTCGCGGAACTGCGGCGACCGCCCGCCTGAGGGCAGGCGCCCTTCGGGGGGGTCTGCACCGTGCCGGCGGGCGCCCGCGTTTTTCGCGTCCCTCCAGCTTCCCGCCACTTTCATTCTCTAATATCGTGTCGAATCGGACATGGAGCAATTACCGGCGTTTGCCCGACTTGAAACCGGGGCGGCGGTTCTCCAATTAGAGTGCAACGGGCTTTACGCCTGAAAAGGACGCGAATGGCGGTTGCTGGATGAGCCGGGGCCGCGACCCGCGTTGCCAATCGGCCCGCTGGGGCCAGGAAAGGAAATCATATGCCGGATAAAAAAGTGAGTTCATCACGCTCGCCCGAAGAAGCAGGTATCTACCCCGTCCTCCCGCTGCGCGACATCGTCGTCTTCCCGCACATGATCGTGCCGCTGTTCGTCGGCCGCGAAAAGTCGATCCATGCGCTCGAGGAAGTCATGGGTTCGGACAAGCAGATCATGCTCGCCACCCAGATCAACGCCAGCGATGACGATCCCGAGCCCTCGGGCATCTACGACATCGGCACCATCGCCAACGTGCTGCAGCTCCTGAAGCTGCCCGACGGCACCGTCAAGGTGCTGGTCGAAGGCCGTGCACGCGCCGAAGTGATCGGCTACACCGACCGCGAGGACTATTACGAGGCCCGCGCCATCGAACTGGCCGAGCCCGCCGAGGACCCGGTCGAAATCGAGGCGCTGTCGCGCTCGGTGGTTTCCGAGTTCGAAAACTACGTCAAGCTCAACAAGAAGATCTCGCCCGAAGTGGTCGGCGCGGCCAGCCAGATCGACGACTATTCCAAGCTCGCCGACACGGTCGCCTCGCACCTGTCGATCAAGATCCCCGAGAAGCAGGACATGCTCTCGACGATCTCGGTCAAGGGCCGGCTCGAGAAGGCGCTCGGCTTCATGGAAGGCGAGATTTCCGTGCTGCAGGTCGAAAAGCGCATCCGCTCCCGCGTGAAGCGGCAGATGGAGAAGACCCAGCGCGAGTATTATCTCAACGAGCAGATGAAGGCGATCCAGAAGGAGCTCGGCGACGGCGAGGACGGCCGCGACGAGATGGCCGAGATCGAAAGCCGCATCGCCAAGACCAAGCTGTCCAAGGAAGCCCGTGAAAAGGCCGACGGCGAGTTCAAGAAGCTCAAGCAGATGAGCCCGATGTCGGCCGAGGCCACCGTCGTGCGCAACTATCTCGACTGGCTGCTGGGCCTGCCCTGGGGCAAGAAATCGCGCATCAAGATCGACCTCAACGCCGCCGAACAGGTGCTCGAGACCGATCACTTCGGCCTGGAGAAGGTCAAGGAGCGGATCATCGAGTATCTGGCCGTCCAGGCCCGGTCGTCCAAGATCAAGGGACCGATCCTCTGCCTCGTCGGACCTCCCGGCGTGGGCAAGACCTCGCTCGCCAAGTCGATCGCCAAGGCCACGGGACGCGAATATGTCCGCATGGCGCTGGGCGGCGTGCGCGACGAGGCCGAGATCCGCGGTCACCGCCGCACCTATATCGGCTCGATGCCCGGCAAGGTCGTCCAGTCGATGAAGAAGGCCAAGAAGACCAACCCGCTGTTCCTGCTCGACGAAATCGACAAGATGGGCCAGGACTTCCGCGGCGATCCGTCTTCGGCGCTGCTCGAGGTGCTCGATCCGGAACAGAACTCGACCTTCATGGACCACTATCTCGAGGTTGAGTACGACCTGTCCAACGTGATGTTCATCACCACGGCCAACACGCTCAACATCCCGGCGCCGCTGATGGACCGGATGGAGATTATCCGCATCGCCGGCTACACCGAGGACGAGAAGCTGCAGATCGCCCGCAGGCATCTGCTTCCCAAGGCCGTGCGCGACCATGCGCTGCGTCCGGAGGAGTTCGAGATCACCGACGAGGCGCTGCTTCAGGTGATCCGCACCTATACGCGGGAAGCGGGCGTGCGCAACTTCGAGCGCGAGCTGATGAAGCTGTCGCGCAAGGCGGTGACCGAGATCCTCAAGTCCGGGGTGAAGTCGGTCAGCGTCGATGCTGACAACCTTGCCGACTACCTCGGCGTGCCGAGGTTCCGCTATGGCGAGGCCGAGTTCCACGACCAGGTGGGCGTGGTCACGGGTCTGGCCTGGACGGAAGTGGGCGGCGAACTGCTGACTATCGAAGGCGTCATGATGCCCGGCAAGGGCAAGATGACGGTCACCGGCAATCTGCGTGACGTGATGAAGGAATCGATTTCGGCGGCGGCGTCCTATGTCCGCTCGCGCGCGGTTGATTTCGGCATCGAGCCGCCGCTGTTCGACAAGCGCGACATCCACGTCCACGTGCCTGAAGGGGCAACCCCGAAGGATGGCCCCTCGGCCGGCGTCGCCATGGTGACGGCGATCGTCTCGACCATGACCGGCATCCCGGTGCGCCGCGATGTCGCCATGACCGGCGAGATCACGCTGCGCGGACGGGTGCTGCCGATCGGCGGTCTCAAGGAGAAGCTGCTTGCCGCGCTCCGCGGCGGCATCAAGACCGTGATGATCCCCGAGGACAATGCCAAGGATCTCCCCGAGATCCCGGACAACGTCAAGAACGGGCTCGAGATCATCCCGGTGGCGAAGATGAGCGACGTGCTCCGCCATGCGCTCGTCAGGATGCCCGAAGCGATCACCTGGGATCCGGACGCCAAGCCGGAAGCTCCGATCGCCGCCGAGGCCGCCGACGAGGGCGGCGTGGCCATCGCCCACTGAGTCTGCCGCCGCTCGACCCTGTGGGTTCGGGCGGGGACGGGCATCGGACGAAAAATGCTGAGCGCCGCGCGTCCTCCAGGATGCGCGGCGCTCTCAGTTTTGACCGGTCATTACTGGTCGATCGGGCGCGGGGGAGAAATTCCCCGCCAGATTCGGCGCAGAACCTGTGAAAACCGCGTAAAAAGTGGGTTTGTCGGGGGAGTTTTGTTGCACCGAACCGCGAGATGCGTAGGATCACCGCATCGAACAGATTGAGTCGACATAACGCCAGGAAAGGGACGGAAATGAACAAAAATGAACTCGTGGCCGCTGTGGCCGAGAAATCGGGCATCAGCAAGGGGGACGCTACATCGGCTGTCGAGGCGGTTTTTGAAACCATCACAGGCGAACTGAAGAACGGTGGCGATGTCCGCCTGATCGGCTTCGGCAACTTCACCGTGTCGCGCCGCGAAGCCTCCAAGGGCCGCAATCCGCAGACCGGCAAGGAAGTTGATATTCCTGCCCGCAACGTGCCGAAGTTCTCGGCCGGCAAGGGCCTCAAGGACGCCTGCAACTAAGCAGCGTCCTGCAGGCATGTGACGATTGAACCCGGGCGCTGGCGTCCGGGTTTTTTTGTGCCCGGAACCGGGCGCGAGGGGCGAAGCAGGGGGAGGCAGAAACCTGGCACGGATGCGCTTGACAACGGAACAGAGATAGAACATAAGAGATACACAAGATGAATACAGGAGCTGATCATGACTGCATTTGCCCGTGACCTTGCCGCTTTCGTCTCCATGTCGCTGTTCGTGGCGAGCTTCGCCGTTCTGGCGATGGCGTTCTGACTTTCCGTCACTTTGATATGAATCTGGCGCTCTGGTCGCCAGGTTCTCCGCCCGTCGCGGCTCCGGCCGCGGCGGTGATGCCCGGCCAGCGCGGCACTTGATTGTGCAGCGCCCGCATTTTCTGATCCCGGCTCTGGACTTTGCGGTCCCGGTCCTCACAATTGACGCTTGAGTCTTTGGTCGCGCCGGTCCGGCGCCTGACCGCGGATCAATCGGCAGGGGATCACAATGGCGCGGGACAACAAATCGGCCAGGCTGCTGGCCAATCTGGCCGCCGGCACGCCGCAGGCGCGCGGGCGTGACGGCGTGGCCGACGACCGTGGCGTCGCCGCTTGGCCCGGATTCGTGCATTTGCGGGTGCATTCGGCCTATTCCCTGCTTGAGGGCGCGCTGCCGATCAAGACCCTGATCAAGCGCGCGGTCTCCGATGCGCAGCCGGCGCTGGCCATCACCGACACCAACAATCTCTTTGGCGCGCTCGAATTCTCGGTCAAGGCCATGGAAGCCGGAATCCAGCCGCTGATCGGCTGCCAGCTCGACATCGACATGCAGGACGCTGAGGCGGGCGAGCGGCGGTCGTCGCACCGCGATCACCTGCAGAAGTCGCCGCATATCGTGCTCTATGCCGCCACCCCGGCCGGCTACGACCGGCTGGTCGCCCTGGTCAGCCAGGCCTATCTCGGCGGCGAGGGGTCCGACCGTCCCCACATCGCCCTGTCCTGGCTCGAGGAGGGAGCCGAAGGCCTGATCGCGCTCACCGGCGCGGGCGGCGGGCCGATCGACCAGGCCATGCGCGACGGCCATCCGGACCTGGCCAAGGCCCGGCTCACGCGGCTGCAGGCGGTGTTCGGCGACCGGCTCTATGTCGAGCTGCAGCGCCAGCGCGGCTATGATCGCACCCACGAGGCCCGGATGATCGCGCTCGCCTACGAGTGCGAGGTGCCGCTGGTGGCGGCCAACTCCGCCTTCTTCCCCACGCCCGACGATTTCGAGGCCCATGACGCGCTGATGGCGGTGGCCTGCAACGCCGTGATGTCGGACGACCGTCGTCCGCGGCTGAGCGTCGACAACTGCCTCAAGTCGCGCGCCGAGATGATGGAGCTGTTCGCCGACATTCCCGAGGCCTTGGCAAGCAGCGTCGAGATCGCCCGCCGCTGCAGCGCCATCGTCGAGAGCCGCGCGCCGATCCTGCCGCGGTTCACCGGCGGCGGCGAGGACGACCCGGAAGCGGCCCTTGCCGCCGAGGCCGACGAGTTGCGCCGCCAGTCGATCGAGGGGCTCGACCGCCGGCTGGCCCGGATCGGCATGGCCGAGGGCTTTACCGAGGCCGATTACCGCGAGCGGCTCAAGGTCGAGCTCGACATCATCGAATCGATGAAGTTCCCCGGCTACTTCCTGATCGTCGCCGACTTCATCAAATGGGCCAAGGGGCAGGGCATCCCGGTCGGGCCCGGCCGCGGTTCGGGCGCGGGCTCGCTGGTGGCCTACGCGCTCACCATCACCGATGTCGATCCGCTTCGCTTCTCGCTGCTGTTCGAGCGCTTCCTGAACCCCGCCCGCGTGTCGATGCCCGACTTCGACATCGACTTCTGCCAGGACCGCCGCGAGGAGGTGATCCGCTACGTGCAGAAGAAATACGGCCGCGAGCAGGTGGGCCAGATCATCACCTTCGGAAGCCTGCAGGCGCGCGCGGCGCTGCGCGACGTCGGCCGGGTGCTCGAAATGCCCTACGGCCTGGTCGACCGGATCTGCAAGCTGGTGCCCAACAACCCGGCCAATCCGACGCCGCTGCACAAGGCGATCGAGGAGGAGCCGCGCTTTGCCGAGGAGATGGAGAAGGAGCCCGCCGTCGAGCGCCTGCTCGACATCGCCCAGAAGCTCGAGGGCCTCTACCGCCATGCCTCGACCCATGCCGCGGGCATCGTCATCGGCGACCGGCCGCTGTCGCAGCTTGTGCCGATGTACCGCGATCCGCGCTCGGATATGCCGGTCACCCAGTTCAACATGAAATGGGTGGAGCAGGCGGGCCTGGTCAAGTTCGACTTTCTCGGCCTCAAGACCCTCACCGTGCTCAAGACCGCGGTCGATTTCATCGCCAAACGCGGCATCGCGGTCGATCTCGAGGCCCTGCCGCTCGATGACGGTCCCACCTACGAGATGCTCTCGCGCGGCGAGACCGTCGGCGTGTTCCAGGTGGAATCGGCGGGCATGCGCAAGGCGCTGATCGGCATGCGGCCCGACCGCATCGAGGACATCATCGCGCTGGTGGCGCTCTACCGCCCGGGTCCGATGGAGAACATCCCGGTCTACAACGCGCGCAAGCACGGCGACGAGGAACTGGCCTCCATCCATCCCAAGATCGACGATCTGCTGGCCGAGACCCAGGGCGTGATCGTCTACCAGGAACAGGTGATGCAGATCGCCCAGGTGCTGGCCGGCTACTCGCTCGGCGAAGCCGACCTGCTGCGCCGCGCCATGGGCAAGAAGATCAAGGAGGAGATGGACAAGCAGCGCGCCCGCTTCGTCGAGGGCGCGGTCGAGCGCGACGTCTCCAAGCCGCAGGCCGACATGATCTTCGACCTGCTGGCCAAGTTCGCCAATTACGGCTTCAACAAGTCGCACGCCGCGGCCTACGGCATCGTCTCCTACCAGACCGCCTATCTCAAGGCGCATTATCCGGTCGAGTTCCTGGCCGCGTCGATGACCTACGACATGTCGAACACCGACAAGCTCAACGATTTCCGCCAGGACGCCAAGCGGCTGGGGATCGAGGTGGCCGCCCCCTCGGTGCAGACCAGTTTCCGCCACTTCGAGACCGGCGAGAACCGCATTTACTACGCGCTCGCCGCCATCAAGGGCGTGGGCGACGCGGCCGTCGAGCACATCGTCGAGGCGCGCGGCGACACGCCCTTTGCCTCGCTCGAGGATTTCTGCACGCGCATCGACCCGCGCCAGGTCAACCGCCGTGTGCTCGAAAGCCTGATCGCCGCAGGCGCGCTCGACTGTTTCGGCCACGACCGCGCGGCGCTCAGCGCCGGCCTCGACCGGATCCTCGGTTTCGCCCAGCGCGCCCAGGAAAACCGCATCAGCGGCCAGAGCGACATGTTCGGCATGGGCGGCGCCTCGCAGGAGAGTTCCGAATCGATCCATCTGCCCGCGGCCCCGCCCTGGCTGCCGGCGGAAAAGCTGCACCGCGAATACCAGGCGCTGGGCTTTTACCTCTCCGCGCATCCGCTTGATTCCTATAATGAACTTCTGGCCAAGATGCGGGTGCAGACCTGGGCCGATTTCTCGCTCGCGGTCAAGGCCGGCGCCACCGCCGGACGGCTCGCGGGCACGGTGACCAGCAAGCAGGAGCGCAAGACCCGCACAGGCAACAAGATGGGGATCGTCGCCTTCTCCGACAGTTCCGGCCAGTATGAGGCGGTGCTGTTCTCCGAAGGCCTGGCGCTCTACCGCGACCTGCTCGAACCGGGCAAGTCGATCGTCATCACGGTCAATGCCGAGGAGCGGCCGGAAGGCATCGGGCTCAGGATCCAGACCGCCGATTCGCTCGAGGACCGCGCCGCCCGCGGTCAGTCGGCGCTCAGGGTCTACATGCGCGACGCTCGTCCGCTGAATTCCGTCTCGACCCATCTCAAGGCCCATGGCGAAGGGCAGGTGTCCTTCGTCATGATCAAGGATGACGGCCGCCGCGAGATCGAGGTGACGCTGTCGGACCGCTACAAGATCTCGCCGCAGATCGCCTCGGCGCTGAAGGCGGCCCCGGGCGTGCTCGACGTCGAGCTGGTCTGACCGGAGGCGATTGACGGCGGTCCGGGCGTTGGTACTATCGCTGATCTTCCCCGTTCAGGATCGTCGCCCATGCTCAAAATCATCCGCTTCGCCCGGCTTATTCCGGGGCTCGTGCTCGCGTCCTTCCTAGCGGTGGCAGGGGCTGCGGCCGGTGACGCGCCGCAACCCAAACTCGGGGCCAACGCGGTTCCGCTGACGGCCGACCATGCCTATCTGACCAAGGCGGCAGCGGCCGACTACTGGGCCTTCTCCGCCTTCGTCAAACCGCAATTCACCACCTCGGCCTGCTCGATCGCCGCCGTCACCGGCGCGCTCAACGGCCTGCGCGGCCTGCCGCCGCATGCCGAGGACACGGTGACGACCCAGCCGCAGATGCTCGATCTCGTGGCCGATCCCGAGTGGGCGACCCTCTCGGCGGAAGGCGGCGACGGAGTGAAGTTCGACCAGCTCGTGGCCTTCACCGGCAAGGCGCTCAAGGCCGCCGGCATGGAGGCCTACCGCACCGAGACGCTCAAACCCGCTGCCGAGGATGCCGCCACGCTCGACGCGGTGCGCGCGCTTCTCAAGGCCAATGAAGCCTCCGCGGACGACGCGCTGCTCTTGTATTTCAACCAGGGCGTGGTGACCGGCGACTGGGACGGGCCGCATGTCTCGGTGATCGGCGCCTATGACGCCGAGGCCGACAGGGTGCTCATCCTCGAGGTCGACCAGGAATGGTACATTCCCTACTGGACCCCGACATCCGTGCTGCTGAAGGCGATGCTCAAGCCCACCAGCGCCGAGCACGGCGTGCTCGAAGGCGAAACCGGCGGCCTCGTCCACATCGTCAAGTAGAGCCCGATTTCGATTCCGGACCATGCCCTTACAGGCGTTTCCGGACTCAGCTTCTCCAAACCTCCGCTACTTGTCGCGATCGCGCTGGGGCGCGGCTTCGCGGCCCCTGCCGAAGGTGTAGCCGGTCTCGACGATGTCGCGGCCGAACTTCTGCCGCACCTTGTCGATGGCGCTTTCAGCCACCGCCCGGCGCGCCGCCGCCGGATCCACGAGGTCGGGCGGGTCGGCGCGGGCGGCGTCGGTGAGGTCGGTGACGCCGATGCCGATCAGCCGAAACCGGTCCTGGCCGAGCTCGCGCTCGAGCAGGTGTAGCCCGGTGCGGAAGATCCGGTCGGCGAGCACCGTCGGGTCCTCGAGCTTGAAATTGCGCGTGCGGTTCTTGAAGTCCGGGGTCTTGAGCTTGAGCACCACTGTCTGCCCGGCGATGCCCGACGCCTTGAGCCGGGCCGAGACCTTCTCCGACAGCCGCCGCAGCACCGGCACCAGGTCGCTGGCCTGCGACAGGTCGGTGTTGAAGGTGGTCTCGGCCGACACGCTCTTGGCGCCCTCGTTGGGCTGGACCGTGCGCTCGTCCTCGCCGCGCGAGAGATGATAGAGCCGCTTGCCCATCACCCCGTAGCTGCGCATCAGCGCGGTCAGCTCCATGGTCTGCAATTGCCCGATGGTGCGGATGCCGTCGCGTTCGAGCGTGGCGGCGAAAGCCTTGCCCACGCCCCAGATCAGGCTCACCGGTCTGGGCGCCAGGAATGTCAGCGCCTCCTGCTTGCCGATCACCGAGAACCCGCGCGGCTTGTCGAGATCGGAAGCGACCTTGGCCAGGAACTTGCAGTAGCTGAGGCCGACCGACAGGGTGATGCCGACCTCGGCCTCGACGCGGGCGGCGAAGCGCGCCAGCGTCCGGGCAGGGGTGTCCTTGTGCAGCCGCTCGGTCCCGGCGAGGTCGAGAAACGCCTCGTCGATGGAGATCGGCTGCACCAGCGGCGTCAGCTCCTCCATCAGCCTGCGCACCTCGCGCCCGACGCGGGCGTATTTCTCCATGTCCGGCTTGAGCACGATCGCTTCGGGGCAGGCCTCGAGGGCCTTGAACATCGGCATCGCCGAGCGCACGCCGTGGATGCGGGCGATGTAGCAGCAGGTGGAGACCACGCCGCGCTTGCCGCCGCCGATGATCAACGGCTTGTCGGCGAGCTCGGGATTGTCGCGTTTCTCGACGGTGGCGTAGAACGCGTCGCAGTCCACATGCGCGAGCGTAAGCGCATCGATCTCGGGATGGCGGATAAGCCGCGGGCTGCCGCAGGCATGGCAGCGCCTGACGCCGTGGCGCGCGGGCGTCAGGCAGTCGCGGCAAAAGCCGGGCACCGGACGTAGGGGCGGAGGCGCTTGGGTCATCGACTCGTCGCGAGAGAACAAAGGTTGAACATTGGCAGATTACGCAATAATCTTGCGACTCACAAGCCTGCCGATCCAGCGAAAGCCAGCGCGCATGACCCTGACCATCCACCCCGTCACACCGGAGCTCTGGCCGAAGCTGGAGGCGCTGTTCGGCCCGCAGGGGGCCTGCTACGGCTGCTGGTGCACCTACTTCCGGCTGGCGCCGAAGCAGCGCGAGACCCTGAGCCACGACGACAAGAAGCAGATCCTGCGGCAGGCGACGCAGGCGCCGCTGCCGCCGGGCCTGATCGCGCTCGACGACGGCGAGCCGGTGGGATGGGTGCAGGTGACGCCGCGCGCCGATGTGCCGCGCTGGAACACCGACCGCACGGTCTCGCGGCCGCTCGACGGCGATGACCCGGCGGATCCGGGGCTCTGGGCGATCTCCTGCTTCTTCATCCAGGCCAAGCGACGCGGGCAGGGCATCAGCCACGTTCTGCTCGATGCGGCGGTCGCCCATGCGCGCGACAACGGCGCCCGGGTGGTCGAGGCCTGCCCGATGCTCAAGGCCAAGCAGTCGAAATCGGTCGGGCTGTTCGTCGGGTCCGTGTCGGTCTTCGAGAAGGCCGGGTTCACGACGGTCATCGAGCGCAAGCCCGGCAGGCCGCTGATGCGCCGGCTGCTGGAATGACGGCCAGGCCTGCCGTCTCCGCCGGGCCGCGCCGCTCAGCGCGCCGCGGCGAAATGCGCCCTGATCAGCTCTTCGGCATGGGGCCAGTCCAGGGCGATGTCGACGCCCTCGCCGGGATGCGGCGCCAGACCGCGAAAGATGTCGTTGGCGATCAGGTTGAGCAGCAGTGTGCCGGGAACGTGCTGGCGCACCGACTGCAGGTTGACGAAGATATCGTCGATGAACACCACCGGATGGGTCCGCGATCCGTGCAGAGCCAGCACGGCGGGACCCTTGGCGGCTTCGGTGGCGATCATCGGGTAATCGAAGCCGTGCAGGGTCAAGAGACGCCGCCGGACCGCGCGGTGGCGCGGCGGCATCGCCGTCAGGAAGACGATGTCGGCTTCCCCGGACAGCCGCGCGAGGCTGTCGGCGGCGGCGAGCACGGGCGTCTGCCAGGCGTCCTGTCCGGTGAAGAACGCCTCCAGCAGCCGCGCCACCTCATCCGCCGGGGTCTCTCCGCCATCGTCGAGGCTGAACACATTGCCGTTGAGGCGAAACGACGTCGGCCTGAGCTCATGGCCGTTGGCGGTGAGGAAGGCCTGGAAGGGCGTGACGAACTCCAGCACCACCTCGTCAATGTCGCAGACGATCAGCGGCCGCTCGCCCAGGACGATGTTGTCATGTTCGGCGTCGGGGATGAGCATGGTCACGCCTGGCTGCTCCCGCCAAGCGCATGGAAGGCGCGCGTAACGTCTTCGGGCCGGGTGCCGGTGGCGGCGCAGAACTCCATCAGCGTCGGCTCGTGGTTCATCAGGAACTCCAGCACGCCCGCCAGAAATCCGGGCTCCCTGGCGGCTTCGCGAAGATTGCCCGCTTCAAGGCCTGTCAGCGCCAGGAAGCGGCCCATCAGTTCGGGCTCGCCGGCCAGCCAGACCAGCACCCCGATCGCCGTATCTTCCGCATCCGCCATGGCTTTTCCGCCCCTCCATTTTGACTTGAGCCGCATTCGAAACGACCGATTACCACTTTTTCAACCTAATGGAACTAAGGTGTGGGCGTTGACGGGCATTGCGGATCGGATTTGTCGCACACAAATACGGCGCATCGCAGGTGAAAACCATCACCGGCAGCCGGCAACAACGGGATCCGGAAGGCGTATGGCCTGGCCGGATCGGGGATGGGAACGGATATGACAAAGCAGGTGATGATTGTTGAGGACAACGAACTCAACATGAAACTCTTCCGGGACCTGATCGAGGCGTCCGGCTACAAGACGATCCAGACGCGCAACGGCCTGGAGGCGATGGATCTCGCCCGCCTGCACCGTCCGGATCTGATCCTGATGGACATCCAGCTCCCCGAGGTTTCCGGTCTCGAAGTCACCAAATGGCTCAAGCAGGACGACGACCTGCACATGATACCGGTGATCGCGGTCACCGCCTTCGCCATGAAGGGCGACGAGGAGCGCATCCGCCAGGGCGGCTGCGAGGCCTATATCTCCAAGCCCATCTCGGTTCCCCGCTTCATCGAAACCATCAAGACCTATCTTGGCGATGCCTGAGGGCGGAGAGAACCCATGACCGCGCGCATCCTGGTGGTTGATGACATTCCGGCCAATGTGAAGCTTCTCGAGGCGCGGCTGATGGCCGAGTATTTCGAGGTCCTCACCGCCGCCGACGGGATCACCGCGCTCGACATCTGCGACCGGACTCCGGTCGACCTGATCCTGCTCGACATCATGATGCCCGGCATCGACGGGTTCGAGGTCTGCGAGCGGCTCAAGAGCAATCCGCGCACCGCCCATATTCCCGTCGTCATGGTGACGGCGCTCGACCAGCCGGCCGACCGCGTCCGCGGCCTCGAGGCCGGCGCCGACGATTTCCTGACCAAGCCGGTCAACGACCTGCAGCTCATGACCCGGGTCAAGAGCCTGATCCGTTTCAAGGCGCTGAGCGACGAACTCCGGCTTCGCGCCGAGACCGCGCGCAGCATCGGCCTGGAAACGCTGCTGGCGCCGCACCAGAGCCAGCTCGAGGAGCCCGGCATGGTGCTCCTGGTCGACAGCCGGGCCAACTCGCAGGACCGCATGAACCGCGCCCTGAAGGGCATCGCCGAGGTCACCGCCATCGGCGACCCGCAGGCGGCGCTGTTCGAGGCGGCCGAAAAGCCCTATGAGCTGGTGATCGTCTCGTCGTCGCTCGAGGACTATGATCCCCTGCGGCTCTGCTCGCAACTGCGCTCGCTGGAGCGCACGCGCTTCATTCCCATGCTGGTGGTGGCCGAGCAGGGCGAGGAGGAGCTGGTGATCCGGGCGCTGGAGCTCGGCGTCAACGACTACCTGCTGCGGCCGCTCGATCCCAACGAGCTGATCGCCCGCAGCGTCACCCAGATCCGCCGCAAGCGCTACACCGACCGGCTCCGGGCCAGCCTGTCGGAATCGATCGAATTCGCCGTCACCGACGCGCTCACCGGCTTGAACAACCGCCGCTATCTCGACACCCATCTGGCGACGCTGGTCGACCGGTCGAATCGCCGCGGCCGGCCGCTGTCGGTGCTGATTGCCGACATCGACCATTTCAAGGCGTTCAACGACGCCCATGGCCACGAAGGCGGCGATGATGTCCTGCGCCAGTTCGCCCGCCGTCTCAGGGGCGCGGTGCGCGGCGCCGACCTCGCCTGCCGCTATGGCGGCGAGGAATTCGTGGTGGTGATGCCGGACACGACGCCGGAAACCGCCGCCCAGGTGGCCGAGCGGCTGCGCGAGGAAGTCGCCACCCTGCCGTTCCGGGTTTCGGCATCGGGCGCCATGGTGCATGTGACCACGTCCGTCGGCATCGCGACGCTGGAAAAGGACGGCGAGGGCGCCGATTCGCTCATCCGCCGCGCCGACAAGGCGCTGTATCAGGCCAAGAATGACGGGCGCAACCGCGTCGTCGGCCAGGCCGCCTAGCGATATCCGGGCCGCAGCGGCACTCCCTGAGTCGGTGATTTCCCCTGAGCTCGTCCGCTTGTGCGCGCTTTGTTCCGCGCTTCATGTTTCATTAACTTTGTAATTAAAATTAACCACAATAGTGGACAGGCTGGAGACGAAGTTAAGAAACTATTGATTTTTTTCGAGATTGGTACAAATGTCCAATCCACATGCAGCGTTTTGGCACTGTCACAGAGACAGTCTATGATTGCTGGAATTCACGAAAACCCCATGATGTTCAGGTCCGCCGCATCTCCTGGGTCGTGGGGTGGCCGATCGAGATCAATGCACAGTGGCATCCTCGTTCCACGCATTAGTTTTGATCGGCCTTTGACACAAAAAACCCGCTTCCGGAAGGAAGCGGGTTTTTTGCTATTGGAGATATACGTCCTGCTGCCGGGCAGGGCGGCCAGGATTACTTGATCTTGGCTTCCTTGAATTCGACGTGCTTCTTGGCGATGGGATCGTACTTGGTCTTCACCATCTTGTCGGTGAAGGTACGGCTGTTCTTCTTGGTAACGTAGAAAAAGCCGGTGTCGGCGGTCGACAGGAGCTTGATCTTGATGGTGGTCGCCTTGGCCATGGTGTCTTGCCTTCTTCAAAAATGAAGCCGCGGACAGCACAGAGGCTCCACGGCGAAACTTGCGCGGAAACTACAAAAGCCCCGCTGAAAGTCAAGCCCGTTTTGGCCCCAGCACCATGCGAAACATGGTGAGAGCCACATAAAGCGCAAAAAAGAACGCCAGCGCCCAGGCAAAACCGTGATGGCCGGCCACATCCATGGCCGCGCCGATGGTCTGCGGGCCCACCAGCATGCCGAGCGCATAGCAGAACACGAAGGCCGCATTGGCCGAGGCGAGGTCCGCCCCGTGCAGCTTGTCGCCCAGATGCGCGAGACCGACCGTATAGAGGCCGGCGACGCTGCCGCCCCAGAACAGAAGGATCACCGCCGTCACCAGCCAGTTGTGGATCAGGAAGGGCAGGGCGAGCGAGCCGACCAGGCCGATGATGGCAAACAGCGACAGGAGCCTTCGCCGGTCGCCGATCCGGTCGGCGATCAGCCCGACCGGGATCTGGAACAGCACATTGCCGAGCCCCATCATCATCAAAAGGAGCGCACCCTGCGATTCGGTGAAGCCGGTGCGGTTGGCATAGACCGGAAACAGCGCCAGGCCGCCCGATTCCACCGCGCCGAATATGAACACCGCGGCGGTCGCCGTCGGCACCAGGAAGATGTAGCGCATGAAATGATAATTGGGGGCGGCGTCGATCACCGGGTTTTCCTTGCGCGCCATCAGGATCGGCACGGCCGCGAGCAGGATCACGCCGGCGCCGATCGCAAACGGCAGGATGCCTTCCGACCCGATCACCGAGAAGATCAGCGGCCCCGCCGCAAAGCCGAGCGAGAGCACCGTGGCGTAGATGCCGAGCACCAGGCCCCGGCGCGACGGCGGCGCGGCGGTGTTGATCCAGAATTCCGACAGCACGAACAGGATGGTGATGGCGCCGTGGAACACGATGCGCAGAGGAAACCACATCCACAGCGCCTCGGCGAAATAGAACCCGAGCGCGCTGATCGCGGCGGCGACGATCGAGGCCACCATGGTGTTGACCACGCCCAGCCGCTGCGCGATCATCGTCGAGAGCGGCGCGGCGACCATCGCCGCCACCCCGGCCATGGCCGAATTCAGGCCGATCATCGTCGACGACACGCCGCGCTTCTCGAGAATGACCGACAACAGCGGCAGCCCCAGGCCGATGGCGATGCCGACCGCGGTGATCGCCGCCACGGCTGCAATCAGGGCTGGCCAGTGAATTACCTCGCGGACCGCCGGGTTGCGTAAGGGTGACTGATCCATCTGGGTTGGCCTTAAATCAATTCGCGAACAAAATGTCCGTTGCGGAAATAGTAAAACGGAACCGCCCTGCCGAACGGCAAGGACGGATCCTCCTCGAGCGCCTTGACGACGTCGGTGAGGATCACCTTGGTTATCCTGGGCAGGGGATGGCTGTCATGCGCGTCGACCGGCAGCCATCTCAGGTCATGCAGTTCGTCGCTGTCCCGGATCGCTGACGGATCCAGTCCGAGTTCGTCGCAGAAACAGGTGAAGAACCGTGTGTCGAACCGCCGCGGCTGGCCCGGAGGCGTGATCGCCCGGGCGAGATAGCGAAAATGCGAGACGTCGGGTCTGAGGCTGCCCTCGTATTCGGCGGGCGTCAGCGAAAGATGCGCCTCCTCGTGCATCTCGCGCGCCGCCGCCACCGCCAGGCCGCGCGCGGCCTGGGCATGAAACCGGGCCTTCGTCCGCTGCATCAGCTTGTCGGCCACCGCATCGCCCAGCGGGCGCGCCAGCGGCGTGCGGTTGTCGCCGGGATCGCGCCGGCCGCCGGGGAAGACATAGAGATCGGGCATGAAGGCGTGGCCCTTGCCGCGCTTGCCCAGAAGCGCGCGCGGCACCGCATGGGACCGGTCCAGCAGGATCAGCGCGGCGGCGTCGCGCGGCGTACGCGGCGCATGGCGCTTGGCGCTCATCCCGGCCCGGTGGTCTTCCGTGAGAACGTCGATCTTCACGGCGCCGCTGTCATTCATCGCGCATCCTCATAGGCGGGCTCGGCAAGCATCGGTTCTTCCGATTGGCCGTCGAACCCGTGCATACGCAAGGCCCATTGCAGGCCGATGACCCCGCCCTTGAGCGGCGGCAGCAAGGCCAGCGTCAGGATCACCGTGACCGGAATCCAGATCGCCAGATGCTGCCAGCTTTCGAGCACCAGCCAGGTGTCGGTGGCCATGAAGCCGGCGACGACGATGTGGCCGACGATGAAGATCGCCAGATAGGGCGGAAAATCGTCGGCGCGGTGGTGGTGCATTTCCTCGCCGCAGGCGGCGCAGGCGTCGACCGGCTTGAGGAAGGCCCGGAACAGCCGGCCTTCGCCGCAATTGGGGCATCGTCCGAGCAGGCCGCGCTTGACCGCGCGGAACGTCTCGCGGGGTCCGTCCTGTGCATCCTTGGATGTCGTGCCGCCGAATTCGAGCATCGCTCTTCTCCTGATCTCGAGCGGACGCCGGGTGGCGCCGCTGGTTTTCCTGTTGCGCCCCGTCAGCGCCGCCCGCGCGCCGGGCGGGTTCCGGGCTTCTTCGGGCCGCCGCGCCGCGCCCTGCCGGACTTGTGGAACGACTTGGCGCCGGCGGGCATCTTGTGCCCTTCGCTCAGCATCTCGAAGCGCATCGACCCGGCCAGCGGAATCACCTCCACCAGTTTGACCTCCACGCTGTCGCCCAGCCGGTAACCCAGCCCGGTTTTCTGTCCCGTCAACGCCTGATGAGCCTCATCGTAGATATAGTAGTCAAGACCGAGAGTTGAAACCGGGACGAAGCCGTCTGCGCCAAATTGCGGCAGGCTGATGAAAAGCCCGGATTTGGTGACGCCGGAGATCCGCCCGTCAAAGGCTTCGCCGATGCGACCGGCGAGATGGTGGGCCACCAGCCGATCCACCGTGTCGCGCTCGGCGGCCATGGCGCGGCGCTCGGTGACGGAAATCTCGGCGGCGATGTCCTCGAGCTGAGCCTCTTCCGCCGGCGTGATGCCGCCTTCGCCCAGTCCGAGGCTGCCCACCAGCGCGCGATGCACGATCAGGTCCGCATAGCGGCGGATCGGCGAGGTGAAATGGGCATATTTCATCAGGTTGAGGCCGAAATGGCCGAGGTTCTCCGGCGAATAGATCGCCTGGCTCTGGCTGCGCAGCACCATCTCGTTGACCATGATCTGATGCGGCTCGCCCGAGACGCGGGCGAGGATGCCGTTGAACGCGCTGGCCCGCACCGCGGCGCCGCGCGCCAGCGACAGGCCGAGCGTGCCCAGGAACTCGCGCAGCACCTCCTGCTTGGCGAGCGACGGCTGGTCGTGGACCCGGTAGATCAGCGGCTGCCTGCGCTTTTCCAGCGTCTCCGCCGCGGCCACGTTGGCCTGGATCATGAATTCCTCGATCAGCCGGTGCGCGTCGAGCCGCTCGGGCACGATCACCCTGTCGACCTTGCCCTCGGGCGTGAGCAGGATCTTGCGTTCGGGCATGTCGAGATCGAGCGGCTGGCGGCGGTTGCGCTCACGCTTCAACACCGCGTAGGCGTTCCACAGCGGCTTCAGGACAGGCTCGAGCAGCGGGCCGGTCTGGTCGTCGGGATTGCCGTCGATCGCCGCCTGGGCCTGCTGGTAGGATAGCTTGGCGGCACTCTTGATCATCACCCGGTGAAAGTGATGGGAAATCTTGCGGCCTTCGGCCGAAAACACCATGCGCAGCGCCAGCGCCGGCCGGTCCTCGCCCTGGCGCAGCGAGCACAGGTCGTTGGAGATCCGTTCGGGCAGCATCGGCACCACCCGGTCGGGGAAATAGGCCGAGTTGCCGCGCTTCAGCGCTTCCCGGTCGAGCGCCGAGCCGGGGCGCACATACCAGGACACGTCGGCGATCGCCACCGTGGCGATGATGCCGCCGGGATTGTCGGGCGAGGGGTCTTCCTCGGCGAAGACCGCGTCGTCGTGATCCTTGGCGTCGCTCGGGTCGATGGTGACGAGCGGCATGCGCCGCCAGTCCTCGCGTCCGCCCGCAAGCGGCGCGGACCTGGCTTCCTCGGCGGCCTTGAGGACTTCGGCCGGAAACACATGCGGAATGCCGTGCGAGTGGATGGCGATCATCGAGATCGCCTTCTCGCCCTCGACCGAACCCAGCACCGTGTGCACCCTGGCGCGCGGCAGGCCCATGCGGGCCGTGCCCGCGGTTTCCACCTCCACCAGGTCGCCGTCCTTCGCGTCCTTGGTGGAGTCGGGGTCGATCGCGAATTCCTCGCCGCGCCGTTCGATCGGCATCAGCCTGCCGCCGCCGCCGGGCGTCGCGCGGAAGACCCCGAGAACGAGGCCCTCGCGCCGGTCGAGGATCTTCATGATGCGGGCGGTGTAGGTGGTTTTCGCACCGTGCGTGGTGGCGAAGATCCGCGCCAGGACCTTGTCGCCGATGCCGGCCGCGGTCGAGGGCGTGCGGCTCTTGCCGCGATCGCGCCCGGCATTGGATTGCCTCACGGTGACGACCGGGGCGGCGCCATGATCCTCGAGCCATTCCGCCGGACGCGCGATCAGGTCGCCGTCGGGGCTGCGCATGGTGATCTCGATCACCGTCACCGCGGGCAGGGTGCCCGGACGCCTGAGCATCTTGCGGTCGCGCTCGATCAGGCCCTCGTCCTCGAGCTCGCGCAGCAGGTCCTTGAGCTCCGCGCGGGTGTCGCCCTTGAGGCCGAAGGCCTTGGCGATGTCGCGCTTGGAGGCGCGATCAGGGTTCTCGCCGAGAAAGCGCAGGATCGTGTCCCTGTCGGGAAGATCGCCGCGGCGGAACTGCGGGCGCTCTTCCCCCGCCGGCGCATCCGGTGTCCCGGGTTTCGGCTTGCCGGTCTTGGGTCCGGATGGGCGGGGCGGGTGTCCCAATGTCAGTCCTTCTTCGCCTTGGCGGATGCGGGTTTCTTGGCGGCGGCCTTCGGCTTGGCTGCCTTCTTGGCGGCGGGCGCCTTCTTTGCCGCGGCTTTCTTGGCCGGCGCCTTCTTGGCCGGGGCCTTCTTGCCGGACGCGCCGGCCTTCGCCGTGATCATCTCGAGCGCTTCCTCGAGCGTCACCTCGGTCGGCGCCTTGTCTTTGGGCAGCGTCGCATTGACCTTGCCCCAGTTGACATAGGGCCCGTATTTGCCGTCGCGCACCGTGACCGGGCCGCCATCGGGATGGTCGCCCAGCGTCTTCAGCGCCGCCGGCGTTCCCCGTCCGCGGCCGGGACCCTTGGCGGCCTTCTCGGCAATGACCGTGACCGCGCGGTTGAGGCCGATGGAGAACACGTCCTCGATGGTCTCGAGATTGGCGTAGCCGCCGTCATGCAGCAGGAACGGACCGTAGCGGCCGAGCCCGGAGGAAATCATCTTTCCCGTTTCCGGGTGCTGGCCGATGTCGCGCGGCAGGCTGAGCAGGGCCAGCGCCTTCTCGTGGTCGATCGAATCCACCGTCCATCCCTTGGGCAGGCTGGAGCGCTTGGCCTCCTTGCCCTCGCCGCGCTGGACATAGGGACCGAACCGGCCGGTGCGCAGGGTGATGGGTTCTTCCGTGTGCGGGTCCTTGCCGAGGTCGCGCGGCTCGTTGGACAGCGCCGCGTCGCCCTCGCTGGTCTGGTCGTTGGACAATTGCCGGGTGAAGTTGCAGTCGGGATAGTTCGAGCAGCCGACGAAGGCGCCGTACTTGCCGAGCTTGAGCGACAGGTTGCCGGTGCCGCAGGTGGGGCAGATGCGCGGGTTCGAGCCGTCCTCACGCACCGGGAAGACGAGCGGCGCCAGCGCCTCGTTGAGGGCGTCGAGCACCTGGGTGACACGCAGGTCCTTGGTCTCGTCGAGATGGGCGTGGAACTCGGTCCAGAATTCCCTGAGCACGTCCTTCCAGGCCAGTTCGCCGGCTGAGATCCGGTCGAGCTTCTCCTCGAGATCGGCGGTGAAGCCGAACTCGACATAGCGCTCGAAGAAGTTCTCCAGGAACGCGATCACCAGGCGGCCCTTGGCCTCCGGGATCAGCTTGCGCTTGTCGATGACCACGTATTCGCGGTCGCGGAGGGTGGCGAGCGTCGAGGCATAGGTCGAGGGCCGGCCGATGCCCAGCTCTTCCATCTTCTTGATGAGCGAGGCTTCCGAATAGCGCGGCGGCGGCTCGGTGAAGTGCTGCGTGGCGTTGATCTTGTCCTTGGCGAGTTTTTCCTGCGCGTTGATCTCGGGCAGGCGGGCATCGTCGTCATCGTCGCCGTCCGGCTGCTCGCCGTCTTCCTTGGCGTCGGTATAGGCGGCGATGAAGCCGTCGAAGCGGATCACCGATCCGGTGGCGCGCAGGCCCGCGGTCTTGCCGTCCTTGGTGGCGGTGATGTCGACCGTGGTGCGCTCGATCTCGGCCGAGGCCATCTGGCTGGCGATGGCGCGCTTCCAGATCAGGTCGTAGAGCTTGAGCTGGTCGGCGTCGAGATAGCGCTTGACGTCGTCGGGGGCGCGCTCGAAGCCGGTCGGGCGGATGGCTTCGTGGGCTTCCTGGGCGTTCTTGGCCTTTGTCGTGTAGATGCGCGGCTTCTCCGGCCGGTAGCGATCGCCGAAGCGGTCGGCGATGGCGGCGCGGGCCTCGTCGATGGCTTCGGGCGCCATCTGCACGCCGTCGGTTCGCATATAGGTGATGAGACCGACGGTCTCGCCGCCGATGTCGATGCCTTCATAGAGCCGCTGCGCCACCTGCATGGTGCGCGAGGCGTTGAAGCCGAGCTTCGACGAGGCCGCCTGCTGCAGCGTCGAGGTGGTGAAGGGGGCGGACGGGTTGCGCCGCGTGGGCTTGGCCTCGACGCTGTCGGCGACGAAGGACGCGCCCTCGAGCATCTCCTTGATCTGGCCGGCCAGTTCGCCGCCGGTGACCGACATCCGGGTCATCTTCTCGCCGTTGTGGGAGGTCAACCGGGCGGTGAAGCCGTCGCCGCGCGGGGTCTTGAGGTCGGCGGAGATCTGCCAGTACTCTTCCGAGTTGAAGCGTTCGATCTCGCTCTCGCGGTCGCAGACGAGCCTGAGCGCCACCGACTGGACGCGGCCGGCCGAGCGGGCGCCGGGCAGCTTGCGCCACAAGACCGGCGACAGGTTGAAGCCCACCAGGTAGTCGAGCGCCCGGCGCGCCAGATAGGCGTCGACCAGCGGCGTGTCGATCTGGCGCGGATGTGCCATGGCATCCAGCACCGACTTCTTGGTGATCGCGTTGAAGACCACGCGGGAGACGGTCTTGTCTTTCAGCGCCTTCTTCTTGGTCAGGACCTCGAGCACATGCCAGGAAATCGCCTCGCCCTCGCGGTCCGGGTCGGTTGCGAGAATGAGCGAGTCCGCGACCTTGAGCGCGTCGGTGATGTCCTTGAGCCGCTTGTTGGAGGCGGTGTCGACTTCCCACGACATGGCGAAGTCCTCGTCGGGGAGAACCGAGCCGTCCTTGGCCGGCAGATCGCGGACATGGCCGAACGAGGCCAGCACCTTGTACCCGCTTCCGAGGTATTTGTTGATCGTTTTTGCCTTCGCAGGCGATTCGACTACCACTACATTCATAAGGTTGCTCGCACTCGGGCCTGGAATCCGGCAAGCCGCGCGAATTCGCGCCGTGCCGATTTGGCCCACGAAATGTACAGGGAAATCGGTGCGGTCAAGTCCATCTTCCGAATTACAGCCATTTCACAACCCGAATACAACCCATGCGCGATTACAACTGTATTGCAATTTAAGATATTTTAGCTATCGTATCATCAGCAACTGCCTGGCCGCCTGCGATGAGCGGTTGCATCGACAGAACGGGGAAATCACGATGCCAACCCGGCCCCCCCAAGGCTCACTGGAGAAGGCCCGAACGGAGCAGAACCTGGCTTATATCAGGCAGATGCTGGCCGAACTGCGCGTGGTTGCGGCCAATGAAAACGCCGACATGCTCTGCTACCTGATCGAGATGGCCTATATCGAGGCGGGCGATGTCCTGGCCGGTCACCGGCCGCTGACCCTGGCCGGGACCTTGCGCTGACGGCTTCGGGTTCCCTTAAAGCTCATCGCAGGCGAGCGACACCATGCCGCCGGGATGCCGGTGCAGCCGTCCGGCAAGATCCAGCTCGAGCAGCACCAGATAGACCGTCGCCGCCGCCACGCCGGTGTGCCGGATGATGTCGTCGATGTCGGCCGGCGAGGGTCCCAACGCCTCGATCACGCGGGCGCGGTCATCGTCGCGCGGCGCCTCGAACGGACCCTCGTCCCCGGTGCCGGGTTCCTCCATCACCGGCTCGTCATCGGAGAACATCCGGCTCGACGGCGCCAGCGCGTCGATCACGTCGCGGCTTTCGGTGGTGACGATCGCGCCCTCCTTCAGCAGCCCGTTGGTGCCCACGGCGCGCGGATCGAGCGGCGAGCCGGGAACGGCGAAGACCAGCCGGCCGAAATCGGCCGCCCGCCGCGCGGTGATCAGCGAGCCGGAGCGCTGCGCCGCCTCGATCACCACCAGGCCCAGGCTGATGCCGGCGATCAGCCGGTTGCGCCGCGGGAAATCGCGGGCCCGCGGCTCCCAGCCCATCGGCATCTCGCTGATGGCGAGGCCGCCGCCGGCGCAGATCTCGCGGTAGAGGTCGAGGTTCTCGGGCGGGTAGGGCTGGTCGAGGCCGCCGGCGAGCGCGGCGATGGTGCCGGTCTCCAGGCTCGCCCGGTGGGCCGCCGCATCGATGCCGCGCGCCAGGCCCGAGACCACGACATAGCCCGCGGCCCCAAGCTCGCGCGCCATCCGTGCGGCCATCTTCGCACCCGACACCGAGGCGTTGCGCGCGCCGACGACGCCGACGGACGCCGTTGTCGCTAGCGACAGATCGCCTTTGGCGGCGATCAGCGGTGGCGCGCCGTCGATGCGCCGCAGGGCCGGCGGATAGTCCGGCTCGCCGATGCCGATGAACACGGCGCCGAATTTGCGCGCCGCCTCGAGTTCGGCTTCCGCATCGGCGACGCTGGCGACCCTGATCGACCGCGCCGAGCCGCCGCGCCGGGACAGTTCGGGCAGTTGCTCGATCGCCGTCTCGGCGGATCCGAAATGGTTGATCAGGTCGCGGAACGTGGCGGGGCCGACATTGTCGGAACGGATCAGGCGCAGCCAGGAGAGCCGCTGGCGATCGGAAAGGATGACACCGCGTCTCCCTTCGCCGCCGCCGGACATCAGCTTTTGTCCCCGATCCGGCCTTCGGTGCCCGACAGCAACCGGCCGATGTTCTGGTGATGCTTGAGGATGGTGATCACCGACAGGACCACGAACAGCGACGCCACTTCCGGCCGGTCATAGAGATAAAGTGCGACCGGCACCGCCACCGCCGCGCTCAGCGCCGCCAGCGACGAGTAGCGGAACAGCTTGGCCATGCCGAGCCAGACCGCGGCGAAGACCAGCACGATCATCGGCGCCAGGCCCAAGAGCACGCCCAGATAGGTGGCCACGCCCTTGCCGCCCTTGAACTTGAGCCAGACCGGATAGAGATGGCCCAGGAACGCGCCAAGCCCGGCGATCAGCGCCGCTTCCATGCCGAGAACGTAGCGCGCGGCGACCACCGCCACAGTGCCCTTGAGCGCATCGGCGAGCAGCGTCAGCGCCGCGAGCTTCTTGTTGCCGGTGCGCAGCACGTTGGTGGCGCCGATATTGCCCGAGCCGATCTTGCGCACGTCGCCCAGGCCCGCCATCCGGGTCAGGATCAGGCCGAAGGGGATCGAACCGCACAGATATCCGCCAAGGAGCGCGGCGAGCATTTCGGGCGTCGAAAGGGACCAACTCACCAGATCGGGCACGAGGGTATTCTCCGTAGGAATGCGCCGGAACGGCAGGGGACGCGGCGGTCAGGCGCGATGGACTGTGACACCCGCAACCAGTGTTTGCAATACCTTGCCGCTGAAACGGGCGTCCTCGAACGGGCTGTTCTTGGATTTCGAGACGATGTCGTCCTTGGACAGCACCCAGGGATAGTCGGGATCGATGAGCGCGATGTCGGCGCTCGCCCCGGGAGCGAGCGTTCCCGCGTCGAGACCGAGGATCCGGGCCGGTCGGGTCGACAGGGCGTCGACCAGCCGCATCAGCGGCACGTCGCCCGCATGATAGAGCCGGAGCGCCGCGGCCAGAAGGGTCTCGAGCCCGATCGCGCCGTTCTCGGCGTCGGCGAAGGGCAGGCGCTTGGTGTCGACATCCTGCGGGTCATGCGCCGAGACGATGATGTCGATGGCGCCGTCGGCAAGCGCCGCCACCATGGCGACCCGGTCATCCTCGGTGCGGAGCGGCGGCGACAGCCGGAAGAAGGTGCGATACTCGCCGATGTCGGTCTCGTTCAGGGTCAGATGGTTGATCGAGATGCCGGCCGTCACCTTGAGGCCGTTGGCCTTGGCCGTGCGGACGATGTCGGCCGATTGCGGCACCGAAATGCTCATGGCGTGATAGCGCGCGCCGGTGAGCCCCGCGAGCCTCAGATCGCGTTCGAGCGGAATGATCTCGGCCTCGCGCGGGATCCCGGGCAGGCCGAGCCAGCTCGCGAACAGGCCCTCGTTCATCACGCCCGTTGCGCCGAGCCGCCGGTCCTGCGTCGCCACCGCGATCACCGCGTCGAAATCGCGCGCATAGGTCATGGCGCGGCGCATCACCGCCGGGTTGTCGACCGTGTGCCGGCCGTTGCTCAGCCACACGGCGCCGGCTTCGAGAAGCAGGCCGAACTCGGTCATCTCCTCGCCCTTGAGCCCCTGGGTCAGCGCCGCGGCCGGATAGACATGGACGACCGCCTCGTCGCGCGCCAACCGCTGGACGTAATCGACCAGCGCCACGTCGTCGATCACCGGATCGGTGTCGGGCATCATGATGATCGAGGTGACGCCGCCCCGGGCCGCCGCCCGGCTCGCCGAGGCGATGGTCTCGCGGTGCTCTGCGCCGGGTTCGCCGATATGGACGCAGGCGTCGACCAGGCCGGGGATGGCGATCAGGCCCGCGCAGTCCTCGATCTCGGCGTCGGCCGGAACCGTGGCAGTCGCGCCGATGGCCGCGATCCTGCCGTCGACGATGACGATGGCGCCGGTCTCGTCCATCTGCGAGGACGGATCGATGATCCGGACATTGGCGAGTACCCGCGGCTTCATGGCTGGTTCCCTTCGGACAGCATCAGCGTCTCCATCACCGCCATGCGCACCGCGACCCCCATCTCGACCTGCATCTCGATCACGCTCTGCGGACCGTCGGCGATGTCGGAGGCGATCTCGACGCCGCGGTTCATCGGGCCCGGATGCATTACCAGCGCGTCGGGCTTGGCAAGGCTCAGCTTGTCGGCATCGAGCCCGTAATAGCGGAAATATTCCCTGACCGAAGGCACGAAGGAGCCGGCCATGCGCTCGCGCTGCAACCGCAGCATCATCACCACATCGGCGTCCCTGAGACCGTCCTCCATGCGCCGGAACACTTCCACGCCCATCTCGGCAATCCCGGAAGGCAGCAAAGTCGAGGGAGCAATCACGCGAACGCGTGCGCCGAGCGCATTGAGCAGCAGGATGTTGGAGCGGGCGACGCGCGAATGCAGCACGTCGCCGCAGATGGCCACGGTCAGCCGGGCGACCTTGCCCTTGGTGCGGCGGATGGTGAGCGCGTCGAGCAGAGCCTGGGTTGGGTGCTCGTGCGCCCCGTCGCCGGCATTGATCACCGGGCAGCCGACCTTCTGCGACAACAGCGCCACGGCGCCGGCGGAGGAATGGCGCACGATCAGCACGTCCGGCCGCATGGCGTTGAGCGTCATCGCGGTGTCGATCAGGGTCTCGCCCTTCTTGACGCTCGAATTGGCCACCGACATGTTCATCACGTCGGCGCCGAGCCGCTTGCCGGCGAGCTCGAACGAGGCCTGCGTCCGGGTGGAGGCTTCGAAGAACAGGTTGATCTGGGTCAGGCCGCGCAGCGTCGAGGTCTTCTTGTCGCGCCGGCGGGAAATCTTCACCGCCTCGTCCGCCTTGTCGAGCAGAAAGAGGATGTCCTGCTCCGAAAGCCCCTTGATTCCGAGAAGGTGGCGGTGCGGAAATGACATCGTGGGTCCCATAGGATTGAAGACGTGTGCGGTCTATAGAAAGGTTCCGGGGCAGGGGCAAGCTTGCGCCGCCCCGAAAAGCGCTGTGTCCCCATGCAAAACCGCGCGAATCCCTGTAAGCGAGGTCCGATGAGCCCGATCCAAGCCTTTGGCCCCCAGGCCGAGAACCAGAGCCCGCCCTTTTCCGGGCACAATGCCTATCGCGCCGATCCGCTTCTCAAGGATATCGCCGCCGACATGCCGCGTGCGTTGCGCGATGATTTCGAGACCGTGGGCAAGTTCGTGGCCTCCGCGGAGGCGCAGGACCTGGCCCGCATTGCCAACCGCGCCGTGCCGGAACTGAGGACCCATGACGCCTCGGGCAACCGCATCGACCAGGTGGATTTCCATCCGAGCTGGCACGCGCTGATGCGCCGCTCGGTCTCGGTCGGGCTGCAGGGCTCGGTCTGGGAGGGGCGCCGCGAGGAAAAGGGCTTCGCCCACCAGGCCCGCGCCATCCGCTTCTATCTCACCGCGGGGCTCGAATGCGGCCATCTCTGCCCGCTCACCATGACCAATGCCTCGATCGCCGCGATCATGGCCTCGCCGCGAATCGAAAAGGCCTGGGCGCCGCAGATCGTCTCGCGCCGCTATGATTCGAGCCACCGCCCGGCCATGCAGAAATCCGGCGTCACCATCGGCATGGGCATGACCGAGAAACAGGGCGGCACCGATGTGCGCGCCAACCAGAGCCGGGCGGTCCGCGCCGGCGAGGGCGTCTACCGGCTGTCGGGGCACAAATGGTTCATGTCCGCGCCGATGTCGGACGCCTTCGTCATGCTCGCCCAGACCGGCCAGGAGGGCGACGGCGATCTGAGCTGCTTCCTGGTGCCGCGCATCCTGGAAGACGGCAGCCTCAACGGCTTGCGGCTGCAGCGGCTGAAGGACAAGCTCGGCAACCGCTCCAACGCCTCCTCCGAGGTCGAGTTCGAAAACACCTTCGGCTTTCTCCTGGGCGGCGAGGGCGAGGGCATCCGCACCATCCTCGACATGGTGACGCTGACCCGGCTCGACTGCGCGCTGGCCTCGGCCGGCATGATGCGCGCGAGCCTCGCCGAAGCGGTGCACCATTGCCGCCACCGCCGCGTCTTCGGGCAACTGCTGATCGACCAGCCGCTGATGATCCGCGTGCTCGCCGATCTCGCGCTCGACACGGCGGCGGCCACGGCGCTGTCGCTGCGCCTGGCCCGCGCCTTCGACAATGCCCGCGACAACCCCGCCGAGGCCGCCATCGCCCGGCTGATGACGCCGGTGGTGAAATACTGGGCCTGCAAGATCGCGCCGTCGGTCATCTACGAGGTGATGGAGTGCATGGGCGGCAACGGCTATGTCGAGGAGCGCGCCGTCGCCCGGCATTACCGCGAGGCGCCGGTCAACGCCATCTGGGAAGGGTCGGGCAATGTCATGGCGCTCGACGTGCTCAGGGTGCTTACCCGCGGCCGCGACCTGTGCGAGGTCGCGCTCGACAGCATCAATGCCGATCTCGGTCCTGCCGGCCCGCGCACCGTCGATGTGCTGAGGGCCTGCATGGCGGTGGCCGAGCGCGACGAGGGGGCGGCACGGATGCTCACCGAGCAACTGGCGCTCGCGGCCGCCGCGGCCGAACTGACCCGGCTC
>NZ_JRJG01000040.1 GCF_000759435.1 Hoeflea sp. BAL378
GTCCCTGCGCGGTGACAAAGGCGCAGGCATTGGCGACGGTCGAGCAATCCGCGGCCCCCTGCGCGGTGTTGGTGACATGGAACACCTGCAGGCTTTCGCCCGACAGCGCGTCGGTGACCGGGTTGCCGGCATTGGCCCTGGTCTCGGTCACCACGGGCGAGACGATGTCGTCGTCGCGGTAGATCCGCCGCGTCATCAGCCGGTCGAGGCCGCTTAGGTCCCGCTCGGCTGCGACCGTCTCGCTGGGGCCGCCGAGCGGCATCCGCAGCCGCACGATGCCGCTCGCCTCGGTGCCGCGGACCTTGTCGGTGCGGATTTCGCCGCCGAGGGTGAGCTTGGCGCCGTCCAGCCCGAACGGGTCCTCGATCTCCACCTCGGCGCGGAACCGCGGCCCCTCGACCAGCGTGTCGCCGCGCTCGAAGCGGAAATAGCCGGCATTGAGCCGGATGGCGGCCTCCGAGAAATCAAGCTTGAGCCCGGCTTCCACGTCAAATCCGGGCAAGGCCCGCTCGACCAGGTTGTTGCCGGAATAGATGAGGTTCCTGCCGTCGAGAACCACGGCGGGACCCGCCGTGCCGACGGTGTACTGGCGCCCGCCCGGCAGATAGGCATTGGCGCGGACCTCGAAGCTCTCGGTCATCAGTTCGGCGCCGAACGTGCCCTGGTAGAACATGTTGTCATAGGCCGAGCGGCGGGCATCGACGAAGCCATAGATGCCGAAGATCGCGTCCGTGCCGAAAAAGCCGCCGGGCAGGATCTGACGGTAGCCGAGGCCGAAATTCCCCTCCTGCACGTCATCGGTCCAGGCCGAGGCGCGCAGGTCGGTGAACAGCAGCGAATCGCCGTCCTGCGCGAGCGGCGCGAACAGGTTGACCTGCCCCATGCTGCGGCTGCCGGGCGCCGCCGTGAACTCGACATAGGGCCGCCATTTCCTGCCGCCGGCCAGGCCGTCGATGCCGGGAATGAAGCTGCGGCCGTCCGCTTCGGGGTCGCCGGGGCCGGGACCGCTGGCGCCATAGGACCGGTCGAGCAGCACACCCAGGTTGTGGTCGAGATCCTGCTGGTCGAGCGCGTAGGTGGCTTCGCGCGTCTCCAGCGTCGCCGCCTTGGCGGCCTTGGAGAGGCGCGCCGCCGGCATCTTGCCCGGCTCGGTGTCGCCGCGGAGATTCTTCCAGGGATCCCGGGCCTCCGCGGCGGAGGTCAAGCCGGCTGAAATCGTCGCCAATACGGCCGTCAGGCACGACGAGCACGCCAAACTGTTTCGAAGATGAAACACCCATTCCCCCCGGAGAACGTGACCGTGCTCAATGTAATCATTAACAATACATCAACGAGAAATTATTGATCATAACTCAGGTGAATTCGCAACCGTGAATCCGATGATTCCCTCCAAGGTTACCGAAAGTTGCGACAGAGTTGCAACAATTCCGGCCGTTCAGACAGTTTTCAGGGACTCATCGCCGCTTTTCAGGGGTTTTCCCGTACCTTCGCCCTTGATCGAAGTCCAAATAAAAGCTTCCACGACACTGATTCACGGGCATGGGCGGATATGTGCACTATTTTTATAGCAATGCTTGAAACGCGCCCGTGATTTACGGACACGAAGACTCATATTAACTTTCTCATTACATAAAGATATTAAAATACATAAGTTTTTCTCCGATCCCGTACAACCGCCCCCCGGCCCGCCGCATTCCTTGTTCTCCGGCGATCGCCTGACCGAACAGATCGGCAGAATTACTGGAGGATACAGAGAAAAACTTCACTTCCTCAATAAAGGCAAAGACTTGAGCGCCGGACTCGCAGGTCGGGGACCCAAGCGGGCAGCGCCGATCAAATCGGGCCCGGTCTTCGCCCCCTTGCCGGCTTGTTAACCTTGACCGGGCATGATGGGTTCATCCCGCAGATAAAACCGCAGCGTCAGGACCCGACAATGAACCTTGCCATGAACACCGCCATGACGCTCGCGCTCGCTACCGTCGCGTGCGGCTGCGTTTCGACGGCCGGTGCGCAGGACCAGGCATCCGCCCGACCCGGGATCGTGTTCGAGCTCGGGGTCGGCGGCAAGGCCAAGCCAAGCTATTTCGGATCGAGCGATCTCATCCTGTCCCCGGTTCCGCTGGTCCGCATCAAGCGGTTGACGCTGCCGAACGGCTTCACGCTCGGCGGCGGCAGCGACGAGGGGTTCTCGCTGAGCCCGTCGCTGGAAGTGGTCCCCGAGCGCTCGGCCAAGGATTCGCCGGAGCTTGCCGGGCTCACCACGATCGACACCGCCGTCGAACTCGGTGTGGGGGCCAGGTACCAGATCGGCCAGTTCCGGGTCATGGGCGAAGTGCGCCGCGGCTTCGGCGGCCATGAAGGATTTCGCGGCGAACTCGGCGCGGACCTGATCGTCAATGCCGGCGACCAGTGGACCTTCCATGGCGGTCCGCGGCTCGGCTTCGCCGACAGCAAATTCACCAACACCTATTTCGGCGTCAGCGCCGCGGATGCCTCGGCGCGGTTTCCCGCCACGCGCACTGGCGGCGGCCTGGTCAGCGCCGGCCTGGAAGCCGGGCTGCGCTACCAGGTGGACGAGAACTGGGCGGTCGAGGCCGGCGCGGAATGGGCGCGGCTCGTGGGCGACGCCGCCAGTTCGCCGATCACCGCGCAGGGCTCGAAGGACCAGTTCAGCCTGTCCTTCGGGATCCTGCGCCGCTTCGACATCGCCTTCTGACCAAGGCCGGTTGGCTACAGCCGATTGTTCTCCCGCTCGGATGGGAAGACACCTATACTGCGCATCTGAGTTGATTCGGGCCTGCAATGGGTCCGATCCGTCCAGGCGCGGGCAAGCGGGCATGGGACCGGAGGCACTGGTCCCCGAGCGTCCATTTACAACATTGGGTTCGACACGATGATCAGTTCCGGCGAGCGTGAATTCTTCGAGTCCGAAGGCTACCTGCTGATCAAGGGCTTCTTCGACCGCGAGCGCGAAATCGCGCCGATCCAACGGGATGCCTACGCGATCATCGGGCTGGTCGCCGAGCGCCATGGCGTCGATCTCGCGCGCACCGGCTTCGATCCGGAAAGCTTCGACCGGGACTATTACCGGTTGCTCGAGGTCGACCGCCGCTTCGCCGGCGAGGTCTACGACCTCGCCAAGCAGATCCCCTCCTTCCTGCGGCTGATTTCGAGCGAGACGTCGGAGGCGCTTTTCCGCGAGCTGCGCGGCACCGACCATGCCGGCATCGGCGCCGCCTCCTACGGCATCCGCATCGACAACCCGAACGAGGACAAGTTCCGCTCGCACTGGCACCAGGAGTTCCTGTTCCAGCCGCAAAGCATCGACGGCATCGTCTTCTGGACGCCGCTGGCGCCGGTCCGCGACGACATGGGTGCGGTGATCATCCTGCCGAAGTCGCACAAGGACGGGCTGTGCGTCTATTCGAAGGGCACCACCTATGCCGACAAGGTCGGCGCCTACCAGATCGGCATCCACGACGAGGCGGCGGTCGTCGCCAAATACGAGCAGGTCGCGCCGCTGACCGAGCCGGGCGACCTGCTGATCATGGATTTCCTGACGATCCACGGTTCGGGCGAAAACCGCTCCGCCCGCTCGAGATGGTCGATCCAGAGCCGGTTCTTCAACTACAACGACCCGGTCGGCATGAAGGTGGGATGGAAATCCTCCATCACCGCGGGCACGGATGTCGAGGCGCTGTTCCCGGACAATTTCGTGAGCGCTCCCCGGTCATGACGGTCTGCAATGTCTGCTCCGCCGATTTGGGGCCGCCGGTCTATCGCGGCGGCGAGCGGACGTCGCTCACCACCATGAACAAGGTCGTGCCCGGGCAGACGCGGATCTTCCATTGCGGCGTCTGCGACCACGTCCAGACCGAGGAACTGCCGGATCTCGAGCGGTATTACGCCGAGGAATACTCGATCAACGAGGCCGGCATCGACGATGACCAGCTCTACGAGATCCGGGACGGCAGGGAGATCTACCGCTCCGAGCACCAGGCGGCGGTCGCGCTCGCCAAGCTCGATCTCTCCGGCAGCCCGAAGATCCTCGACTATGGCTGCGCCAAGGGCGCGACGCTGCGCCGGATGGTCGAGGCGAGCCCGAACGTCGAGCCCTATCTGTTCGATGTGACCGACAAGTACCAGGCCTATTGGGCGGACTTCCCGAAGCCCGCGCACCGGGCCTCGCACCGGCCCGACCCCGCCTGGTCGGGGACGCTCGACGCGGTCATGTCCTTCTATGCGCTCGAACACATTCCCCGCCTCAGCGAGGTGCTGGCGGAGATCAGGACGCTGCTGCGCCCCGGCGGGACCTTCTATTTCATTGTGCCCGACATGTATGCGAACTGGGCCGATTTCATCGTCGCCGACCATGTCAACCATTTCAGCCGCGGCTCGCTGACCGTGATGCTGGAGCGGGCGGGGTTCGGCAACATCGCCATCGACGAGACGGCGCACGCCGCGGCCTTCGTCGTCACCGGCAAGGCGACCGGCCCGGACACGCAAACGGCCGAAGCGATCCCCGGATCGAAAGCCGCCGTCGACCAACTTGTCGGGTTCTGGTCGGGCGCCCGCGCGCGGATCGCCGAGCAGGAGCGCTCCCTGGACGGGGACGCACGGGTCGCCATCTACGGCGCCGGGATCTACGGCAATTTCATCCTGTCCTGCCTCGCGCGGCCGGAGCGGGTCGCCTGCTTTGTCGACCAGAACCGGTTCCTGCAGGGCACGAAGCTCAACGGCATCGAGATCGTCAGGCCCAATGACGCGCCCGCCGGCCTCGGCGCGGTCTTCGTCGGCCTCAATCCGCTCAATGCGCGGCGGATCATCGCGTCGGTCGACAGCCTGCAGGCGCGCGGCCTTCCGTTCTTCTTTCTCGATTGACGCCTGTCTGGAAGGGACTGCCATGGAAAACCTGGACGCCGTCGCCGACAAATACCTGGCCGACCCGACCGTAGAGATCGAGAACGACCTGATCATGAACTGGTATCCGAAGCGGATCGAAAACCGGATCGGGCATGTCGGCTCGCTTCTCGAGCTGGGCCTGGGCCACGGCTACACCGTGCCCTATTTCACCGAGATGGCCGACCACCACGAGGTGGTGGAGGGGTCGCAGCGGGTGATCGACCATTTCCGGGCGCAGCACGGCTGGTACCAGGGCCGGCTGGTGCAGGATTATTTCGAGACCTACGCGCCGGATCGGGCCTTCGACGTGATCGTGATGGGCTTCGTGCTCGAACATGTCGACGATCCGCGCCTGATCCTATCGCGCTACCGGGATTTTCTTGCGCCGGGCGGCAAGCTCTATGTGGCCGTGCCCAACGCCAAGTCGCTCAACCGCCGGCTGGGCCTGGAAATGGGCATGATCGGCGATATCTACGATCTCAACGCCACCGACCACCAGCTCGGCCACAAGCGCAACTACTGCCGCGACACGCTGCGCGCCGATGTCGAGGCGGCGGGATACCGCACCACGCTCGAGGAGGGGATCTACCTCAAGCCGCTGCCGCTCAGCGTGCTCAAGACGCTCGACGACATGGAGGCCAATCTCCAGGCGATGCTGAAGGTCGGCGTCGAGTTTCCCGATCTCTGCGTGGCGCTGCTGTTCGAGCTTGAGGCGACCGGTGCCTGACGCGAGCCGCCGTCCCACGGTCGCCGTGACCGGCGTCGGCGCGCTGATCGGCCAGGGCATCGCCCGCTCGTTGCGGCCGCGCGGCAGGGTCCGCATCATGGGCGTCGACCGGCGGATCACGCCGTTTTCCAAGACCTTCTGCGATGCGGTGGAGCAGAAGCCCGCGATCGATGAGGCCTCCGAGGCCTATCTGGATTTCTGGCGCGGGCTGGTGCGGCGGGAAGGCATCGAGCTGATCCTGCCGGGCCTCAGCGTCGACATGGATTTCTTCAACGGCAACAGGGCCGCCTTCCGCGACATGGGCGTGAAAGTGGCGCTGAACCGCGAGGGCCTGATCGCGCTCTGCGCCGACAAGGCCGATTTCCAGAAGGCCTATCGCGCGGCCGGGTTTCCGGCCATCCCCTCGGCCCGGCCGGAGAGCTGGGAGGAGGCCCTGGCCGCGCTCGGCCCGGCGCCGCTGCTGCTCAAGCCCCGGCGCGGCGAGGGATCGGCCGGGATCGTGCGGCTCGATGACGCCTCGGACTTCGCCTACTGGACCCGGCGCAGCGGCGACAACTGGCTGATGCAGACCGTGATGGGAACCGAGGCCGACGAATACACCGTCGGCGTCTACGGCCTGGGCGACGGGACATCCCTCGGCCCGATCATCATGCGCCGCAGGCTCACGCGCTCGGGCCATACCGGCGAGGTCGAGGTGCTCGACCACCCGGCGATCGCCGCCCTGACCGGCCGGATCATCCGCCACTTCCAGCCGATCGGACCGACGAACCTGCAGTTCCGGATGGGCGGCGAGACCCCCTATCTTCTGGAGATCAATCCGCGCTTTTCCAGCAGTTGCTCGCTGCGCGCCGCCTTCGGCTTCGTCGAGGCGGAGATGTGCATCGACGATCTGCTCGAAGGCCGGACGCCGGAGCAGCCGGTGATCCGGCATGGCGCGGCACACCGCTACAACGAGGATTTCATCGCCGACACCCTGCCCGGAAAGGAGCCGAGCGGCTATGCTGGCGATCCTGTCTGACATCCACGCCAATCTGACGGCTCTCGAGGCGGTGCTGGCGGATGCGCGCGCACGCGGCTGCGACAGCTTCATCAGCCTCGGCGACGTGGTGGGCTACAATGCAGAGCCGGAAGAGTGCTGCCAGATACTCATGGCGTCCGGCATTCCCAATATTCTGGGCAACCACGACAGCTACATCACCACGGGGGAGAACTGCACACGCTCGAAGGTGGTAGCCTCGATCATCGATGATCACCGGGCGCGGCTGTCGGAGGCAAGCATCGCCTGGCTCGGCCGCTCGGCTTCCTTCGTGCGCGACGGCGACGTGCTGATGGTGCATGGCGGGCCGGAGGATCCGCTCGACCAGTATGTGCGCGAGGTGGATGCGGCGATCTTTCCCGAGGGCGTCAATGTGCTGTTCGTCGGCCACACCCATGTGCAGTTCCAGCACCGCTTCGGCGAGAAACTGTTCTGCAATCCCGGCTCGGTCGGCCAGCCGCGCGACGGGGATCCGCGCGCTGCCTATGCGATCTGGCACGAGCGGCGGCTGAGCCTCCATCGCGTGCGCTATGACATCGACCGGACCATCTCGGTGATGCGCGCGCGCGGCTACGAACCGTTCCTGGCCCGCGGCCTGCCGCTCGGCGCGCAGATCAACGGACGGATCGACACCATCGTGGCGCGCTGACGGCCAGGGTTCAAAGGGTCGCGGCGCCGTTGTCCTCGATGGAGGCGCTGTCGGCGCCGAGAGCGTCGAGCGCCAGATCGAGATGCTTGAGATCGTCGCCGGTCTCGGCGTCGTCGACCATGGCGCTTTCGCTCGCAGCGCGCATTTCGGCGCGGGCGTTCTCGCGCAGCCGCTCGAGCTCCTTGATCTTCTCCGCTCTGGCGAGAGCGGGATCTTCGACGATTTTCGCGATCACGTCGCTGATGTCCTGGGGAGCCATGGCTGTCATCCTTTTCGGAAATGCGGGCTTTTCGGAAATGCTGAAACTATGGAAAGAACGGCCGGGGACCGGCCGCAGAAGAGCGCCGGCCAACCCGCAGGTCGTCCGGCTGCCTTGCTCAACGCGACGGGCCGGCATCGGTTCCACCCGATCGGCGTGGCACCGCATGCCGGGACATCTCAGGCGGGGCGCTTCAACGGCCGCCGGGTGGACAGGTAGAGGTTGGTCTCGCTCGAGGTGATGCCCTCGAAGCGGCGGATGCGCACCAGCGTGTCGTCGAGCTCCTGCAGCGTCTCCGTCGCCAGTTCGATGATCAGGTCCCAGCGTCCATTGGTGGAGTGCACGGCCTGCACGGCCGGAATCCCCTGGAGCTGCGCGATGATGCGCTCGGTCCCCCTGCCCTCGATGCCGATGAGCGTGAGCCCGCGCACAGGGGCCGCTGTCACGTCGGCGCGGGTGAGAACGGTGAAGCCGGCGATCTCGCCGCTCGCCATCAGCCGTTCGATGCGGCCGCGCACGGTGGCGCGGGCCAGCTTCAGTTTCGCCGCGAGATCGGAAATGGAGGCGCGCCCGTCGCGCCTGAGCTCCGCGATCAGGCGGATATCCATGTCATCCAGATTAGACATTCCTGCTTCCCGATCTGATGGGTTGGCTTTTCGATTTGATCATAATTGAGCCGAAAGCTTATTCAAAGCGCCAAATCTGCGCCGCACCCGGCATGAAAGCCGGCGCAACGGCCGGTTTGCCGCCGGGCCGATTTGCCAAATTGGAAAACCCGACTGACGCATCCGCCGTTCCGGCCTCCGGACCGGCGAAAATTGCCCTTCAAACCGCCAGCCGCCTCTGCGACCTGTGGCGGCAAGAGAGGGACCACCATGAACCAGCATTGCATTCTGATCGGCGCGCCCGTCGACAGCGGCCAGTCCAATCCGGGTTGCCTGATGGGGCCGGCTTCGTACCGCGTGGCGGGCCTGGCTGCGACGCTCGAGGAGCTCGGCTGCACTGTCAGCGACCGCGGCGACGTGGCGCCGAGGCCGGCGGGCGACGCCGCCAGCCCCAATCCGGCGGTGCATCACCTGGCCGAGACGATTGCCTGGACCGGCGCGCTCGCGGCGGCGGCCCGGGACGCCATGGCGGCCGGCTTTCCGGTGTTTCTCGGCGGCGATCACAGCCTGTCGCTCGGCACGGTGGCGGGCGTCGCGGCCCATGCGAGGGAGAAGGGACGGCCGCTGTTCGTGCTCTGGCTCGACGCCCACAGCGATTTCCACACGCCGGTGACCACGCGGTCGGGCAATCTGCACGGCACGCCTGTCGCCTATCTCGCCGGGCTCGGCGGCTTCGACGCCTTCCCGCCGTTTCCCGATCCGGTGCCGGTGGAGCGGATCTGTCTGTTCGGCATCCGCTCGGTCGACCCCGACGAGCGCGCGGCGCTGCGCGACCATGCCCTCACGCCGGTGGACATGCGCGAACTCGACGAGCGCGGCTTCGTCGCCCCGCTCAAGGGCTTTCTCGACGAGGTGCGGGCGGCAAATGGCCTGCTGCATGTGTCGCTCGACGTCGATTTCCTCGATCCTTCGATCGCGCCGGCGGTCGGCACCACGGTGCCCGGCGGCGCCACCTTCCGCGAAGCCCATCTGGTGATGGAGATGCTGCACGAGTCGGGCCTCGTCAGTTCCCTCGACCTGGTCGAGCTCAATCCGTTTCTCGACGAGCGCGGCCGCACCGCGCGGCTGATGGTCGACCTGACCGCGAGCCTGATGGGCCGCACCGTGTTCGACCGCGTCAACCGAAGCGCCTGATCCCGACAATCCCTTTACCGCAGGAGATATTCATGACCCCACCTTCCCATCTCGCCTTCGTCCCCTTCATCAGCGTCGAGAACATGATGCGGCTGGTGCATTCGATCGGCGTGGAGACGGTGCTCACGGAGCTGGCCGACGCCATCGAGCACGATTTCACCCGCTGGCCGCTGTTCGACAAGACGCCGCGGTTCGGCTGCCATTCCGAAACCGGGGTGATCGAGCTGATGCCCACCTCGGACGGCGAGTTCTACGGCTTCAAATATGTCAACGGCCATCCGACCAACACCAAGCAGGGCCTGCAGACGGTCACCGCCTTCGGCTTGCTCGCCGACGTGGCGTCGGGCTATCCGGTGCTGCTGTCGGAAATGACCGTGCTGACGGCGCTCCGGACCGCCGCGACCTCGGCGATGGCGGCGCGGCATCTGGCGCCGAAGGGTGCCAAGGTGATGGCGCTGATCGGCAATGGCGCGCAGTCGGAATTCCAGGCGATGGCGTTCAAGGCCGTGGTCGGCATCGAGGAAGTCAGGCTCTACGACATCGACGCCGCCGCCACCGCCAAATGCGCCCGCAACCTCGCCGGATCCGGACTGAAGGTCACGGCCTGCCGGTCGTCGCAGGAAGCCATGGAGGGTGCGACGATCGTCACCACCTGTACCGCCGACAAGCAGTTCGCCACCATCCTGACCGACAACATGATCGGCGACGGCATCCACATCAACGCCATCGGCGGCGACTGCCCCGGCAAGACCGAACTGCACAAGGACATCCTCCTGCGCTCGCAGATCTTCGTCGAATATCCGCCGCAGACGCGCATCGAGGGCGAGATCCAGCAGATGCCGGCCGACCATCCGGTGACCGAGCTGTGGCAGGTGATCACCGGCGAGGCGGAAGGCCGGACATCGCCGTCGCAGATCACCCTGTTCGACGGCGTGGGCTTCGCCATCGAGGATTTCTCGGCGCTCAAATATGTGCATGAGCGGGCGCTCAAGACCGGCCATTTCGTCCAGCTCGACATGATCGCCGATCCCGACGATCCGCGCGACCTGTTCGGCATGCTGGCGCGCGCCGGCGAACCCGACTGAGCGATCATTGCGGCTGGAAGGCCGCGTTTCTCAATCGGCGCTCCCTGAGTCCTGGGGGGCGCCCCTGACGATATCGTCCGCGAACCTGCGCATGAGCCGCACCAGATCCTCGATGTCCTGCTGGTCCCAACTGGCAAGGATGGCACGGCCCATCCTTTCCCGCGCCGCGTCGACCCGATCGGTCATCGCCTTGCCCTTCGGCGTGACGGTGGCCTCGCGAACCCGCCGGTCGGTCGCGCTTCCCTGACGATCGACAAGACCGAGGCTTTCAAGCTTCGCAACCTGGCGACTGACGGTGGTGTAATCGCGCCCGACCCGGTCCGCGATCTCCACCACGCCGATCGGGCCGAGGCGTTCAATACCGACCAGCAGCGGAAACAGGGCCCGGTCGAGCGATATCCCCGCTTCCCGCAACATCGCCTCGTCGCGCTGCGGCCGGTTCATGACGCTGACGATATCGATCAGCGAACCATGGAGCTGGCGGATCTGATCGCTGATATGTGTATTTTGCACATTCTTTGTTGACGTCATGCGGCTTCTCCTATTATGTGCATATTACACATATACGGACAGGAATGACAATGAGATCCACCCGCCATGCGCTGATCAGCGGCGCAATCGTCGTCTGCCGCAAGGCCAGACCCCTTGATCGCCACCTCGACACCATGGACCACGGCCTGGAAGGCACTAGCCATGCTTAAGGCTCCTGCCCTGCGAACATGGTCGACGCCGCTCACCATCGGCTCCTTCATCCTGATGTCGGCCACCGGCGTGCTGATGTTCTTCGAATGGGACATCGGGCTGACGACGGTGGTGCATCAATGGTTTTCATGGCTGTTCCTGGTGGGGTGCGGCGGACATATCGCGGCCAATTTCCGACCGTTCAAGAACCACCTCAGGTCGAACTGGGGCAAGGTCAGCGTCACCGCCTTCACGCTGGCGCTGGCGGCCTCCCTCTTCAGCTGGGGCCTCATAACCGGCCCCCAGTTGAAAAGACCGATCGAGGAAGCGCTCGTCGACGCTCCGCTGTTCGCCTTGGCGGACACCATGCGCATCGCACCCGATGACCTGGTTGCGAGACTGCAGGCGCGCGGAATCACAGCGACGAACCGGCAATCCATTCGCGACCTGGCGGTCAGTTCCGGCGTGGACGAGAACTATCTGCTTGCCCTGGTGTTTCTGCCCGAATGAGGCTGTCAGGAACCGGCCCGGGGATGTCGTCGCGCCTCGCGGACAGGTGCACCGACCTTGGCTAAGCCGGTGACACGGGGTATTGCACTGCCATGACCATTCCCGATCCCGACACCCTGCCCATCCGCCTGCTGGTCGACGCCGATGCCTGCCCGGTGCGGGAGGAATGCGTCAAGGTGGCGCTGCGCCATAGCGTGCGCGTCACCTTCGTCTCCAACAGCTTCTTCCGGATCGAGGCCGATCCGCTGGTCGAGCGCGAGATCGTGCCGGGCAATTTCGACGCCGCCGACGACCGCATCGTCGAGCATGTGACCCGGCGCGCCGTGGTGGTGACCGCCGATATTCTTCTGGCCGAGCGCTGCATCAAGGCCGAAGCGGCCGCGGTGATGAGCCACACCGGCAAGCCGTTCACGCCCGATTCCATCGGCATGGCTGTGGCGACGCGGGCGATCATGGCCGACCTCCGGGCCGGCGGCGCGCAGGTGGGCGGGCCGGCGCCGTTCTCGCGCCAGGACCGGTCGCGGTTTCTCTCGGCGCTGGACCTTGCGCTGGTACGGCTCAAGCGCCACGGCTGACTCGGGCCTTCACGCCCTGGATTTTCGTTCCCCACAAGGCAATCCTCCTTGTCTTCTGTTTTATCTGGACAATCCGCGCGGGGAGCGGTCAACTGGCGTTCGGTGTGATCGGTGGAACAGACCATGGCCTATGTGGACATGCTCAGGACATTCGTGCGGGTCTACGAGCTCGGCAGCATGTCGGCTGCCGCGCGCGACCTGCGCGTCTCGGCGGCGGTCTCCTCGAGCCGGATCTCCGATCTCGAGAAGAGCCTGGGCGTGCGGCTGTTCAACCGCACCACGCGCAGCCTGCGCGCCACGGCGCATGGCGAACTGTTCTACAAGGGCGCGATCAAGATCCTCGACACCATCCGCGAGGTCGAGGGCGGCATTGCCGAGATCACCGCCCAGCCGAAAGGCACGCTGTTCATCTCCGCGCCGCTGGCGCTCGGCAAGCGGCTGGTGGCGCCGCTGATCCCGGCCTTCAAGCTTGAGTACCCGGATATCAATGTGCGGCTGAGACTGTCGGACCGCAAGGTCGACATCGCCCAGGAGGGCCTCGACGCCGCCTTCGTGCTCGGGCCGCTGCCGGATTCGGACATGCGGGTGCGCGCCATCCACGAATTCGAGCGTGTGCTCGCGGCCTCACCCGGCTACATCAAGAGCCACGGCATGCCCGCAAGCGGCGACGACATCGTCTCCAGGGCGCACAAATGCCTGCTGCTGCGCTATCCCGGCGCCACCGAGTTCTACTGGAACCTGATCGTCGACGGCGAGATCCGCGGCTTCCATCCAGATGGGTCGCTCGAGAGCGACGACGGCGACGTGCTGACCGCCTGGGCGCTGGCGGGGTGCGGCATCGTCAACAAGACCCGCTATGACATCGCGGCCCATCTGGATGCAGGCACGCTGGTGGAGGTGGCCTCCGCCACGCCGCCGACGCCGCAGCCGTTTTCCTGCCTCTATCCGCACAAGCGGCTGCAGGACCCCAAGGTCAAGCTGTTCGTCGACCACGTGATCAAGGGCGTCCGCGCCGAGATAGAGCGGGTGGCGGCTTCGACATCTTCCGGAAAAATTTGAAACCGAAGCCGATTTTCTGCGCATACAATGGGCTGAACCCCGGGCCTGTCGATCCGGACCCCATGACCAGGAGTGAAATGATGAGTGACCACGCGCCGGCGCAGCTTCCCGGTTTTGCCCGCAATGCCGTCAACCTCGCCTCGGCGGGACTGGGCGCCAAGGCCTTGTTCGCCACCGACGAGTTCTTTGCGCCCTTGGAGCGGATGCTGGCCGACCAGCCGGCCGTGTTCATCGAGGACAAGTATGACGACAACGGCAAGTGGATGGACGGCTGGGAAAGCCGCCGCAAGCGGGTTCTGGGCCATGATTTCGCGGTTGTCAGGCTGGCCGCCGCCGGCCGCATCGACGGCTTCGATGTCGACACCTCGCATTTCACCGGCAATTACCCGCCGGCCGCGCGCATCGAGGCCTGCAACGTGGCGGGCGATCCCGATGACGCCACCGTCTGGACCGAGGTGCTGGCCACCTCGCCGCTGGGGCCGAGCGCGCATCACTACCTCGCCTCGCAGTCGTCGGAGATCTTCACCCATGTGCGGCTGCACATCTATCCCGACGGCGGCGTCGCTCGCCTTCGCGTCTACGGCCAGCCCTTCCTCGACCGCTCGAAGGTTGGCAGTGGCGAGATCGAGCTCTCGGCCTCGCTCAACGGCGGACGCATCATCGGCTTCTCGGACGCCCATTACGGGTCCTACCACCGGCTGCTGGCGCCGGGACGCGGGCTCAACATGGGCGACGGCTGGGAAACCAGCCGCAGGCGCGTTCCCGGCAATGAATGGATCGTCATCGCGCTTGGCGCGCGCGGCGTGATCTCGTCCGCGATCGTCGACACTGCCTATTACAAGGGCAATTTTCCCGACTCCTGCTCGATCCAGGCCGCCGACATGAGCGAATTCGGCACGGACGCGGGCGACGCGCTCATCACCGCCTCGATGTTCTGGCCCGACCTGATCGCGCAGCAGAAACTCAAGGCCGACCATGTCCACGACCTGTCCGCCCATTTGAGCGATATCGGCCCGGTCACCCATGTGCGGCTCAACATCTTTCCCGACGGAGGCATCAGCCGCCTGAAACTCTCCGGACGCCTCGCCTGAGGCGCACGGGGAGGCGTGGCACAGGCCTTGCATCTGAGGAACAGGGACTGACGCAGCGATCGGGCGGGCCGCGGGGCACGCCCGATCGCTGAAGTCGACACCAGCCGGCATAAGCCGGTTCGCGGCAATGGGGGGCGGCGGGCCGGCGCGACACGCGCCCCTGAGGGAAGAAGACCATGGCCGACATATCCTTGGGAACCGCAGAGCAGTTGCGGGACCCCGACTACACGCCGCCGCTCGCCAAGGCGGTCCCGCTCGGGATCCAGCACGTGCTGGCGATGTTTGTCTCCAACGTCACCCCGGCGATCATCGTCGCCGGCGCCGCCGGCATCGGCTTCGGCTCGGACCAGGGGGCGCTCGGCTTTCCGGACATGACCTACATGATCCAGATGTCGCTCCTGTTCGCGGGCGTGGCCACGCTGTTCCAGACCATCGGCATGGGCCCGGTCGGGGCGCGGCTGCCGATCGTGCAGGGCACCAGCTTCGCCTTCGTGCCGATCATGATCCCGGCGGTGGCGGGGCTCGGGGCCGCCGGCCTCGCGGGGCTGATGACCGGGGTGATGATCGGCGGGCTGTTCCACTTCTGCCTGGGCTTCATCGTCGGCCGCATCCGCTACGCGCTGCCGCCGCTGGTCACAGGGCTGATCGTGCTGATGATCGGGCTGGCGCTGGTCAAGGTCGGCGTCCAGTATGCCGCCGGCGGCGTGCCGCTGATGGGCAAGCCGGAATTCGGCAGCCTGGCGATGTGGACCCCGGCGCTGGTGGTGATCGTCGTCACCCTGGCGGTCAAGTTCTTCACCCGCGGCTTCGCGGCCGTGGCGGCGGTGCTGATCGGCATCCTCGCGGGCTATGCGGTGGCGCTGATGATGGGCCAGGTGAGCTTCACCAGCTTCGAGCGGGCCGGCTATTTCTCGCTGCCGATCCCGTTCAAATGGGGCTTCGAGTTCAACACCGCCATCATCATCGGCATGTGCTTCATGGCCATCGTCTCGGCGATCGAGACCGTGGGCGACACATCCGGCATCACCAAAGGCGGCGCCGGCCGCGAGGCGACCGACAAGGAGATCGAGGGCGCGACCTTCGCCGACGGGCTCGGCACGGCGGTGGCGGGCGTGTTCGGCGGCCTGCCCAACACCTCGTTCTCGCAGAATGTCGGGCTGATCGCCATGACCGGGGTGATGAGCCGGCACGTGGTGACCATCGGCGCGCTGTTCCTGATCGTCTGCGGCTTCGTGCCGAAGATCGGCGCGCTGATCAACACCGTGCCGATCAACGTCCTCGGCGGCGGCGTCATCGTCATGTTCGGCATGGTCTGCGCGGCGGGCGTCAACATGCTCTCGGAGGTCAACTGGAACCGGCGTAACATGGTGATCTTCGCGACCGCGCTGTCGATCAGCCTCGGCCTGCAACTGGTTCCCGAGGCGCTTCAGCATCTCGGCAAGACCGCGCAGATCCTGCTCACCAGCGGCCTGCTGCCCGCGGCCGTGATCGCCATCGGCCTCAACCTGGCGCTGCCCGAGGATCTCGACGACTGATCCCGGCGCCACCGCCCGATCCCGGCCCCCGGTTCACGCCGGGGGTCTGCGGCTCAGACATCACTGTCCTCAGAGAGCAGCTTGCGCCGCCAGCCTGATGGCCGAGATGTTCTCGGCCCAGTCCTCTTCGCCCGCGCCCCTGAACACCGCCGAGCCCGCGACCAGCACGTCGGCGCCGGCGGCAGCCACCAGCGGCGCGGTGGCGGGGGTGACGCCGCCGTCAATCTCGATGTGGATCGGCCGG
>NZ_JRJG01000041.1 GCF_000759435.1 Hoeflea sp. BAL378
GCGGGCTGCCCCCGCGGACGCCGCTGCGGCGACTGCCGGTGCGGGCGCCGCAGGGGCAGGGAGGTCCGCCCGAGGCTCGGGCGCCCTATCCTGCCCGGCGCCGGTTTCGGCTTCGAATTCAGGGGTTTCCCCGGCTTCGTATTCGGGGGCTTCCGCGGCTTGCGATGGCTCCGGCGCGGGGCTATCCACGGCGCGCAGATCGGGCTTCGGCTTTGCGGGCTGCTGCGGCGCGGGCGCCTGATCGGGCGTCTTGCCGACGGCGCCGGCCGTGTTCCGGGGCGCGTTCTTGGCCGCCCTCAGTTCGTCCGACAGCTCGCGGTTCTTCTGGCGGAACCGCTCGACCTCGGCGCTCCGGCGCTCGAGCGCATTCTCGCGGTCGGTGAGCGCGGTGATGGTCTTGGTGAGCTTTTCCTCGTTCTGCCCCAGCCGCTCATTGGTGCTTTTCAGGCGCAGTTCCAGATCCCGGTTGCCGGCCTCGGCGTCCTTGAGGGCGTCGCGCAGGGCGTTGCGCTCCTCGCGCAGCTCCCGGATCTGGGCCTTGAAGTTTTCCGCCTCGGTGTCGAGGGTGACGAGGTCGATGCGCAGTTCCTCGATCTCGGCGCCGAGCCGGTTGATCTGGTCGTCGCGCCTTGCCACTTCCTGCTTGCGCGCTTCCGCGAGCCGCGTGGCGTCGGAGAAGTTTCCGGTCAGGGTGGTGATCCTGACATCGCGCTCGGCGAGCTCCGCGTTGAGCCCGCGAATGCTTGCGTCCCGTTCCTCGATGGCGGCTTCGGCCGCTATCTTCTCGGCGCGCAGCGCCACCAGGTCGTTGCTGAGCCGGGTGCCGCGCGCCACGCTTTCGGTGAGAAGGTCGCGATTGTGCTTGAGATCGATCGACAGCCGGGCGTTCTCGGCGGCGAAGGCGGCCCGGGCCATGTCCTTTTCGGCGCGGATCTCGGCCACCGATAGCGGCACGCTGGCGCGGATGCGCCGCTCGGTCAGGCTCACAACCCGGCGCTGGATGACCGGCGCGACGATCAGCGCGACCAGGGCGGCCGCGAGAAACCCCAACGCGAATAGCAGGACAAACTCGATCACTTTGAATCCACAGTGTCACCGGCGGGGCCAATTCATCAGGCCCGGCGAAATCTGGAGAGCTTTAAGCATGGCGTTCACCTGTCGGCAAGCCGCCAAGGGGCCGGAAGCTCATGTAACGCGACAAAAAAAAGGCCGGTTGCGGCCGCCCTAAGCTTGGAAATGCTTGTTTGCGCTTACAATTCCGTGTCTGCTGCCAAATATTGGCGCGCGGGCCCGAAGGTCTGCCCTTGCGGTGCCGGCAGGGAACTCAGCGCGGCCTGGGTCAGAACGGGTTCCAGGTGGGCGTCGGCGTCATTTTGAGATAGCCGATATTGATGCCCAGCCGCGCGCCGACGCCGGTGCGGATCGGAACCACCAGCACGCCGTCGCGCTTGAGCACGGTCATGCCGAGGCCGGCGATCACATAGGCCGAGCCGGAGACGCCGCCGAACCGGCCATAAACGCCTTCGACGCTCGGGAGATTGTAGACCAGCATCATGGTCCGGTTGCCATTGCCGCCATAGTCCCAGCCGAGCGACGGTCCCTGCCAGAAGACCTCGTGCTGCCCGGCATTCTTGGTGAACAGTTCGCCTTCGCCGTAGGTCAGGCCGCCGATGAGCGCGCCGGAGGCCTCCTGGCCGAGGATGTAGCCGTTGGGCAGGCCATAGGACTGGAACGCTTTTTCGACCACCTTGGCCAGGCCGCCGGAGGTCGAGCCGAAAAAGCCGTGGCCGGCATCGACGATCTCCTGGGCGGTGTATTGCGACGAGTTGGCGGCCTGCGCGCGCGCATCGGGCAGCGTTCCGGCAATCAACAGCAGCGACAGGAAAAACGAAACGAAAGCACAGGGGCGAAAGCGGGACGCGATCATAGGGTCCACTCCATTGATTGGACGGTAGATACCGCAGGTAACAGTGATCACATTGTGGCGTGTCGATCTTAATAAGCAGTTTACCAAATGTGGTGTCTTTAGGGCGAAACAGGTTCGGTGATATGCGGCAATCAGCCAGATCACGCCGGGTTACCGGTCGACAGCGCTTGCGATTGACCGCACCCGGTGCGATTTTTCTCACCAACTGATTCGGCGCGCGGCGCACAGAGGAGACTTCGATGTCAAAGAACCATAACCTCACCCTGGCTGGGCCCGACCTTGCCGCGCTTCTGTGCAGCCGGGTGTGCCACGATATCATTTCTCCGGTGGGAGCGATCAACAACGGGCTGGAACTGCTCGACGAGGGCGGCGCCGACGCGGATGCGATGGACCTCATCCGCACCAGCGCGCTCAATGCCTCGGTCCGGCTCAAATTCGCCCGTCTCGCCTTCGGCGCTTCGGGGTCGGTCGGCGCCTCCATCGACACCGGCGAAGCCGAAAAGGCGGTGGTCGATTTCGTTTCCGCCGACAAGAAGACCGAAGTCCGGTGGAGCGGCCCGCGCGCCATCATTCCCAAGAACCAGGTCAAGCTGCTGCTCAACCTGTTCCTGGTGGCCTATGGCGCGATCCCGCGCGGCGGCGAGATCGACGTGACGCTGGAGACGCTGGAAACTGATCCGCGGTTCCGGCTGGTCTGCAAGGGCCGCATGGTGCGCGTGCCGCCCAAGTTCCTGGAGATCTATTCGGGCAAGCTGGAAGAGGCGATCGACGCCCATTCGATCCAGCCTTATTACACCGTGCTCTTGGCCGAGGAGGCCGGGATGACGCTGTCCTGCTCCGCCAATGCCGACGAAGTGGTGTTCACGGCGCAGCGCGCCGCAGCGTGAGAAACAGGCCCGCCTGACCAGGCCCGCGGTCCAGCATCGAGACAGGTGGGACCCACCTGTTTCGGCCTGTTCCGGCAGCATACGGGCATGAAACGCTCCGTTAAGCGTGTCTGATTACGGTTTGTTCGCTCCCTTGGGGTAGTCTTGCCGTCAACAATGACGGGTTCGCATCCGGATTTGCGCAAGAAGCCAAAGGAGGGTCGCCATGCGCCGCTTTATGATCGCCGATGATTCAGCCGTGATCTGCAAGGTCGCCAAACGCATCCTGACCGGTCTCGACTACCTCGTCATCGAGGCGTCCAATGCCGGCGAGGCGATGATCATGTGCGATGCGCAACTGCCCGACGTGCTGTGCGTCGACGCCGGCATGACCGGGGCGCTGGACCTGATCTCCTCAGTGCGGCAGATGGACGGCGGCAAGAACGTGCGCATCCACTATTTGATGATCGAGAAGGAATTCAAGCAGATGATGGCGGGCAAGCGGGCGGGCGCCGACGAGTTCCTGCTCAAGCCGTTCGACCGGCGCAGCCTCACCGAAGCCTTCGCGCCCTATGCCGCGGCCGCCTGAGCGGCGCCGCCTGGTTCGGTCCCGGGCCTGTCTGGACAG
>NZ_JRJG01000042.1 GCF_000759435.1 Hoeflea sp. BAL378
TTGGCGCCGAGGCGCCGGGGATCGGGATCACGCGAAGGCCGGCCTCGATCGCCGTCCGCGACAGCCGGAAGCCGGGATCGGAGACCAGCGGCGTCCCGGCGTCGGAGATCAGCGCCACGCTGCCTCCGGCCTCGAGCGCCGCCATCAGCTTCGGCCCGACCCGGTCGGCATTGTGCTCGTGATAGGCGTGCGGCCGGGTGGCGATGCCGAAGCGGTCGAGCAGCACCCGGCTGACGCGGGTGTCCTCGCAGGCGATGATGTCGGCGCCGGCCAGCGTCTCCAGCCCGCGGATGGTCATGTCGCCCAGGTTGCCGATCGGCGTGGAGACCAAATAGAGCCCCGGCTCGAGCGGCCGCGCCGCAATCTCGTGGCCGCCGACGCGGAAGCTCCGCACAGGAAGGTCCGATGCGGGGCCGCCTTGCGCGGCGTCTGCGGCGTCTGGTGTGTTGCGCGTCATCTGTGCTCCGCCATCGCTCGGCCGGGGGTGGGGTCTTGAACGGGTCTGGCAGAGTCCCGCAGGCCGGATCGAGGGGTCCCCGGCATTCCCGCGGCTCGGCGCGCCGGCCGTACCGCCCGGAAGTACAACATCTTGTATGCGAAACTCAAATTTAATTCATCTCTTCTACAGTCGGAGGCGGGTCGGGAACAATTTGCGGGATCAAACACGGCGGTTGCCAGATATGCTGAAAACAATTTTGACACGGATGTCGCGCCTTTTCTCGGTGCCCGGCGACAATCCGGATCTGCTCAAGGCCCAGTTCGAAGTGTTCTCGAGCCAGGTGCCGTTGATGTACTCCATCGTGCTGATCAATGCCTGGGCGCTTGCCCTGAATTTCATGGACGTCGCCCCGGCCTGGATTTCCCTTCACCTGCCGGCCGGCTTCACCCTCGTCTGCGGCCTGCGCCTGATGGGGTGGTGGCGCGCGCGCCACATCGTTCCCACCGCGGCCGCGGCGCGCCAGGCGCTCACGCAGACAAACCTGTTCGCGCTCCTGCTCACCACCACGCTCACGGCGTGGGCGCTGGCGCTCTACCCCTATGGCGACGCCCAGATGCAGGCCAACATCGCCTTCTTCATCGGCATCAGCGGCCTGGGCGTCATCATTTGCCTGCAGCAGCTTCCATCCGCCGCGCTCATCGCCGCCGTCGTCATCAACGTCATCTTCGTGATGTATTTCAGCCTGGCCGGGGTCGCCGCCTTCGCAGGCATGGCGGTCAACCTGCTGCTCGTCTCCGTCGCCCTGCTGTTGGTGGTGAGCGTGCAGTTCCGGCATTTCTCCGGCGCGGTCAGCGCCCGGCGCAAGCTCGAAGCGGTGAGCCGGGAGAATTTCCGTCTGGCCAATCTCGACAGCCTGACCGGGCTTCCCAACCGGCGCCAGTTCTTCTCCCATCTCGACGAGACCTTTGCCGCGGCGAACGGGCGCCGCCTGGCGGTGGGCATCATCGATCTCGACGGCTTCAAGCCGGTCAACGACCTCTACGGCCACAAGGTCGGCGACGGCCTGCTCGTGGAAGTCGGCCGCCGGCTGTCGGCGCTCATGCACGCCAATGTCCACATCGCCCGGCTGGGCGGAGACGAATTCGCCCTGACGGTCGCCGATTGTCCCGAGGATGCCGACTTGCTCACATTCGGCGAACGGATCTGCACGGCGCTCCGCAAGCCCTTTGTCCTGCCCGAGGCGACCGTGCAGCTCTCCGGCTCGATCGGTTTCGCGGTGTTTCCGGAACTGGCCGACAGCGCGCAGGAGCTTTACGAGCGCGCCGATTACGCGCTCTATCAGGGCAAGCGCTCCAACCGCGGCCACGCGGTGCTTTTCTCCGGCAGTCACGTGGTCGAGATCGAGCAGGAAAAGCGCATCGAGCAGGCGCTGAGCCACGCCGATCTCGACAGGGAGATCGTGGTGTTCTTCCAGCCGATCGTCGATATCCAGAACGGCAGGACGGTGGCCTTCGAGGCGCTGGCGCGCTGGACCAGCCCGGTGCTGGGGCCCGTGCCGCCCGGCCAGTTCATCCCGGTTGCGGAGCGGATCGGCCTGATCGGGCAACTGACCCGCGTGCTGCTCAGGAAGGCGCTGGCCACGGCGGCCGACTGGCCCGAGGACGTGGTTCTGTCCTTCAACCTCTCCACCCACGACGTCAGCTCGTCCGACGGCGCGGTGGCCATTGTCGGCATCATCCTCGCCAGCGGCATCGATCCGAAGCGGCTTGATTTCGAGATCACCGAAACCGCCATGATGTATGATTTCGTCCAGGCCAAGGCGGCGATCGACATGCTCAAGGCGCTCGGCTGCGGCATTGCGCTCGATGATTTCGGCACCGGCTATTCGAGCCTGAGCCAGTTGCATGCCCTGCCGCTGACCAAGATCAAGATCGACCGCAGCTTCGTCACCGACCTCGACAAGAACCCGGCGAGCTTCAAGATCGTCAAGTCGCTGCTGGCGCTGAGCTCCGACATGGGCCTGCGCTGCGTCACCGAAGGGGTGGAGACCGAGGAGGAACTCGCGACGCTGAGAAAGCTCGGCGGCCAGTTCGTCCAGGGATATCTGCTGTCACGTCCGATCGCCGAAGACCAGGTCGCCGGTTTCCTGCAATCGGCTGCCGCCGAGGCGGCCGGAAACGGCCATCGCGCCTCCGCCTGACGGATCGCGATGGTCCCAGCGGCGTGAGCGCCAGGTGGGCCTGTGCTCAGTAGGCGAGATCCGCCACCACCGCGTCGAGCACCAGCATGCCTTCCGGAGTGCAGCGGATCCGGTCCGGCGTCATCTGCTCGATCATGCCGTGGCTGATCAGGAACGAGGTCCGCTCGGCGTCGAGCGTCCGGCCCGAAAGCTGGCTCCAGCGCCTGAGATCGATGCCCTCGCGCAGCCTCAGCCCCATCAGCAGCAGCTCGTCGGCCTGTTCCGACGCGCTCAACTCGCTGGTCTCGACCATGCCGTGGCCGTTGGCGGAGACCAGCTCCAGCCATTTTTCGGGGTTGCGCTCGGTGGCGGTGGCGATCTTGCCTTCCGACGTCAGCAGCCGCCCGTGTGCGCCCGGGCCGATGCCGGCATAGTCGCCATAGCGCCAGTAGGTGAGATTGTGCCGGCTCTCGGCGCCGGGGCGGGCGTGGTTGGAGACCTCGTAGGCCGGCAGTCCGTGGCTCTCGCACACCTGCCGGGTCAGCTCATAGAGATCGGCCGACAGCTCGCCGTCCGGCACGATCAGCTTGCCGGCCTTGTGCAGCCCGTAGAACGGCGTGCCTTCCTCGATGGTGAGCTGGTAGAGCGACAGATGGTCGGCGGCAAGCGAGATGGCTTCCTCGAGCTCCGCCCTCCAGGCATCCAGCGTCTGCTCGGGCCGCGCGTAGATGAGATCGAACGACATCCGCGGAAAGATCTCGCGCGCCAGCCCGATGGCTTTCAGCGCCTCGGCCCGGTCATGCAGCCGCCCGAGCCGCCTGAGGTCGGCATCGTTCAGGGCCTGCACGCCCATCGACACCCGGTTGACGCCGGCTTGCCGGTAGCCGCGGAAGCGGCCTGCCTCGACGCTCGAGGGATTGGCCTCGAGCGTGATCTCGATGCCGTCCGGCACCACCCAGGCGGCGCGCACCGCATCCAGAATGGCGGCAACCGTTTCTGGCGCCATCAGCGAGGGCGTGCCGCCGCCGAAGAACATCGAGGTGACGACGCGCGGACCCGAGATCGCCCGCATCGCCTCGATCTCGCGCTGAAATGCGGCGACATAGGCCTGCTGGTCGATGCCCGCGTGGCGGACATGGCTGTTGAAATCGCAATAGGGGCATTTGGCGGCGCAGAACGGCCAGTGCAGATAGACGCCGAAGCCGGGCTTGCCGGTGTCGGGTTGGATCGCATCGGGCGAATTGCTGTCCGGCGCGGCTGTGCCGGCGGCCGCGGAAATCGGGCTCACGTGGCGGCAACGCCGAGCCGTTGCTCCGCGAACAGCTTGAAGGCGCGCGCGCGGTGCGACAGCGCGGTCGCCTGACCGGGCTTCCAGCCGTGCTTCTCCTCGGCCGGCATCTCGCCGAAGGTGCGGCTGTGGCCGTCGGGCCGGAACACCGGGTCGTAGCCGAAGCCGAGCGAGCCCCGCGGAGGCCAGACCAGCACGCCCTCGGCCTCGCCGCGATAGAAGCTGGTCTCGCCCTCGGGCGTGGCCAGGCACAGCACGCTCACGAACCGGCCGGTGCGTTGGGCGTCGGTCGCGGCACCCCGCGCCTTGAGTGCGTCCTCGACCTTCTGCATGGCAACCTCGAAGCTGCGGCTGCCGTCGGCCAAAGTCGCCCAGTCGGCGGTGTAGACGCCGGGCGCGCCGTCGAGCGCGTCGACCACGAGGCCTGAATCATCCGACAGCGCCACCAGCCCCGAGGCGCGGGCGGCGGCCAGCGCCTTGGTCGCGGCGTTCGCCTCGAACGTGTCGCCGGTCTCCTCGGGCTCGGGCAGGCCGAGCTCGGCCGCCGAGGTCACCTCGACGCCGAGCGGCGCGCACAGGTCGCGGATTTCAGCGATCTTGCCGGCATTGTGGCTGGCGACCAGCAATGTGGTGAGCGTGGCGGGGGTGGACATCGGCTCTCACTGCGGTCCTGCGACCGTCTCCTTCTGCTTCGTCACCAGGTCGGCGATCCCGGCCTTGGCCAGCGCCATCAGTTCGAGAAGCTGGGCTTCCGAGAACGGCGCGCCTTCCGCCGTGCCCTGGATCTCGACAATGCCGCCCGATCCGGTCATGACGAAATTGGCGTCGGTCTCGGCGGCCGAATCCTCGAGATAGTCGAGATCGATCACCGACTGGCCGGCGAACACGCCGCAGGAGATCGCCGCGACATGGTCCTTGAGCACCCGCTCGACCTTGACCATCGAGCGCGCCTCCATCCATTTCAGGCAATCATAAAGTGCGATCCAGGCGCCGGTGATCGACGCGGTGCGCGTGCCGCCATCGGCCTGGATGACGTCGCAGTCGACCGTGATCTGGCGTTCGCCCAGCGCTTCGAGATCGACCACCGCGCGCAGCGAGCGGCCGATCAGGCGCTGGATCTCGAGCGTCCGGCCGCCCTGCTTGCCGGCGGTCGCCTCGCGGCGCATGCGGTCGCCGGTCGAGCGCGGCAGCATGCCGTATTCCGCCGTCACCCAGCCCTTGCCGCCGTTGCGCAGCCATGGCGGAACCCGTTCCTCGAGGCTCGCGGTGCACAGCACATGCGTGTCGCCGAACTTGACCAGGCAGGATCCCTCGGCATGCTTGGATATGTTGCGCTCGAAGCTGACCGCCCGCATCATGTCTGTCTTCCGGCCCGATGGACGCATCATGTCTCTCCTGATTCCGCTATCGCCGCCTTCTATCGGCGCGCACTGAAGGATGCAAAGGAAAAGCGCTTGGCATTCCCGGCCCGGGGAGGCGTGGCGCCGCCGCCTGTCTTTACATTGCCTCTTCCGTGCCGCGGGGCAAAACCCTATATTCGCCTCCAAGGACCGCCCTGTTCCCGCGCCAGGGGATTTCCGGAGGCGGCCCAAAGGACAACCGGGATGACCATGAACACGCCCTCCATATCCGCGGATCTCGCCGGATCGCTCGACGAGCGGTCGCGGGAGATCTTCCGCGCGCTCGTGGAAAGCTACATGGAATCGGGCGATCCGCTCGGCTCGCGCTCGCTGTCGCGCATGCTGCCGATGTCGCTGTCGCCGGCCTCGATCCGCAACGTGATGAGCGACCTCGAGGACCTGGGGCTGATCTACGCGCCGCATGTCAGCGCCGGCCGCCTGCCCACGCAGAAGGGCCTGCGCTTCTTCGTCGACGCCTTCATGCAGGTGGGCGACCTGCAGCCCGACATGCGCGCCACCATCGAGCGCCAGGTGCATGCCGAGGACACCAGCCGGCCGGTGGAGACGCTTCTGACCGAGGCGAGCCAGATGCTCTCGGGCATGACCCGCGGCGCGGGCCTGGTGATCGCCGCCAAGCAGGACGCCACCATCCGCCATATCGAGTTCATAAGGCTCGACCCGAAGCGGGCGCTGGTGGTACTGGTGGGCGGCAACGACCAGGTCGAGAACCGGGTGATGGAACTGCCCGACGGCGTCACGGCGGGACAGCTCACCGAGGCTGCCAACTTCCTCAACGCCCATCTCGCCGGGCGCACGCTGAGCGAGGTGCGGTCTGAACTCGAGCGCATCACAGACGAAGTCCGCTCCGAACTCGACGTGCTCTCGCGCGATCTTGTCGAACGGGGCCTCGCCGTCTGGGCCGGCACCCGCGAGGGCGCGGGCGCGGCACGGCTGATCGTGCGTGGCCGCGGCAACCTGCTTGCGGGCCTGTCGGCGGGCGAGGAGCTGGAGCGGCTCAAGCTGCTGTTCGACGAGCTCGAGCGCAAGGAAAGCCTGATCGAGCTGATGACGCTGGCCGAGGAAGGCTCGGGCGTGCGCATCTTCATCGGCTCCGAGAACAAGCTGTTTTCGCTGTCGGGCTCGTCGCTGATCGTCGCCCCCTGGCGCGACAGCGAGGACCGCGTGGTGGGCGCCGTGGGCATCATCGGCCCCACCCGGCTCAACTATGCGCGGATCGTGCCCATGGTCGATTACACCGCGCAGCTTGTCTCGCGGCTGGTGCGGAAATAATTAGAGGCTAATCGGCTTCGCGCCGCATCTCTCCCGCCAGGAAAACGGCGGCGCCCGACAGGCGCGTTTTGCTGGAACGCGCCAAGGGCAGACGTGCTTGCACGCGGTGATGAAGGACTGGTTTCGATCCGACCAGGGTCGTTGCGCTTTGCGCGCGCCGTGGCAGCTTTGGGCGGGAAGCGGACGTTAGGAGTTCACGGAGCTATGCGGGGACGAAGCTAACGCGCGGTCAGCTTGACTCATTCAAGCGCCAACAGAGGCGTCAAAATAAAACACCACGCCACGCCCCAACAGACGGGCATCGCCAGTTGACCGTTCAAATAAGGAAATATACAGTTTAGATTATCAGGACTCCATATGTAATTTAACCGATTTCATTAAAAGTATGGAATGTCAGGTTAACTTTGAATAAAACAAAGATAATGGAGGAGAGAGTTGTATTTTTCACGAGGCAAACAAATTTTACTGGCAGTTTTATTTATCTTGTTCGCGTTTTCAGCTTTTTATTACTATGGACGATACGAACGTAATCAAAATTTGAGTTCATTATATTTTGGAGGTAATGAGTATAATTTCGATAAGATTTCTGACTCTATGAAATTGAGGAAATCTTTCTCGCATACCATTGACGGAGAAGATTATGTTGTGCAGCTATTCGTTGTTGCCGACAAGGATCTGAATATGTGCGATGATGATGAGATCCTAGTTACATTGGTTTGGGACGGTGCATCAACAACAGATCAGCCCGATAATTTCAAAGCGTACACATTAAATCCTCTGGAAAAGGATTTGTATTACACATTGAAGTATTATTTATCAAGTTCATTTGAGATTAAAAATAAAAATTTTAATTACAATAATTTTTACGACGATTTAATAGTTGGAGATAATAATTTTGAGAGTACGACAAGCAAATATAAAATCATTAATCTAAAGAGTTTTCTTAGGGATCGTTCCTTGAATTATTCGAAAACCGAAACTAGGCGGATAGTGGTTAGTGACAATCGCGTAGTGGCTTGGTTGGATTATTTAAATGGTTCGTATGAAGAAGGAGGTCGCAAATTTAGTATTAAGTATAAGGATAGTGCAACCGATTTTTATGTGCAATTTACAGTAGACATTGGGGAGGGAATATCGTCCGGATATCAGTGTTTGTTCGATACGGCAGATGCCATCACGACTGAAGTCCATTCAGTGACGGTGAATAAATGAATATAGTGGATCATAGTACCTCAAATCATAGACAGTTCAGGGCCGACAAAACGTCGGCCTTTGGAATGGTCAGATTTCGACAGCTTCAGAGATCGTCAGGGCATCCTCCAAGTCGACACCGAGATAGCGGACGGTGCTGTCCATCTTCGCGTGTCCCAGAAGCTTCTGAACGGCGCGTAGGTTGCCAGTCTTTTTCCGCAAAGGGCCGAATGCTGATGCATCCCTTGCCTCATGCAGCTTTGGAACAGGTTCGAGCAGTGCCTGACACCGACGCGCCGGTTAGTGAGGATCTGTCTGATCCGTCACGCCTCTACGCACGGCTCCGACCGGTTTCGAAATCTCGCCCCGCCAACCCCTGATCCCACGGCCGGTCTGTCTCCGGATAGGACGGCGATCTGCCCGGCCCGCACCACGAGGCCCTTGATTTTTGCCTCCCAAACCTCGATATGCGGGGCAACTCCCTAAGATTTTAATCGGAAACAGTCAGGACAAGCACACCATGAGCGATGAAAGCCAGGGCCACGAAGACGCCAAGCCACAGGCCGACGCCGCACAGAAGGATGGCGAGACCGTCACTCCCATGCAGGCCGACGACCTCGATCCGATGGCGGCACTTGCCGCCGACATCGAGCAGTTGAAGGACCAGCGCCTTCGCATGGCGGCCGACATGGAGAACCTGCGCCGCCGCACCGCGCGCGAGATCAAGGACGCCAAGAGCTACGCCATCTCGGGCTTCGCCCGCGACATGCTGCAGGTCTCCGACAATCTCCAGCGCGCGCTGGCGGCCGTCCCGGAGCAGGCCGACGACGCGGCCGACAACGGGCTCAAGACACTGATCGAGGGCGTCGAGCTCACCGAACGCGCCATGCTGGCCGCACTCGAGCGCCACGGCGTGCGCAAGCTCGAGCCGAAGGGCCAGAAGTTCGATCCGAACTTCCACCAGGCGATGTACGAGGTGCCCAATACCGAGGTGCCCAACAACACCGTCGTCGACGTGGTCCAGCCCGGCTACGTGATCGGCGACCGCATGCTCCGGCCCGCCATGGTCGGCGTCGCCAAGGGCGGCCCGAAGGAAACGGCCACCACGGCCGAGCCCGGCCCCAGCCCCGAGGCCGAAAAAGACGCGTGATGTGAGCGCGGCCTGAGCCGCGGGCAGGAGATCTGACGCATGACCCTGCTCGACGCCCTTGATTATGCCGGTGTCGCGGTGTTCGCCGCCACCGGCGCGCTCGCGGCCTCCCGCAAGCAGCTCGACATGATCGGCTTCATCTTTTTGGCCGCCGTCACCGGCATCGGCGGTGGCACCTTCCGCGACATCGTGCTCGGCGCCACGCCGGTGTTCTGGGTGCAGGAGCCCGAATACCTCATGGTCTGCGTCGCCGTGGCGGTGGCCGTCTATTTCACCGCCCATCTTGTGGAATCGCGCTACCGCCTGCTGCTCTGGCTCGATGCGATCGGGCTCTCGGCCTATTCGGTGATGGGCGCGGCCAAGGGCCTGGCCTTGACGGGGTCTCCGGTCGTGGCGCTGGTCACCGGCATGATGACGGCGACGCTGGGCGGCATCCTGCGCGATCTGCTGTCGGGCGAACCCTCGGTGCTGATGCGGCCGGAAATCTATGTCTCTGCGGCGCTGGCCGGCGCCGGCGGCTTCATTGCCGCAAGCCTCATCGGGGCGCCGTTGCTGGCGGCGTCGCTCGCGGGCGTCATCCTCGCCTTTGCCGTGCGCGGCGGCGCCATCCGCTACGGCTGGGCCTTCCGGCCCTACAAGCCGCGGCCCGGACGTCCGCCCGAAGACGTGATGTGAACCGGCAGGCCACAGTCCGGAAAAGGCGCCTCAGGACCGCTGCAGCGCCAGATGGGCGCCCAGGCCGACCAGCACCGTGCCGCCGAGCCGCTGCATCAGCCGCTGCGCCGACCCCGATTGCCTGAGCCGCCCGATCAGCACGCCCGCCAGCATCACGCAGACGAGGTCGGCGGACGAGAACATCAGATTGACGAGCGTGCCGAGGATCACGAACTGCAGCCACACGGGAAAGCCGGCCGAGGCATCGATGAATTGCGGCAGGAAGGCCAGGAAGAAGATCGCGGTCTTCGGATTGAGAATCTCGACCGTCACGCTTTCGACAAAGGCGCGCCGCCCCGATTTCGGCAGGATGCCGGGCTCAAGGCTCGCCTTCGCAGACGCGCCGCGAAACAGCGACAGGCCCAGCCACACCAGATAGGCGGCGCCTGCGAGCTTCACCGCCATGTAGAGCCAGGGCACGGCGTGGAACAGGATCGACAGGCCCGCCGCGGCCGCGGCCACATGCCCGTAGCAGCCCAGATGGATGCCCAGCGCTGCCATCAGCCCGGCCCTGCGGCCGCGCGCCAGCGTCTGGGCGGTGGCGTAGAGCATCGCCGGGCCTGGGATATAGGCAAACACCGCCGTGGTGACGAAGAACGGGATCAGAAGCTCGATGGGCGGCATGGAGGTTCTCCCGAGACCCGTCTCAGATGAGCCCCGCCTCGCGGGCGGCGTCCTTGAGCGACAGTAGCGGCCGCGGGCCGATCTGCTGGATCACCAGGCCCGCGGCCAGGCTTCCGAGCTTGCCGCACACATGCAGCGGCTTGCCCTGGGCATAGCCGTGCAGGAAGCCCGCTGCGTACAGGTCGCCCGCGCCGGTGGTGTCGACCACCTCGTCGACCCGGAGCGCCTCAACGTCGACGCGCGCGCCATCCGAGAGCACCAGCGAGCCGAGTTCGGAGCGGGTGACGACGGCGATCCGGCAATCCTTGCCGAGCTGCCGCGCCGCATCCTCGAAATCGTCGGTCTCGTAGAGCGATTTCACCTCGTCGGAATTGGCGAAGACAATGTCGATCGTCCCCGAGCGCATCAGCTCGAGGAACTCGTCGCGGTAGCGGCCGACGCAGAACGGGTCCGACAGGGTGATGGCCATTTCGCGGCCATGGGCGTGGCCGATCTCGGCGGCGAGCCGGATCGCCTCCTTGGCGCGCGGCGGATCCCACAGATAGCCTTCGAAATAGGTGACCTTGGAATCGGCCACCACGTCCTTCTCGATGTCCTCTGGCCCGAGCTCGACGCAGGCGCCGAGATAGGTGTTCATCGAGCGCTCGCCGTCGGGGGTGACGAAGATCATCGACCGCGCCGTGGGCGGCGTGCCGCCGAGCGGCTTCGTGGCGAAATGCACGCCCTGGGCGCGGATGTCGTGGGTGTAGATCTTGCCGAGCTGGTCGTCGGAGATCTTGCCGAAATAGGCCGATCGGCCGCCGAAGCTGGCGATGCCGGCCGCGGTGTTGCCGGCGCTGCCGCCCGAGGCTTCGATCGCCGGTCCCATCCGCGCATAGAGAAGCTCCGCGCGCTCCGCGTCGATCAGGTTCATCGCCCCCTTGATGATGTCGTTGTCGACGAGAAAGGCTTCGTCGCAGCGGGCGATGATGTCGACAATGGCATTGCCGATGCACAGGACGTCAAACTTGCTCATGAGATTGTCTTACCAGTTGGCCGCTCGGGATTCCCTGGTTGTCTTAACGTTTTTTTGCCGGATTGGAAGGCCGCAGCCTCTCCAACCGCGCCAGTCCGCGCGATGACGAAGGCCACGCGCTCCTCGACGGACACGCGGGGAATTTCCATGAGCTCGTAGCCGCTGGCGCGGTAGGCCGCCACATTGGCCTCATGATCGCGGAGGGCGAAGTCGAAATCATGGCGCCTTTCGCCGTCCCGGGCGAAGATCTCCTCCCAGGGCGGGCAGACAAAGACCGGCCCGTCGAACCTGCGTTTGCCGGCGGCCTCCTGCATGGAGCGCGGCGGCGGCCGCCCGATCACCGCGCCATAGGCGATCGCCTCGATGAAGCTCCGGTCGAAAAAGACCGGTCGGCCGGGCGCGGCCTCCGCCCCGTCGAAGGCGGCAATCGAGCGGACAAAGAGCAGGTCCATGAACGCCGCCTGGTCCCTCCAGGGCAAGGCGGTCCCGCCTGACGCCATCTGCTCGGCGACGATCTGCCGCCCGGCCTCGGGCACGGTGGCGAAGCCGGCCCCGGCGAGCGCCGCGATCAGCGTCGATTTGCCGCCGCCAGAGGCGCCGGTGATGACGAATTTCGGCATGGATCATGGACCTCCCTGCAAGATGGATGAAGCAGCGTCAGCGCCGCGCTCCGTCTTCAAGGCCAAGCGCAAGGGGCGCCCTGGACCGGCCTGGCGCCTGGAGCGTGAAGTCGGATCTGTGAAGCGGTCAGCCTTTCGGCTGTTCAGCCAGCCGGCGCTTGAGCTCATAGAGCGCCTCGAGCGCGTCGCGCGGCGTCATGTCGTCGGGATTGAGCGCGGTGAGATAGGCGTCGGACGCCGAGGGTCCCTTTGCGGGCCTGGGCGGCTCCCGGTGCACCGGCACGGCGAACAGCGGCAGGTCGTCGATCAGCCGGTTGGCCGGGTTCTCGCGTTCGGTGGATTCGAGCAGGTTCAGCACCTCCCGCGCCCGCGCCACCACGGCGTCGGGAAGCCCCGCCAGACGCGCCACCTGGATGCCGTAGGAGCGGTCGGCGGCGCCGGGTCCGACCTCGTGCAGGAACACCACGTCGCCCTGCCATTCCTTGACCTTCATGGTGGCGTTGGAGAGGCGCGGCAGCTTGTCCGAAAGCGCGGTCAATTCGTGGAAATGGGTGGCGAACAGGCCGCGGCAGCGGTTTTCGGCATGCAGGTGCTCGACCGCCGCCCAGGCGATCGACAGCCCGTCGAAGGTCGCCGTGCCGCGGCCGATCTCGTCGAGGATCACCAGCGAGCGCGGGCCGGCCTGGTTGAGGATCGCCGCGGTCTCGACCATCTCGACCATGAAGGTGGAGCGCCCGCGCGCGAGATCATCCGATGCGCCCACGCGCGAGAACAGCCGGTCGACCGCGCCGATATGGGCCGCGCCTGCCGGCACGAAGGAGCCCATCTGCGCGAGAATCGCGATCAGGGCGTTTTGTCTCAGGAAGGTCGACTTGCCGCCCATGTTGGGGCCGGTCAACAGCCAGATCGCGCCTCCGTCGGAACTGCCCTCGGGCGGCGAGAGATCGCAGTCATTGGCGACGAAGGGCTGGGCAGCCTGGCGCCTCAGCGCCTGCTCAACCACCGGATGGCGGCCGGCGACGATCTCGAAGGCGAGGCTGTCATCTACCCTTGGCCGCGCGTAGCCCTGTTCCTGGGCGAGGTCGGCCAGCGCCGCCGTCACGTCGATCACCGACAGCGCGTCGGCCGCCGCCTTGATCGCCTCGGCCTCGGAGACTGCCAGCAGCACCAGCTCGTCGAAGGCCGCGAGCTCGATCGCCAGCGCCTCGCCCGCCGCATTGGCGATGCGGGTCTCGAGATCGGACAGTTCCGTGGTGGTGAAGCGCATGGCGTTGGCCATGGTCTGGCGATGGATGAAGCGCGCCCGAGCAGCATCCCCCTCGGTCAGCGGGCCGGCGTTCTGGGCGGTGACCTCGATGAAATAGCCCAGCATGTTGTTGTGCTTGATCTTGAGCGAGCGCACGCCGGTATCCTCGGCGTAGGAGAGCTGCAGGCCGGCGATCACGCGGCGCGACTGGTCGCGGAGCGCCCTGAGCTCGTCGAGCTCGGCGGAATGGCCCGCCCGCACGAAGCCGCCGTCGCGCTTCATCAGCGGCAGCTCGTCGGCGAGCGTGGCCGAGAGCCGTGCGGCGATCTCGCTGGGCAGCGCTTCAAGCGCGGTCACCGCGCGGGCCAGGTGCTCGGGCGGATCGCCGGCGTCAAACAGGTGCGCGATCTCGCCCGCGGCGGTGACGCCGGTGAGGATCGCGCCCAGATCGCGCGGGCCGCCGCGGTTGAGCGCCAGCCGCGACAGCGCGCGGGGCATGTCGGCCACGCCCTTGAGCGCCCGCCTCAGCCGGTCGGTGAGCGCCTGCTCGGCGATCAGCCAGGAGACGCCGTCGAGCCTTGCGTTGATCGCGGCCGGGTCGGTCAGCGGCGCCATCAGCCATTCGGCGAGCTTGCGGCCGCCGCCGCCGGTCACCGTGCGGTCGATGGCCTTAATCAGGCTGCCCTGGCGCTCGCCCGACAGCGTGCGCACCAGCTCGAGATTGGCCCGCGTCGCCGGATCGATGAACATCCGCGCGCCGTCGCTGTCGCGCGCGGGCCGCCCGAGCGGCGGCCGTTCGGCGATCTGGGTCTTCTCGACATAGGCGATGACGGCTGCCGCCGCCGCCAGCTCCGCGCGCGAAAAACTGCCGAAACCGTCGAGCGAGCTCACCTCGAAGAAGCGCGAGATCCGCCCCTCGGCGGTGGCGCTGTCGAACAGCACCGCCGGCTGCGGCGAGGCCACGCGCCCGAGCTGGTCGATCAGTGGCCTGAGTTCGGGATCGTGGAACACGTTTTCCGCCAGGATCAGCTCGCTCGGCTCCACCCGGGCGATGTCCGCCAGGAGCCGCGCCGCGCGGCTCTCGGCGACATGGAAGGCGCCGGTGGAAATGTCGATCCAGGCAAGCCCGAACTGCGCCTCGCTGGACCCCTTGATGCGCGCCAGCGCCATCAGGAAGTTCGACTGCGACGGGTCGAGCAGCCTCTCCTCGGTCAGCGTGCCGGGCGTGACCAGCCGCGTGACGTCGCGGCGGACGACCGATTTGCCGCCGCGCTTCTTGGCCTCGGCCGGATCCTCGGTCTGCTCGCACACCGCCACCCGGAAGCCCAAGGAAATCAGCTTCTGCAGATAATCGTCGGCGGCATGCACCGGCACGCCGCACATCGGGATGTCCTGGCCCAGGTGCTGTCCGCGCTTGGTCAGCGTGATGCCGAGCGCCCGCGAGGCGTCGACCGCGTCCTCGAAGAACAGCTCGTAGAAGTCCCCCATCCGGTAGAAAAGCAGCGAATCCGGGTTGGCCGCCTTGATCTCGATGAACTGCTCCATCATCGGCGTCGCCGTTGCCCGGCTTTCCGCCGTGGCGAGCTGGGCGGTCGTCAGCGTGGCCGGATGGAGCGAATGTTCGGCGTTCAAGAGGACGGGCCTGCCTTGGGTTTTGGAATGATTGCGATGTAAGCTTCAGCGATCGTTGCCTTTACAGGCCGATCCAACCACCCTAACGGTGGGAAGAGGACAAAGACAACAGGGTTGAGGCGCCGTACACAAGGTCGCCCACAACGGGATGGAGCATTATGCCAGGGACGGACAAGTCAGATCGCTCATTTTCCGCGGTAACCGACCAGGAGGCGCTGGATTTCCACGCCCGCGGCCGGCCCGGAAAGCTGGAAATCACCCCGACCAAGCCGATGGCGACGCAGCGCGACCTGTCGCTCGCCTATTCGCCGGGCGTCGCGGTCCCGGTCAAGGCGATCGCCGAGGATCCCTCGCGCGCCTTCGACTACACCGCCAAGGGCAACATGGTGGCCGTCATCTCCAACGGCACCGCCATCCTCGGCCTCGGCAATCTCGGCGCGCTCGCCTCCAAGCCGGTGATGGAGGGCAAGGCGGTGCTGTTCAAGCGCTTCGCCGATGTCGATTCGATCGACCTCGAGATCTCCACCGAGGATGTCGACGAATTCGTCAATTGCGTGCGGTTCCTGGGCCCGAGCTTCGGCGGCATCAATCTCGAGGACATCCGCGCGCCCGACTGTTTCATCATCGAGCAGCGCCTGCGCGAGGTGATGGACATCCCGGTGTTCCATGACGACCAGCACGGCACCGCCATCATCGCCGCGGCGGGCCTCATCAACGCGCTGCACCTGACCGGCCGGGATCTGACGACCACGAAGCTCGTCTGCAACGGCGCGGGCGCGGCGGCGATCGCCTGCATCGAGCTCTTGAAGGCGATGGGGTTTGCCTCCGACAACATCACCCTGTGCGACACCAAGGGCGTCATCTACCAGGGCCGCACCGAGGGCATGAACCAGTGGAAATCGGCCCATGCCATCAAGACCGAAGCCCGGACGCTGGCCGACGCCATGGTGGGGGCTGACGTCGTGCTCGGCCTCTCGGTCAAGGGATCGCTGACCGACGAGATGATCGCCGGCATGGCCAAGAACCCGATCATCTTCGCCATGGCCAATCCCGATCCGGAAATCACGCCCGAGGACGTGGCGCGCATCCGCAACGACGCCATCATGGCCACCGGCCGCTCGGATTATCCCAACCAGGTCAACAATGTCCTGGGATTCCCCTATATCTTCCGCGGCGCGCTCGATGTACGCGCCTCGACCATCAACGACGACATGAAGATCGCCGCCGCGCAGGCGCTGGCGGCGCTCGCCCGCGAGGACGTGCCCGACGACGTGGCCGCCGCCTACCAGGGGGTGCGGCCGCGCTTCGGCCCGCAATACATCATTCCGGTGCCGTTCGATCCGCGGCTGATCTCGGCCATTCCGGTGGCCGTCGCCCGCGCGGCGATGGATTCGGGCGTGGCGCAGAAGCCGATCCTCAACATGGACGCCTATGCGCAGGAGCTGTCCGCCCGGCGCGACCCAATCGCCTCGACTCTGCAGCGGCTCTACGAGCGGGTGCGCCGCCACCCGCGCCGCGTCGTCTTCGCCGAGGGCGAGGAGGAGCAGGTCATGCGCGCCGCCGTCTCCTATGTGAACCAGAAGCTCGGCACCGCCTGCCTGCTCGGCCGAGAGGAGCAGATGCGCGAGACGGCGCGGTTCGCCGGCATCGATCTCGACCGGGCCGGCATCGAACTCGTCAATGCGCGGGTGTCGCGCCGGGTCGAGGCCTACACCGACTATCTCTACGGCCGGCTGCAGCGCAAGGGCTACCTGCACCGCGACTGCCAGCGGCTGATCAACACCGACCGCAACCATTTCGGCGCCTGCATGGTGGCGCTGGGCGACGCCGACGCCATGGTCACCGGCACCACGCGCAACTATTCGACCGCGCTCGAGGACATCCTGCGCTGCATCGACGTGCGCCCCGGCCACCGGACCATCGGCGTGTCGCTGGCGCTGTGCCGCGGCCGCACCGTGTTCGTCGCCGACACGGCGGTGATCGACATGCCCAATTCCGAGGAACTGGCCGACATCGCCGAGGAGGCCGCCGGCCTGGCGCGCAGGCTCGGCTACGAGCCGCGGGTGGCGATGCTTGCCTATTCCACCTTCGGCAATCCGACCGGCGAACGCTCGGAGCGGGTGCGCGAGGCGGTCAGGATTCTCGACAAGCGGCGGGTCGATTTCGAGTATGACGGCGAGATGGCCGCCGACGTGGCGCTCAATCCGCAGGTGATGGAGCAGTATCCGTTCTGCCGCCTGTCGGGCACCGCCAATGTGCTGGTCATGCCCGCCTTCCACTCGGCCTCGATCTCGACCAAGATGCTGCAGGAACTGGGCGGCTCGACCGTCATCGGCCCGCTGCTCGTGGGCCTCAACAAGTCGGTCCAGATCATCTCGATGGGCGCCAAGGATTCCGACATCGTCAACATGGCGGCGATCGCCGCCTACAACGCGGCCTGATCAGGCGGGACTGCCGGGCCGCCAGGCGGCGGGCACCTCAGGCGGCGAACCGCGAGGCGTCGGCGCCGTAGTGGTTGATGTAGCGGCCGGTGATCTGCTGGACCGGCAGCATCACCAGCACGTCGGTGGTGCGGAAGGCCACGTCGACCACCGCCTCGCCCGAGACCAGCGCTCCGACCCGGAGATAGCCCTTGACCAGCGGCGGCATCGCCGCGATGGCCGCGCGCGGATTGATCGCCTCGACCGGCATCATGTCCATCGACAGGCCGCGGCCGGCGATGGCGCGGACGTTCCAGTCGCCATTGGCGGCCGCCGTCTGGTTGAGGAACGACAGCGCCAGGGCGTGGGCATAGGGCTTGTCGCCGGGAAACGAGGCGCATCCGAACATCACGTCGACGCCGTGGCTGAGCGCATAGGCCCAGTTGCCCTGCCACAGCGCCTCAAGCGTGCGGCGGGTGCGGTACTCGCGCAGCACGCAGGAGCGGCCGAGCTCGAGAAAGCGCTTGTCGGGGTTGCGGCCGACCAGGTCCATGACATCGAATTCGCTTTGCGAATAGAAGCCGTCGTGCCGCGCCGCCACTTCCTGCCTCAGGAGCCGGTAGGTGCCGACGATCTGGTCCTCGCTCTCGCCGGCAAGCGCCGTGTCGAGCACGATGAGGTGATCGCAATAGCGGTCGATGGTGTCGTAGTCGCGCTTCTGCAGCATGGCGTCCGCCGGCAGCCGCGCACCCATCTCCTCGACGAAGACATGGTAGCGCAGCGCCTGGGCCGCTTCCACTTCGCTCAATGTGGTGGCAAGCCGGACTTCCAGCGATCCGATGCGCCCGAGGATCGGGGTCTGCGATTGAAATTTCGCGACCGGTGCGAGGAAGGGCTTTGACAAAGACCGTTGCACGTGCGTTTCCATGGGTGTTCTCCCGCTTGCTGATGGCGGGGTTCAACCATGATTCTGCGACATCCGAGTGACATTTTCCATCCCGGATCCTGTGATTTCCGGGGGATTGCGTGTTTTATTCAGCGTAATCAGCCTGCAGCCTGCGATCTTTTGCGCGCCGTGACGGTTGCAAGCTGCAACAGCCAGTCCGGATCGACCGGCTTTTCGGCATGGCCGTCGGCGCCGGCGGCGAGCAGGTCGTCGCGGGTCGAGGCCTGGCCGTCGGCCGACAGCACGATCACCGGCAGCCGCGTGAGCTGTCCGGCCGCCTCTTCCGCGCGGATCTGCACGATGGCGCTGCGGCCGTCGAGCTCGGGCATCGACAGGTCGGTGATGACGAGATCGTAGCCGGCCACGCCGCCGGGGCGCTCCATGGCCTCGCTCACCAGGTCGCGGCCGTTGTCCACCACAGTGACCCGGTGGCCCTGGCGGGCGAGGGTGGTGCGCACCACCAGCGCGTTGACCGGGTCGTCCTCGGCGAGCAGGATGTCGAGCGTCGGATTGGTCGACGCGCGCTCGAGCACCGCCGGCCGCCGCCTTGCGCTCATCCGGTCGCGGTCGTCGCGGTCGTCGCGGCGCGCCAGCACATTGATCAGCGACTGGCGCCTGACCGGCCGGACCAGCCAGGCATCGGCGCCATGGCCGGGGTGGCTGGTGAGATCGCGGCTGTCCTCCGGGGCGATCACCACCGTGCGGGCGATGCCGGCGGGAAATTCGCTCGGCGCCGCCGACAGAAGCGCCTCGGCGCGGTCGGCCAACCGCCGGTCGACGATGATGTCGCTCAGGGTCGCGCCGGAGCGGTAGAGCCGCATCAGCGCCGTCATCATGGTTTCCGCGTCGTCGGCGGTCTCGGCAATGCCGCCGAGATCCCGGATGGTCCACATCAGCGCGGTCGACACCGGGCCGCGCGGGGCGATCACCAGCACGGTGTGGTCGGCAAGCGCGCCGTGCACCGGCTTGCCGGCTTCGGGTTCCGCAAGCTCGCGCACCGGCACCGAGAACTGGAAGGTGCTGCCCTGGCCGGGCGTCGAGGTGACGCCGATGCGGCCGCCCAGCGCCGTGACGATCCGCGTGGAGATCGACAGGCCGAGGCCGGCGCCGCCCTGCTTGCGGGTGGGGCCGTTGTCGGCGCGTTCGAACTCCTCGAAAATCCGCTCCTTGTCGGCGTCCTTCAGGCCCGGGCCGGTGTCGGAGACGATGAAGGTGAGCTGCGTGTCCTCGCGGCCCACCTCGATGAGCACGCCGCCGCTCTCGGTGAACTTGATGGCGTTGCCGACGAGGTTGAACAGGACCTGCCTGAGCCGGCCGATGTCGGAGGTGATCCGCGCCGGCGCCTCGGGCGCGATGTGGACGGCGATCTCGATGCCCTTTTCATGGGCGCGCGAGGCCATCAGCTCGCAGACGCCGTTGACCAGTTCCTCGAGATTGCCCTCCTCGTGGCGCAGGTGCAGCCGCCCGGCCTCGATCGAGGTGACGTCGAGCAGGTCCTCGATCAGCGACAACAGCGACTGGCCCGACTCGCGCGCGGTCTTGAGATAGCTCGCCTGTTCCGGCGTGGTCTCGGTCTGCTCCAAAAGGTGGGTCATGCCGAGAATGCCGTTGAGCGGCGTGCGGATCTCATGGCTGACGGTGGCCAGGAACCGGGATTTGGCGTGGCTGGCGGCTTCCGCCTTCTCGCGCGCCTCGACCAGTTCCGCCTCGGCCGCGCGCACGGCGGTGACATTGCGGCCGATGCAGTTGATGAACAGCTCGCCCGATGACGGGTCCCGCGAGGCGGTTTCGTGCCAGGTCCAGATGGTCTGGTCCGGCCCTTCGCCCAGCACCAGCTCGCGGGCGCCGGTTGCCTGGACGTCCGCCGGCTTGATGCCGGCCATGGCGAGCGTCAGCCCGACCGGATTGTCCGAGCCCGTCACCCTGCGGAAGGTCTCGTTGGCGTAGACGATGCGGCCGTCGAGATTGCAGGCCGTCACCATGTCGCCGAGCGCGTCGAACACGGTGGCGAGATGGCCCGAGAACTCGCCCAGCTCCCAGTTGCGGTCGATGTCGCGTTCGGCCAGCGCCGCCTTCTCGGCCATGGCGCGCGCCGGATGCCCGTCTGAGGTCTGCCTGAAGGAGCGCTGCAAGAGCGGCGTGGCGGCATAGACCGCCAGGCCCGCGACCGAGGCCAGAAGCAGCGCAGGCGCGTTGAACGCCACCGACACCGCCGTCACCGCCATCGCGGCGGAGACCAGGAACAGCGGCGCGGAGGCCGATCCGGCCATGGCCGCCTGTGCGTCGGGTCTGTCCGCCGCAGGTCTCGGCACCGGGTACCGCACCGCGGGAATCACTTCCGGCGCGCGGAGAGAGGCGTTGCCATGCTGGTCCACCGGCCGGGTCAGGGCCTGGTGAAGTGCGTCCTGGAGTCGTCGCGGTTCTGTGCTCATGGGCCTTGGATATCATGGCCCGGTAAGCAAAGATTTCTGGAAATCCGTCGAATTTTAACGATCAGGAATTCTGTTTCATATTGACCACCACGCGGCCACGGATCCTGCCGTCGATGATCTGGTGCGCTGCCTCGACGATGCCGTCGAAGCCCACTTCGCGCGACAGCGCCTCGAGCTTGGCGATGTCGAGGTCGCGGGCGAGCCGCGCCCAGGCTTCCTCGCGCAGCGCCAGCGGCGCCATCACCGAATCGATCCCCAGCAGCGAGACGCCGCGCAGGATGAACGGCGCCACCGATCCCGGCAGGTCCATGCCCTGGGCCAGGCCGCAGGCCGTGACCGCGCCGCCATAGGAGGTCATCGACAGGACATTGGCGAGCGTGTGGCTGCCGACCGCGTCGACGCCGCCGGCCCAGCGTTCCTTGCCGAGCGGCTTGGCGGGGCCCGACAGCTCGTCGCGGTGGATCACTTCCGATGCGCCGAGGCTTTTCAGAAACTCCGCTTCCTCGGTGCGGCCGGTGGAGGCGATCACCTCGTAGCCGAGCTTGCCGAGCAGCGCGATGGCCACGGTGCCGACGCCGCCATTGGCGCCGGTGACCACCACCGGGCCGCGCTCGGGCGTGATGCCGTGGCGCTCGAGCGCCATCACCGACAGCATCGCGGTGTAGCCCGCCGTGCCGATCGCCATCGCCGAGCGGCCGTCCATGCCCTCGGGCATCGCGATCAGCCAGTCGCCCTTGAGCCGCGCATAGGCGGCATAGGCGCCGGTGTGGGTCTCGCCGACGCCGAAGCCGTTGAGGATGATCCTGTCGCCCGGCTTGAACCGGGCATTCCCGGAGCTCACCACGGTGCCCGCGCAATCGATGCCCGGCACCATCGGCCAGCGCCGCACCACCAGGCCCTTGCCGGTGATGGCGAGCCCGTCCTTGTAGTTGACGGTGGTCCATTCCACCTCGACGACCACGTCGCCTTCCATCAGGTCCTCGAGGCCGAGTTCGGTCACGTTGACCGACATCACCTTGTTTTCGTCGCGGGTGAGCAGGATGCCCTTGAAACGGTCTTGCATGGAAGCTCCTCATCTGTGTGTCGGCCCAAACTGACCCGCCGCACCGGCAAGATCAAGGCCGGCGAGCCGTTCGGGCGGTTTCAGTCCTGGTGTTTGCGGTCCCGCACCATCAGTACCAGCTCGTCGAGCACGATCAGCGCGGCGCCGACGCTGATGAAACTATCGGCGAGGTTGAAGACGGCGAAAGACCAGGTCTCGGTGTGAAACAGGATGTAATCGACCACATGGCCGTAGACAGCGCGGTCGATCAGGTTGCCGAGCGCGCCGCTGATGATCAGCGCATAGCCCAGATGGGCGATCGCCCGGCCGCGCGGGTTCTTCCACCACAGATAGGAGACGAAGACGATCACCAGCGCCGTCAGCGCCAGAAGCCAGGTGTCGGGCAGCTCGCGCAGCAACGAGAAGGCGATGCCCTCGTTCCAGGTGCGGTAGAGCGCCAGCATCGGGATCACCGGCACCATCTCGTGGAACGGCAGCCTTGTCTCGACCAGCCACTTGATCGCCTGGTCGAGCGCCACCGCGCCCGCCACCAGCGCCAGCATGGGAACGATCCGGCTCAGCGCGGAACGGGTCTGCGGGGCTTCACTCACGGGGCGGGTCTCCGAGTTCGAGGCAATGCCGCCGCGCCTCGAACAGCATCACGCCGGTGGCGATCGCCAGGTTGAGCGAATCCGCCCGGCCGGCCTGCGGGATCCGTGCGAGCTTTTCGCAGGCCTGAGCCAGCGTGTCGGGCAGGCCCGCCTGCTCGTTGCCCATCAACAGCACCACCGGCCGGCCCTTGTAGCCGATCGTGCGGTAGTCGACGCTGCCCTTGAGATGGCTGCCGACCAGTAGCGGCGAGGCCTTCTTCGACCAGGCGAGGAACGCCGCCTCGCTCACGCGCACCAGCGGCACGGCGAAGATCGAGCCCATGGTGGCGCGGACCGTTTCGGTGGAAAACGGATCGACCGTGTCGCCGATCAGAATCACGCCGGCAGCGCCGGCCGCGTCGGCGGTGCGGATGATGGTGCCCAGATTGCCCGGATCACGCACCCGGTCGAGTGCCACCCAGGTCTGGTCCGGCTTGAGCTTCACCTGATCGAGCGCCGTGACGCGTTGCTCGAACACGGCGATGACGGCCTGCGGATTGTCGCGCCGCGTGATGGCGGTCAGCACCTTGTCGCTGACTTCGAGCACCAGCCCGCCGCGCGCCACCGTCAGCGCGGCGATCTTTTCGACCTGCGGCTTGCCGCGCTGGGCCTTGGCGTAGATCAGCGTGCGGATCGCCCAGCCGAGCTCGATCGCGTCGATCACCAGCTTGAGGCCTTCGGCGAGGAAGGTGCCGGTCTCGTCGCGGTGCTTCTTCATCGACAGCGCGCGGATGTCCTTGATCACCGGGTTGGACAGGCTGGTGATGTCCTTGACCTGGCCGACGCGCGACGTGGGGGTCGAATCGCTCATTGCGGCAGCCACCGGGCAAACAGCGAGGTCGACAGCGCCCGGCAGTCGTCGGGATCGGGCTTGCCGCTCTCGCGCAGGATCAGCTCGCCCGATTCCACGCGGCCCCCGGCGCCGCGCATGGTCTCGCGCATCAGTTCGTGGATGGCGTAGAACGAGGCCCGGATCGAATAGGCCGTCAGCACCAGCCCGACCGGCTTCGGGCTCAGCAGCTCCCGGCAGATGTCGAGCATCAAGGGCAGGTGCTCGAACAATTGCCAGACCTCGCCGTTCGGCCCGCGGCCGAATTTCGGCGGGTCGGTGAGGATGATGTCGTAACGGCTGCCGCGGCGCTCCTCGCGGGCGATGAACTTCATTGCGTCCTCGCAGATCCAGCGGATCGGACGATCGTCGAGCCGGGCCAGCGCCTGGTTCTCGCGGGCCCAGCCGATGGCCTTCTTCGAGGCGTCGACATGGGTGACCTCGGCGCCGGCCTTGGCCGCCACCAGCGAGGCGACGCCGGTATAGCCGAACAGGTTGAGCACCTTGAGCGGCCGCTTGCTCTCCGTGATCCGGTCGGCCATCCAGCGCCAGTGGGCGATCTGCTCGGGAAACACGCCGACATGGCGGAACGAGGTGAGGCGACCGTGGAAATCGACGCCGAGCAGCTTCATCGGCCAGGTCTCGCCCAGCGGCACGTTCGGAAACGCCCAGCGGCCGATCCCGTCCTCGTCCATGTCGCCGGTGAACACCGCGTCGGCCCGGTCCCAGACGCCGTCGGCAAGGCCGCGCGCCCACAGCGCCTGCGCCTCCGGGCGGACGATGCGCAGATCGCCATATTGCTCGAGCTTCTCGCCCTGTCCCGCCGCATTGACGCCGGTGTCGAGCAGCCCGTAGCCGTCTTCATGGCCGGTTTCGAGGATCATCGGCACGGTCTGGGCGGGCAGGGCGCCGCTGCGCGGGATGAGCGGCCGGATCGGCGCGGTCTGCTTGCCGGAAGGCTCCGCGGCGCGCCTGTCGAACACCGGCGCGCTGTAGACCGGCTCGGCATCATCGATTTCCAGGACGCGATGATCGGCCCGT